>CAZJWR010000025.1:0-47804 GCA_964549765.1 uncultured Ignavibacteriales bacterium
CATAAATCGACTTCCATTGTCGGGGACCGTCCGGATTCCGAATGTTTTCAAGTTCCTCGAAATTCTGTCTGCAGATAATTACCGCACTCAGCTTTTCATAAAATGGATGACCGAAGATCCCTTTTTCAACAATACCCCGTGAATTTTCCTTTCTTTGCAACGGTGAATATGAAAAGGTATTATCACTAAAATTGAACTTGAATTCACCATATAGCGCAGTTCTGGCTTGAAAATCATCGAGATAGAAATTATTTTCAAAATCATACTGAAATAGGGCCATCACAAATGGCTCCGAATGAAGTACATCAACGTATTTATTCATTTTTTCATCAACCTTCATTATGAACCTTTTCGCTTGATCTATGGGAGCTGTCACGAGAGGAAGTCGCGAAGACAAAACACCATTCACGAATATACGATTATCTTCATCTATGAGTATTTTATGATGAGGGTGGTTTTGCCTGACGACAGACACGTCACACAAGAAGCTTTTCTCACTCAATTTATCATACTTAACTTTAAAATCTGGCGTTAATTCCCCTATCTTAGGATTTTTTTTGCATTGCCATCCCAGATAACGCCAAAAAGCCGCGAAAACGATTTCAGCTACTGATTCGTGAAATGAATTTTCGCCCTTCGAAAGGGCTCTGAAAAGGATATCTCGGCGGTCTCTCAATGAAAAGAAACACATTTCTCTATTCAGCCATGAAAAATATTCTTTTACCCAAGCCAAGTCATTAATCGTCGAAAGCCACTCACGGGCAGTCCCATTCATTTCAGGAAATTTCTCAATCAATTCGAATTCAAAGAGGTATGATTTCTTCGCCATATCTATGTCCTTTACTGGGCATTGCTTTGTATTCCCAAATAGCCCGCTGGCCTGACACCTATCACAGCCAGAGGCTGCGGTCGAGGGAACGGTAGCCGATGGCTTCGGCGATGTGCGGCGTGTCGATCTGCGGGCTGTCGTCGAGGTCGGCGATAGTGCGGGCGACCTTGAGGATACGATCATAGGCGCGCGCCGACAAACCCTGAGTGGTGATGGCAAGTTTGAGCAGGGATTTGGCCTTCTCGTCGATGGTGCATACCTCGCGGATCATCTGCGATTCCATGTGAGCGTTGCAATAGATGTTGGGGAATTTTTCGAATCGTTCAAGTTGCCGCCGTCGGGCGCGGTTGACCCGTTCGCGGATGACCGTCGATTTTTCGCCGCAGGCATCCGACGACAACTCTTTGAAATTGACCGCCGGGACGTCGATGTGGATATCGATCCGATCCATGAGCGGCCCCGACAGCCGCGACATGTATTTTTGTATTTGGGCGGGGCTGCAGGCGCATTCGTGGGAATTGTCGCCATGATAGCCGCACGGGCAGGGATTCATGGCGGCGGCCAGCATAAAATTGGCCGGATATGTCAGCGACGTTGCCGCTCGGGATATGGTCACGAGGCCGTCCTCCAACGGCTGGCGGAGCACTTCGAGCACCTCGCGGCGGAATTCGGCGATTTCATCGAGAAACAGCACGCCGTGATGCGCCAATGACACCTCGCCCGGTTTGGGGATCGACCCGCCGCCGATTAACCCGGCGTTGGAGATGGTGTGGTGAGGATCGCGGAACGGCCTTGTGGCGACAAGTGGGGTGTCTTTTGGGAGTTTTCCCGCGACGGAGTGGATTTTGGTCGTTTCCAGAGCTTCATCGAGAGAGATATTCGGCAAAATGGTCGGCATGCGGCGGGCCAGCATGGTCTTGCCCGATCCGGGCGGCCCGACCAGGATAATATTGTGCCCGCCGGCGGCGGCGACCTCGAGGGCGCGTTTGGCCGATTCCTGCCCGCGCACGTCGGAGAAATCGGTGTCGTAGCGGCGGGATTGTTCGAACACGGAATCGATATCGATTCGGAACGGTTCGATATCGACGGCGCCCTCCAGAAAGCCGATGGCCTGTGTCAAATTGGCGACGGGAAAGACTTCGACCCCCTGCGCCATGGCGGCTTCCTTGGCGTTTTCCACCGGGACGAGCATTTTTTTGCCGTTATTGCGCGACGCGTGGATGGCCATCGGCAGGATGCCGTGGACGGGGCGAATCTGGCCGTCGAGCGCCAGTTCGCCGACCATAACCATGTCGTCGTATTCATCGCGGAGGATTTGCCCGGTGGCGGCCAAAATACCGACCGCGATGGGCAGGTCGAACCCGGAACCTTCTTTTTTGATATCGGCCGGGGCGAGATTGATGGTGACTTTTTTGGCCGGGAAAATGAAATCGGAATTTTTGATGGCCGATTGTACCCGTTCCTTGGATTCCTTGACGGCGGCGTCCGGCAGCCCGACCGTGGCGAAGGCCGGAATCATCTGCTGGACGTCGGCTTCGACGTCGACGGTGTAGGCGTCAATGCCGGAGGTGGCGGCGGATATGATTTTTGCCAACATAATAAATGCCTTATGCTCCCTTAATTTCGAATTATAATAATAGGGAGACAAAAATCAAATCACTTTTTGCGGAATTTCCCGTTTTGGAAATCGATGTCCTCTTCCCCGCTCGGGGAGATATATCCCGCGATTCAACTTGCGGTCGCGTGTTTTTTCGTGTATTATTCCGCGAATTCGGCTTTGACCGGTAAACTGTGTATAAGGAATACTATGGCGCGTATGGGCAATTTCAGACGCTGGATGTTGATGGTCCCGATGCTATCGGGACTGCTGGGCCTCATGTTTTTAGGGTGCGAAGACCCCGGGAGTTACGGCCAGGTGGAGCCTTTGACGTACGGCCACGTGGTCGTGCATTCGTCGGCGGTGGAACCGCCGATGGACAATCCCCGCGATGCCATCTGGAACGGCGCCATGACGACGGCGATTTTTGCCAGCGATTCGGCTTTTGCCGACAGCCTTCCCGTCATTGATTCCCTCCCCATTTATATCAAGGCGATCAAGACGTCGGAATATCTGTATATCCGGGTCAGGTGGGGCGAGAACGCCGTTATCAACAAGCGCAGTTATTCTGTCTGGCCGAACCCGATGGTGCATTTCGTGAGCGTCGATAACTCCGGCGACACATCTCGGTATTGGTCGCGTCGAGCCACGCAAGATATTTTCACCGACACGCTTCTCATTGACACCGTGATCGTCTGGCACGATCAGGATCGATTTGCCGTCATATGGAACACCGGAGACAATGGCAGCGAGGGGGCCGATTGCCGCACCATGTGCCATATGCCCGCCGATACGAGCCTGACCGGCGACCGGATGTACACCACCGGCGGCGGGCATGCCGACGTCTGGCATTGGCAGGCGGCGACAACCGATCCGGTCTTTCTGGCCGAGGATGAATACTGGGGGCCGGAGGGCCGTGCGGTGGACGCCTTCGCCCAGCCGATCTTCGATGTCAACTTTGACTCGGTTCTATTCCTGCCGCTTTCGATGAATGAAGACCCGAACCAGCGGCGGAAGCCGTTTTTGCATCTCGACGACGCCATCCCCTTCGATTCGACATATACATGGAATAATCTGGACTCGATACCGGGCTACATCGTCAACGACAACGCTACGGGATCGATCGCGGATGTGAACGCGTATTCCAGTTTCAGCCGGACCGACAAGAGCTGGATGGTGGTGATGCGGCGGCGGCTGACGACGGGGAATGGCGACGATTTCGATCTGGGCTCGATTCAGCCGGGCGATTCGGTGATGGTAACGATGGCGTTTATGAACAACGCTACCAGCATTCATCACGGCTCCCGGCCGTTTTATATCGTTTTTCCGCAGTAAGAATCTTCAGCCTTATGCCAAAATCCACTCCCGGCGCTTGCCCGGTCGAACCGGCTTGCTTATATTTTCCGTACGAAAATATAACCCCCATTTCCGGTGACGCTCTCGCTCGAAGAGCGCCCGCAAGGAGAATATCATGGCGTTGAAAACCGAAGACCAATACAGGGATTCGCTGCGGAGCATGCGCCCCAACGTGCATAAGTTCGGCGAATTGATAGAGGACGTGACGACGCATCCGGCGACGAAGAATACCATTGAAGGTCATGCCAGCCTGTTTCGGTCGCAGCACGATGAAAAATTGAGCCAGATCGTGACGACCGTGTCGCATATCACCGGCGAGCCGATCAGCCGATATCTGTCCATTATCCGGTCGGCGGAAGATATGATTGCTAACTGCCTGATGAAGCGGTTCGCGTTTCAACTCACCGGAACCTGCACCGGCGGTCGCTGCGTGGGGTGGACGGCGCTCAATTCGATGTTCGTAACGACGTTCGATTGCGACAAACATCTCGGTACGGCGTATCATCTCCGCTTTCTGGAATGGCTGAAAAATGCCCAAGGGCGCGATATCACCATCGCGGGTGCGTTGACCGATCCCAAGGGCGACCGCACCAAAAAGCCGTCTCAGCAGGAAGATCCGGATATGAACCTGCGGATCGTGGAAAAGCGCGACGACGGCATTGTCGTGCGCGGAGCCAAAGTTATGATTTGCGGCGTGGCCGCGGCCAACGAGATATTCGTCCTGCCGGGGTCGGCCTACGGCGAGCAAGACAAGGATTATGCGGTGTCGTTCATTATCCCCCGCGATATCGAGAATCTGACGATTGTCGAGGCGACTCATCCCAGCGACGGCCGCGAGGGACAGCGGGGATTCGATATTCCCAACACCTGCGGCGGGATCACCCAGGCGTATTTATTTTTCGAGGATGTGTTCATTCCCAACGAACGGGTCTTCATGGCAGGAGAATATCAATTCACCAAATCGGCGGTGTTCAATTTCGTGGCTCCGTACCGGTCGGCCATCGGCGGCTGCGTGGCCGGGCAGGGTGATATCAAGATCGGCGCGGCGATTTTGACCGCGCGCGCCAACGGTCTGTCGGCGAAGGCGTTTCGGGATAAGCTGTCGCAGATGTACGTCAACAATGAAACGACCTTCGGGCTGGGAATCGCCGCATCGGCGCTGGGACAGAAACACCCCTCGGGCGCCTGGCTGCCCAATATGCTGTTGGCCAACGTCAACAAGGTCCACGTCGCGACACTGCCGTATGAGACCTCCCGTCTGGCGCAGGATATCGCCGGGGGAATCGGCGAAACCGGCTGCATGCCGTCGGCAGTCGACTTTGCATCGGACGAGTACGGTCACTTGATCAAGAAGTACATGAAGGCGGCGGCATCGGGTGAAGCGCGGGCGCGAGCGGCGCGGCTGGTGGAATGGTCGACGGTCGGCGCGGGCGTACCGGGCTGCATGCACGGCGGCGGATCGCCTGACGGCGCCAAACTGTTTATTCATGCCCTGTCGGGCCTGGAGGATAAGGTTGAGTTGGCTCGGCGTTTGGCCGGCATCAATGAGGAAATCCCCGAGCCGCAGAAGAAGTGACCGATACGGCAGCTGACGCACCGAGGTCATATCAGGATTTCAATTTCAAGTAAGTCAGTTGCGGTGGCCCACCCGTGCCGTGCACGGGTGGGATGTAGGTAGTCGGCATGAATCGCGATCCCACACTATTCCTTCTTTTCCAATTCGTGCGGTTCGACCATGATCGTTTTGTAATTGTCGATGGTCATCAGTCCCGGCTTGGCGCCGCGAGGTTTGCGAACGTATTTGCGGAGAGTATAGCTGACGGGTACTTTGGCCGAGCCTCGGGCCTTGCTGTAATATGCCGCCAGTGAGGCGGCCTCAGCAACTTCCCTCTTCGACGGCTCGAATTTCTTGTGTGGGAATCTCATCACCACATGCGATCCGGGGCATTGCGAGGCGTGAAACCATAGATCGTACGGCCGGGCATAATCGAGCGTCAGCCGGTCGTTGTCGGCTTCGGTTTTGCCGACCCAGAGCGTCACGCCGGTGGACGTCTGGTATTCCTTATACGGTCGGCGCGGCGCCGCGTCCGGCGCGCCCGAATCGGACGACGTCGGCAGCAATTCGGGGTAACGTTTCTGCGCTTCATCGAAATTGTCGTCGAAATCCATAAGCGCCCGGGTCAGAGTTTCGACCTCATGCCGGATGTTCTCCTGCCGCCGTTGCATGATTTCCAGCCCCTCGCGGCCTTTGCGGTATCGGCGCGAATACTGTTCTATGTTTTCGGGCCCGTTAAGCTTGGTATCGAGCGGGATAACGACCATGTCTCCACCGTACAGGTTCTCGACCTCGATCTGCTCCATGCCACGCTCCAGACGGCTGCGGTTTATCTTGAGCAAGTCGGCGTATTGCAGATATTTCTCGTAATCGGCAGCCTCGGCGATATCCGATTCCAATCGTGTCACAAGCCGCTGAGATTTCTTGAGCTGCATTCGTATCGACTTGATGGTTCGTTCGCGGAAGGTCTCCGTCTCGTCGGCTTCCTTGACGGCGCTCAACAGGGATCGTTGCGCCTGTGACAGTGACGGGAATTTTTCGAGCGGCTCGTAGTCGGCTATCTTGAACGGATAATACCGGCTTTTGCCTTTGATGTAATACCCATATATCGGCCCATCGGCGTTATGATAGCTGTTGAGCGCCTGTTGAAGCCGGTCAAGAATTTCGCGGCAGCCCTGAATGTCAGCGATATCGATATCGGCCAGCAGGGTGCGGGCCAGATAATAGTCGATGCCGTAAACGCGTTTTTCCATCAGGCGAGCCGGATTGGTATCGGGATTGGCGGTAAACATGGCGTGCAAGTCATCGGCGGTGATCTCGGACGGATCCCAATTTTCGGGCAATGGCGCCGGCTCATATCGGCGGCCGGGGTCGAATGACTTTTGGCGCAGAGACGCTACCTTGCCCCGGCTGCCATCAAGCAGCCAGAGATTGCCGTTGGGGCCGAGGATTTCGAACACGAGATAGAGGCGGCCGTTGTCGGCATCGATGGAGATTTCTACGATGCGGTCGTTGGGGATTTGCCGTATCGAATCGATGCGGCCGTTCCAGACCTCGCGGGCGAACGGCCGGTATTTTTCCGAGGTATCCAGGCGTGAGCGCGACGCCGGGAGAATATAGAACCCGTTCTGCCGGGGATGGAACGACAGCGTGACGGCGTGAGGTTTATCCTTCTTGCAGTATATCTGCACGGCGCGTTCCTTGCGATAATACTCCACGCCGCTTATATTGGCAGTGGTAATAACCGACGCCGATTCGGCCAGGATACGGGTGATGTCCAGCGATGTCAACATGCGTCCAATATACGTGCCGGGGGCGGCGCTGGGAACAACATTTTGAAAGTGCGCCGGGGACGCGATAACAGGTGAGTGGAATTTTGCGAGATGCCATTACAACAACGCTTCTGCTGACGGCTCTGCTGATCGGTTATACTGATACGGTTCGATCCAGCGAAAAACCGATGCGCGTGGTCACCGTCAAAATCGTCGCCGATCGGAATTTCGCGTCTCAGGAGGTATGGAAACGCAAAGCTGAGCGGCAGATCAGCGACGTCGCCGGGGAAATCCGCGGACTGTTGGGCGTGGATCTGAAAGTCGTCGGGTACGCCGAATGGCGGGGCAACGGCGCCGACAGCCTCTATGATGTCACCGCGAAAATAATGGGCGATATTCCCGCCGGCAATGCCGATATCCTGGTCGGCCTCACCTACGGCCCCTGCCCCAACGGGGCAAACGCCGTCCTCACCGACGGCGTGGCGATACCGTTTCGCGGCTTGGTCGTGCGAAAATATTATGCGCCGTGCGACCGCAACAAGTTTATACCCTATGCCCTTATCCACGAGATAGTGCATCTGTTCGGGGGGGTGCATGTCGGACAGGGGACATTGATGTCACCGGTATTCTCGGGAAATATTTGTCTCGAACTCGATCCGATCAATCGCGCTATCATCGGCTTGACCCGAAATATCGATTTCCGGCGGGGCTATGCCTCACTCAGCCGGTCGTCTCTGGAAAACCTGGTTGAATTGTATCGGCAGGCGATCGCCGAAAGCGGCGGAGACATGACCGTATTGACCAATCTTGCCGATGTGTACCGGGCGCTGGGCCGATATGACACGGCTCTGGATATCTACCGGGGTATCCTCGGTATCGATTCCACCGGGATTCGCACCTGGCTGAATATTGCGGAATGCTATTTCGACGAAGATTTGGTTGATTCCGCCTTTGCCATACTCGACACGGCCCTGGAATCCACCACCGATTCCGGACAGGTCTATTACCGTATGGCCGAATTCCATTTCAAGTTGGGTGAATATGACACAGCATACCGGTATGCGTCGCGGGCGGCATGGCGCGGTATCGCCGTCGATTCCGGATTCATGGCGGAAATCAAGAAACATTACGTACCCGGCGAAAAAGCCCCGGAAGAGCGGAAGTAATCCTGCCGGCTGATCTCCCCCGTCAGCTTCGTTCGACCTGCAATGCCGCCAAAAACGCCTCCTGGGGAATTTCGACGTTGCCCACCTGCTTCATCCGTTTCTTGCCCTCTTTCTGCCGTTCCAGCAGTTTCCGTTTGCGGGTGATGTCGCCGCCGTAGCATTTGGCGGTTACGTTTTTGCGCAGCGGGCGCACCACGCCCCGGGCGATTATCCGGCTGCCTATGGCGGCCTGGATGACGACCTCAAAAAGCTGCCGGGGAATCAACGTTTCCAGTTTTTCGCACAAAGCCCGTCCATACCGGTAGGCCTTGTCCTGATGGATCAGCACCGACAGGGCATCGACCGGGTCGTTGTTGACCACGATATCGAGTTTGACCAACGCCGACGGGCGGTAGGATGGGAACGAGTAATCCAATGAGGCATACCCGCGCGTGACCGACTTGAGTTTGTCGTGGAAATCGAAGATGATTTCGGCCAGGGGAAACGAGAAGGACAGGCTGGCGCGGGTCGAGCTGAGATATTCGGTATTGCGATACCGGCCGCGCCGTTCGGTCGCGATTTTCATGATATTGCCGATGTATTCCGGCGGCGTGATAATCTGGCTGTCCACGAACGGCTCCTCGATCCGTTCGATATCGCCCGCCGGGGGCATCTGCGAAGGCGAATCGACCAGGATTTTTTGTCCCGTTTGGGTGTAGACATGATATTCGACATTGGGGACGGTATTGATAATCAGCTGATTGTATTCGCGAGCCAGCCGTTCGGTGATGATTTCCATATGGAGAAGGCCCAGAAAACCGCAGCGGAAACCGAAACCCAGTGCCGCCGATGTTTCCGGGACGAAATCGAGCGAGGCGTCGTTGAGGCGGAGTTTTTCGAGGGCTTCCCGCATTTGGGTGTAATCCTCGGCAACGGCCGGATACAGCCCGGCAAACACCATCGGTTTGATTTTCACGAATCCCGGCAGGGGCGTTTCGGCCGGGTTTTCGGCGTCGGTGATGGTATCGCCCACCCGCATGTCGGCAACATCTTTGATGCCGGCATAGAGATACCCCACCTGGCCCGTTTCGAGCGATTCGGTGGGGAAATATTTCAAGCGCCGATAGCCCACCTCATCGACTTCGTGCTCCCCTGCATGTGACATGAACTTGATAATCATGCCGCGTTTGAGGGAACCGTCGACGACGCGGATATACCCGGCCGTTCCCCGGTAGGAATCGTACACCGAATCGAAAATCATGGCGCGGAGCGGGGCGTCCGGATTTCCCGACGGCGGCGGTATGCGTTTCACGATGGCTTCCAGGATTTCGTGAATACCGATGCCCTTCTTGGCCGAGCAGGTCAGGATGTCGGCGCGGTCACAGCCGAGCAGATCGACGATTTCGTCGGCAACCTCGTCGGTGCGTGCGGCGGGAAGGTCGATCTTGTTGATGATGGGGATGATCTGGAGATCGTTGTCGAGCGCCAGGTAGAGATGGGAAATCGTTTGGGCCTCGACGCCCTGGGAGGCGTCGATGACCAGAAGGGCCCCTTCGCAGGCTGTCAGAGACCGGGAAACCTCATAGGTGAAATCGACGTGGCCCGGGGTATCGATGAGATTGAGATGGTAAAGAGAATGGTCGTCGGCAGTGTAGTCGAATCGGACGGCGTGCGATTTGATGGTAATACCGCGCTCCCGTTCAAGGTCCATGTCGTCCAGCATCTGATCGACGATATAGCGCTGGCGCAGCGACTGGGTAACTTCGAGGAGCCGGTCGGCCAAGGTGGATTTGCCGTGGTCGACATGCGCGATAATACAGAAATTTCTGATACGATCCTGATTCATACTTTCCCGTGTCCAGCGTTTCACATTCTTCCGCATCAGCGGAGCGGCAATATATGCAAATCGGTCGTCGCTGTCAAAAGATTCACGAACGGGCCTTTTTGTTCCCGGCGGCGCGACGAGGAAAGGCAAGGTCGTCAGGGCGGATTATCGGGCGAAATGACCGGAAGGGAATCGGCCGGAGGGGCTGTGCTTTCCGTTTATCCCCGGTCGGCGAATTGCGCCCAATAAGAACGGGGAAACCCGATTGGGTTTCCCCGTTTGATTCATTACCTCGGTCGGTACGGCTGCGGGCGCTGCCCGGTCGAAACTCGACCGATCTTTTAGAGGTCTACATCATCAGGCTTACGACACGCAACCGCAAACCGGCGGCGGACCGCTCTTGAAGATGTAGTTAATCAGGTGCACCGCATCGCCGATATTGATGGCGCAATCGCCGTTGGCGTCACCCTCGTTGTCGCACGGCGGCGGCGGACCGCTCTTGAAGATATAGTTGATCAAATGCACGGCGTCGCCGATGTTGACGGCGGCGTCGTCGTTGGCATCACCGGCCATATCGCAGCAGTTGGGATTGTAAATGCCATGAGAAATGGCCCAATCGTTGGCCGCCGCAAGCTGCGCGGCGAGATTATCGAAACCTTTGTCCGCGCTATTAGACGTGGCCAGAGCGATCACATAGCTGTAAGTCGCCTTGGCCGACAGATCGACCGTAGCAAAGCAAATACCGGTATGCAGGTCGATGGTGTCGAGCGTCGGAGACAGGTGATATCCGGCGGACGCCGTCATACGCGCATACAGGGAGTCCCTGCTGAAGCCGGACCCAACCTGCATGGGAGCATTTTCAGCGGTCCAGGCCGTTTTCACGGTCTTACTGATAACCCTGATACCGCCGTAACGCAGGTCTTCCGTAATCGGGCAGCCGGGTTCATCATCGACCAGCGAATCTACTTCACGGCCGTTTTGCCAGATGGTAAAGGCTGTATCATCGAAGCCGCTACCATTGTCGACCGAGCGGTCGGAGGGGATATCCCAGTCGGCGACAAAGCCGACGTTGACCGCTTCCGTTCCCTTGAGACCCGGTTTCCAAGTCGTGAAGTCGTACTTGGCGATGACGAAGTCATTGCCGTCAGTCGGAGCGTACAATTCCACGCCGACGCCGAACAATGAGTCGGTTGTCGATAGCGTGCACACGGCCATGTTATAATCCGCGCCGGTGATGAAACTGAGATCGCTCTGAGGACGGAAGGTTCCCTGCTCGGTGAATAACTGCGTGAAGACGGAGGTATAGGCCACCTTGGTGCCGCCGTCATCGTAGGTAATCATCGGCGACGCGTCATACAGGTATAATTTCGCGTTGGGCGTGCTCAAAGTGTCGTCGCAATCGCCGGGAATATTCAGCGCTGCGTAGTCGTTGTCGCCGCCCAAGCGGCCGGTGTTGTACACCATCAGCTTCTTAGTGGTGGTTCGCAAGGTGTCATGCTGCGGCATGTTGAAGTCGGACGCCACGGTCAGATGTACCGGCAAATGGTCAGTCATCGACGGTCCGTTGTGCGACACCTGGAGGTCGGCCTCCCAACCGGACGGATCGTCGGTCAGAGCACCACCGGCGTTGAAGGTGATGTCGTAGGTTGCGAAGCCCTGAAGCGGAATCGGATTTACGCTCGGAGCGCCGACCGAAATCCAGCCGGAACCGTTGACATATGCCGGCGTGATACCCGATACATCCAGCGGAGCGTTACCGATGTTTTGGACCTTCAGGGTCACCGTCAACGGTGTCCCGGGAAGCGTATGCAGCGGATCGAGGAACTGATTCGGCTCATACGACGGCCGCGGGATGTGGGCGACGTCACGGCACGGGAAGCGATAGTGCATGACGTCGTTGGTGCACCAGGTGCCCTCGCCCTGCGGAATACCGCCGGCATCCCGGTCATAAATATACTGGATGTCGAGAGTATCCTTGACAGTCTCGTCGCCGTAGGGGAAGCCGAACATGGCCATGGATGACCAGTGCTCGCTCATACATTCGGTGCTGTCGCAGGCGGGGGTACGGGTTTTGGTGAGATTCCAGGCCGTATCCCACGTCTGACCGCCGTCGTCGGAGGCCGCCAGATACAGTTCGCCGTTGGCCATATGGGCGTGCGAGCAGTCATACAGGGCCCCCGGCTCGTTGTCATCGCCGAACTTGGTATAGAGAGCATACATATTGCCGTCGCAGTTCGACAGCGACATCTTGGCGATGTAGAGGTTCCACGCGCCGGGATCGCAGAGAATCTCGCCCACCTTCATGTCGTAGCGGGCCTCATCGATGACGGATTGCGTGAAGTTCGGAGCATTCGAGTTGTCGGCGTGAATCAGCCGGCATTTGTAGTTCTCGTAGGTGTTGACGTCGCGGAGTTCGCGGGCATTCCAGATCATATGCAGAATGCCGTCGTCGGTATACACCGCCGACAGATCGGTGTAGGCCCGCCACAGTGAATCCTCGGTGTAATTGGATACATCGATGGGATCCGACCATGAAGCGCCCTGGTCGGTCGATAACCGATAATACACGTCCATGTCGGTCTGATTACCGGCGCCCGGGGCCAGGCCCGCACGGTCATTAGTATAGATGATGGCGACGTCGTTCGAATACCTGTCCGCCACGATGATATAAGACAGGTCGGTGCAGAGATCAATATAAGTCCCGTTATCGAAATGGATCGTAGTATCCTCGATGCTACCGACCCGGCGATACAGAACCATGGCTTCGCTGGGATCATCGGGACCTACGTGAGACAGCATATACACGACGTCTTCGGTCGGCAAGCCATCGGTCGTGTCTTTAAACTGCGTCTCCACGATGGGCCAGTCAATCTCCCATGCCGGATGTTCGCTCCAGGACGTATTTTCGTCCAGCCAGATAAAGAGCGGCCCCCCCCCGTAAAAAACACTTCCGTCCCAGCTATAATATGACTGGAACACACCGGTACCGTCGCCGTTGGTCACGTCCTTATGAGCGGCATAGCTGACACCGCCCCACTTAGCGCTGGGCATCGACGCGGCCGAGCAATAGCCCGAGTAATCGCTCGTCAGGGCATCACCGTTGGCGCTCAGGAGATTGGTTCCGTTGGTAAGGTCAACTACCTGGCCCCGGATGAGACGGTCACCCGGGATAGTGTAGTTGGTTTGAGCCATCCAGACGAAAATCATCTGGTTGTTAACCAGATCGGTGGCGCACATCCGGCCCATTGAACCGTTGTGCTGATAATCGTACGTGGTCTGGCCAACTTTTGCACCCGGAGGCGCAAATGCATATTTTTGCACCGGGGTGTTAAGATCGCTTGGGCCGGGGGTCATATCGGCCGGCCCCCGTTCGAACGGGATCATGAACTTCGGAGCCCGATCAATTTTGAAAGTAGTCCTCGGATGTTTACTATCGGCCGCATAAAGAACCGACGCCGATAGAAAAACAGCGACGAGGACGGCGGTAAAGAGTACAACGGAAAGCTTACTGCGCATTGCCCGTCCTCCTTTAACTAGGTATAGAGTGCTATTAAGACCTAAGGAATAAATCGCCGAAACCTTAGTCTTGTCCATCAAGGTAAATATACTTTTCTCGGGCGTTTTGTCAAGTGATTATTAAATAGTCAGTTACAATTAGTGGAATCCTCTAAGGCGTCGCGGCCGTCCGGGCCGCCCGGCCTCAGGTAAAATATTATGGTTGAAAAGCTTGCCATATGTGATATATTCCCATGGAAATTAACGGAGAGGTTGGCGTGGCGACAATTTTCAGAACTCTACCACGGCATATCCGTCCAACCGCGGCGGTTTTGCTGTTTTTGATTCTCGGGCTCTCGGCCTGTGAAAAATTGGAACAGAAATATATCCGGCAGGATAAGCTTTTCCGTATCGCCCAGATCGAGGATAGCCGGGCCGATGATACCCTGCTGTTCAGCCCAGATGTGCTGGGCGATTCCGATCCGGAAATACGCGCCAAGGCGGCCCTGGCCATAGGCCGAATTGGTAATGATATCTATGTGAATCCCCTTGCGCTCCATCTGGCGGATACCGTTCCGTCGGTCGCCCGGACCAAGTGCTTCGCGGCGGGTCTCTTCGGTGATTCCATTCTATTCGATGGTGTACTTGCGATCGCCCAAAACGATTCCGCGGCCCGGGCGGCGGCAGTCGAGGCCCTCGGTCGGGATGCTTCCGGCACCCAGGCCGCGAGAATTGCCGCCTTCCTGGACGATATCGATTCGCAAGTCGTCTACCAGGCGATGTTTGCTTTCTGGCGCGCCGATGAATGGTCGCAGGCTCCGAAGATGACCGCCATAGGCCTATCGTCCGGCAACCGTTTGGTGCAATATGGTGCGCTGTACGCTCTTTCCCGCGGCGGACGCCCGGAGGGTCGGGAATTGTTTCACGATTTTGTCTCCGATGCCGACCCGGACTACCGTATGCTCGCTTATCGCGGACTGGGGCGGATTGCCGACTCGGCGGCCGTCAAGACCATATCCAGCGGTCTCAATGATGATGACATGAGGATCGTCGAGGCGGCGATGCGGGCGCTGGGCCAGTTCGGGAGTCTCGGGACCGCATACATTGCGGAACGGCTGCCGGGGCTGACCGATGAAAAAGCCGTAACGCTGGGGATCGAAACCATCGGCGCCAACCACGATTTTTCGAAGGCGGCCGGAGTGGTCGGACAGACGCTCCGCAGCGACCGACGCGAGAATGTCACGGCAGCCGCCATCAAATCCCTGCTACAGATCGAGGGAGTCGATGCTTTGGCGCTGATCGACGAAATCGTCAAACGCCCGACAACCTACCAGCGTCTGAAACTGGCCGAGGGCCTGGCGTCGATCGACCCCAAGGCGGCGGAAGCACGCCTGACGCCGCTGTTCAATGATACGGCGCCGACCGTCAGGGCAGCTGCCCTTCAATCTCTATGCGATGTCGATTCGACCAAGGCCATGCGACTTATGGAAAAAGCGCTGACCGACTCCGACTATGTCGTGATTGCCACGGCTGTGGAAATAGCGGCCCGGCGCAAAGCGACCCTCCTCATTCCGGCCATCGCGGCCATTTATATGGAAAAACGCAGCTTTCTTCCGGACGACGTGAAACGCAGCATAATCGATGCCTGCACGGAATTCGGCGCCAATACTGCTCACGACAGTCTACTGGTCGCCGTCCTCGAAGAAGGATGCAATGATGAATGGTTCATTATCCGCAAAGAAGCCTCCGAAGCGTTGTGGGAAACGTTCGGGATAGACCGGAGAAACCGGGTCGGCCTGGCCCGGTCGAAAATAGAGAATCACAATTACCGCGAATTGTTCGAAAAATACGACATCAACCCCCGGGCGAAATTCGAAACCGCGCGCGGGTCGTTCACGGTCGAGCTGCTTTATCGGACCGCCCCCAAGACGGTCGATAATTTCATCGCCCTGGCCGGGAAGCATTTTTATGACGGGCTGATTTTCCATCGGGTGGTGCCCAATTTTGTCGTGCAGAGCGGCTGTCCGCGCGGCGACGGCTGGGGCGGCCCGGGGTATACCATCCGCTCCGAATTCAACCGGGAAAGCTATACCACCGGGGCGGTCGGTATGGCTACGTCGGGCAAGGACACCGGCGGATCACAATTTTTCATCACTCTGTCGCCGCAACCGCATCTCGACGCCCGATACACCCTGTTCGGGCGCGTGACGGACGGTATGGATGTCGTGCAGCAGATAGTCCGCGGCGACACCATCCGCAGCGTGATCATCGATACCAGGCAGAGGAAAAAGTGATGAGGCGGATCGTTCTGCCGGCGTTGATGGCCCTGACGCTCTGCTGTGGCGCTGCTCATTCGCAGGATTCGCTGGACGTCGATCAGATCATCCGCGGCGCCATCACGCAGGACAGCATCACGCGCGCCGAAGCCGGCGCCTGGGAGATGGATGCGGTGTCGTATGTTCGCAAACTCGGCGGCGACGACGAGGTGAAAGAAGAGAAGAAATTCCTCAAGACATATTATTTCAGGGATTCGCTTTTCAAGGCCGTGTTCCACGAATACTATCGTGACGGCGAGCTTCAAAGCCAGAAGGAGCTCGACAAAGAAATCCAAGAGGCCGCCGAGCGGCGCAGGAAGGGACGTGGCCGGGACGCCTCGGTCAATCCCATGGAACCGTTTTACCCGGAGAATCGCGGAAAGTACCTGTTTACTCTGGCCGGCAAGGAACTAACGCATGGATGCATCGCCTATCATATCATCGCCGACTGCCTGGAGGACGACGAGAATCTTTTTGAAGGCGACTTCTGGTTCGAGATCAATCACCTGAATCTTCTTCACGCCGAATTCCGCCCGGCCAAGCTGCCGTCGAAGATAAAAATGCTGGAGATGATAAAAGACTATGCGCCGGTGGAGGCCGGGTATTGGCTGCCGGTCGGTTTCCGCCTGCACGGCAAGGGGCAGGTACTGCTGTTGATCAAATTCAACTTCGCCGTCGAGGAACGGTATTCCAGATGGGAGATCGACCGCGACCTACCCGACACGTTTTTCGAGGAGAACAGCGATGGAGATCAAGACCTATAAAATCACGCCCGCCGAGGGCGAGAATATCATTCTCGGGATGTCGCATTTCATCAAGACGGTCGAGGATATGTACGAGGTGATGGTCAACAGTTCCGCTTCGATCAAGTTCGGCCTGGCCTTCTGCGAAGCGTCGCAGGAGCGGCTGGTGCGCAGCGACGGCAACGATCCCGACCTGATCGCGAAAGCCGAGAAATACGCCGATGACATCGGCGCCGGCCACAGTTTTATCATCGTCATGCGCGACGGATTTCCGATCAACGTCCTCCCTGCCGTCAAGGACTGCCGTGAGGTGTGCCGGGTGTTTTGCGCCACCGCCAATCCGGTCGAGGTGCTGATCGCCGAAACCGGGCAGGGTCGGGGTATCATGGGGGTGGTTGACGGTCAGCCGCCTTTGGGGATCGAATCCGAGGCTCACAAGCACGAACGGATCGAGCTGCTGAAGAAATTCGGCTATAAGCGGTAGGCGATGCCTCCTCGCTACGACACGGATCAGAGACGGAAGAAAACGGGGGACACATCATCGATATTACTTGCATTGAAGACATGGGGCGTTTATAGTTTGTGAATGACGCTTGATGGTGTTATGGAACAATTGCGGGTCATAGACGAGCATATCGGAAAAGTAACCGACTGGCTCGAGGCCACGGCTCGATCCGCCGAGTCATCTGCCATCGTCTATCACGGTGACTGCGACGGCGTCGTCAGCGGGGCGCTGTTCGATTATATCTTCCGCGAGGCAATGCACAAATCGGATATTCATCATATCGCCGTCCGCACCGAACAATATGATTTCGCGCACGTGCTCGAGCAACTCGAGCGGCTCCGCCCGGATATCACCGTCTTTCTCGATCTGTCGATCCAGAACCATCCCGATAAACTGGAACGCTTCGCCGAGTTGACTCAACACGGTGTGTTGATCTACGATCATCACAGCCAGCAGAACGACCGTGTGCCCGAAAACACGCTGTATCTCAATCCCAGCATCACTCCCGACGGCTATGATGAGAATGCGCCGCCGCCGTGCTATTTTGCCGCCAAGTTGGCCGAGGCGCGCTGCAAGCAGGATTTCGACTGGGTGGCGGCGGTTGGGTTGATCGGGGAATCGGCGGTCGACCGATATATCGAATTGTTCGCCAAGGTATCGCGACAGTTTCCCGAGTTGTGTCCGGCCGGGGAAATCCATGGAGCGTCGCAAGTGCAGCGGTCGAAGCTGCGCACCATCAGTTATGCTATCGGCAGCGCCTTCTGGGGACCGCCGGGCAAATACGAACAGACGGCATTCGATGTTCTGACGGGGATGATCACCCGCTACTCGCCGAAATCGTTTTTCGATTTGGATAATTCGGCCGCCGCGCGGATTCTGGAATTAGAACAGACGGTGCGACGCGAAATCGGCCGCACGTTTCACGAAGCGCTGGTCAATTCCTATTACGCTGCAACGACGTCCCTGCGGTATGCCGAGGTATCGTCGGACTATCGTATCGGCGGCGTGATCGCCACGCGGATGGCGCGCAAGTTTCGCGATGACCTGATCGTAACCGGCCAGCCGTGCGGCGACCGGTATGTAATCGAAGCCCGACGCGGATCGAATCGAACGGAGAACATGGCGGATCTTTTGGCGCGGGCGTCGCACGACCTGCATCCGTTCAGCACCGGCGGCCATCCTGCGGCCGCCGGTGCGACCTTGCCTCTGGAGTCGTCATCGGGATTCTTCCTGGCTCTGGAGTCGGCGATCACGCATCAGAGTTAAGACGTTGGTTAATTGCTGATTACGCATTTCGGCTTTCTCTTTCGCTTTCCCGGAACATCGATCATAAAATTGGGGTTATGTACTTCGTCTGCGGCGATTGAAGAATTGTATGGATCGTAGAGCAGAATCGCCCATGATTGAAAGTGGAACGGATAATGAGAGGAGTGAGGTCATGAATAAATCGGATATCATCGTGGTGAGCGGGGCGACCGGGCAGCAGGGTGGCGCGGTCGCGCGGGAATTGCTGGCAAAAGGCTACAAAGTTAGAGCCGTCACGCGTCATCCCGACGGCGACAAGGCAAAAGAACTGGCCAAACTGGGAGCCTGGGTGGTCAAAGCCGACTATGATGATGCCGCCTCGATGGAAAAAGCCATGCAGGGTGCATGGGGCATATACGCCGTCCAGAATACCTGGGAGGCGGGGGTCGAAAAAGAAGAAGAGCAGGGCAAGCGGACGGCGGAGATCGCCAAGAAGGCAGGCATAAAGCATTATGTCTACGCGTCGGTCGGTTCTGCGCACCGTAAGACGGGGATTCCGCATTTCGACAACAAATTCCGGGTGGAAGAAAAGGTCCGCTCACTCGGTTTTCCATCGTACACAATTATCAGGCCGGTGTTTTTCATGGAGAACATGGCGTCGCCGTGGTTCAAGCCCGCTATCGATCAGGGAAATATCATGGTCGCCCTCAAGCCGGACACCAAACTCCAGATGATCGCGGTGGCCGATCTCGGTAAGTACGGGCTGTGGGCGTTCGAGAATCATGAAAAGTTGAACGGCCGCGCCATTGACATCGCGGGCGACAACCTGACCATGCCGGAAACGGCCGAGGCGATAAGTTCTGCTTCGGGGAGGCAGATTGGCTTTGTCCCGATACCGATCGAAGAAATCCGCAAGATGAGCGAAGATTATGCGCTCATGCTGGAATGGTTCGACCGGGTCGGATACGATGCCGATATCGATGCCATGTCAAAAGAATCCGGGATCAAACCGACGCGGTTTGCCGATTGGGCGGTGAAAGTAAAGTGGTAAATTACTAGCCTCGGATACATCACGAAGCGCTGACCACGTCGCTTCGCAAGAGATTATTTTTCTGCCCGGTTTACACAAACGGCCGCGACTTTTGATCACGGCCGTCTCATTCTGAATCAGCGCCTCAGCGGAATTCGAAATCACTGATAATACGGATCGACGCCGGCGGAATGATCGGTGACGTCGACAATCTCGGTCACCTCGGGAACCCGTGATTTGAGAATTTGCTCGATGCCGTTCTTCAACGTATACGAGGCCGCCGCACACCCCTGGCAACCGCCGCTCATGCTCAGGAACACCGTCGTTCCCTGAAGGTCGATCAGTTCGACGCTGCCGCCGTGCATGCCCAGCCCCGGGTTGAGTTCATCGTCGATGACCTGCTGGATCTTCTCGCGCAGCCCTTCGACGGCCGGCTGTTTTTCCCTTATATCGGCCGCGATCAGGGTCCCGCCTTCGTTCATGGTGTCGCGGATGGCGATCCCGACCTTACGCGCCAAGTCGCCCCACTCCTCTTTGGACTTTTTGGCGACAGTGATCGTTCCGCCGGAAATCATCACCTGGCTGACGCCCTTGATGGCAAACATCGCTTCCAGAAGCGGCGACCCCTCGGCCATATCCTTGCCGGTGCAGTTGACCACGCCTTCGTACACGGGCTGATTGATCATGAATTTGCAGATGTTCGGATCCATCTGCGGCTCCGCCATGATCTTTATCTCTCTGGTTTTTTCCTTCGCCATACCAAACTACCTTATGCTAAACATTGAATGATTTACCGGCCGTGTCCTCTTGTTTCTCCGCAAGCGCCCGTAGCCGGTCGAATTTATAAATCCCGGTGTTGTGGCCGTCCGAGAACGTAATCGTGATCGCATACCGGCCGACCTTGTCCAGTCCGCTGATCTTGATACCCAGCGGCACCTGTTTGGGGTCCAGGGTACGCTGCCCGGTATCCTCGTTGACACACAGCGCACACGGGCAATTCATCCGGAGGTTGTACGGGGAAATGGTGCCGGTGAATCCGTCCGGCCATGCCACCGCCAAGTTGCCGTCGGCGGCGATCTCAATCGAGGTCGGTTCGTCGGATCCGGCCGCGACTTTCTGCACGATCGATTTGAATCGCACCGCCATATCGATAAAGGCCTTGCCCGCCGGCGAATCAGCGGTTTTTTCCAGGAGCGGCACGCCGTCGTCGCCGGACGCCATCAATTCGGGATCGATGGGGATGCCGCCGAGAAATTCGACGCCGACCGCCTTGGCCAGTTTCTCCCCGCCACCTTCCTTGAAGATGGGCGTATTTTGGCCGCAATGGGGGCAGATAAACCCACTCATATTCTCGATAATACCCAAGATCGGCACATTGACGTGGCGGAACATCTGGAGTCCCTTGTTGGCCACACCCAGCGCCACCTGCTGCGGCGTCGTGACGATTATGGCGCCGGTCAATGAGGCCTGCTGGGCCAGCGTGATCTGCACATCGCCCGATCCGGGCGGCAGATCGATCAGGAGATAATCCAACTCGCCCCACAACACATTGTCGAGGAACTGCTGGACCATCTTCGACGCCATCGGGCCTCGCCAGATCACCGGCTGATCCTCGGACATGAGCAGTCCGATTGACATGAACACCAGCCCGTATTTTTCCAGCGGCACCAAAAAATCGCCTTTTACTTGCGGCTGCTGCGATCCCACGCCAAGCAGTCCCGGCTGGCTGGGACCGTAAATATCGGCGTCCAGCAGACCAACCTTGGCGCCGGTGTTGCGCAGGGCGACGGCGAAATTGGTCGCGACCGTCGATTTGCCGACGCCGCCCTTACCGCTGCCAACGGCTATAATATGCTTTACCCGCGCCAGGCCGCGCGGCGTCTCTAGCCGCAGTTGATTAAAAGCTTTATTTTCCGCCATAACGATCCTCGATTCACTTTTTCGATCTATGTAGATTCACTTCCACGATGTTTCGACTCCGGGATACATACACAACAATCGCTTCCGACGCAAGCCCCGGAGGCAATTATTTTCCATTATATATAACAGACCATCTCAACCGATGTTCATAGGTATTTCTAAGGCGGGAGTCTTGCTGCGATGCCACATCAACCCAAGGCGACATCGAGGATCATCATTACCGTGAAGCCAAGGACGGCTCCGATGGTGGCGATATCGGAATGTCCGCCGGTTTGCGATTCGGGGATCAGCTCCTCGACCACGACAAAGATCATCGCCCCGGCCGCAAACGCCAGCGCATAGGGCAAAATCGGTCGCGCCAGTATCACCAGAGCCGCTCCCAAGACACCGGCGATCGGTTCCACCACACCCGACAATTGCCCGTACCAGAAGGCCTTGAGACGTGAGATTTTTTCGCGCCGAAGAGGCATCGATACCGCCAAACCCTCGGGAAAATTTTGAATACCGATCCCGATCGCCAGCGCCACGGCTCCGGCGAGGTCGGCCGACGGTAACCCGGCGGCGACGGCCCCGAACGCCACGCCCACGGCGAGACCTTCGGGAATATTATGCAGGGTGATCGCCAGAACCAGCAGGACGCTGCGATGCCAACTGGTGTGGATGCCTTCGGCGGACTCCATGGGAGCGTTTAGGTGCAAATGGGGCAGGACGAAATCAAGAATTCGCAGAAAGGCGGCTCCGAGCACAAATCCGACGGCGGCGGGAACCCAGGCCGGGAGCGGTCCGCCTTCAGACATCTCTATAGCGGGCGCCAGAAGCGACCAGAAACTGGCGGCGATCATGACGCCGGCGGCGAATCCCAGCATGTTGTCCATTAATTTCCGCCCCGGATGTTTGGCGAGAAAAACTCCGGCGGCGCCCAGCGCCGTCAGCGCCCAGGTGAACAGAGTCGCAAAAAGCGCCTGAACGACCGGGTTGAGATTTTTGAACCAGGTGATTAGATCCATTGACGGAGTCCCCTCGCTTCAGGTGATCTTCTCCGTTCAAAATACGGCCGACGCCATATTAGCGAAAGCTTTTCTTTTCACGGAATGAGGTCGAGGAATAGGCGCGACTCATGGAGATGCCGCACGCGACATTCGGCGTTCGAGCTACTTGATGATGATGATTTTGCCGATCTGCTCGCCCATGTCGGAATCGACCGTCCAGAGATAGATGCCGGTGACGATGGCCTGGGTGTTTTTGCTGATCAGGTCCCATTCATCGTGCTGCGCGGCCGGGCCACCCTGGGGGAAGTAATGGTCGATCTGTTTGACCAGGTCGCCGCTGAGGGTGAATATCCGAATGGTGCAGACGTTGGGCAGATTAGCGAAATTAATCCGGCGTGCCCAGTCGGCAGCCCGGGTGCGGTCGCGGTTCTCGTAGCCGTCGCGGGCGTACCCGGCGTTGATGCGATACGGATTGGGGTAGACGATGACGCGCATGGCGTTTTCCTCGACCGATTCGGTCGACGGGAGCGGGTATTCCCGCACCATGTTCACCAGCGGCGATGATTCCAGGGAGCCGAGCATCGATCCCGATGACCCGAAATCGTAGGTGGTCACGGTAAAGTAATAGGGCTGCGAGGGATTGAGATTGTCGATCGTGTATTCGTATTCGTAATACCGCATATATCCGTCCTCGGTGGTGTCGGCCGGGTCAAACTTGGAAGCCTTGGGATACACCTTGTGGATTTTGCGGGGGTTGTTCAGATCCGACTCGTTCCATCCTTCGGGTCCGAAGAAATAGTAATCCCGGGTGGTCGGGTCGATGATGAACTTGTATGGCGTATCGTGCGCCATGGGATCGAAATCGTCTCCATAGCGGCGACGCAGGCTGTCGATGGTCACCGGCACGCCGACCTGGCTCCAGGTCAGGATAGAATCGCGATAATAGCTGCTCGGCAGTTCGGCAAAATGATAAATGATGTAATCTTCGATATCATAGGACGCCAGCATCACGAAATCGGACTGCCGGTCGTTTTCGGCGAAATAGACGTGATAACCCTCGAAATCTTTCACACCGGAGAAGACGTCGCGGGCGTTTTCCGCGTCCTGGCCATTCCAGCGAATCGTCACCTGTCCGAAACCGGGGATGGTCTTGATTTTGGGCGGAGGAGGAGGAGTGGCGCCGACAAAATCGGGGACGCCGTCACCGCCATAATACACCGGAAACGAATCGATATGAACGCTGTCGGCCGGACCGCTGCTGTCCGGATTGAACAGGGTCGTATCGGTCCAGATATAGCTCCAGCAGAATTTTCCGGAATCGCCGTCGCCGTCGGTGTCGACTCCGGGATTGTCAAAAATCCAACTGGCCCAGCGGGCGTTGGTGCCCAAATCGGCGAAATTGAGTTTGTTGTAATATACCGACGGATTGAGGGGATCAAAATAATTCTGATAATCATCGGGATTGACGTGAAAGCTGTCGCCGGCGACGTAAGCCAGGGTTATCGGTAGGGAATCGCCCGGCTGGACGTCGAACGGGCCGAACGAAAGCAGGTACCGGGTGTCATACCCGTCGGCAAAATCGGCGGCGCGATCCGGGTCGGGCGGCGGCAGATATCCCTGCCCGGTATGTGATACCGCGCTGAAAAACTGGTCGTAATCGAATTCGGGATGGGACAGGACATAATATTTGTTCTTGTCGCCGGTGGGCGTGCCCAGTTGACTGCCGAAGGATCGGAACGGGTCCTCGTCGGTTCCGGCCTTGCGCGGGCCGAAATCAAGCGCCGGATCGCTGTTGGAGATCCACCAATTGAAACTGTATTGTAAATCGGGGTTGGGCGTGCGCAGGACCCGCACGCCGGTCACCGCGACCGGCGACGTGTGCGCCCATTCGTGGTCGATCGGGTCGCCGTCGTTGTCGGCTATCCAGGCGATATTTACGGTATCTTCATCGATGCAGAATTCCTCGGGCGTCGCCACCGTGCGGCGGAAGCCGCACACGTCATCCCGGAACCCGTTCGATTCGATCGACTTGTGATAAGCGACGCCGTCGACATAGATGCCCAGATATAAATCCTTGATGGGAAACGAGCCGATATTGGTGATGCTGTAGTCGAAAATGACAAAATCCTCGGTATACTCGAAACTCCACGCATAAGAGCTTTGCCGGATGGACAAATTCAACGGGATATGCGGGCGGTTGTCAAAGGGGTCCTCCCCGCCGGTAATCCCCACGTCGGTGTTCGTATCGGTGTAGGTGCAAATAAAATCCTGCTCGGAAACGGCGTCGGGACTATAATCCGGTTTGGACCGCAAAGTGCTGCGCGAAATGAAGTCTCCGGCGGGGCCCGATCCCGGAGTCATCTCATGCATGCCAAACCAGCCGTCGGCGGCAACCGTCACCAGCGTATCGGAACCGACCACTGCGCCCGCCCAGAGAGCGCCCTGGAACAGATATTCGATATTGGAATTGATCGGGTATTCGCAGGACAGGGCCAGTTCGCCGTCGATGAAGACCGACCCGAGCGTTCCCGTGCCGAAGGTTCCCTTGTTGGTAATGGTCAGGGCCATCTTGCCGGTTTTGTGGACTCTCATCTGATAATTCGGAGAGCCGTTGACCGGTTTGGCCAGTCGATGGACGGCGTCGGTGGCGGAGTCGCCGAAGAGGGCTACCGCTGATGATATCCGGGGGACAGCCAGAATTGATATGATCAGCAGCAGGCAGCAGAGCGCAGAATGTTTTCTCAGTCCGATCATGGTTGGAAATATAGTGTGTGCGGTCAGGCCTTGCAAGCCCCGGCGCGCAAATTTCCGATTGTTTCGGCGTTTTGGGGGCTCAAAACCGACGGTGTCCGCCCGACCGCCGCGTGGCGCGGACGTCATGGATTGCTTCGTCGCGGCCGACCTTTGCGGGCCGGCCGCTCCACGAAATGACACGGTCTATTATTGATTACGGATGGCGCGCCATGTTTTGATGATCGGTGGCCCATCCGATGATCCCGTTCGGCGCGGCGAATGGGATCGAGGGTGGGTTCCCGCTTTCTTCAGGTGGGCCGCCTGCTCCGCGCAACGACATGGGCTGATTTTCATGCTGGCGCACGAGGACATACGCCAGCCACAAAATCGCATTTTGCATATAATGAAAAAAGCCGCCCGGAAGGCGGCTTTTCGTGAATGCCATATCGAATACATCTATTCCGGTTTTTCGGCCTTCTTTTCTGTGGGCTGTTCGGCGTCGGTGGATTCTGGAGTGTCGGCGGCCTCTTCAGATTTGGCCGCTTTGGCTTCTTTCACCTTGCCGGATGTGACTGCCTGTGTATCGCTCTCACCGTTCGCAGTCGCGCCGGCGATTTCAAGTTTGCGTTTGATCCGGGCCGATTTGCCGGTCAGGCCGCGCAGATAATACAGCTTGGCCCGTTTGACGTCGCCAGCCATGGTCTTCTCTATCCGCGCGATATTCGGCGAATGAAGCGGAAACACACGTTCAACGCCGACACCCGCCGATATCTTGCGCACCGTAAAGGTGGCGCCGACGCCGGCTCCGCGACGGCTGATGACCGTCCCCTGGAACACCTGGATGCGTTCCTTGTCGCCTTCCTTGATCCGGTAATGCACCCGCACGGTGTCGCCGGATCGGAATGGGGGTATGTTCTTTTTGTACTGGCTTTCCAGTTGGGCGATTCTTTTCATAAGAATCCCTCCCTTCTATTGAGATTTCTTTATTTTCTCCAAAAACGCTTTTTCATCCGCATTTAAGTCGACGTTGTCCAACAGTTCGGGCCGCGTAAGGTACGTTTTTTCTATCGCCGCCATACGGCGGTATTTCCGTATCTCCTCGTGATTGCCCGACAGCAACTCATCCGGCACGGTCAACCCGCGAAATTCCGGGGGCCGCGTGTATACCGGTGCGCCCAGAAGGCGATCTTCAGTGAACGAGTCGTCGATGGCCGATTCGAAATTCCCCATCACACCGGGGATCAGTCGCAAAACGGCGTCGATAATCGCCCACGCCGCCGGTTCGCCTCCGGTCAGGACAAATTCGCCGATCGATAGTTCATCTATCGGATACAACCGCAGGATACGCTCATCGACGCCTTTATAATGGCCGCAGATGATCACCAGCCGCTCCAGAAGCGACAGCTTGATGGCGGTCGGCTGGTCGAACAAGCGGCCCGCTGCCGCGGTCAAAACTATCCGCATGCGGTCGCGGTCGAGATGGTCGTAGTCGATTCCCAGGCTGTCAAGCGCCGCCGCCAGCGGTTCCGGTTTGAGCACCATGCCGCCGCCGCCGCCGAAACGGGTGTCATCGACGGTCTTGTGCTTGTCGGTGGCGAAATCCCGCAGGTTGATGATGTTGATGTCAAAGAGCTTGCTTTCCTTTCCCCGGCCCAGCACCGATGATGTCAGCGGCGCCTCCAGCGCCGGGGGAAAGAGCGTAATAACGTCGATCTTCAGCATGTCACCGGCTTCAGCTCGGGTCCTCTTTAGGGACGAACAGTCCCGCCGGAGGATCGATTATAATCTTTTTTCCGTCGATGTCAATCCTTATCACGTATCGATCCACCGCCGGAAAGAGAACCTCGCCGAAGCGTTCCGAAACTATCCGGTACAGGTCGCTCGCCGGATAAAACATCACTTCTTCGATCACGCCGTAGTCGGTTCCGTCGACGCCTTCGACCCGGCAGCCGATCAGATCGAACTGGTAATAGCGTCCGTCCTGCAGGGGCCGCAACAGTTCGATCGGAATCTCGATCGACAAGCCGGTTAATTTCGCAGCTTCTTCGCGGCTGTCGATCCCTTCGACTTTAACAACCACACGGCCGCCGATAATGGCCGCCGTTTCCAATACCACAGTGTGCCGCCGATCGGGCCCGACGACGATTATTTCGTGCAATTCCGCAAAGCGGTTCGGATCGTCGGTTGCCGGGGTGATATATATTTCACCGGATACACCGCGCGTCCGTCCGAACCGGCCGATCACAATATAGTCCGGTCGTTTGGCCACTTACTCCAGAATCTCGAGCACCGCCCGCTTGCCCTTTTTGGCCGAAATGGCCGCGATGAGGGTGCGGATCGATTTGGCCGTCTGGCCGTGTTTGCCGATTACCTTGCCGAGGTCACCTTCGCCGACATGCAGTTCGTATACGGTGGTTCTTTCACCCTGGACCTCCGTGAGCGAAACCTGATCAGGATGATCAACCAGCGCCTTGACGATAGTCTCAATAAACTCCTTCATTCCGTACTCCTTATTCAGCGGTAGCAAACAGCATTACCTACGCAATGGCATTAACAAAGTAAAGAGCTATTCGGATTTCTTTTTCTCTTTACGTTTCTTCGGCCGTTCGGTTATGGTCGTCTTGATCGTCATCTCCGAAATATCCTGTCCCGCCTTTTTGGCCTGGTACTTTTTGGTAAGGCCGATCTGGGTGAACAGAGAGGCGACGGTGTCGGACGGCAGCGCGCCATCGTCCAGCCACTTGAAGATCCGTTCTTCATCGACGACTACCTCGGCCGGTTTGTTAATCGGCGAATAGTGTCCCAGAATTTCCAGCGCGGGGCCGGTCACCGCTTTCCGGGAGTCAATCGCGATAACGCGAAAGTACGGACGCCGTTTGGCGCCCATACGCTTCAATCTAATGGTTGTGGCCAATAGCTCCTTCCTTATACTAAGGGCTAAAAGGGCATCATGCCTTTGGGCAGGCCCTTGATTTTCAATTTATGTACGTTTTTCAACATCTTCCGCATTTGCGCAAACTGCTTGAGCATCCGGTTAATATCCTGGACGGTCGTTCCCGAGCCGTTCGCGATCCGCTTGCGCCGGGAACCGTTGATGATCTCCGGCTGGCGCCGTTCTTCGAGCGTCATCGACAGAATCATCGCCTCGACCCGCTTCATAGCGTTGGGATCGAGCGTGGCTCCTTTGAGCGCTTTGCCGACGCCGGGAATCATCTCGAGAAGAGACTCCAGCGGTCCCATTTTTTTGAGCTGCTGCATCTGATCGTAGAAATCTTCCAGCGTGAACTGCTGCTTGCGCAGCTTCTGTTCCAGCTTCTCCGCTTCCTGAATATCAACCGCTTCCTGGGCCTTCTCGACGAACGAGACAATATCGCCCATGCCCAGAATCCGCGACGACATCCGCTCGGGATAGAACGGCTCCAGATCGGTCATTTTTTCACCCGTCCCGACCAGTTTGATCGGGCATCCGGTCACGGCCCGGATCGACAGAGCCGCGCCGCCGCGCGCGTCGCCGTCCATTTTGGACAGCACCACCCCGGTGATATTCAGCCGGTCGTGGAACTCCTTGGCGACATTGACGGCGTCCTGGCCGGTCATGGCATCGGCGACCAGGAGGATTTCCTGCGGTGACAACATCTTTTTGATGTCGGCCAGCTCGTCCATCAATTGCTGATCGATATGCAGCCGTCCGGCGGTGTCGAGGATAATCAGGTCGACGAAATTTCTCTTTGCGTATTCCAGACCTTCACGGCAGATATCCTGCGGCTTGGCCTGACCCATCTCGAATACGTCGATACCGATCTGTTTGCCCAAAGTCTGCAATTGCTTGATCGCCGCCGGGCGATAGGGATCGGCGGCCACCAGCAAAGGCTTTATATTTTTCTTTTTATACTGCAGTCCCAGCTTGGCCGTCAGGGTGGTTTTGCCCGAACCCTGCAGGCCGCAGATCATGATCACCGACGGCGGATTCGGCGAAACGTATATTTCGGCCGCCTTCTCGCCCAAAAGTTTCACCAAATGCTCGTGGACGATCTTGACGATCAACTGGCCGGGCTCGACCGAACGGATGGTGGCCGTGCCGATGGCTTCTTCCTGGATGTCGTTGATGAAATCGCGGACGACTTTGTAGTTGACGTCGGCTTCGAGAAGAGCGCGCCGGATGTCCTTGAGCGCCTCCTTGATGTTGCTTTCCGTCAGCGTTCCGTGGCCGCGCAGTTTCTTAAACGTCGCTTCCAGTTTTTCGGTCAGGCTGTCAAACATAACTCGGTACTACCCATGGCCGTATCAGTTTCGGGCCGGGCCAAGCACAGTCTCCGTTGTTCGGTTCAGGGCACACTTGCCCTATGGGCCTAAAGCCCTGTAGTATAATACATCTCCGGGAAATATCAAGGGAAATATCGGGGCTCCCTCCCCACGTTTTTTTCCGCTGCGACGCGGCGATCTCCCGCCTCAATTACCCGTGCGGCCGGACAGCCCGGCAGGCCAGGTCGCCCGTAACTCAATAAGAATTATCGAGATAGGCGTCCGGTCCGCAAATCGCCCGGTCAAAATCTGATTGAAGCTCTGATTCCGTACATATCGCCAGCCATCGGCACGATACTCAGCGATTTGTTGCCGCTGGGCCTTCCGGCAACCTTATAGCCCACATAGCCGCCGAGAACGGCTCCGGCGATGACGTCGCTGAGGTAATGCTTGTTTTCCTGCAGACGGGAAAGGCCCACATATGTCGCGGCGGCGGCGGCCGGCAATCCCCATTTCCATCCGAAATGGCGATAGATAACGGCGGCGGTCGCAAAAGAGGTCGAGGTATGGCCTGACGGGAAGCTATAGGGAGCCCCGTCGGGACGCGGTCGATTGATTATACCTTTCAATGACAGTGTTAAGATCCCATTAATGGCCTGTGCTCTCAGCAAATCCGAACCGAAATCGGAAGCTCCCGGTTGATGAGCGAGCTTGCCATAGGTCAAGGCCAATATCGAGGTTGTGAACGGCAGCACGCCATTTCCCATCACATTGCCGAGTTCAAAGACATGATCAACCTTCAGATTATTGGCCCAGGCTTCGTTGATTTCGGGTGCCTCGTGCGAAACAAACGACGGGGTTACCGACAAACCCGCCATCAATAGATAGAAGGATGGATCGCCGGAGAGATACTTGAAATCATAACCGAGCTCTCGGAAAATCGACCCCCGGTGCGGCGAAGTCGACGTTATGCGGTGACTGCCGGATTCATCGAGACGCACGGATTGACCGGCGATCGTTTCCGCTGAATAGGCACTGTGGCATGAGAGGGGGACCAGAGCCAAAATGACGACAGCCGTGACAATCGGCGATAATTTCTTGAATCTCATTTTGGTCCGTATCAGGCTCATCGTATCCACCGTCTTTGGATGCGTCATCAACGGTGATCCCGGCCGGGAAATCGATAAGCGCATCTACTTACTCCTCTATAATATTTCATATATACTCCGAATCGTTCATCTCCCACCGGCGCCGAAAGACCGTGTGACCTCGCCGGATAAGTGTCGGGTACGGCCGACAGATCTCCGGACGATCAGCGACGGGCGCATGTATTAACATTTGTTTTATACAAAACTGCCGGCCAAAGGTCGAAAGAAGAGGCAATGATTAGGCGGCCGGACAAGGGAAGCCGTCCCCACCGCTCGGCCGGAAACCGGCCGCCTCCCTTTGCAAAACATGCGTTAAATTAATCTTCGCGCTTTCCTTTTGGGAGACTTTCGCGTATAATAGCTTGATTATGAAAGGCAAACATATGACCCTTGCACGTACGCTTCGCGCGGCCTTTGTTCTGACGACAGTCGCGCTTTCCCTGGTGGCGCTGGCCAGTTGCAGCAAGACCGAATCCGACCCCCGAAGCCGGGGCGGCAGCCAGGCCCTTCCGGTGGAAGCGCTCGTGATTCAGCCGCAGATGTTCGAGAATAATATTTTTACGACCGGCACTCTGTTCGCCAGCGAAGAGGTGGAGCTTCGTCCGGAAATTTCCGGCCGTGTGGTCGGCGTCCAATTTCAGGAGGGGAAGCATGTTTCGCGAGGGGATATTTTAATCAAGATAAACGATGAGGAGTTGCAGGCGCAGCTCAAACGTAAACAACTTGAAGAAAAGCTCGCCGCCGAGGATGAACGCCGGAAAAAGGCGCTTTTGGATATCAACGGCATCAGCCAGGAGGAGTACGACAAGTCGCTGAACTCCCTGGATATGATAAAGGCCGAGCGCGAGGTCATCGAGTCGCAGATCGCCAAGACCCGGATCGTGGCCCCGTTTGACGGTGTCGTCGGGCTTCGCTATGTCAGCGAGGGAAGTTTCATCACACCGGCGACCCGCGTCGCCACCATACAGGATCTCGATTCTCTCAAGGTCGAATTCTCGGTGCCCGAAAGGCACGCCACGCAGATTCATGAGGGAACTCGGGTCATGGTGCAAGTGGGAAATGCGCAGGAATGGCGGGAGGGAGTCGTGTTCGCGGTCGAGGCCAAGGTGGACCCGGCCACGCGGACGATCAAGGCCCGTGCCGTGCTGCCATATTCCGAGGGCCATCTGATCCCCGGGTCATTCTCCAAAGTCAAAATCACGCTTCAGCGATTCCCCGACGCGGTCTTGATTCCCAGCGGAGCGGTTGTCCCGCAGATGGATGGCAATTACGTGTTCGTGTGCCGCAACCGAACCGCTCATTCCGTGCCCGTGACGATCGGCATCCGTACCGATCGTGACGTCCAAATAACCGACGGGCTCGCTGCTGATGACACCCTGATCACGACGGGGCTGCTGCAGTTGACCGAGGGCAAAGCCGTAACACTCACCTCCATAGCAAACTCGCAAAAGTGATCGCGTCATGACCATCTCATCATTGTGCATCAATCGACCGGTCCTTGCCACCGTTCTTTCCATCCTGATCGTCCTGTTCGGGGTGCTCGGTTTTGCATTTCTCGGAATTCGGGAATATCCCAGCGTCGATCCCCCCATCGTCACCGTATCGACCAGTTACACCGGCGCCAACGCCGACGTCATCGAGTCGGAGATCACCGAACCGTTGGAGGAGGAGATCAACGGCATCGCCGGCATCCGTTCGCTGTCCTCGACCAGCCGGGACGGCCGGAGCACGATCAGGGTTGAGTTTGAACTGGGTGTCGATATGGAGACGGCGGCAAACGACGTTCGCGACCGGGTTTCGCGGGCGGTACGGAATATCCCCCCCGATGCCGACCCGCCGATCGTATCCAAGGCCGACGCCGACGCGACCCTGATAATGGCCATGACGGTTCAAAGCAGCCGCCGCAGCTTGCTGGAACTGTCCGCCATCGCCAACAATATCTTCAAGGAACGTCTCCAGACCATCCCCGGCGTCAGTGACATCGGGATTTGGGGCGAGAAAAAATACGCGATCAAACTGCTGATCGATCCCGCCAAGCTCGCCGCCCACGGGCTCACCCCGCTCGACGTACGCGACGCTTTAAATCGCGAGAACGTTGAGCTGCCGGCCGGTTTGATCGAGGGACGAGGTACGGAATTGTCGATCCGCACCTTCGGCCGCATGAGCACGCCGGCGGAATTCAATGATCTTATCATCAAAGAGGATGACGGAGCGGTGGTGAAATTCCGGGACGTCGGCGAAGCGGTTTTGGCGCCGGAGAACGAACGGACGCTCTTGCGCGGCAACGGCGGCATCCCCATGGTCGGGATCGCCGTCACGCCTCAGCCCGGTTCCAACAACATCGCCATCGCCGATGAAGTCTATCGCCGCATCGACCAGATTAAACGTGATTTGCCGCCCGACGTCCAGGTCAATATGGCCATGGATGCCACCGCCAACATCCGCAAGGCTATCTCCGAGGTCGAAGAGACGATCCTTATCGCCTTTATCCTGGTGCTGCTGGTTATTTTCGCCTTCTTGCGGCATTGGCGCACGACCATCATCCCGATGGTGGCCATCCCGATTTCGTTGATCGGCGCGTTCTTCATCATGTATCTGGCCGATTTCACCATCAACATTCTCACGCTGCTGGGAGTCGTGCTCTCGACGGGAATCGTCGTCGATGACGCCATCGTCGTGCTCGAAAATATTTACAGTAAAGTGGAAAAGGGCATGTCGCCCATCGAGGCCGCGCACAAAGGTTCGAAGGAAATCTTTTTCGCGATCATCTCGACGACGATCACCCTGGCCGCGGTTTTTCTGCCGATCATTTTTCTCCAGGGTTTGACGGGACGGCTTTTCCGGGAGTTCGGTATTGTCGTAGCCGGCTCCGTCCTTATTTCGGCCTTCGTATCGTTGACCCTGACGCCGATGATGAGTTCCCGGATGCTGCGTAAGCAGGAGCATCAAAATCGGTTATTCCAGCTCAGCGAACGCGGCTTCAACCGCCTGGCGACGGTTTACCGCCGGTCGCTGGGGACCTTCATAAGGCGCGGCTGGCCCGCCCCGGCGATTATGATTACGGCGCTGGCGATCATATTCGGCCTCGGGGCAATGATTCCATCGGAACTTGCCCCGATGGAGGACAAGAGCCGCCTGATGATCAGCGCCTTGGCTCCCGAGGGAACGTCATACGGCATGATGCGGGATTATGTCGGCAAGCTCATCGATATCGTCGACACCCTGCCGGAGCGCGATGTGATTCTCTCGGTCACCGCTCCCGGATTCGGATCCAGCGGCGCGGTCAATTCGGGATTCGTGCGGCTGGGCCTTGTGTCTCCGGATAAACGCGAGCGCACCCAGCAGGAAATCGCCGATGCCATATCCCGGCAGATCAGAAAAGAAACATTCGCGCGGGCATTTGTGACGCAGGAGCAAACTATCGGCGGCCGTCGTTCGGGGCTGCCGGTGCAGTACGTCATTGAAGCCCCGAACCTCGACAAGCTGAAATCGGTCATCCCGACGTTCATGGAAAAAGCTGACGCCGATCCGGCCTTCCAGGTGGTCGATCTGAATCTGAAATTCAACAAACCGGAACTGACGGTCAATATCGACCGCAACCGCGCCCGGGCGCTCGGCGTCACGGTGCGCGACGTGGCCCAAACGCTGCAGCTGTATTACAGCGGCCAGCGTTACGGGTATTTCATTCTGAACGGCAAGCAGTATTCGGTGATCGCCCAGGCTAATCGGGCCAACCGGGATGAGCCGCTCGACCTGAGTTCCATCTATGTCCGCAACAGTCGCGGCGAATTGATCCAGCTGGATAATATCGTCAGCCTCTCCTACCGCACCAATCCGCCGCAGTTGTACCGATACAACCGCTACGTATCGGCGACGGTCAGCGCCTCGCCGGCCCCGGGATACACCCTCGGAAGCGCCATCGACGAGATGGACAAGATCGCCAAGTCGACGCTCGATGAATCGTTTTCCACGGCGCTGTCGGGAACGGCGAAGGAATACACCGAGAGTTCCAACACGCTGCTGTTCGCCTTCTTCCTGGCGCTGATTCTGGTGTATCTGATCCTGTCGGCGCAATTCGAGAGTTTCCGCGATCCGCTTATAATCATGTTCACCGTGCCGCTGGCCCTGGCGGGAGCGATTCTGTCGCTATGGCTTTTCGGGCTGACGTTCAACATATTCAGCCAGATCGGGATCATTGCCCTGGTCGGAATCGTGACCAAAAACGGCATTCTGATCGTGGAATTCGCCAACCAGCGCAAGGCGCAGGGACTGGTATCACGCGAGGCTGCCATCGACGCCGCCGCGCAGCGGTTCCGGCCTATTCTCATGACCAGCCTGGCGACCGTGTTCGGGGTGTTGCCGATCGCGTTGGCCCTCGGCGCCGCCGCCAGAAGCCGCGTATCGATGGGAATTGTCATCATCGGCGGCCTACTGTTTTCGCTGGGTCTGACGCTGTATGTAATTCCGGCCCTATACACGTATTTTTCGTCCCGGAAACGTCCCGCGCAGGAACCGGTGCTTGAGCAGGTATCGCCTCAGGCACATTGATTCGGGTAAGATGTTGTCTATCAGTGGGAACAGCGTCCAAGAATAATTAATGGGTTGTTTTTCTCTCTGTTTCGGAACAAAATATTTCGCTATGGGTTAAATGATTAAACTGGCCGTCAGTTCCCCGGCGGCCCGGAATGAAACCGCCAGTGTATGCCAGATAAGGAGGGTGCGTAGAGCCGGTCGGTAACGATTTGGAGTTAAAGCAGCAGTCAGAAGAAACCTCTCGAAAGAAAGGCGCAACTGATTCATGGCTGACTACGCATTACATGTCAGAGTCGCGCGATTTTTTATTTCAGCGTCGCTGATACTGACAGCCCCGGCAACGACTATTCAGGCGAAAAACACCGCCGATTCCATCAGCGCCATCCAAACCATTTTGCCCGATTCGACCTCATTGGACGGAAAAGTCGTTTATGTCGATTTCTGGGCGTCATGGTGCGTTCCCTGCCGTCATTCGTTTCCGTGGATGCAGGGATTATATGAAAAATATCATCAAAAGGGATTCGAAATCGTCGCCGTCGGCGTCGACAAGGATCATAAGGCGGCGTTGAAATTTCTTGAAGATATCAAGCCCGCCTTTTCGGTGGTCTTCGATTCCACGGGTGAGATCGCGAAGCGGTACGGGCTTGAGGCAATGCCGACGTCATTTGTATATGGCCGCGATGGTCGTCTGGTGATCCAGAACCGGGGATTTCACCAGGAAGAGGCCGATAGTCTGGACGCGATCATCGGGCAACTGCTGAACAAAGGGAAAACAAAATGAAACGGCTGGTATTTTTTCTGAGTATGATGGTGGCGCTCCTGACGCTACTGTTCCTGTCCGGTTGCAGTTCGGTCGGGGTTCAGGTCTGGGAACGGGATGTCCTTTCCAAGCCCGAAATGCAGATGGACCGCCCGGCCCTGGATCGGGCCATCGATGATCATATCTATTTCAGCAAAGAGGCGTCGAGCGGCGGACGTGGCTTCGGCGGAGGCGGTTGCGGATGCAATTGAGCGGAAAAGCATCGATCCGCGGCGCGCTTGCCGCCATCACCGCCACCCTGCTCGGCAGCGGCGCAGTTCACGCCGAGGGCGATAATCGGGTAGAGTCATCCATCCTCCTGTACTCGGAAGTGAATCGCGTTCAGGCGGCTGAGGGAATATTCAGCCTAACCCGCGCCCTGAAAGGTGCCCGCCTTTTCAACGCCCGAATAACGCTCGACGGTCTTACCGGGGCATCCCCGAATGGGGCGACCATATCCAGCCATGTCCAGACATTTACGCGGGCATCGGGAAGCGGCTCATATTCCGTCAAGCCGGGTGAGATTCCGCTCGATAACACATTCAAAGATACTCGATACAGTCTCGACGGCAGTTTGACGCAGCCGCTCGACCGGCTGACCTCGGCCGTTTTCGGCGCGCATCTTTCGACCGAACACGACTACACGTCATTGGGCACCAACATTGGTTTGACTCGTGATTTCAATCGTAAGAACACGACCGTGTCGGGATCGGCGGCCTTTTCGCATGATCTTGTCCGTCCGCTCGGCGGCGCGCCTACGCCGTTGACTCCCCTTGCAGCAGCGACCAATGACGACGGCGGCGGCGAAAGAGAAGGTGTAGACGGCGAGGAAGGTCGCGGTTCCGGCCCCGGAATGGGGAAAAACGTTTTCGACGCCGTCCTCGGCTTAACGCAGGTGCTGGACCGCAAGACCATCGTGCGGGTTGATTATTCATTCGATCACACCTCGGGTTATCTCAATGATCCATACAAATTGTTGAGCGTTGTTCAGGGACCGTCGGCATCTGATCCGGGCGAGCCGGTGGCGTATTTGTATGAGTCCCGTCCCGGCAGCCGTGCGAAACAGGCTCTTTATGCCGAGATACGCCGCTATATCGGCGGACATACCGTCGATGTTTCCTATCGGTATTTCTGGGACGACTGGGGAATCAAATCGCAAACGGTCGATCTGCACTACCGGCTGCCATTGACCGCCGGGCATGCTCTGGAACCGCATTTCCGCTGGTACCGTCAGACGGGCGCGGATTTCTATCGGACGTTTCTGGTCGATGGCTCTTCCCTGCCGGCGCATGCATCTGCCGACTATCGGCTGGCACCGTTTCATGCCATAACCGTCGGATTGCAATATTTCTTTCCCATACAGCAGGGGATGTATCTCAGCCTGGGGGTCGAGTACTATCGGCAGGCGGGAGACATCAGCCCACCGCCGTCGTCGTTCGGGGTACTGAGCCGGCACAACCTGTTTCCCGATATGGACGCGGCGATGGTTCGTCTGGGATTCAGCCATGATTTCTGAAACCGGGCTCGAATATGACGTGCGCCGGAATGAATCGCACTGGATCATCACCTTCAGCGCGATGGCGAGCCCGTGCGAAATTTCTGTGCGATGCGAAGACCGGAGCGAAGCCAAGCATTTGGCTTCGCTCTCGTTTTCGGAGACGCGCCGCATCGAACACAAATTCAGCCGGTATCGCGACGATAATATTATCCATGCCATCAATAGCAGCAACGGTGAGCCGGTTGGGGCCGATGAGGAATTGACGCGTCTGCTGAATTATGCCGAAGAGTGTTATCATCTCAGCGAGGGATTGTTCGATATCACATCCGGGGTGCTGCGCCGGGCGTGGAAGTTTGACGGTTCCGCATTCACGCCGGATACAGCATTGATCGAATCCATTCTCAGCCTGGTCGGATGGGACAAGATTCACTGGGACGGTCGCCGCCTTCGCATGCAGCCCGGCATGGAAATCGATTTTGGGGGCATCGGCAAGGAATACGCCGTCGACGTCGTGGCCGAGATGTTGTTTCGAGAGTCCGGAGCATCGTTGATGGTCAATTTCGGCGGCGATATCCGAGGCATCGCTTCCGGCGACAGGCCGACGCCGTGGATGGTGGGGATCGAAGATCCCGGGCGCGAGGACAGCGCCGTCGGTCAGATCAATCTTACCAACGGCGGCGTCGCCACCAGCGGCGATGCGCGTCGCTTTTGCATCGTGGACAGTGTCAGGATGGGGCATATTCTCAATCCACGCACCGGGTGGCCGGTGGCGGGCGCGCCGCGAAGCGTGACGGTGCTCGGCGACACCTGTGTGGAGGCCGGTTTTCTGGCGACGCTGGCGATGCTGCACGGAGCCGACGCCGAGAAATTCCTGCAGGAGCAGGCCGCACCGCATCATTGTATCAGATAAATATCCTCCATGAGTATGCACGGCGCATAGTTCGCCGCCGAATGGACGCGATGTATTCCTGCAGCTAAAGCTGCAGGCCACCTACGTAAATAGCGAATGATCAATCCGTCGTTTCGCTCTTCACCGCATACTGAAAAACGTCGGGGCGGGAATAGTGACCGGCCACGTCGTAAAGCCATTTCTGAGACGGGATTTCATTCAGGTCGATATCCGCATACAAGATCGATTGTTCCGCTTCGAGCGGCCCGGCCAGAATTTTGCCATTCGGGCCGACAATGCAGCTTTGACCCTTATTGATCCATTCACGCCCTGCCGGATAATGCTTCTTGAATTCATAGCGGTCAGGGATATCGTCCGCCCTCAGGCATGGGGCGCAGCTTATGACAAACATGCCGCCTTCGCGGGCGATATGCCGCATGGCGATATGCCATGCCTCCGATGAATCCCACGTCGGCGCGACATAGACTTGAACGCCTTTTACATACATGGCGGTTCTCGCAAGCGGCATGAAATTTTCCCAGCAGATCAGTCCCCCCAGCTTTCCGATATCGGTGTCGATTGACACCAGCGTATCGCCGCCGCCCTGCGACCACATTAGTCGTTCGCCGCCTGTGGGTATCAGTTTCCGGTGCTTGCCGAGGACCCGGCCATCCGGTCCGATATACAGCAGCGTATTAAAAAGGCTGGAATTGCTGGCCTCGGTGTTTCGTTCATTGACGCCGATGGTGACGTAGACTCCGGCTTTCTTGGCCGCCTCGGCCAGACGGTCGACGGAATCATCCGGGATAGTTACAGCGTTTTCAAGCAATTCGCGGTAGAGTTCGTTGATCTGATCCTTTTTGGCCGGCGGCAGGACCCAAACCCAATCTGGATAACCCGATACGAAAGCTTCCGGGAACACGACGAGAGAAGCGCCCTCACGGGCGGCCTCGTTTATCAGATCACAGGCTTTATCGATGGTAGCCTTCTTGTTCATAAACACCGGGGCAGTCTGAACCGCCGCGGCCTTGAATGTGGTCTTGTTGCCGTTCATGGTATTTCCTTTTCATAGAGATGTGGTCGCATGTTAAACGACCGTAATCGGTGAGGAGATGGCGATTCTTTGAGGGTGGCGAAACCGGAATCACAGTTATCCACACTCGGTCCGATGAAAATTCCAGGCACTATGAACGGGGACAACGGCTTACAGCGAAATGGGTTCGTTTTGTCATTTTTGCAATTCCCAAAATCCCCTTATGTGTCGCAACGAGTTATCGATATCGTCCGCATTGCGGCTGGTGATTACATTTTTTGCCATTCGTATAGATGCTCCTGCTTTCGACCAACCCCTTCTATATATAGGCCCCGCGCCACAAACTGCATCTATTCGCTACTAAAAAGGGATCGATGGTGCAGCAAGTTGCTCAATGAGAGCCTTTTGATATCGGGACTCATTTCCCACAGCAAAGCTGTTGGCCACCCGGCAAATTTCCCATGTGATAGCGGTGCCGTATCCCTGCAGCTGAAGGGCGTGTCGAAAAACCCTGTTTCCATCAGGCCAGTCGTGTGATTCTGTCATGTGTTAGAATAAGGCACCCATATTTTATTGATCAACATGGATTCCCGCCTGCGCGGGAATGACATTTAGTCTGTTCTGTTGCTATATATAAAGCCTGCCGGGTTTTTTCTACGCTCCCTCAGGCTGCCGGCCGCCCATTGACAATATTGCTGTTGTCAGTGAATTCTCTACCTGATGGACGCGCTGTATTCCTGCAGCTGAAGCCGCGGGCCACCCGTTCTGTCTCTTTCTGTGCGCACGAACCGGTTTCAATCAGCGGTGGCCAAGGACAAATCGACCATTTGCCGGGGGTAGCGTAAATTCTTTTGTGTAAATTTTAGTGTCTCGAGTAAAAATATCGGTTGACATAGATTCCATTGTTTATTATCTTTATATTGAATTTATCGACGGGGGAAATCTCAAGTCCCTACAACTCAGCGCGACAGCATTCATTTGGCGGCGATCCATCGGCCGGGACGAATCTTTGAAAATTGATTGATAGATTCTGGGGCTTAGGGCACCGGAATATTATAAAGAACAGTAATCGACTCAATGCAGGGGGTCTATGTTTATATCCGGCAAAGGAGTCTATAATGAAATCTACCGTGTATTTTCTATTAAGCGTGCTTCTGTGGGCGGCGCCGGCCTTCGGGAATATTACGCTGTTCGAGGCTCGATTTGACTACGATATCGACAATCCTGTCAGGATTACGGGGGCCGACCTCGACAATGACGGAGACCACGATCTGATCGTTACCGTTTCCGGATCGGGTGGTATCAGGATCATGTTGAATAACGGTGACGGCTTGTATGCCTCTCCGGTCCTGTATTCCTCCGGCTATACCACGAGCAATATTATCCCGGGGGATTATGATGGGGATAATGATATCGATCTGGTGCTTCTAAGCGCGCAGGATACCAGCCGGGTTTTGTTCAATGACGGCGCCGGAAATTTCTCCCTTGTCGTCGGCGCCGGCCTGCCGCGAGAAATGTCGGATGGGTTTGCCGCCGACCTTGACGGCGACGGCGATAATGACCTGGTTTTAGAATCCGCCTGGCCTGTTATCTTCATCTATCAGAATAACGGCGCCGGCGAATTTGTCTACCTGGACTATTATGATGTAGGCGCCTCTGCTCAGGATATATTCGGCGGGGATGTCGACGGCGACGGCGATATCGACCTTGTGGCCGGGAACATGATATTTATCAACACCACCAATGGAGGATCGTGCACCGGCGACTTCGATTGCGACGGGGTGCCCGATGCAACCGACAACTGCCTGCACGCCGACAATCCCAATCAGGCCGACGCCGATGGCGACGGTGTGGGCGATTTGTGCGATGTCTGTCCCGGTCATGATGATTTGGCTGAGGCTGACGAAGATGGATTGCCTGATGATTGCGATAATTGCCCGGCAACGTACAATCCGGATCAGAATGACAGCGACGCAGATGGAGTCGGAGATGTGTGCGATCTCTGTCCCGGTTTTGACGATAATCTCGATGCCGACGGCAACGGCATACCGGACGACTGCGATGTCGTCTGCGGCGACGCCAACGGCGACCGTGACCTCAACATCGGTGACGCAGTGCATATCATCAATTATATTTTCAAGGGCGGTTCTGCTCCCGATCCCCTGTGCTGTGGCGACGCCGGTGGCGATGAGGCGGTCAACATCGGCGACGCTGTCTATTTGATTACCTATATTTTCAAGAGCGGACCGCCCCCGGTGGTATCCTGCTGTCCACAGGCGCCGGTCAGGCGCCGGGATTGATATAGATTCCACGAACGCCGGAGGGGAATTACAGGTGAGGAGGATAATACGATGAGTTGGACACGCACAGTGCTGATCGCCGGGGTTTTGATGATAGCCTCCCTGACCTTCGTTTCGGCGCAGATCAAGAATGACGCCGGTCCCCTGAGTAATACGCATCCGCAGGAACAGATGAGCGAAGATCTCAGAATTGCGCTCCTGACAGCTAAAACCGCGCTCGAAATCGATACCATCAATGTCGAGGTCGATTATATGGTCGCGGATGATCACTCGCACGAGTTGCTTCAACCCGAAATCGATGCGGTGGTGGAAATGTTCGCCTGTCAGGGAATCGTGATGAATATCGAAATCAGCGATCCCCTGCCGCACGTCGATGTGCTTGGTAATGTCAACGGCAATGTGTTCACCAACATGACGCCGAACACGGGTTTTGGGTGGATCAAGCAAAATTATTGCGATCATCTGGGCGAACCGGGTTGGCATTATTGCATCATGGCCCATCTTTACGACTACGGTGCCGGGACCGGTTCTTCCGGACTCGCGGAAGTATTGGGAGACGACTTCATCGTCTCTCTCGGCGGTTCGTGGACGCTGGATGAGGTCGGTACACCGTTTGACCGTGCCGGCTCCTTCGTCCATGAACTGGGCCACAACCTGGGACTCCACCACGCCGGCGATCAGAGTCAAAACACGGTGGGCGCGTATAAGCCCAATTATGCCAGTATCATGTCTTATCGGTACCAGGTCTCCGGAGTGCGTCAGGAAATGATGTGTGAGGAAATGACAGGTGAATGCAGCCCCTTTCGCAATCTCGATTATTCCCACGGACTCCTACCGCCCCTGAATGAAAATAACCTGTACGAGACATTCGGAATGGGCTATGGTCCGGTCGACTGGAATTGCAACGGCATTATTGACCTGACGCCGGTGGCAGTTGACCTGGCCGATTTTCCCTGCGGCGGCGGTACCAGTTATCAGACACTCACTGATTATGATGACTGGTCCAATATTACCGACGTTACCTATACCAGTCACCGCGAGGCGCTCGAAAACACCGAGGTAATCGCGTGCATGTCGTTTGACGAATATAGTCGAAATGTCAAAGCCAATCCCGATATGTGCGGAACCGTCGAGATCTTTCCCGAACCGTGTGCATTCCCGTACGCCGACTCGGATGGAGACGGTATCGGCGATGACTGCGACGATTGCCCCGGCCCGGGACAGAACGATGATGACGGCGACGGCATATGCAGCGATGTGGACAACTGCCAGTATACCGCCAATCCGAATCAGACCGATATCAACAATAATGGTATCGGCGACGCCTGCGAATGCACGAAGGCGAAGTATGTATATACCGGTGAAGCGGCCGGCGACTGGTTCGGCTGGCGGGCCGGCAATGCCGGCGATTTCAATGGCGACGGGTACGATGACATTATCGTGGGTGCTCGCACGAATGATTTCGCCGGTGACGATGCCGGCCGGGCCTACCTGTATTCCGGGAGAACCGGGGCGCTGATCCTTCTTGTTAACGGTGAAGCGGAGGGGGATCGCCTCGGATGTTCCGTGGATGGTGCGGGGGATGTCAATTTGGACGGTTATGCCGATGTGGTGGTCGGCGCCTATGTGAGCGATGCCGGAGGTATGTATTCCGGAAGAGTATATGTCTTCTACGGCGGCCCCGTGGTGATACCGGATACGATATCGGCCGCGGACGCCGACATGATCATAGATGGTCCCAATGCCGATGACAATTTCGGCTGGGAGGTTGCCGGTATCGGTGATGTCGACGATGAGCCCGGCCCGGATTTGCTTATCGGGGCCAGGCAGCAGACCGGTGATGCCCGGGGAGCGGCCTATGTTTGTTCCGGTCAGACCGGGGAGGTGATTTATTCATATTCCGGGGAATCGCCGGGACACATATTCGGATATTCGGTGGCCTCGGCCGGCGACTTCAATAACGACGGTACCGACGATTTTATTGTGGGAGCGTTGAACTATTACTCCGGGACCGATTATTATCGTGGCCGCGTCTATATATATTCGGGATTCGACGGCAGTCTGCTGGTGACGATTACGGGTGCGGCTGAAATGAATTATTTCGGTGGAGACGTCTCCGCCGCCGGTGATCTCAACGGCGACGGTTTCGCAGATGTTTTCATTGGCGCCCCGCTCGACGATGCCGGGGAGCCCTATGGCGGAGCGGCCTATGTATTCAACGGCTTCGCCGGTCCGTTTCCGAGCGATTTGACGACGACCTCGGCGAGCATGGTCTTCACCGGCACCACCGATATCTCTCTGCTCGGTTGGTCGGTTTCCTACACCCGCGACATGAATGGCGATGGCATCAATGAACTTGTTGTCGGAGAGCCCCAGCAGCCAGGATATTTCTTTCTCACCGGCCGGGTGCATGTCTATTCCGGCGCGGACGGGACTGAACTCTATACGATGACGAGTGAAACGAGAAATGACCAGTTTGGCCACTGGGTGTGCGGAACGGAATCGTCAACATCACTGCATCCGCTGGATCTGATTGTGGGAGCCTACCTCAGCGACAGCGGCGGCTCGGATGCAGGCCGGGTATACGCTTACATGTTCGGCGATGAGGATAATGACGGCGTTCTGGATAACTGCGATAACTGTCCGGGCGTGGCCAATGCCGACCAGATCGATTCGGACGGAAACGGTATCGGTGATGCCTGCCAGTTTTTGTGTGGAGACGCCAGTGGCGATGTTACAGTGAACATTGCCGATGCGGTCTATCTGATAAACTACATTTTTAAGAGCGGTCCGACTCCGGATCCACTCTGTACCGGCGACGCGAACGGCGATGATGCGATCAATGTCGCCGACGCCGTGCATCTGATTAACTATATCTTCAAAGGCGGGCCGACCCCGGTCGAGCCGTGCTGTCCATGAATTGCAATCGCCGCCGGCTCAGAGAGCGGCCGATAGGCGAATAATGGGAGTTTGGGGGACTGGCGCCCCTGGCCGCCGGTTCCCCCGATCCATTACTTGAACTCCTCGGCCCAGTTCTGGACCACGACGATCTGGCCGGGGTCGGAATCCGTCGTCTGCGCATTCAGCAGGAGTCTTTCCCCGTCTGCCGATACGTCATAAGGGAAATTCACATTGCTCGGATATCGCAGACGCTGTTGGAACAGATCCACGGGATTCCCGGCCTCAAAATTATCGCCCGTGTTGACCTTGACCGCCATGACCTGATAGTCAAAGGTCAGGTAGAATAACTCGGTGCCGTCGCCGTTCCACCGGGGATTCTCGGCATGTTCGGTGGAGATCTGCCACTTGCCGCCGGAACCGTCCAGTTTTCGCACATACACTTCACGCCGTCCCGATTCGGTGCTCACGTACGCCACATATCGCCCATTGGGTGAGACTTTGGCCTCCGCCTCGAATTTCGAGCTGTTCACGAGCATGTCGACGCGATTACTGTCGTTCGGCGACAATATGCCGATATCCCAGCCGTTGCGCACCATGTCAAAGAGAAGTCTGGTTCCGCCAGCCGTGAAATCGTCGGGGGCGATATTGATGCTGTCAACCGCATAGACTAGTTCGGCGTCACTGGTTCCCCCGGCGTCCCTTCGGTAAATGCTGTATAATCTCGCATTCCGATTGGAAGTGAAATACACATCCTTCCCGTCGGGCGACCAGAGCGGTCGAGAGTCTACTGCGGGGTCGAAGGTCAAACGGATCGGCACGTTACGCTTCAGGTCGTAAATCCAGACATCGACGTTGTCCGCTTCCTGATCGAAGGCCGAATAGGCGATCTTGCTTCCATCCGGAGAAAGATCGACGTCGGCATATTTCCCCAGTTGACCGACCGTCTCGAGTTTTTTGCCGGTCCGGTCGAACCAGGCAAGCTCGCTCAGCGACGAATGATTATTGGTTTGATAAAGAAGCGTCCCGTCGGTGGATACGCTGAAGGCATAGGTGTTATCGGCCGCGCCGATTTTCATGGCGATCGGTTTCGGTTCACCCGTGGCTTCGAGCTTGTCGGCGTCGAAGGGGAGGGCCATCAGGTTGTCCTCGGTCACGAAAAGAATATACCCGTCGTTGGAATATTCCACTCGGTCGAGGTTCTGATTCAGTTCATAGATGGTCGTGGACGTGGTGGCGTCGACCGACCCGAGTTTTATCCGATTCGTCGGCTGATTTTCATTGCCATTTTGACGAACATGGGCGGTGAAGATGAAGTGTTTGCCATCCGGCAGGAACCACGGCCAGGCATAACCGAACTCGCCGGTGGTGGTATCAACCAGCGTCGCCGGACGAGGCACGCCACCCCCGGCGGCGACTATTTTCATGGTGTCAGTGGGGCCGCCGTCGAAGATGATCAGACCGGTCTTGCTCCAGCATCCGTCGGAACCGGTCGGACCCTGGCAGACAAGCTGCGCCTGTCCGCCGGCAATCGGAATACGTTTCAATTGATCGCCCTTAAAGAAGGCCACTTCGGCGCCGTCCGGCGACCAGATATACCGCCTGGCGCCCTCGGTATTCAACAGAGGATACGCCTCGAGGGAATTGACCGGCCGCACCCAGATGCGATTCGTGCCCGCCGAATCGGTGGCGTGAAAGGCGACCGACTGGCCGTCGGGAGAAATGCGCGGCCAGAATATATTGGATAGGCCCTGCCTGATATCCACCGTGTACCGCGCGACCGGCTTATGCGGCGCCGCTTTTGTTTTTTCCGCATAGTAGAGATATGCCAGGACGAGGGTGCTGAGTATCGCCACGGCGCCGATGACGCGGGCGAGGCCGAATTTGAATTTGCGGCGGGCGGCGATGTGGGCCGGAAGACCGACCATCGACCCGGCCTGAGAAATCCACCGCAGCTCATCGGACAAATCCGACGCCGACTGCCAGCGTTTACGCGGATCTTTGGAGAGACATTTTCGCACCAGTCGTTCGAACAGGGGCGGCGTATCGGGCATAATGGCCGAAATCGACGCCGGTTCGCGTTCCATGATGGCCGCGATCAGCGTCGCGCTGGAACCGCCCTCGAATGCCCTCTTCCCGGTGACCATTTCATACAGCACGGCTCCGAAAGCGAAAATATCCGAACGCGCGTCCGCCTCTTGTCCCTCCAATTGCTCCGGCGCCATATATTGGATGGTTCCGACGATGGTATTGGCACCGGTCAGGGGCGTCGTTCGAGTAACCGCCTGCTGGGCGTTCGTCTCCTCGCCGAGTTGGATTTTGGCCAGACCAAAATCGAGCAGCTTGGCGCCTTCCTTGGTCAACACGATATTGCCGGGCTTTAGATCGCGATGGATGAGACCCTGCTGATGGGCCGCATCGAGTCCGCTGATGATCTGGATGGCGATTTGCAGCACTTCTTCATACGGGATCGGTCCGCGCGAGAGCCTCTCCGACAGCGTTTCGCCTTCGAGGAATTCCATGACCAGATAATCCGTCCCGTTTTCGTGGCCGACATCGTAGAGGGTGCAGATGTGGGCATGATTCAGGCTGGAAATCGCCTTCGCTTCCCGATCGAATCGTTCCCTCAATTGGGCGTTGTCGGCGACGTTAGCCGGAAGAATCTTTATGGCAACGGTGCGATCCAGGCGAGTATCGTTGGCTTTGTAGACCTCGCCCATGCCACCGACTCCGGCCTGCTCGATAATTTCATACGGCCCGAGTGTCTGACCTTTCGATAATGTCATTTGTGCCCCCTTCTTTCATCGATCCTGCCGGGCATCTTGCGACTTCCCGACACCTTGTGCTTGATCAGGTCCTCCACGACGCTTTGAAGGGTCGCGTCGGTTTTTGCCGCGAGAATTTTCAACTCACGATGAGTATGCTCATCGAGCCGGATATGAATCATCCGCTCTTTGGTTCGGTCTTCGCTTTTTTCGTGCATAGGACAATCTCCCCGTCGGTCGATTGCGGAGTTACAAATATAGCCATGCAATTGATACGCAGTTCGGCAAAAATTGGATTGACTTTAACCACGTTTAACGATAATTGCGGGGCAACGAATTTACGGCCACGGAGGGAGGGGAGCGGGCCGGCGAGCGGTTTATTAATCCCCCCACCGGCGGGACTCTGCCACATTCCGCCCATAAAAAAGCTTCCCCGCAAGGACGTGATGAGAACTTTCGGGTCGATGATTGAATTTCTAAGGAAGGCTGGATGAGCCGATATTTAATCGCATATCCAGTACTTAGACTGATTCTGCAAGGAATCTTCCATACAGCGGGGTTCCGGTCATAATCGCATTCTGGCCGCTTCGCGGGTTGTGTAAATTCTTGTGTGTAAATTTTAGGTGATTTTGGCTAAATAAAGAG
>CAZJWR010000026.1:0-46554 GCA_964549765.1 uncultured Ignavibacteriales bacterium
AGTGTAACCGGATCGGAAGACTGAGGATCACATAAATTTGGGGGAGTGATATCGGTGCCGCAATGGATTGAAAAATCCCGGTGAAAGCCGGGGCTTTCTTATAAGATGCAGGAGCTGCTCCCTTGAACGAAGCAAGAAATCCTGATTACTGATTAAGCTTTACCCCTGTGTGATGTGGTCTCCTGGGTCCGGATTCCGAGATACTCGTCTTGGCCGACTAAATCTCCGTGGTAGCCGTTTCTCATTTGCATCCATTTAGATAGCGCTTTTGGTCTGTTAGCCACGCTATCGAGCTTTGCCGCGATGAAACAAAACGACGGCGCATGCGTCCAATATGGTATGAACAAACCCTGTTTGAATGGAGCAGAGTGTGAGACGCCTTTTTGGTCTGGTAATCCTCGTCTCCTCAATCCTGAGTAGCATCATGGTATCGGCCCAAGACACGGGTGTCTTCGAAGTCACTCAGCTAACCGATCAAATTTACAGGTTGACTACCGATGAAGGAGCGTACACTACCAATGTTCTAGTGTTTACAGGCGACGATGGTCTCTTGCTGGTTGACACGAACACGGATGAAAACGCCGAGGAGCTTAAAAAGGTGGTTGAGTCCTTCGGTAAGGGAGCCCCCAAGTATATCATCAACACGCACCGGCATGTCGAGCATGTCGGCGGAAATGCCATCTTTGGGCCGTCACCGGTCATCATAGCTCATTCTTTAGTGCCGCAAAAACTACGCAGCGGCAGCTATCTATTCGACGAATTCCCTGATGAAACATTTCCCGATATTACTTTCACGGATTCACTCACTTTATTCTTCAACGGGGAGGAAATCAGGTTGCTGTCAATGGCGGGCAGCCATGACGATAATGAGATTATGGTTCATTTTACGAAGTCAAAAGTCGTCCACCTGAGTTCTTTGATAAACGGGATGAACTTCCCGTCGGTAGATTCCGACGGAAATGCCCTACTGTTTGATACAATGCTGACTCGAGCGATCGATCTACTCCCCGAGGATGTCATTATCGTTTCCGGACACAACGGTCTCGCGTCCTGGCAGGATCTTCACACTTACCGGAAAATGATTAGAGAAACAACGGCGATTGTCAGAGCCGGGTTGGATTCAGGAAAAGATATTGCGACGCTGCAGGAGGAAAAGGTCCTGGCAGACTTCGAAGCCTTCAACCATAGTTATGTCAGCCCCGAGCGTTGGATCAAGTATCTCGCGGACGCCATCAATAACGAAAATCACCCGAAAATTAAGAAAAAGAAAATATTTGAACCCATATACTTTGCTCTACAGGACGGTGGAGCCGCAAAAGCTATTCGGACATATTTTGAAATCAAAAATGATTCTGGCGAGACGTATGAGATCGATGAAATGGCCTTGCTGGTGATCGGCGACAAACTGCTACACAAGAGCAACCCGACGACTGCCATCGAGATTCTCAAGCTGTTTATTCAGGAGTATTCGCAGGCAAGCTACACGTACTACGCCCACTACGATATAAGTGACGCTTACAGGAAACTTGGGAACAAAGATCTCGCCATGGAGCATTGCCGGAAAGCGCTGGAACTGCAACCGGATTTCGAAGCGGCAACGAAGCTTTTGAAGGAACTCGAAAAAATGTGAACCGGCGATCTTTACTGAAGTTTGAGACTACTGTCACGCGGACGACCATATTTTTTTGCCCAAAAACCAAACCCCGATTTGGGCCAGAATCCTGTCGATAATTGGGGAAATCACCATGTGAGCGGGCCGATTGAGTTGTGATAATCGTCTACTACGTCCCGCAGGGGCTGCCCGCTAACGATGCGCGACCATCAAAGCCGCGGGGCCCGGCAATCGCATCAGTTTTATTTCCGTGAAGCCGGTCGCTTTCAGCCACTCCGCGTACTCCTGTTCGCTGTACGATGAGCCTGCCCGTGTGCCGACCAGCATGTTCAATGCGAACAAGGCAGCGAATAGCGGCGAGGTTTTATCAGGGCCAAGAATGAAATCCTGAACAACTATCCTTCCCCCGGGGGATAACACCCCGAATGACTTTTGCAGGAGACTGATATTTTCCTGCGGACTGTTCATGTGGCATATGGCCGAAATGAAAATCATATCAAAATCTTGACCGAATTCATCCTTGCGAAAATCACCGACTCTGGTTTTGACCCGATCGGATACACCCGCCTTATCGATATGCTTTTGTGCAATCGGGATGACATCCGGAAGGTCGAACACCTCTGCCTGAAGCTGTTGATTCGCCTCGGCAAAAGCTATTGAATAGGCGCCGGACCCGCCGCCCACGTCCAGGACCTTTTTTATTCCATCGACACCGATAGCCCTCGCGACCTGCGACGCTCTTAGCGTGGCGTTTTTGTGCATGGCGGCAATAAAGGATACCGTCTGCTCTTTTGGCCGCTCAGGCCGTTCCTTATAGGTCATCGACGATCCCTTCCTGATGCATTCCGTCAGCGTGGACCATCGATCCCAAAGATTCACACTATGCATAAGGCCGGCTCGTGAATCATCGGGAGAGCCGTCCATCAGATAACGTGCGGACAGGGCGGTATTATAAAATAGACCTTCTTTCTTCTCCAGCAGGTCAAGAGCCACCAACGCGTTCAAGAACGTTTCCGCGGCCCTCGGGTCAATACCAACTCTTCCGGCAACGTCTTTAGCGCTTGCCTTTTGGTCTACCGCCGTGAAAATGTCCAGCTCCACCGCTGAAAGAATCACGCGACTGATCTGAAATCCCCGGATTCTCTGCGTCAGGTCATCGGGCAAGGCGCCGGCCGCATCATTGGCTTTGAAAGCCGCCAGCATCCTTTTCTTATTGCCGTCTATCTCGGCTTTCATGGCGGCCGGGTCGTTGTTGGCCAGACGCTCCACGATTCTGCCGGATTGAAAATGTTCGCTGACAATCTCAGGGACATCGTCCACCGTCACGCCGGAATACCAGACACCGTCGGGGTAGACCACCATATTGGGCCCTCGCTCGCACAAGCCGATCGAACCGCAGGTTGTAATCTGAACGGAATCGCCCAGGCCTTTTTTCATTATCTCCGCCCTCAGGCGATCGATTAACTTGTCGGAACCGTGAGCAGAGCAGCTCGGCACTCCTTCCGGCTTCTTCTGGTTACAGACATAAACATGATACTGATAGGCTTCCATCGATAAACTCCCTTGCGAATAGTCCATCCGTTCTCACAGTTATCAAAACATCAGCCATATAACTGCTGCCGGCCCGTTTCGCGAGCCAACAAATGCAACCATCATAGCTTGCTACGCCGAAACGGCATCCAAATTTGAAAATAATGCTTGTCGGGAGGCTCCAGGAATGGAGGCGGATATCATCGCCGATGAATAACAATATTTCTCTGCCGAAAAAACGGGGTTTGGGTTTAAATCGAAATCAGGCTAATAGTCCGGCGAATTAAGGTATATCCGGGTCTTGCGAGTTGTGAGTATCGTTTCCTATGATCCGTCGTGAATTTTGAAGGCCCCGATTTTTCCCGAAGCCTTCGTTGTTTCCATCAGTATCATTAGGTCTGATCGGTGAGACATCACTTTAACAACAGCATCTTCTTCGTCTCGACGTGTTCCCCGGCCTGGAAACGATAAAAATAGACACCGGTGGCGACGGATTGACCGCCGCCGTCCGTTCCATCCCAAATTACTGTGTACGACCCGGCTGATTCTTCGCGATCAACCAGCGTCCGCACCTTTTGACCGGCGATGTTGTACATCTCAATGATCACTTGACACCGTTCCGAAATGCTGTACTCAATAGTTGTCACCGGATTGAAGGGGTTCGGGTAATTCTGTGACAGCTCAAACTGATAAGGCATATTCTCGCCATGTTCATTGTCGCCAACGTCGGTAATTATATCGTTCGTGAAAGCGGCGTATACTCCCGGCTGAGTTATTGAGGCGTAGACAGCGTTGTCGGCGGTATCGACCGTGCCGCTAATACTCTGCCAGCCAGTGGAAACATCAACCCAATGGTAGACGGCCAGCGAAACTTCATCACCGAGGTATGTGTCTCCCAGTCGCAAGTCGGCGTCGTCATAACGGATCACCACTTCATTATTACCCGTCAGAGCAATATCGGGGTAGAGGGAAAGGCAATGCGACTGCCCGGCTTGAACGGCATGCGCATCCAGCCCGGTCCGAACGACAGGATACGGGGAAGAAAGAATAATGGATTTGACCGGAGAAGTGTTCGCCGAATCAAGCATGAATCTACATTGCCCGTCAGGCCCGAATAAACAAATAGTTGATTGATCGTGGCCGATGTATCCAGGGGGTTGCAAGTGATCGATATCTCAGACCCCTCCAGTCCCGTTCTGGCGGGAGGCTTTGACATGCCGGGAGATCCCTACGGCGTGTTCGTTTCCGGCCAATATGCTTATATGGCCGATCACTATTCACTGACCATTCTGAAACCTCCGCCGGTGCTCGATGTGTCGGAGGAAGAGACTCTTCCCGTGCTTTTCTCTTTGGAACAGAACTATCCTAATCCGTTCAACCCGACGACTGAAATCGCATTCACTCTGCCGAAGGCGTCTCGGGTACTGCTGGAGGTGTTCAACCTGTTGGGTTAGCGGGTGGCGGTCCTAGCCGACGGCCGGTATCCGGCCGGTGCGCATAAATTGATGCGGGATGCCTCGGGATATGCCACGGGAATGTATTTATATCGTCTGGCGACCGATAGCGGGGAGGAGTCGAAAAAAATGCTGTTGCTCAAGTAGACGATTTCAGCGGCTTGTGCAGAGGCTTCTCTATATGCCGACCAGAGGAATTGAGGGCTGGGCAGTCGATGCGGCATTATCTTAGGCCCCAGGCCGCGATATAATTGGCATCATGTTTCCAGCGTGCGAGAACCGTCCTCCGGCTATGAATTCGTCGTCATAGAGGGTTTGCGTACCGATGATGCCGTCGGTGCCAGCCCCGAGTGGCATCCGCGACGTCCCGTCCCGGGCATTCGTACGTCGCTTAACATATGAACGATCCTCTCCAGAAAAACAATCCAAATCATTCGTTGGCCCAATTCAGGTTTCCCGTAACGAGGATTTTTTGCTGGCATATTATTGACTACTATGGTAAGTATGACAAAAGATGATTGCGGTCATACCTCATGATGATGAATGACAAAACCGGGAAAGTGATAAAATGGATATCGGCGCGAATATCCTCAATGCTGTCGGGAATACGTCTCTGGTGCAACTGCATCGTGTCGTTCCTCCCGATTGCGCGAAAATCTTCGTCAAGCTGGAGTGGGAAAACCCGACCGGCAGCATGAAAGACCGGGCGGCTCAGGCGATGATTTCACGGGCCGAAGAGGACGGACGGCTAAAACCGGGGGATACCATCGTCGAATACACCGGCGGCAGCACCGGCATCTCGCTCGCTCTGGTCTGCGTCGCAAAAGGATATCGCCTCCACATCGTTTCTTCCGACGCCTTCAGCAAGGATAAACTGCGCCATATGGCGGCGTTGGGTGCAAAACTAACGATGGTTCCCAGCGAGGGCGGCCTGACAACGAAGAAGTTGATCTTGGATATGATCGAAGCCGCCAGAGAAATCAGTCGTCAGCCGCATACATACTGGACCGACCAGCTCAACAATGCTGACAGCATTTCGGGATATTTCCCCATGGCCGAGGAAATCTGGACGCAGACCGACGGAAAACTCGATGCCTTCGTCCACAGCGTCGGTACTGCGGCCTCGTCGCGCGGAGTGGCGACGGTGCTGAAGCGGCACAATCCGAAAATTCGATGTATCGCTGTGGAACCGGCCGAATCGGCCGTACTATCGGGCGGTCAGCCGGGGCCCCATAAGATCGAGGGCGTGGGGATCGGCTATATGCCGCCGCTATGGGATCCCGGTCTGATCGATGAAATCATCGCCGTGAAAACGGAAGATGCCAAGGCAATGGCCCGGCGGATGGCTTTGGAAGAAGGATTATTCGCAGGAACGTCTTCGGGCGCGAATGTCGTAGCGGCAATTCATATCGCCCAGAGATTGGGTCCCGACGCTCGCATCGCGACGCTGATGGTGGATTCCGGCCTGAAATACCTCAGCACGGATGTTTACGGAAACGCCGAATCGGTAGCAAAATGAGAAGACTCGGCCACATCCAATAGGGCCCCATCTGAACGGAGGACTCTATCGAAGGCGATATTTCGATTGCTCGAATTCTCTTATCCGACAGGTTAACCCGTAATTGGGTGAGATCAAATAGGGCGGAGTGTAATCGAACTCGGGCGAACAAATCAGGAGAACAGCCATGTTTCATGATATAAACCCGCAGATACTGGCCAGGATGAGGAGGCTTGAAGCGCAGGACGCGAAAGACCGGCAGGATGGCACTCCACAATATCGACGGCTGCGCCAGGTCACGCAGGAAACCGGCCGTTTCCTGGCCTTATTGACCGCTTCCGCCCCCGCCGGAGAAATCATCGAAATCGGGACAAGCGGCGGCTATTCGACCCTCTGGCTGATCGTCGCGTGCAGGGAGTCCAATCGGCAGGTGACGACATTCGAGATTCTCAGTGACAAAGTTGTAATTGGCCGTGAGACATTTCGTCTCGCCGGAGTGGAGAACCGGGTAAATCTCGTCCACGGTGACGCAAAAGAGGTATTGAAGACGCATAACGGCATTGCCTTCTGCTTTCTCGATTCGGGAAAAGAAGATTATAGGGCTCTTTACGATATCGTAGTTCCCCGTCTGGTTCCCGGCGGTCTTCTGGTTGCCGACAACGTGATCAGCCACGCCGAACAACTCCGATCATTCATCGGCCATGTGGAGGCTGACGAACGTGTCGACAGCGTGATTGTCCCGATCGGAAAGGGAGAGCTCGTGTGTCGAAAAATTCATTAGCGGGCAGGGTGAAAACATAGGACCGGCTCCTCCGCGCCCTCGAGCCGGACGAGATAAAAAGTAGCAGCGATTTAATTTATCCATCTAATTAAATTACGCAATATCACGTACAAATATAGAAGCGCCGTCGACAAGGCGGCAGCATCTTCCTGCAATCTGACAATGGAAAGGATAGTGACATGGGCAATAATCACTTACAAATGATGCGCGAAGGCTATGGCAATTTCGCCAAGGGGAATATCCCTGCCGTCCTTGCGATTTTTGATTCCGATATCGAGTGGACCGAGGCCGCGGGATTTCCCTATGGCGGAACGTATCGGGGTCCGGACGAAATAAACCGAGAAGTCTTCATGAAATTAGGCACAGAATGGGATGGATTCAGCGTTAAGGCACGTGAATTTCTTGATGCCGGGGAGAAAATTGTGGTTTTGGGCCAGTATAGTGGAACGTACAAAGCTACCGGTAAGAGTTTCGAAGCCGATTTTGCCCATGTATGGACGGTGCGGGGCGGCAAAGCTGTCAAGTTCGTCCAATATACGGACACCGCCTTGGTTCAAGAAGCGCTTTACAAGTAGTTATATCGTCCGGAGGGAATATCCTCCTGCGATTAAAACAGACTATTCAACCGTCAGCTTATCCCGAAGAAACAATCGGGTCATCGCTCAACTGCCATGGTGGGTGAGCAACTCTTCGACTTGCTCAAGTGTGAACTTGCTCAACGCCACCACGGTGGCGGCGTTTCGATAATACGGATGCAACTGGTTCCGCGCCTCCGACCGGGTATCCGCCTCGACGATTATCCACGCCTTGTGGACGCCGTCTTCGCAGCCGAAGTCGGCGTGCGTCAGGAAATGAGATCCGCTCTCGAGAAGGATTTTTACCGCGCGTATGCAGGCAATCTCATCCTCCTCGTGGGGCACCTCAATAAGAAATCTGGCCATGTCATGCTTTCCTTTCTCTTCCGGCTGTCCGCCGTGCCCGGTAATCTTAGGGTGGTTGGCAAAAGTAGAAACCGCCGGTCGTGCGACAAAAGTAATTTTCGAAACCGTCCACCGTAATTTCACAGCCGACCGATTTTCCCTATATCTTATATACGGCGTCAGCCTTAAAAAGGATTACATTAGTCTCTGATTTCGAGCTGCCGGCGGACAAGAACACCGGCAACGTTCAAACTGAAATTGTCGAGACCGGAAAGATCTCCAGCCGTAGCAACAATTGATATATTCGTTGAGGAAGACCATGGATCTGACATTTAGAGAAAACTACTGGAACGCCCGTAAATTGAAAAAGGCATTCATGGATTATTTGGTTCAGGTCTTCGGACTCGATTTATCGCTCTGGGACAAGATGGGATTTTGGGACCAACGCTACCGGCCGTTTTCGTATTTCAACGATGATTCGCTCGTTTCCAATGTTTGCGTCTACAGCATGGACATGACGGTGCAGGGCAGACGCTGTCGGGTCGCCCAATTATCGGCGGTGGGGACGCTTCCCGATTACCGACGGAAAGGCCTAAGCCGCACATTGATTCGGGCCGCGATGGATTGGGCGAACGATACCCATGAATTTTTCTTCCTGTTCGCCGACGAAGGAGCATATCAATTCTACGAAGATTGCGGTTTTCGCCGCGTGGATGAGTATAAAGTGCGCATATCGTTTTCAGGAATGACCGCACGGTCCGGTGTTATCAAGATGGATATGCACAAGCCCGACCATATCGACCGGGTATATCGCATCGCTTCCCAAAGAGAACCGGTGTCCGATATCCTGGGCGTATCCAACGCAAAACTGCTCATATATTGGTGCTTGTATGGTCTCCGCGATTATGTCTACTATATTCCTGAGTTGGATACCCTGGTGCTATGTAAACGCACCGGTGGACTTCTGACAGTGTTCGATATTGTCGGATCGACCGTCCCGGTGTTTGCCGACCTATATCCCTATATATGCGATCCGGGCGACGAGACCGTCGAATTTCTCTTTATGGTCGACAAGTTGAACCTGGGAAACGTCGGCTACGTCAGGATTGATGAAAACGGCGCGCACGTCTACGGCCGCTTTCCTCTGGAAAGCGGAAAATTCATATTTCCGCTCACATCTCAGGCGTAACCGTGCGGTGCCTTTTTCAACCGGCTCTGAGCGCGATCACCTTCTCGCCCGGGAACCGGAGAGGATTCATTGCATGATTTGAGCGGGCGATGAGGCGTTTCTTATTGAACGGCATCCAAATTCATCGAAACCTTAGGTGAATCCGGGGTGTAATAAACGATAGACTTTTCATCGAGGGGACTTTTTGCGTGCCATGCGATCAGGCCGTTATTTTTTCCCTCATATCCCATGGAGAAGCGATTCTGGAACATGTAATGTTTCGCAAAGCAGGGGTGGCGTTCGGCCTGACGCTCGTAGTGGTATCAGCAATCGCGGGAAAGATATACGCCCAGGAAACACCGACGGTGCCGTTCGACTTAGACAGGAACAGGATCATTATCCCGGTGTCGGTCAACGGTTCGCCGCCCCAACGGTTGATTCTCGATACCGGCATGGGATTCGACGGCGTGTATCTATTCCATAGAAGCACCTTGAGGCTGATCGATACCACCGGAGCGATTGAGGTGCGCGTGCCGGGGGCGGGGAGCGGCGAGGCGTCCACGGCGACGATGATCGAATCGGGACCTATCAAATTCGGCGACGTCTCGGTTGCCGATCAGCGTATCATCGTTTCCCACAGTGAATATACCCAGTTATTCCCGACCGACGGTGTGATCGGGTGGAATCTGTTCGGTCATTACATTGTGGAGATCGATTATGATTCGCAGCACATTTTTCTCCGGGATACGACATACGCGCCTTCTGATTCGGGCTGGACGATTATGCCGATAGCCTTGAAGAACAATCTGCCGTTTCTCGATGTGACGGTCGAAGTTATCACCGGCGAAGTCGTGCCGATGCAGGTGTACATCGATCTGGCGTCGGGCGATGCGCTTGAATTACTGGTTTATCCGGATCAGAAATTCACCATGCCGGAAAACCTGACCGCCGGTAACCTGGGCACGGGCTTGAGCGGCGACATTGACGGATACTCCGGCCGAAGCGTGCGTCTCGAAATCGGCGGCTTTGATCTACATGATATCCGCACCGCCTTTGCTCCCGCCGGCGTGCGATCCAAGCAGGAGGGCGCGGACGGCATTCTCGGCAATGATTTGATCAGGAGATTCAATATTGTTTTCGATTATTCTCACGGCCGCCTCTATATCAGGCCCAACAAGACATTCGATTTGCCGTTCGAGTAAGCCATTGACCGGCAACAAAATAGGGGATTATCCAAGAGCGAAATGAAAAAGAATTACACGGATCATTCGCAAAAATTGATAGACGAGATGAACCGTTACTACGATGCGCGGGCGCCATTGCATGACTATTACATGGGGTATAAATCCATCCAGGGCATGGAGGAACTGCTTAAGCCTATAATCAAGCAGGTTGCGGACATTGCAGGCGGCAAGCATGTTCTTGAAATCGCCTGCGGCACGGGAAACTGGACGCAGGTGCTGGCGAAACGGGCCGATTTCGTTACGGCCACCGACACCAGCCCCAGGGTCTTGGATATAGCCCGGCGGAAATTGGCCGCATATAGCAATGTGTCTTTGATTCGATGCGATGCCTACGACGTGAGCGAAATCGCAGGCCGCTTCGATGTCGTCTTCGCGTCCGACTGGTGGTCTCACATACCGAAAGGCGTTCTGCCGTCGTTTCTCGAATCCGTAATGGGCAAACTAAAATCCGATGCAACGGCTGTTTTTCTGGATATGTCGTTCAGGGATCATTTCAGGCGGGAGCCATGCTATTACGATTCGGACAACAACCGCGTTTCCCGGCGCAAGCTCCCCGACGGATCAGAGTACGAAGTAGTCAAGAATTTCCCGGACGAGATGGAACTCCGCCGGATCCTCAATGTCTACGCGGGACAGATCGACTTTTTCGAGTTTGGCGACCTGCAGCGATGGATGGCCGTTTTCACCCCCAAATAACCCGGCCCGATGGTCTGACCAGCCTCCGTATCCGTAAAACACATTCTGTATCTACAGTCCACGCTTGCCCCGGGTGCGGAATATCCATCATGCATGTTCTGAGAAAATGGTTGACATGGGCCACGTTGGAGCATAGGTTCGAATAATAGCCTGCTCACTCCGCCCGGAGACAGGCCGGATTGGTCAGGAACCCGACCCAATCAAGCCGAGTTCCGGAACTTCCCGTTCGACGGGCATTCCCCCGGGGAATGCAAGCGTTTGGTCCGGAACCATGCCCGGGCGTATACGGATATGATGTCCGTCGCGGGTTAAGTGGGACCTAAAGGCAGCAAAGGTTTGGTGCGGCGATGGCGGATCAGGTTGGGAATGCGGATGAGTCAAACGATTCCCGGGCTATGAGATTTACCGAGGAGCAGGCTCAAGACGCCCAGGACGCGCTCACCCGCCGACCGAGAATAAGCATCCGGGTGCGAATCGCCGCCGGTTTCCTCGTCACCTTCGTCTTCACCTGCTGCGTCACCATCGCGGCCATGGTCTTTATCTCCAACATCGCCAGTCGGCAGAGACTCCTGGAACGGGCCGGCAATATCGAATTCGAAATCCAACAGGCCCGCCGCTTCGAGAAAAACTGGTTTCTGTACGGCACCAATCTCTACGACGCCCTGAACAACGCCCAGAACGCGGAGAATCTTCTGGAAAACTCACGCGATGAAATGCTCCAGATCATCGGCGATCCGGGCTACGAACGGATGAAGCTCAATCTGGCCCGGTATCGCGAAACGCTGGAGAAGCTGGGCGCATTGGGAAACGCCGCCGACACGACCTCGTCCAGCCAGCGCCTGACGCTCGAATCCGAACTGCGTCGGTTCGGCGCCGAGATTGTCACTGAAGCTTCTAATGTCGTCGATCAGGAGCGATTGCGCATCCGCACCTGGCTCCAGACGTCGATGGTCATCGCGATCGCGGCCCTAGTCGTCATCCTGATTTTCGTGGCCTTTATCGCGGCCTTCATCACCCGCCAGATCATCCGTCCCTTCGGTCGTTTCGAAAGCTACACCCGCCGGATCGCGGACGGGGACTTTTCTCTAATCACTCCCACCCGGAAATATCGCGATGAGTTCACCAATCTGGCCATCGCGCTCAATCATATGCTGATGGAAATCAAACGGCACGAGGACCAGCTTATCCAGTCGCGGAAAATGGCTGCCATTGGCAACCTGACGGCGGGCATTGCCCATGAGCTCAACAATCCGCTAAACAATATCAGCATCACCGTCGAGGCCCTCATCGACGAATTCGATGACTGGCCCCGGGACGAAAAGCTCAAAATGCTCAACACCGTTGCCGCGCAGGTCGAACGGGCCGGGACGACGGTCGCCAACCTGCTCGATTTTACGCGGCGGGATGAATCGTCGTTCGAGGAAATCTCCGTCAACGATGTCCTCACCCGGACCGCGAATCTGATGGGGAATGAAATCACCCTGAACAATATCAAGCTCGATATGAAGTTGGGAAACAATCTGCCCCGCGTGATGGGGAACGTGCATAACCTCCAGCAGGTGTTTCTCAATCTGTTCCTGAACGCCATCCAGGCTATGCCGGACGGCGGCTCGCTGATCGTGAAAAGCTATGTCGAGGACGATAAGGTCAAAATCGATGTCACCGATACCGGCGTCGGTATCCCGCCGGAAAATCTGGATAAAATATTCGATCCGTTCTTTACCACCAAGGAGGTCGGCAAGGGCACCGGGCTGGGATTGTCGGTCAGCTATGGCATCATCGAAAAGCACCACGGCCAGGTTGTCGCGCACAGCGAAATCGGCAGGGGAACCACGTTTTCGATCACGCTCCCGCCATCGGGCGCGGCGGTGTCGACCGGAGGATAGACCATGCGAAAACTGATGAAAATTGGAAATACGATCGGCTATGGAGAAGGGAGGATTCCATGACCAGCAAAGCAGAAATTCTGATTGTCGATGACGAGGAAATCGTCGGGCAACGACTTCAGGATTACTTTGAAAAAAAGGGGATGTCGGTCGAGACCTTCACGGTTTCCCGCGACGCTATCGACCGATTGAAGGAAAAAACCTTCGACGTCATCGTGACCGATATCAAAATGGAAGGCCCCACCGGGATGGATATTCTTCTTGAAGTCAAAAAAGAAGCCCCCGATTCGGAAGTCATCCTGATCACCGGCTACGGTTCGTTCGAAACGCTTCGCGCAGCCGAAGCGGTTGGAGCGTTCGATTATATCTGCAAGCCGTTCAAAATCGAAGACGTGTACAAGAAAGTCGCGAAAGCGGCGGCCAAGGCCAGAAAGCACGCGAAATAGGATGGCGGCGGATCGGTCAACCGATGGATATGACGGGACAGACAAATGAGTGGAATGGAAAGTAAAACCAAAATTCTGGTGCTGGACGACGAAGCGATCGTCGGTGAACGATTGAAGGCATCATTGGAGCGGGCCGGTTTTGTCGTCGACGCTTTTTCGTCGAGCCGGGACGCCCTGACCCGACTGCAATCCGAGCGGTACGACATTCTGGTGACCGATCTCAAGATGAGCGGACCCGATGGGATGGAGGTTCTGCGTGAGGCCCAACGCTTGAATCCCGACATCAAATCGGTCGTGATCACCGGCTTTGCCACCACCGAAACGGCCGAGGAGGCGCTGCGCAGCGGCGCCGTCGTGTTTGTCCCTAAGCCGTTCAAGATGAAGCAATTGAAAGATCTGCTCGTCGAGCTTTCGAAAAAAGGGACGGAGGCCGATGGATGACGGAATCTGCGGCCTTGTCCGCATCGACAACCATATGAGTGATAACCATCAGGAATAAGCGAAGATAGCATGCCAAGTATGTATATCTACCTCCCGGTCGCCAACATCAGCGTTCATATATTCGTCCTGCTCGGTCTCGGTCTGACCGTCGGATTCCTGTCCGGTCTGTTTGGGGTCGGCGGCGGCTTCCTCCTGACGCCGCTTCTCATGATGATCGGTATTCCGCCCACAGTCGCGGCCGCCTCCGACGCCAATCAAATCGTGGCCGCATCCACTTCCGGCACGTTCGCCCATTGGCGGCTGGGCAATGTCGATTTCAAGATGGGCTTGCTGCTGGTCGCCGGCGGCGTGATCGGCGGCACGCTCGGGGTGCAGCTTATCAAAATCCTCCGGGCGGCCGGCAACGCCGACTTTGTCATCAAAATCACCTATGTCGTCATGCTCGGCGTCATCGGATCGTATATGTTCCAGGAAAGCCTTAAGAATCTTCGTCCCCGACCGTTGCAGAGCGCACCCCCGAAGTTGCAGAAGAAATCCTGGTTTGCCAGATGTTGCGAGGCGCTGCCGTTCGCGGTGCGGTTCGAAAAGTCCGGTATAACGCTTTCGATATTCATGCCTTTGATTCTGGGAACTCTCGTCGGCGTGCTGTCGGCCCTGATGGGCGTCGGCGGCGGATTCATTATGGTGCCGGTGATGGTCTATATGCTGCGCATGCCGATGCACGTCGTTGTCGGAACCAGCCTCTTTCAGGTGCTGTTCACCTGCATCGATGTCACCTTCATGCAGGCGTATTACAACCATACCGTGGATCTTCTGCTGGCCGTGTTTCTTCTGGTCGGCTCGACCACGGGCGCCCAAATCGGCGCCCGGATTAGCACTCGTATGAAGGCCGACCAGCTTAAAATAGTCCTGGCGTCAATCGTGCTTCTGGTCATGATAAAAATGGCCCTCGACCTGCTCCTTTCGCCGGGCGCGATGCTTTCGTATCAGGGAGGACATTGATGAACAGGCCATTGCCGGGTATAAACGTACGGAGCCGACAATAGTATTATGTTGAATCTCTGTATCCATCTGCCGATCGCTAACTTCAGCGTGCATATACTGGTGCTGCTCGGACTGGGTCTGTCGGTCGGATTTCTTGCCGGACTTTTCGGTGTGGGCGGCGGATTTCTCATGACGCCGCTGCTGATGATGATCGGCATCTCGCCCACGGTGGCCGCCGCTTCCGACGCCAACCAGATCGTCGCCGCCACCGCCTCCGGCACCTTCGCCCATTGGCGATTGGGCAACGTCGATTTCAAAATGGGACTCATCATGGTCGCCGGCGGCATAACCGGCGGCACCCTCGGCGTCCAGCTCGTCAAAGTGCTGCGGGCCGCCGGGGAAGCCGGGCTGGTCATCAAAGTAACCTATGTTGTGTTGCTGGCCGTCATCGGCACCTATATGTTTCAGGACAGCCTCAAAAACCTGCGCCGCCGGCCGCTTCCGGAAACGGGCGTCAGGCCCGCGAAAAAATCCTGGTTCGGCGCCTGCTGCGACGCCTTGCCGCTGCCGACCCGCTTCGAAAAATCCGGGATAACCATTTCGGTGTTCGTTCCGATAATCCTCGGCGCCATGGTCGGCGTACTGTCGGCGCTTTTGGGGGTCGGCGGGGGGTTTATCATGGTACCGGTCATGGTCTATCTGCTGCGTATGCCGATGCATGTGGTCGTCGGGACGAACCTCTTTCAGGAGGTATTCACCTGCATCAACGTCACCTTCATGCAGGCCTATTACAATCATACCGTCGATCTTCTGCTGGCGCTGTTCCTGCTTTTAGGATCCGCTACCGGCGCGCAATTGGGCGCCCGCGTCAGCAACCGCTTGAAGGCCGACCAACTGAAAATCGTGCTGGCGACGATTGTCCTGTTAGTCATGGTAAGAATAATCTTTGGCCTGCTGGTGCATCCCGGCACGGAATTTTCCCTTTTGGGAGGTGAATGATGCTCCGGATATTCCGATTCGTCTCACTCATGTGCATGCTTCTCGCCGCCCATACATTCGGCGCGGATACGACCTCGGTCGATACGCTTATTAGGCCGATCCTGACCCCGGATACCATCGACGTGGGGACATTTTACAATGGTTCCCGGGTGCAGGTTACTGCGGATGTCCCCGAATGCGACGGGGCGGTGCTGGTATTGGAGGCCGGACGCGACGAAATCAAGCTAAACCGCAAAGGACGCGTGGCGGGCATCTGGCTGAATGTGGCCCAGGTTACCGTGGAGAATGTCCCCAAAGTATATATCCTGGCGGCGTCGGATAGCCTCGAAAATATCTGTTCGCCGGACGCCCGGCGCAAGGCGCAGATCGGTCCCGAATATCTTCGCGACCAGATCCGGTTCATCTGCGACAAACCGCTGACCGGGACGGAATTCGATGAATTCCTGAAGCTCAAGACCGACAACGGGACTTATAACATGAACGTCGGTATCGACCTCGCGTCGGCCGAACCGGGCCGGATGAAACTGACGGCCGCACTTCCCATCGCGCCGACCGTCCCTCCCGGTACGTATAAATTATTGCTATATTGTTTCAAAGACGGCGATCAGATCGGCCGGGGAGAGACCGGACTAACCGTCAAACGGGTCGGTTTGGCGCGCATGATGGCGAATCTCGCTCATGACCACGCCGCAGAGTACGGCCTGTTGGCGATAGCGGTTGCGATGATGGTCGGTATAGTTATGGGAGTCATCTTCGACTCGCTGCCCGGGTCGGGTCACTGATCCCGACGGGCGCGGGAAAAGCAATGGAAAAGCAATTGGACATACTTGTGGTCGACGACGAAGCGATCGTCTGCGCCCGCCTGAAACCGGCCCTCGAAAAAGACGGATACGCCGTCGAAACCTTCACCGACAGCGTCCGTGCTCGCAAGCGGCTGGACGAACATGAATTCGATATTGTCGTAACCGACATTAAAATGGCGGAAGTCGACGGTATGGAGCTGCTCACGTTCGTTCGCGAAAAATGGCCGAAAACAAGAGTGATTATCATCTCCGGTTTTGCCACGATCGACGTGACGCGGGAAGCATTCCAGCAGGGCGTGTGCGATGTCCTGGCGAAACCGTTCAAGATCAGGCAGCTCAAGGAACTTATCAACCGGGTGGCGTCCGAGATACAAAGCGGCGAGGAGTAAGTCACTCAATATGCATCCGAGGTAACGACATGGCCATTATAACCATATCCCGAGGCACCATGAGCGGCGGCAAGAAGCTGGCCGAGATGCTGGCCGAACGGCTCGGCTATCGTTGCGTCAGCCGTGAGATTATCATCAAGGCCGCCGACGATTACGGCGCGCCGGAAAGCAAACTGTTCGATGCCGTCCAAAAATCACCATCGATATTCCAGAAGCTCAGCTTTGAAAGAGAACAGTACCTCGCCTATATCCAGGCCAGCCTGTGCGAATACGCCAAGGATGACAACCTCATTTACCACGGCAACGCCGGGCATTTTCTGCTGCAAGGTATCTCGCATGTGCTCCGCCTCCGTCTCGTCGCCGAATTGCCGTATCGAGTCAATGCCGCCAAAGAACAACTCCATCTATCCGACAAAGACGCCCTGAAATATATCGAGCGGGTCGACAAGGAACGGGTCAAATGGACGAATTTTCTGTACGGCATGGACTGGCGTTCCCCGGAACTCTATGATATCGTATTCAACCTGGGTGACGCCGATCTCGACTTCGTCTGCGAAATGGCGGCGCATGCGGTGGCGCAGCCGCAATTTCAGGCTACGCCGGAATCGACCCGGGCCATGAAAAATCTGCTGACGTCCAGCCGCGTGCGGGCGGCTCTGGCGGGAATCCCGAATATCCGTCTCGACCGCCTGGCGGTTTTGGCCGACGGCGGCGTTGTGACTCTCCGGGGCCGGGTTAAAACGAAGAAACAGCTTGATGCGGTATTGGAAATTGCCGACAAAATACCGGAGATAGACAAGGTCGAAAATATGATTGAGGTCGATTATCGTAGTTATGGCGTCGAATAAACCAATGAGGAGGTACGCCTCTTGGTGTTTCGTAAAATTGCCAATCTCTTTCGTCGTCCGCACGCTGCTGACCTGGGCGAGTTCCGGGAGTTGTTCGGACGGTTTCAGCAAATTCTCCGGAACAACAACCGGGTTCTCGAAATCATCTCGGAACTAGAAGACAAACTCGGCGGCGAATACATATTCGACATCAACTACCTCAAAGAGGCCGTCGATCAGATATCCGACGCCGTCTATATCGTCTGCTCCAGCCTCAATGTCATCGCCGAAAATCGCTATCGTGAACTTTTCTCGCGCCAAACCGCCATCCATGAAGAACTGAACAGCATCATCCAGGGTCAACCCGTTCTGAAAAGCGGCAGCTTTGTCGTCGCTTTCGATAATGTCGATTCTGACATGGCCGAACTCGCCGGAGGCAAAAACGCCAACCTCGGCGAAATCAAGAATCACCTCAAGCTGCTGACTCCCGATGGATTCATCATCACGACTGCCGCCTACCGCAGCTTTATGGCGCATAATGAGCTCTGGCCGAAGATCGACAACATCCGCAAAACATATCTTGAACAGGATCACGACGTCGATGGCTACGATCATGCCATAGATGATCTTTTCGAAAAATCCCGCGTTCCCCCGGACGTCGCCCGTGCCATCACCGGTCATCTCGAAAAACTGCAAAAGCGGTATCCGAAAAAATTACGGCTGGCGGTTCGGTCCAGCGCTTTCGGCGAGGATGCCGAGGGACGGAGCTTCGCCGGGCAGTTTGTCTCGCTCCTCAATTGCCGGGGAAATGAACTTTTCGCATCATATATTCAGGTCATTGCCGGCCGCTTCAAGCACCGCGTTTTCGACTATGCCGGTGAGACAATATTCAATGAACATGCCCTTCCGATGGCCGTCGGCGTCCAGACGATGATCGACGCTCAGACTGCCGGAGTCGCCTACTCGGTCGATCCTTCGGGAGAGTTCCCCGAAGCTCTTGCTGTGTCGGCCGTCTACGGCTTGGGAACCGGAGTCGTTGGAGGGACGGCCGAAGTCGATCTGCTCAAAATTTCGCGGCTTGACCCGACCCTGATCCAATCGCGTCGGATCGGGCATAAATCGATGCGTGTCGTCGCGTCCGATTCGCCGAGGATAGCGAGCGAACCGGTGCCGGATGATCTTCGAGATGAAGCCAGTCTCAATAATGAACAGATGACCGCTCTCGCCGAACGGGTGTTGATGCTGGAGCGATATTTCAAACGCCCGGTGGATGTGGAGTGGTGTTTCGGGGAAGACGGCGAACTCTATATTCTTCAATGCCGTCCACTCAAACTGCCGGCGAGACCGCCCCGGCCGTTCAACCGCATGACCGACCTGGCCAATACCCTGGTGATGATGAAAAAGCAGGGGCAGGTGGCGCAGCGCGGTATCGCTGCCGGACGCGTCAGGCAGGTGCATGAGGATGATGATCCCGCTGATTTCCCCATTGGCGGTATCGCCGTGACCAAATACACCACCCCGCGATTGACATCAATCATCCGCAAAGCCGCCGCCATCATCACCGACATCGGTAGCCCCACCGGGCACATGGCGACAGTGGCGCGCGAATTCGGCGTGCCGATGGTCGTCAACACCGGCGACGCCACCCGGATATTGACCACCGGAATGGAAATTACCGTCGATGCCGAGGAGAATGTCATCTACCGGGGAATCGTAAGAGAGCTTCTCGATTACAAGATGGAAGCCGAGGACGTGTATCGTGATTTGCGGGAATATCATATGCTGCGCCAGATACTGCGCCGGATATCGCCGTTGAATATGATCGACCCGACCAAGTCCGAGTTCGCCGCCAAGAGCTGCCGCACCTACCATGATATCGTCCGTTTCAGCCATGAGATGGCCGTCCGGATTCTTATCAATCTCAATATATCGTCACGACGTTTCCGCGGCGTCGAAGCACGGGAACTCAAACTCCCGATTCCGCTGGGTCTGCATATGATCGATCTCGGCGGTGGGCTAGCGCCGGGAAGCCGAAGCAAAGGCATAACATCGGTCGATGACATCGTCTCCAGCCCGATGCATGCTATCATTACCGGTTTGGTCGCTCCCGGCGTCTGGAGTACCCGCCCGTTGCAACTGGGCTTCGGCGATCTGGTTTCGAGTCTCACCCGATATTCGATGGCTGACCGCGGCGCCGTCTACCGCGGGCAAAACCTCGCCGTCGTCTCCGATCATTACGCCAACATCAGCCTGCGACTGGGCTACCATTTCAACGTGATCGATACGTATGTATCGGAAAATGTCGATGACAACTACGTTTATTTCCGCTTCGTGGGCGGTGTCACCGAAACCGAACGGCGGCAGCTGCGGGCGATGCTGATCAAAGAGATCCTCGAAAAGCTCAACTTCGTGGTCACACTCCGGGGCGATCTGGTCGTGGCCCGCTTGAAAAAACTGGCCGAGGCGGATGCACTGGCGGTGCTGCAGGAAATCGGCCGTCTGATCGGATTCACGCGGCAATTGGATACCCAGATGCGAAGCGAGCAGTCGGTGGCCGAATCCCTCAACGCCTTCTTCAAACAAACTCCGAATCGATAATCTTTATGAAAAAAGCTGCGGACAAAACGAGGATCGATACTTATGCGGCTTTTCTTCGCGGCATCAACGTCGGCGGCCGTAATCCGATCAAAATGGACGTGCTGCGTAAAGCGTTTGCATCGCAGGGATTCAAAAATGTCAAAACCATTCTTGCCAGCGGAAATGCTATATTCGAGGCGTCAATGGCCAAGGAGCAATCAATTGCCGGGAAAATAGAGAAGTGCATTAAGGAAACATTCGGCAAGGATATCGGCGTTATCGTGCGTTTCCTTGACGATATTCGCAGGCTGGTCGACGCCGATCCGTTCGCGGGCATCAAACCGACGGCGCAAACGAGGCTCTACGTGACGTTTCTTCCGGAAAAGCTGAAGGGCAAACCCAAAATCCCCGTCGAATATTCCGGCAAGGGTTTCAATATCGTCTACACGACTTCGACCGAAATATGTACCCACCTTGAACTGGCGGCCGGCGTGAAAAGCACCGACCTGATGCAGTTTCTCAACCGCGAATTCGGCCGCAACATCACCACCCGCAACTGGAATACCATCGCCAGAATAATGAAGGCCTGCGACGTAACAGTTGATTGAGATATCGACTCGGAATAATATGGATCGCAAGCTGAAACAAAAACTGATCCACGACTTCTTCGTGATCAGCATCATCATCAAGGGGATCGACGGCGTTCTGGAGGTCATCGGCGGGGCCTTGCTTTTTGTCTTTTCACGCGGAACCATCAGTAAAATAGTGGCCTTGCTCACCCGGCATGAACTCAGCGAGGACCCTCGTGATTTCTTCGCCAATCTTCTGGTGAAGTCGGCTCACACGCTTTTGATCGGCGCCAAAACATTCGTCGCCATCTATCTGTTTTCGCACGGCGTGATCAAGGTCGCCCTAATAGTGGCGTTGTTTCGGCGAAAACTCTGGGCCTATCCGAGCGCCATCGTGTTCTTCTTCCTATTCATTGTCTATCAGGAATACCGCTACTTCCTGACCTATTCGATCTGGCTGCAGGCGCTAAGCCTGCTCGATGTCATCGTGATCATCCTCACCTGGCTCGAATACCGCCGCCTTAAAGAAGACTGCCTGCCGGTGTCCCTGAATCAGTGATCCAGAAATATAGTTCTCGCGGCGCTGTCAGCGACTTCGTATTATCAAAAGGACGCCGGGGAACAGAGAAAAAGTCATCGATAATTCCTGAGGTGGTATGCGAATATTCGGATTCTATCGAACCTTCCTGGATAGATATGCGCGTGGGCAAATTGTGCTGATTCTGCTGACAGTGACCTTGGCGATTTATGGATACATGATTTTCCATTCCATCCCGGGCGTCATGAACTACGCGAACGGCATGAAAATCCTCGACATGATGCCGACAGGATATTCGCATGACTATGTCCGGCAACTATTCTTCAGACTTGGCGAAGAGGGTCGCCGGGTCTATTTGTACCGCCAAATACCCATCGATATGTTATACCCGTTCTTCTTTGCCGTTACCTATTCGCTCTTGCTCGCCTATATGTTCAAAAGAGCCATCCGTTCGAAACGCTGGACTTATATCCTAAGCATCATACCGGTAATCACGGGACTTGCCGATTACCTGGAAAATATCGGCATCATAGTAATGCTCGCTTCCTTTCCGCAGCTATCATCGGGATGGGTCAGTGCAACGCGCGTCTTTTCCATCACCAAATCTTCGGCAACGATGGTCTTTTGGCTACTTCTTGCAACTGGCTTAATATTGGTGGCGAAGACTAAGCTTTCATCCCGACAGCGGGAAAGCGGGACTCGGGACACATCTTCGTCAGGAACATAGAAAGAATAGGGAGGCGCGCTCCGTACGCGCCTCCCGCACTCCAATGTACTGCTAAGACTAAACCAAGGAGGTAAATGCCTATGCTTTGCTTGCCTCTTCCATCTCCGGTTCCTGACGGGAAATCGTGATACGATTGCCCCCGACTGCCGTCGAAACCTGAAAATCCTCGATATTAGCGCTCAGACGGCTGGTGCAGATTTTCAACTTGCGCAGAGCCTTCAGTGTATAGGGATTATATATCCGCTCCGTCTCCATCGAATCGATCAGGAAATTCTCGACCTCGATCAACTGCCGCGCCTGTATCTGGAGTCTGCCGATACGGTCTGCCAATGATTCGCTTGCCTTGGTGATCGATGCCGCCACTTCCGACAGGCCGTCGCTCCGCCGTAACGTAATTTTCCACCCCAGATCCCCCTTGCTCATTTTTTCCAGCGCCGTCGTGATCCGTTTTCCCGGCCCCAACTGGCAATGATGACATTTCCGCATCAGAAGGCCGATCAGTCCCACGCCGATCACCAGCAGAGCGGACAATGCCGGCGGCAGAGAACTCAGGATTAATTTGGCGAAGGATGACGATGGATCAGCGGTGAAGAAAAGCGCTAGGGTCACGACGACGAGAACGGATGCGAGCGATATGTAGACGATAACTGCGATTTTTATCGCCGGGCCCGATTTCAGACGCCTTATCACCCACTTGCGACGTTTGTTCATCCGACCACCCTCTCTGATGCCCTGTTAACGTATCGGCATGAACCCTCTCGCACTGAACCCCGACGCGACATTTTCCTTGACTAAGTCGTTTGACTGGAATACAATAGGTGTACCATGAAACAACCGTTCCCTCACGATATCCGGGCGGTCCTGTCCGCTCCGGGAAAAGGGCTGTCGCTCAAGAAGATTTTCGTCTCGTCCCTTTTCCTTCTCCTGGGATATGCTGTCTATCTTTTTTGCACGTACCTGGCGTTATTGTACGACGGCGTCGGGTTTGATTATATCTGGCAATCCTACGGCATGTTTCCTCTCAAGCTGTTCGCCTTCGACGCCTGGGTGGCCCTGGCGATTCAATTGATCGGGATCGCGCTGGGTATTCTCTGTGTGTCGCTGGCGATCATGGCCGGGGCGGCCATTGATTTCGAGGAACTGCGCGGCGATCATTTCTTCTCGGCCTTCGACGCTCTTCGTCTGACCGTCCGCCGCGTCCCGACCATTGTCCTCGGATATCTGTCCATCGCCGCTTTCGTGCTGATGATTTACATTCTCGGCGTTCTCGTCGGCCTGATCACGCGCATCCCGTTCATCGGCGAACTGCTGGTCGGCATCTTCTATATCATCCCGATCTTCATCACCCTCGCCTTCACCGTGTTTATCATCTTCGTCGCTATCATCGGGATTATTCTCTTTCCGGTGGTGATCGCGGCGCAAAAAAAGCGCGAGGTTTTCGACGGTCTGCTTCAGCTTTTTTCGGTGATGATCAAAGAACCGATCCGATTTATCTGGTACACCGCCGTGACCGCCGCGCTGGCCAAAATCGCCTCGTTCGTCATGGCCTATCTGTTTTATCGAACACTGCAATTCTCGCGCGTCGTCATGAAAACCGGCGGCGGCGGACACGTCGAACGAATGTTCAATGCGGCCTACGCCCAACTGCCGCTCGATTCCTCATTGGTGGCGTTTGTGACGAATATATTCCCTGGCATCCCTTTTGGGTTTGAGTTGGCGCGATGGGGATTCGGCGGCCCCCGCACGGCTGGCTCGGTGTTTCTGGCAATCTCGATTTTTCTGCTGTTCGTGATCATTCTCGGATACATGATCGCGGTCCTGTCGGCCGGGATGGCCCGGGGATACGCCGTCATACGGCGCATGAAGGACGACTATATCATCGCCGATGAGGAGCCGCTGATCTCGCACGAAGACTACGCCAACCCGCCGCTCGCGGACAACCAAAACGAAAGCACCTAACCGGCAGGTGACATCGTGAATTTCTGGACATATTTCTGGATATTTGTTCCCCCCATCGCGCTGGTGATAATCGGCATCGTCTACTATCTGGTATCGACGCCCGACGATTGGACGGGAGATCCGTTATGAGCGCCATCCTCATCGGATTGCTAGTTTATCTGCTGATACTGATCGTCATCGCCTTCTGGACGTTTCGTCTCAACAAAACCCTGGGCGATTTTCTTCTGGCGGGACGAAAACTCGGTACCTGGGTGGTCACCTTCTCCGAACGCGCTTCGGGCGAATCGGCGTGGCTGCTTTTGGGTTTGCCGGGAGTCCTGTTTGCCTCGGGGATCGTCGAATTATGGGTCGCCATCGGCTGCACCTCGGGAATTTTATTCTCATGGATGTTCATCGCCCGGCGGCTGCGCATCGTCACCGGTGAATATGGCGCTCTGACCCTGCCGGATTTTTTCGAAGCCCGCTTTAACGATCGATCGCACGCCCTGCGCGTGTTCTCCAGCATCGTCATCACTTTCTTTTTCACCTTCTATGTCTGCGCCCAGTTGATGGCTGCCGGCAAGCTGTTTTCCCTGTTTCTGCCGATCAGCGACACGCAGGCTATGATCATCGGCGGCGGTATCATCGTGTTTTATACCCTCATGGGCGGCTTTTTCGCCGTCGCCTGGACCGACTTCGTCCAGGCCAGTCTGATGCTGTTTACGCTCGTGGTGCTGCCCCTTGTCGCCATGGTTGAACTCGGCGGGTGGGACAAAATCATCGGCCACATCGCCGCGTCCAGCCCCAGCCACCTCAAATTGCTGGGCGATAATACCGGCGTCATGGCCGTCACGACGGTGATTTCCGGCCTGGCGTGGGGGTTGGGATACATGGGCATGCCGCATCTGCTGACGCGGTACATGGCCATCAAAAATCCCAATCTCCTTCGGCGCAGCGCCGTTATCGCCATCTCCTGGGCGGTGCTGGCATTTTGGGGCGCGATGTTCATCGGATTGTTCGGGACGGTGTTATTCGCCGTTCAGGCCATAGCCGACCAGGAAAAAATCATGCCGATGATGGCCATCGAGCTTCTGCCGGGATGGCTGGCGGGAATTCTCATCGCGGGCGCCCTGGCGGCCATGATGTCCACGGCCGACAGCCAGCTTCTCGTGACGACCTCGGCCGTATCCGAGGATATCTATCATCAACTCATCAACAAGAAGGCCAGCCAAAAGCGACTGGTATCACTCTCGCGCGTGGTGACGCTCATCATCGGCGTGGTCGCCTTTGTCATCGCCGTCGGGGCCGGCGAATTGGTTTTCGAGATGGTCGGTTTCGCTTGGTCGGGGCTGGGCGCATCGTTTGGCCCGGCCATTTTGCTGACGCTGTGGTGGAAAAGGATCACGCGCGAGGGTGTCCTGGCCGGCATGATCTGCGGCACGGTGGTCACCATTATCTGGCGGCTGACCCCGCAGTTGCGCCTCGTTCTCTTCGAAATTGTCCCGGCTTTCATCATCGCTTTTCTGGCCTGCATCATCGTCAGCCTGGCAACGCAGAAGAAAAAGGCTATTGATACCGCCGGGCGACAGGCGGCCATTTCTTGATTGTAGTACGGGTGGAAGAGAGATTTGGGCCGAATCAACGGGCGTCTTTCAACTTCGCAAACATGCGGTGCCCGGCGCCGATGAACAGACGGCCGATGAAAACAAGAGAAACGGCAACCAAAATAGACCATGCTATCTGTCCCGGGAAGAAGTAACGTGATCCCTGCCACCGGAAACTTCCTATCATTGCTGCATAATATAAATATATCGTCCCGAGAATGATGGCGACGCGGCACCGGTGTTTCGCTATGAGAACGATCACACCGAAGATGGAGAGCAGGAAACAAAGCAGGTGAAGGACGCTGCCCATGATTTTTTTTTCAAGAGGTATCGTGAAATCGTTCAGCCGTGGGATAAGCGCCCGATGCAGATAATTGATCTCGGTCAGGTTCTCCCAGACCAATGATAGGTACGTGCCGATGACCGCCGACCAGCCTAGGGAATCGATTACCTCCCGCGTGTGAATCCGATAAGCCCGGTAAATATCTCCCAGCGAAAGTTCCGGCCTGTCGAGACTCTCTTTGTATTCGTCCAGCCAATTTTGCATGATGGTTTTGGAAGAAATTCCCTCGCGTCGTTCAAGCGTCACGGCGGCGACATTGGCCGGGCCGTTGGCGCTGGTGATGGCCATGGTAAAAACCCCGTGCACGCGATCATTTCGGGCCATCCAGGCCGTCATGACGACAACCGGTATGAGGATTGCCACGGCTGCCTTGACGACCGTGTGCCGGCGCAGATGGATTGGAAGGTAAAACCGATCGGATCGGACCAATACCGCCAAGACGATAACGATCATGACCACCGGCCAAAACTGACCGACCGACCTGACCAGGGCCGCCATGCCGGTGAGAATACCCGCCAGGATATACAACAGCCAGCGATTCGTCGACAGCGCCTTCAGATATATCGTGAGCGCGGCCAGTGAGAGAAAGAAATAAAGCGTGTCGGACATCACCATGTTGCTCAGGACAATCGATGTGTATGATACGGCGGCCAGCAGAGCTGCCGTAATCGATACGGCATATGAACGAGTCAACAACATCCCCAAGAGATAGATCAGCAGACAGGAGAACGATGAAAGCAGTATGTTGACCAGGAGGATCAAAACAATCCGCCCGTCGAAGAAGATATCGTTCAACGCGAGGAAATAGGCGTAGCCGGGACCGAAAAAGAAATAGCCGCCTTCGTACGCGTCCGTTCCTTCGGCGATCGAATTCGCCATATTCAAATACAGTCGGCAGTCGAAGCAATTATCGAGGACGTGATCGGTTCCGACCTGATCGTTGCTGGCGGCGAATAAAGCCAGCCGCAGAAACAGGGCCAGGGCGAAGACAAGGATCAGGTCCCCGCGCCGCAATCCCTTCGGCAGCTTCGCCGGAATATCTCCAATATGTTCTCCCGACAATACCAGGTATCCTCTTTCACGACAGGTTCCCGCACTTGATAGTCGTCATTATAGACGGGCGACGTGACTGAGTCAAGGTAATATCCAGTTTTGATGCCGACATCGATACCAGCGAACAGAACCGTCGAATTAATCGGGCATAATTAGTTGCGCTACCTGCGCCGGTGACATATACTGATTATGCACTGCCATATCAAGGAACCATTCGACGAAGATATGGCGTGGAATTCGGCATAAAAAACAGCCAACGAGACAGATATGACGCCGGGTGAACGGCGATGAATTCATTCTTGAAGCAATTTGATCCCGGGTCGCCGGCCGGCGGCTGCGATCGTTCCCGATGGCATTTTGTGATTTTCTGTGCCGTCATGGTCGCCGGCCTGGTCTATCTCTACCGGGATTTCATCTTCTCCAGCCGCATGTTCAACAGCTACGATATAATCAACGCCGGAGTGTTTTACCGTTCCTTTCTGGTCAAATATGTGACGGCGTTCGGAAAAATCCCGAAGTGGGATCCCTACATAATGTGCGGGATCCCTTATATCGACGCCATTCACGGCGATATCTTCTACCCCCTCTCCTTTTTGAAATTCTTTTTGCCGATCCCCCGGGCCATCGGGTGGACCTTCATCATGCACATTTTTCTGGCCGGCATGTTTGCCTACGCCGCCGCCCGCGAATTACGGTTGTCGCGCACAGCTTCCGGCATGGTCGGCGCCGTCTATATGTTCTCGGGATGGCTGAATTCGCTGGTCAAGCCGGGACACGACAGCAAATTTTATGTCACAGCATTATTGCCCCTGCTCATTTTCTTCGTTCATCGGGCCTTTAGAAGACAGCCGGTTCTCAACTATACCATGATCGGCGTTGTCCTCGGGTGTATCATTCTCAGTCCGCACCCGCAGATGGCCTACTTCTGCCTATGGACCGTGGCCGCGTATGTGTTATACAGTATGATTACCGGGTTTCCCGTTGAAGGGCGCCTTAAATTTGTCGCCCTGCATTCGGGATTAACGGCATATGCCGTCCTGCTCGGCCTGCTTCTGGGGGCCGTTCAATTTCTGCCCGAGTTTGTATATACCCGGCAGGACTCACCGCGCACGCTGTACGAGAATAATTATGCCTTTGCCGCCGGTTGGTCGCTTCACCCGGAAGAAGCCGTTTCTTTGTTTGTGCCTGAATTTGCCGGGGCGACTATCGGAATGCCTGGATATCTTTATTGGGGAAGAAATTACGGCAAGGACAACTCCGAATATGCCGGCTTGGTGGCGCTTATGCTGGCGATTCTCGGAGTCACCTATTGCGTCCGTCGGGACAAATTCTTTTTTGCGGTCCTGGGGGGATTCGCCCTGATCTATGCTCTGGGGGACACGACGCCCTTTTTTCGATACCTGTATCATATCCCTTTCGTTAAGCTGACGCGGGCGCCGTCGATGATCATGTTTCTTTTCAGCTTCTGCGTTGCCATGCTGGCTGGCATGGGGATCGAGGCTCTGAGCAGACGTATGGGATCGTTCGCGAAGGGCCGATATTGCCTGCTCAACATACTCGTCATTGCCGTACCACTTGCGCTTCTGGCCGGCTGGTATATTTTCGCGAAAGCCGGCGAGGAAGCCCTGCATCTGTACGCCCGTATATGGTATCCCGCATTGTTCGATGATCCGGGGAGATTAGATGCTGCCCGTGTCAATCTCGAAAGTATCCGGAGCGGATTTAAAATCGCCTTTGTTCTCTCCGGCATTACCGCCGCGTTCATCTATATTTCCCGATGGCCGAAAATCGGGCTTGTCATCCTGTGCCTTCTTCCGCTCTTGGCGGCTGCCGACGGCATCCGTTTCGACAGCCGCTTCGTCAAGACGGTCGACAAAAGCGATGAGTTTCGTACGACGCCTTTGATTACCTTCCTTCAGGAGCATCTGGACAATTATCGCACTGTCGGCCAAGGCCTGGATGAAATCCGGCTGCAGTTGTACTACCACGGTTTGCAGAGCCCTCGGGGGTATCACGGCAACGAACCGGTCTGGTACTACCGCTTGCTTAGTTGGGGGGCGGCCGGGGTTTCAGCAAATTGTATCAATCCCCGATTTTCTCGTTTGGTCGGCGTAAAGTATTTCCTGTCGCCCGAGGGTATGGATTTTTCCGGATTCGGCTACGGCGATAAGTTGTCGGTTGTGCGCAATTTCGATGGCATAAGCGTCGTGGAAGATCGCGGATGCTATCCCCGGGCGTTTCTGGCGGGCAAATACCGGGTTATAACCGATCTCGATTCCATTTTCCAATCCATCTACCAGGGGACTGACGATCTAAGGCGGGTCGTTTATGTCGAGAGGGAGCCCGACCGGATTGTCGACAGCATATCCGCCCCAGGGGATACCGCAGAGATTATTTCCTATTCTCCGGATTCGATTGTGATCACCGCCGCCTGCGCCATGCCCAAAATCCTGACGATCTCGGACACGTATTTCAAGGATTGGCACGTCTATGTCGACGGCCGAGAGAAGGAATCGTTCCGGACATACGGCGCCTTTCGCGGCGTCATCGTCGATTCCGGCAAGCATACCGTGGTATGGAAATATAAGGCATCGATGTACGCGATAGGATCGAAACTTACCCTTGCCGCGATGATCTTTGTGTTCGGGCTCCTGGCGTATGCTCTGATTCGGAAACGCGCCGGGAAACCGCGCTTCTGGTGATTTGCCGACAATGGCCGTCTCTTTCCCGGACGCCCTCGGTACTTCCTCTACGGCGTTTTCCATGTCGCCAGCGCCGTACTCCCGGCGCCCCCGGCTGGGTCCTCCACAGATCCCCTCCGAATATACATCACATATATCACCCAAATCATGACCGTCATATAGAAAAGATAGTACAACCGGTAGTACTTGATAAGTTCATACTGGGGCAGCGGGTTGTGCACCGGAATAATCAATAGCAGAAAAACGAACGGGTGGATTCTCGTACCCGTGTACTCCATCATGATAAAAAAACTGGGGACAAGAAGGAGAATATACGCGTAGCATTTCATGCGCGGCACCACCAGGGCATAGACGACGCACGCAAACAGAACTATCAGCCTTTCATCGATCATTGCCCCGGTTTCGGTGCGCCGACGCCACGCCCTGGCGCTAACCCATATAACGATTCCGATGGCCAGTATATACATGATAACCGGGATAGCGGCGGGAATATTTACGCCGGTCATAGCTCCGACGGTCTCGGCGATATCGCGCAGAAACGGCAATGTGGCGTAGTTGAAATCTGCGGCCCGCTCCTTGATCGACCAAGCCGAGGAAATGTAGCCGTTGACAAGTTTCGGAGACAGGATCGCGAAAAGAGCCGCGACGACGATGAACGCAGTAATCCCGCCGATAAAGTATTTCCACCTGTTTCTGATCGCGCACATCGGCAGCAAGCCAAGGAACAAAATAGGCGTTATTTTGAACACCGACGCCGCCAGGATGAAAAGGCAGAATGCCAGGGGTTTCTTTTTCAACAGGAAAAGAAAGGCTATCCAGATGAGAAATTGCTCGACGAGAGAGACGTTGCCGGTTTTTAAATCCCAGTAGAGAGCCGCATCGAATGCGAAGAGCAGCATGAAATAGAATATTATTGAGACACGGGCCGGCATGAAATACCGCCGCCAGATAACTACCAACGCTGCCAAAAGCGCTAACTTGAAAAAAAGCCAGATCTGAACGGCCACTGGATAAGAGAAAACGGTGAAGGCTGAAAATACCCACAGGGTCGGTGGCGGATAGACAAAACGATAACCGATATATGTCCCCGCGGCCTTGGTCAGGTTGTCGATATCGTATGGGTCGAGTCCCTGCTGATGGGCCTTGGCCGCGAAATAATACGGCGCGAAATCCCATTGCAGGATCTTCAAGGACGTGCCCCGGGAAAGATCAGCCACGAGGCTGATGCTATACGCCGCCAGGACTCCTATCAGAAGCGCGCGCACAAAACGATTCAGTGCTTTGGTCACAGGATGTCTCCATTGGATGCACGCACAATATAGGGAAATGACCAGTATTGAAAAAGTGAAAAATATTGCGGCCCCGGGCAATGATGTTCCAATAAAAACGCCCGGCTGCACGGAGCAGCCGGGCGGGATGGTAGCATAAATTCGCGTTTTACCAGTTCATCAATTGCTCGAGGTTCTGGTTGAGCTTTTCGACGCGGCTCTCGAAATCGGCCTTCTTGGCCCGGTCGCGCTCGATAACATCCTTCGGCGCATTTGCCAGAAAATCGGAGTTAGCCAGCTTACGGGACAACTTCTCCAACTGATTCTTCAAATTACCCAGTTCTTTGCTTAGCCGCTTCCGCTCGGAATCGACGTCGATCAATCCCTCCAACGGAATGAATACCTCCGCTCCCGGGAGCACTGCCGAGGCTGACATGGCCGGCTTTTTGACGTCGGCGCCGATAGTGATTTGATCGATCCGCGCCAGACCCTTGTAATAGTCCATGTATTCGTTGAGCACTCGGCCCAGCTCGGTGTCCTCGATCCGGATTAGCACGCTGGCGCGCTTTCCCGGCGGCACATTCATCTCCGAACGGATATTTCGGATCGTCGTCACCAACAACTGGATGCGCGAAAGCTTGTCTTCTAGGTCTTCGTTTTCGAGCTTGCCGATATATTCCGGCCACGGACCCTTCATAATCGTATCGCCGTCGGTCACGCCGGGAAATTGATGATAAATCTCCTCGGTGATGAACGGGATAAACGGATGCGCCAAGACCAGAATGCGCTTGAGCACATACAGCGCCACCTGCCGGGCCGTCTTCTTTTCTTCGTCCGATCCGTCATACAATCGGGGCTTGATCAATTCAATGTACCAGTCGCAGAAATCCTTCCAGATGAAATCGTACAGCAGCTTGGCCGCGGTGTTAAGCTTGAAATCGTCGAAACTCTTGTTGACCGAATTGATCGTTTTTTCCAGCCGCGACAGAATCCAGCGATCGATCAGAATCAATTCTCCGTCCGGCAGCTGATCCATATCTATTTTCTGGTCATCGAGGTTCATCATCACGAACCTCGCCGCATTCCACAGCTTGTTGTTGAAATTGCGGCCCAGTTCAAAGCTGTTGTGGCCGATCCACGGGTCCTGCCCGTCGGGCGTGGCCAGGATAAGCGAAATCCGCAACGCATCGGCGCCGTGTTCATTGACGATAAGGAGCGGGTCGATCCCGTTGCCCAACGATTTCGACATCTTGATACCTTCGGCGTCTCGGACAGTGCCATGTATGTAAACGTCGGTGAACGGCAGATCACCCATGAATTCATACCCCGCCATAACCATCCGCGCCACCCACAGGAAAATGATTTCCGAAGCCGTGACGAGCACGTCAGTCGGGTAAAACTTCTTGAGCATGGCGGTTTGTTCCGGCCAGCCGAACACCGAAAACGGCCACAGCCACGAGGAAAACCAGGTGTCGAGGACGTCTTCATCCTGGATAATCTCGGTCGCAGAGCATTTCGGACACTTTTCGGGCTTTTCGGCGGCGGCAATCGCTTCGCCGCATTCCTGACAGTAATACACCGGAATCCGATGGCCCCACCACAACTGCCGGGAGATGCACCAGTCACGGATATTTTCCATCCAATGCAGATACGTCTTCGACCAATGCTCCGGATGAAAACGCAACTTGCCCGATTTGACCGCCTCGATGGCCGGGCGCGCCAGCGGCTCCATCTTCACGAACCATTGCTCCGACAGCATCGGCTCGACGATGGTATGACAGCGGTCGTGGGTGCCGACCGATAATTTGTATTTTTCCGTTTTGACCAAAAAGCCTTTGGCCTCGAGATCCTTGACCAGAGCTTTTCGTCCCTCGAACCGGTCCATGCCTTTATATTTGCCGGCATTCTCATTAAGAGTGCCGTCGAGGTTCATGATATTGATCTGCTCCAGGTCGTGCCGTCGGCCGATTTCAAAGTCGTTGGGATCGTGCGCGGGGGTAACCTTCACCACGCCGGTGCCGAATTCCGGATCGACAAAACTGTCGGCGATGATCGGGATATCCCGTTCGAGAATGGGCAGGATCACGGTTTTGCCGACCAACTTTTTGTACCGGGCATCCGATGGATTGACGGCCAGCGCCGTATCGCCCAGCATCGTTTCCGGGCGGGTGGTGGCGACCGTCAAAAATTCGTCGCTGCCCTTCATCTTGTACTGGATATACCAAAGGTGGCTGTCCACCTCGATGTGTTCGACCTCGTCGTCGGAAATCGACGTCTGGTCGACCGGACACCAGTTGACGATCCGGTAGCCCTTGTGGATCAAGCCTTTTTCATGCAACCGCAAAAATACTTCTGTCACCGCCCGTGATAGCGATTCATCGAGGGTGAACCGGGTGCGGTCCCAATCGCAGGAGCTGCCGATTTTCCGCAACTGATTGAGGATCATGTCTTTGTTGCGGTTGGCCCACGTCCATGTCCGTTCCACAAATTTATCCCGGCCCAGTTCGCGGCGGGTCGTGCCTTCTTTGGCCAGTTGTTTTTCGACGATGACCTGAGTGGCGATCCCGGCGTGATCCGACCCCGGCGCCCATTCCGCCTCGAAACCGAACATCCGTCTCCGCCGGACGAGAATATCCTGGATGGTATTATTGAGCGCATGCCCCAGGTGAAGCACGTCGGTCACGTTCGGCGGCGGTATGACGATGGTAAAGGCCGGGCGATCCGAATCCGGATCGGCGTGAAAATAGCCGTTCTCCACCCACCGCTGATACCATTTATCTTCGGTCTCTTTGGGGTTGTACGGTTTCCCCTTTTTGGTGGTCTTTTCTGCCATATGGATCTGACTCCTCAAAACCATGCAAGATAGTCCTCCGCTCGGGCCTTGTCAAGTTCGGGCCAACGATGAAAATAAATTTGGCTTTCGGCTCGGAAATATGTATCGTATAGTTTTATCGGCACTTACCGGAGAATCGCTTAATTGGAGACGAATTTCAACAACCTGCCGCCGCTGCAGCGCCTGCGCGCCATCATGGCTCGCCTGCGCGCCGAGGACGGCTGCCAGTGGGATAGATCCCAGACGCACCAAACACTGTTGCCGTACCTGATCGAAGAGACCTACGAGGTTGTTGAGGCGGTCGAATCGGGCCGGCTGAAAACCCTCAGAGAGGAATTGGGCGACCTGCTGCTACAGATATATTTCCATTCCCAGATTGCAGACGAGGCCGGGGAATTCAACATCGAAGATGTGGCAAGCGGCATCAGCGACAAACTGATTCACCGCCACCCGCATATTTTCGGGGAAAAGAAAGATCTGAAACCTCAGGAAGTCCGCGACCAGTGGGAAAAGATCAAGGTCGAATCGAAGGAAAAAAACTCGGTTCTGGCCGGCGTCCCCAAAACGATGCCGGCGCTGCTCCTGGCCTATCGGGTCGGCGAAAAAGCCGGCGGCGTCGGGTTTGACTGGGAGAACCCCCGCGACATATTCGACAAGCTCAAAGAGGAACTGGGCGAATTCGAAAAGGAGTTCGATGCCGGTGACAAAGACGGCATGACCGATGAGATGGGCGATCTCATTTTCGCCCTCGTCAACTTGGCCCGCAAAATCGGCGTTGATCCCGAATATGCACTTAAGCAGACCGTCAGGCGTTTCATCGAACGCTTTGGATACATCGAGGAAAATCTCAAGAAACGCGGCCGGACATTCTCTGAGACAACTCTTGCCGAAATGGAAGAATTATGGCAGGAGGCCAAAAAATAGCCGCCGATGCCGTACCAATATCGGGATCGATTCGCTTTTGCGCCGTCAAAGCGTTTGACATTGAAACCGACGCCTATTATCTTTGCTCCCTGAAGGAAACAGCATGGTAAGTCCCGATTTACAGGATCTAACCCGGCCGATCGCGCGGGATCTGGAAGCGTTCGACAGCAAGCTCCGCGACTATCTCCGGGCCGATTCGGCCATGATCAGCGCCGTCATCCGGCATATTATGTCGTCGCGGGGCAAACGGCTTCGTCCCGCCGTGCTGTTTTTGACCGCCCGGGGCGGCGGTTACCACTCGCCCCGCTTGGTCGAGGCCGCCCTTGCTATCGAGTTGATCCACACCGCCACGCTGCTCCACGACGATGTTGTCGATGAATCCGATTTCCGCCGAGGCCAGCATACCGTCAACCATCGCTGGAACAACCTCGTATCGGTCCTGATGGGCGATTTCCTTTTCTCGCGGGCGTTTGTCGTGATGGTCAAGACCGGTTCCTCCGAAGTCATCAGCGCCATTAGTTCGGCTACCGAACGGGTCAGTTTCGGCGAATTGCGCCAGATCGAGGAATGCGCCAACTACGATCTGGCCGAAGAGGAATATATCCGGATTATTTCCGACAAAACCGCCGCGCTGTTTTCGGCGGCGTGCGAAATCGGCCCCATAATCAGAAAGGCGCCCTCGAAAGAAAGAGATAAATTCCGCACTTTCGGCGAAAACGTCGGAATAGCGTTCCAGATCACCGACGACCTGCTCGATTTTGTCGGCAACAGCAGCAAAACGGGCAAGGGCACCGGAAGCGACCTGACGCAGGGAAAAGTGACCTTGCCCCTCATCTATTCGATGTCCAAATCCTCAAAAAAAGTCCGCGCCGAAATCAGCGACCTGCTCAACAACGGTATCGACCGCAGGGGCATCGGCCGTATCTTGGAATTCGTTACCGACAAGGGCGGCATTGACTATGCCTACGACGTCGCCCGGCAGTATTCGGAACGCGCCGGCGATATTTTCGACAACATGAAAAACAACATCTATCGCCGGACGCTCGAAAACCTCTTGAAATTCACCGTCAACCGGGAAAGCTGATGTCCCGGCTGCCGCTGACCGTGAAATCCCCACGGACATCTTATTCTAAAACCAGAGGCCGCCTGCAGCGTACAAGCACTGTACCGATATGGATCGATTGAGCATAGAATTCTTGAGCCGTCATCTCTGGTTGGTGATCGTTTTCTGCCTGGCTCTCCTGGCGGCATCATATTTCTATTACCGGCGCACCACGCCGCCGCTGCCGAAGATGTTGCGGGGATTGCTTTTCGTATTTCGGGGCGCCGCCTTTCTGGCTTTGTTCCTGGCGCTGGCTCAGCCGATTATTTCCTACAACTCCGTGACGCAGGCCAAAAAGAAAATGGCCGTCCTGCTCGATAACTCCACTTCGATGAATCAACCTCTCCGGCCCGAGTCTGACCGGACCCGACTGCAGGAAGCCGAGGATGTGCTGAACGGTCCGGAACTGGCCCGTCTGCGCGACAATCTTGATATTACGACCTTCGCCTACGCCGAATCTCTGGTCGTGGCCGACCAAAGCCAATCTCTCCCCGGCAAAATGACTGACCCTGGCCAGGCGCTGACACAGCTTCGGCGACAGTCGGCGATCGATCCCTATGATTACATCATGATGGTATCCGACGGCCGCGTGACCGAGGGTGAAGACCCCGGTGACGTCGCCGCCGAATACGGCCGGCCGGTGCTGGCTATCGCCGTCGGCGATTCTGTCCGGGTCGAGGATATCGCTCTCGATAATGTCGATTATAACGAAGTTGTCTTCGCCGGGAAACAAACCGAAATCAAAGCCGTCGTTTCCCAGCAGGGCGCCTTTGACGGCAAACTGCAAATTCACTTATCCGACGGAAACACCGTCCTGACCCAGCGCACCGACGATCCGCCGGGCGACGGCAAAACCGGCGAGTATACGCTCACGTATACGCCGTCCAAGCCGGGCCGGATGTTTCTCAACCTGGAGGTGACCGGGCCGAATGACGAGGCCAATCCCAAAAACAACCGTCGCACCTTCGCCGTGCGGGTGCTGAAAAGCAAGCTCAATGTCCTCGCATATAGCTCGTCGGTCAATCAGGAATACGCTTTTCTCAATCGGTTCCTGAAATCGCGCGACGATTACGAAATCACCCGCGTCATCGATGCCCCCGGCGGCGACCGTCTCGGCGAACGGTTCCCGACCACGCAGGAGCGACTGAACAGCTTCGATCTGGTCATCCTGATCGATCCCAATCTCAATCGCCTCAGCAGCCATTACGACGAATTTATATCATATATGACCGATCGCGGCGGCGCGGTTTTGCTCCTGATGGGCGAAGAATACGATAAGAGCGCTCCGGGAAATCGCCTCGAAACGCTCTCGCCGCTGGCCGTATCGTCCGCCCGACGGTCGCCGGTGCGCTACGGCAAATTCCATATCGTGCCCAATCCGCAGATGACCTTTCATCCCGTCATCAAGCTGGCCGAGACGCGAGAAGACATCGATGCCGCATGGGCCAATCAACCGCCGTTTTCGGTCAGTGTGCCGGTCGATTCGGTGCGTTCAGGGTCGGTCACACTCGGTTATCTCGAAGGCGAACTCGGTCGCGGCCGGGATGCCGCCGCTGCCTATAAACGATATGGGGCGGGCAAAATTCTGGCCTTTTCCGTCGCGCCATTCTGGAACTGGGCCTTTCTGCCCATCGGTGTCGGCAGCGACGTCTCCATCTACAATGATTTCTTTGCCGCCACCATCCGCTGGCTGACCATCAGCGATGAATCCGACCGCCTCAGCTTCAAGCCGGTCAAAGATGTCTTTCAGAGCGGGGAAGAGGTCGTATTCGAAGGATTCATCCGCGATGAGGGATTCCGGCCCATCGAAGGCGCCGGCGGCGACCTGGTTGTCGTCTCCGCCGACGGCGACAGCAGCCTCGTTTCGATCATCCCCGATCCCGCCCGCGAGGGAGGCTATCGTGCCAACGCCGGCGTCCTGCCGCCGGGATCGTATACATATCATGCCCAATTGGCCGCCGATTCGGTCAAGCTGGGACGGTTACACGGTGAGTTTGCCGTCGATGACATCGACCGCGAAACCGCCTTTTCCGCCGTCGACTGGAACAGCCTCGCACGGGCCGCCCGCAACTCCGGCGGTGTATTCGCATCGTATAATAACCTCGAGCCGCTCCTCGATGCCGTCGATCTCGACCGCGTCCGCGTCGAACGCACCCATGAATATCGCATCTGGGATAATATCGTTCTGCTGATTATCATTCTCGTGGCGCTTTCCGCCGAATGGTTCATCCGCAAACGCCGCCAACTGCTGTAAGCTGTACTTTATCGCACATCGGTTGAGGGTTCCGTGGGCGGCAGACGCCCTCGTCTGCCCCATAAGTGTGGATCACAAGCAATTTAGTCTCGGTGGCCCACCCGTGCTTGCACGGGTGGGATGTAGTTGGTCGGTATACAATGAGCCAAGGCCATCATCATGGATACCACATGTCCTCCGACATGGGAATGCACTCATCACAGGGAGAGCTTTTGATACGGAACGGCATTAACGTCAAACGACGACCGTTCGCCGCAAGATAAATGAATATGCCCCGTTTCGGCGATCATGGCGGCGTTGTCAGTGCATAATTCCAAAGGCGGATACATCAATCGCATGCCCCGCCCATTGCACGCTTCGCCGAGTTTGTTCCGCAGCCGCGAATTGGCGGCCACGCCGCCCGATAACGCCAGCACATCGCGACCGGTCTTTTCCAGCCCCAAAAGCGATTTCTCGCACAATATATCGACAGCGGCCTCCTGAAACGATGCCGCGATATCGGCCTTATGGCTTTGCAGATCGTTATCGGACATTTTTTGAATCTGCAGCGCTACGGCTGTTTTCAATCCCGAATAGGAAAAATCGAGACGATCTTCACCCGCCAATGCTCGCGGGAAACGAACGAAATCCGGGTGGCCATCCCGTGCCAGACGGTCGAGTTCGGCCCCGCCGGGATATCCCAATCCCAGAAGTTTGGCCACCTTGTCGAACGCCTCGCCGGCGGCATCATCGAGCGTCCGTCCCAGGACGGTATAATTGCCGATCCCGGCCACGTCAATCAACATGGTGTGCCCGCCGGAGACCAGAAGCGTCAGGAATGTGTCGTCGAGCTCGGGATGCGCCAGCAAATTGGCGACGATATGTCCTTCGAGATGATTGACGGCATAGAACGGTTTATCGAGTCCATACGCTAGCGATTTGGCCATGCTGAGGCCGACCAGGAGCGCTCCCACCAGTCCCGGCCCGAACGTGGCCGCAAAACCGTCGACGTTATCCAGATCGATTCCCGCCTCCCGTAAGGCGTCTTCCATGATCGGTACGATGCGCTTGATATGCTCGCGGCCGGCCAGCTCCGGAACCACGCCGCCGAATTTCCGGTGCACCGCCTGTGAGTAGATGACATTCGACCGCACCCGGCGGCCGTCGTCGACCACCGCCGCTGAAGTTTCATCGCACGATGTTTCCAGACCGAGGACAATCATGGGGAGACAATCACCCGAACCGAATCGGGCGACACGCGGATTAGGGAGACGTTTTGCGGCAATTGCACTTGCGGTTTCAGATATTCGCCCTTGCCGTCGCCGGCCGCCTGCACGGCGACATTGATACCGTCGGAAGACAACGTATCGATGATGGAAACGGGCCCGCGAACCGTGACCGTCACCCGCCCCGGATCGACGACCGGACGCCGGATGATGCCATCGGGTAGAACCGCCACCGGGACTCCGGCGAATTCCCGTTCCCTGATTTTATCGACGGCCACCCATGCCGTCACCGAATCCTGTCTCAGCAGCACCGACATCTGATCGGGGATTTCCAGTCTAAGTTCCACCCGGACCAGTTCTTCGGCGCCGTCAAGAATTCTCTGTTCGGTAAAGACCGAGTCGATGCGCCCCAGGGTTTGCACCGGGCCGATCATCCAGACGTTCGACGGCGTGACCCGTTCGCTCCCGGCAACGACCATATAATCATCGTCGGGAATCACCGCCAGACGCGACGCCACCGGGATCAGCGTCGAATCGACGCGGTCGAGCCGGACGACGACCGGCATGGTGGCGGGGATATCGAGCAGGGTGACGTTTTCCGACCGCACCAGCGAAACCGTTTCGAGATTGAAATCGATGGTATTCTGGCCGCGCACGAAACGCGTGGCCTTGATTCGAAGGCCGGCGTGTTTCCAGTCGCTGCGCAGCAACTGTTTGCCCTCGGCTAAAACTTTCACCGAAAGCGATTCGGGCAGGGGAGTGATCGGCGCCAGATTCGACGGCAATTCGTAGTCGGTGATGGGCAGTTTCAATTCATATTCATATTGTTTCTCGGTGATGACGTTGAACCACAGCAAAATGGCCAGCACCACGGCAAGAAGCTTGATGATAATATTCAGCACGGAACCTGTCATCGTCTATGTCGATCGTGTTTCCTGCACGATATCGCGTCTATTATATATTCGGCACGTATCAACTGATTCTGTTGGTCACCAGAAGGGTCAGCCGCGTCATTCCCTGCGCCGGCTTGTGAATTATTACCAGGTCGTCCCGCCCGTCATTATTCAGTTGGGCCGGGCGAATGCTGTTCGGTGACTGCATATCAAGCACCAGCGACGCCTTGCTTTCGATATACTCCCGGGCCAGGCCGCGATAAAACATCAACTGGCCGCCGCCGTCGGCCACCACCAGGTCGGCCAGCCCGTCGCCGTCGTAATCACCCGACCAATCGAGACGAATATCCGCTGTGGGATCGGCCTGCTCGAAATCCAGACGGCACGATATTTCCCGCCGGACCGTCGGCTCCTTGGACGGCTGGCCGGCATTGTCAATCGGGTAGATCAGGACATGCACGTCGGTCTTCTTGGTGATCATCTTCTGGACGGTCGACAAAATACCCAATTCCACCGCCGGCACGGCCAGTTCCGGCGTCCCATCGTTGTTGAAATCGCCGACGATAAGATTGCCGCAGGCGTCCGTCAGCGTGATGCGATGACCCTCGACCCGGCGTCCGAGGAGAATATCGGCGGCGTTGAAAAATGTGATTTCGGTATGGGCGCCCGAAATGCCGCCGTCCGACCGGCTGCAGATCAGGTCGAGGCGGCCGTCACGGTCATAATCCATCAGCTGCGATTGCAGCATGCTGCCGTCTTCGACATTCTGAAAATGGAACTCGGTTTTGCGGTCGGCCCCGAATTCCCCCTTATCGTTCTGCATATACATAATCAGCCGGTCGGGCCAGATCAGATAAATATCGTCCCTGCCGTCACCATTGCCGTCATGGACGACCACGTCGGGTATGCTTACGATATACTGGCTCGCCTGCGACGGGCTGTAATCGCCGAATAATTTCACCGGCCTGCTTTCCACTGCGCATCGTTGTGACGCCGGCAACTCGACCAGCTTGCTGAACTTCCCGTCGGCATATGTCCAGACCGCAAATCCGGTATAATCGGGTAGAAATACCGCCGGCCGGCCCGACACCGTCCGAAAACATTTTTCCGGCAACAAACCGTTTTCGATCCCGCCGCCGAAAATGGTCGGGGCGGCTATAACATGAACAGGTTCTTCTTTGAAATGACCGTCCTCGAAACGATATCGCCACAGCCCGTCGCGATCCATGACATATACCTCGGCGGCGTCATCGCCGTCAAGGTCCAGGCATTGGACGACATTGGCCGAAGGCGAAAGCATAAATGTCTGCGATGGGCCCGGAGGAAATCGTCCCGCTTCACGCTGGATATATGTCGAAAGTATCCGATTGCCGGAGGCGTCAGCGGCGAAAACGGCCAGATCGATCAGACTGTCACCGTTGAAATCGGCCTCGCGGGTCCCCAAAATGATGCCGCGCACGTCGATCTGCTGCTGGATGAAGATGTCGTCATCGGCGGCGCGCACGACGGAGAGACATGACACGGTCATGAGCACGATCAACGTCCACATGAACGCCGAACATATCCCCGGTATTTGAGAAGCTCTTATCCGCATGCGATATACCCTCGGCCAGTAAGATAGGCAATAGCCGCAAGGGATTCAATCAATTTTTGTCTGAACCATTCGGCCTGTCGATACGACCGTGTTTTTTGTACAATTTATTGCCTGTGACGGCCGATGTCATTTTCATATATTGTACGTGAGACGGCCCGAAATATTCGCTCCGGGCCGTGAAAAACGATATGCTGCGATGGCATAAAGGCGAATGAAAAAAACCGCACGAAATCAGATTCTGGTGGTCTCAGCGGGCGATCTCGGGCAGGAAAGAAAATCGCTGCCTGGCATCGTCCGCCGATACAACGCCTCCGCCGCTGACGACAAGATATCGCTGACACAATGGCCTACCGACTCGGCGAGAAAACGACGACTCGACATCAATGCCTATAATCTCGTCATTTTTCTGCTCTGGAAAAAATGGGGCGATCCCTCGGGGAAATACTCGTCGGAATTCAAGCGGGTTTTGGCCGAGACCGAAGGGGCAGGCCTTCCTTCTCTGTTGTATTTTCGGATAATTCCCGATCACGATATGGTCGCGCCCAATCAGGACATTTCGCGGATTATCCGTTTTCGGGATGAAATCGAAAAACAACCCGGCGTCAGCTATTTCTGGTACGACGACCCCGACCACTGGAAGAATATGATGCTTAATCACCTGGACCGATGGGTAAGCGGTGACCTGCCGCATCATCAGCTCGCCGCCGAGGTGTCCGACCATAAAAGGCGGCTAGCGGGACTGATCAGGACGCTGAGTAAGGCGAAAAGCAAATGGCCTCTCGACCCCTTTCGCATGGCCCTGAAGGCGTATTCGCTAACTGAAAAAAACCGCCTCACCCGAGCCAGTCAGCAATTCGCGAAGGCGATCGCGGCGGCGAGGGAACCGTATTTGATTAACGAATACGGCATTTTCCTCAAGAGAAACGGGTTATGGCTCATCGCCGAAAAAACGTTCGAGGATCTGGCGCGGCTGGGGCAGTTTATGGAGGACAAGCTCGTAATCGGATCGGCTATGCGCCACCTCGGCGACGTCAACCGGCGCGCGGACAAACCGGCTCGCGCCGACAGATTCCTCCGCAGAGCCGCGGCGGCGGAGCGGGACTCGGGGAGAACCTTGAAAGTCGCCGCCATTCAGCAGGAGAGGGGGATGCTTCATTATAAAATGGGGCATCTCGATATGGCGCAAAGACTCTTTGCCGATGCGCTGAAAATGTACGAACAGGCGGAATCTCTCGAAGGTCAGGCGATCATCTATTTTTCGCTCACCGGCGTTCACATAGAAAAAGCGAACGCGGTCGCGGCCGTGCACACCGGTCAAAAGGCCCTGGACCTTTTCCGCCGAATCGGCGCCGACGATATGATCGACAAGCTGCAAACACTCCTGAAGGCTTTGGGAAAAGATCGGAATACATACTGACGATATTCAGCCGGCTCGCCGATCCGGTCGACGCCGCACCTCATTATTTGCGAAATTCAAGCACCGCCGCCCAGTACAAACGCGTCAGGAAGGGGAATGTCCTCGCCAGCCCGGCATCGACGCCGTCGAGACGGTCGGCGTAACGCGATATCAACGGCAGCCGCGCCAGTTTTCGGAGAAAAAGATACGGCGTTCGAACCGATTCCCCGAAATAGGAGCCGAGAAGCTCGATGTCGGCTCGGGTCAGGCCGCCGCCGCCGGGCGATTCGAAACATTTCTGCGGAAACAGGCTTCGCAAATAAATCATCCAGCCGAACGGGATCATCGGCTCCAGAAAAATCGCTGTCCCACCCGGTTTCAGTACCCGCGAAATTTCCCGGCCGGCCAGCTTCGTGTTCAGATGATGCAAGGCGCCGACGCCGATAACGTAATCGAAGCTGTCGTCCTCGAATCCGATCGCATGGACCGACATGCGCGCCAGGCCGATCCGGTCGGCGACGCCGTTGCTTGCCGCGTTTTTACCGGCCAGCTCGATCATTCGCGGGGACAAATCGATCCCGACGACGCACGCGCCGTGCTTGGCGCAGCGTATCGACGCAATCCCGTGACCGTTGCAAATGTCGAGGACGCTTTTCCCGGAGACGTTTTTTAACAGCGAATAAAAATGCCGGTGCATCGCCGGCATATCCTCGTGTTCGTCGTAGCGGAACCGCTCCGGGTCGTACGCGTCGAGATACTTGTCCGCCTCGATATCGTAAAACTCGCGTTCGAGCCGGTCTTTGATCGGCAGATGTTCCTCTTGTTTGAGAGGATTGCGATACAGCCGCCGCACGGCCCGCGAATTCCTCCAGTACGATTGTATGGCGTGACGTATCCCCATCGTCCGGAAACAGCCTTTGTCGATTCGTCCCGGGGCTCCCGTTCCGACCGTTACCGCCTAAATCGCACAGCCCGGCGAATTGCGCTTTCGGGGCATCCCGGTCTGCCGGCTACAACTGGGCCAGCATTTTTTTGGCCTCCGACCGTTGCGGCTCGGCGAGATTGTCCTTCATCGCCTCCTGCAGATATTCCTTGGCCTTGGCTTTTTCATTCAGTTTGAAATGCGTCTTGCCCAGAAGAAATTTGAATTCCGAGTCGTTCGGAAAAAGCGTCACGCCCTTGTGATATTGCAGCCGCGCCAGCTTGTATTTTCCCTGGGCATAGTAGATATTTCCCAGAAGCAAATACCCACGGCGGTCATTGGTGAGATACCTCGCGGCGGCCATGGCCAGCCCGGCGGCATAGTCGAGGCTGTCGGCTTTCTTGAAATGGTATTCGGAAAGATAATAATACGCTTCCCCGGTCGGCATCTGGAAACTGATGGCCTTGTGATAATAATGCATCGCCGAATCGAGATCGCCCTTGCGCTGCCAGTATAATCCCTTCAATTCATAGGCAAAGGCGTATCCGGTGTCGATGGCCAGGGCTTTCTGGAAACGATCTGGAATCAGATCGACCATATCATGCTCGAATTCGTAATGTCCCAGCCGGTAATAACCCACCGGGTCGGTCGGATAGTTGGTCACAAAGGTCTCAAACAGCCGATGGGCGTCGTCGATCCGATTCTGATGGGTGTATATCTGAGCCAGGTTCTGAACATACGGCATATATCCCGGCGAAAGATGATACAGACTTTCGGCATACTTCAGGGCCTGCTCCCAGCGCTCCGACGATATATACACGTCATACAATTTTTCCTGAATCTGGCGGCTGCCGCGAAAACGCATCGGGAGATTCTCGGCGAGCGTGTCCGCCGCCTGCCAGTTCTGATGGTGGGCATAGACCGAGAGCAGGTTGAGAAAATAAATTTCCTCGGGGTAGGGGAGATCCATCAGGCGCCGGTATATTTTGACGGCCTGATCGTATTCACGCAACCGGAAGGAATACCGGCCGGCCAATTCCAGCCATAATTGATCGCTCCAATTCTGCTGAAGCTGCCGGTCGACCATCATCCGGGCCGAATCGACCGTTTGCTGAAAACGGCTCTTGAGCTCGGCTTCAAAGAAGTAGATTTGCGGCGAGCCGCTCAATAATTTACGGCCTTCCTCAAAATAATCAATGGCCATGGCCAGATTGCGATCCTCCAGAAAGCCGTTCTCCATCTTAATATAGAGTTGCGCTATATAGTCATCGGGATATCCCAGGTTATTCGCGATCGTATTCGCCGATTGCCATGCCATCTGAGCAGCACGCGTTTTGCCGAAATAAGCGTAAAGATCGCCGTTCTTCTCCAGCCCGATCGGCGAATCCGTGACGGTATTCAGGAACGTCAGGAACTCCACATCGGCATTGGCCTCGTCGCCCATTGCCCACAGAATATAGGAATCCAGCATGTAGGCCGGTCCGTATCCCTTGGTTTCGGCCAGCAGCTTCTTGACTATCTCGCCCGCCTCGTGCAAATGCCGCTGGTCGAAGAGGTATTGGGCCAGTTGCAGTCGATAACCGATATTCTCGGGGGCCTTGTCCACCGCCCGCTGTTGGACGGCGACCGCCGAATCGAGCATATTCATGTACCGGTAGAGCGACGCCAAATGATCGTATTGAGCCGGGTCGGTCAGCCTGACCTGCATCAGGCGGCCGATCGCCTGCGTGATGGAATCGCTGTCGTATGACCGAAAGGCGAGTTCCGCGCGCGCCAGCGTCAAGTCGGACCGGTCTGCCCCCAGCGAATCGGCCTGATCGACGTTATGCCGGGCGTCATCGAAAGCGTCCTGCAACATATCGATCTCGGCCAGCCTCAGGAACCATTTGGGATTTTCGGGATCGCGATTGTTGAGTATGATCGCCATCTTCCGCGCATTGGCCAGATAATCCAGATCGATGGCGCTATTCAAAAACGCTTCCATGGCGGGGAAATAGCCGTTTTGTAAAGGCGCCGCTTCCATGTACTTGAGCATGGCGTCCCAATCCAGCCCCCGGTACTGCCGCAAAAGGCCCTGGCCGTAGATGGCGTCCGGCGCGGTGGAATCGGCCTTGACGAGACCGTCGATTATCGATTTGGCTTGATCGTATTTGCCTTCCGCCAGAAGGTTCTTGGCCGACCCCAGCTTACCTTCGGGCGTCTTGCCGCAACCGGCGAAGAAAACCAATCCGACCCAGAAAATACCGAGGATACCTATCGTGAGTGCTTTTTTCATCCCGTTCTCCCAAACATAAGGCATCATTGCGTGTACAATCTTGTACACGGGACTCCGAGAATATATCAGGAATTTACAGGATGTCCAGTACATACGCAAATATTATGGTTGTGTAAATTCTTGTGTGTAAATTTTAGGTGATTTTGGCTAAATAAAGAG
>CAZJWR010000027.1:0-45968 GCA_964549765.1 uncultured Ignavibacteriales bacterium
CTCTTTATTTAGCCAAAATCACCTAAAATTTACACACAAGAATTTACACAACCGGTTTTCCGCGTTCAGCCCGGCATAATGCCCCCTATGGGAAGGCTACTCCTCCGGATCGGAGGCCCGACGCGATCTTGTCAGGGCGGCATCAAGGATGCCGTTTACGAAGGCGCTCGATTCCAGCGTACTGTATTCCTTGGCCAGATCAATCGCCTCGTTTATGGCGACTTTCTCCGGAATATCCGGCATATAATGGATTTCACACAGGGCCATGCGCAGGATCAGCTTGTCGATCAGCGCTATCCGCTCAATGTCCCAGTTTTCGGCCAGCACGGCAATTTCCCGATCAAGAAGCTGGACATTCTTGAGGACCAAATCGACGTATCGCCGGGCGAACTGGAGATGATCCCCCGCGACCCCGCTTTCATCGGTCAAATCGCCGAATATCTCCTCGACGTCGCGAGGGAGAATTTCATGGGCGTACAACGCCCTCAGCACCAGTTCGCGCGCCTGCCTCCGCTTTGTCATAGCGAATCGATCTGCCGGTACAAGTCGGCCATTTCGATGGCCGAAAGGGCCGCGTCCCATCCCTTGTTGCCGGCCTTGGTGCCGGCGCGTTCGATGGCCTGATCGAGCGTATCGGCGGTGATGACGCCGAAAATGACCGGCAGGTGGGTCTCCAGCGATATCATCGCAATCCCCTTGGCGACTTCGGCGGCGATAAAGTCGAAATGCGGTGTGTCGCCCCGGATCAACGCCCCCAGGCAGATGACCGCGTCGAATTTCTTTGACACCGCCAGCTTTTGCGCGGCGTACGGCACTTCGAACGATCCCGGCACCCAGTTGATGACGATATCGGCCTCGGCCACGCCGTGGCGGCGAAGACAATCGAGCGTCCCCTCCAGCAGCCGGGACGTTATCAATTCATTGAAACGGCTAATGACGATGGCGTGCTTCTGGCCTTTACCGTTCAGCAGACCGTTGTATGTTTTTATCGACATGCGAACTCCTCCTTAGAGCATCGAAAGCAGATGCCCGAGCTTGTCGCGTTTCGTTTCCAGATATTTGCGATTATATTTCGTCGGCGTGATCTGAATCGGAATCCGGTCGGTAATTTTCAAACCGTGTCCCTCCAGCCCGACGACTTTACGCGGATTATTGGTCATGATCCTGATCGTGCTCAATCCGAGGTCTTTGAGAATCTGTGCGCCGACGCCGTAATCGCGCAGATCGGCTTTGAATCCAAGCTCTTCATTGGCCTCGACCGTATCGCTGCCGCGATCCTGCAGATGATACGCCTTAATCTTATTGGCCAACCCGATACCTCTTCCCTCCTGGCGCATATACAACAGCACACCCAGTCCCTCCTTCTCGATCATCTCCATGGCCCGCCCCAACTGATCGCCGCAGTCGCACCGGCACGACCCAAATACGTCACCCGTCAAACACTGCGAATGTACCCGCACCAAAACGTCGTTCTTGCCATTGACGTCGCCTTTAACGATCGCCAGATGATGATGGCTGTCGATATCGCTCCGGTACATATGAAGCGTGAACTCGCCGTACTTGGTGGGAAAATTAACCGTCGATACCCGTTCGATCAGTTTCTCGTGATGGCTGCGATATTGGATCAGGTCTTTAACGGTGATGATCTTGAGATCGAATTCGGCGGCCATTTCCAGCAATCGCGGCACCCGCGCCATGTGGCCGTCGTCGTCAATTATTTCGCACAGTACCCCGGCCGGTTCCAAACCGGCCAGCCGGGCGAGGTCGACCGAAGCTTCGGTATGCCCGGCCCGGGCCAGCACGCCACCGTCGAGAGCCTGGATGGGGAAAATATGCCCCGGCCGCCCGAAATCATCCGGTTTGGCGTCGGGATCGATCAGCTTGCGGATGGTGACCGCCCGGTCAAACGCGGAAATGCCCGTTGTCGTCCCTTCGACGGCGTCCACCGAAACGGTAAAGCGTGTCCCGTGAAGCGCTGTATTATGCGGCACCATAGCGTCGAGGTCGAGTTTCTCCAGCCGATTCCGGTTCAACGTGGCGCATATCAGCCCCCGGCCGTACTTGCTGATGAAATTCACCGCTTCCGGCGTCGCCTTTTCGGCGGCCATGATAAAATCGCCCTCGTTTTCGCGATCCTCGTCGTCGACGACGATCACCATTTTCCCGATCTGTATATCGGCTATGGCTTCTTCTACCCTGTTGAACTCGCTCATGATATACCTCGTTTTCAATAACCCATTTTACGCATCGCGTCGATGGTCAGCTTTCCCGGCCGTTCCCGAGCTTCAAGGAACCGCAGAATATATTTGCCGACCATGTCGAATTCGACGTTTATATCATCGCCGACCTTGATATCGCGCCAGGTCGTGCGCTGCTGTGTTTCCGGTATCAAATTGACGGTAAACCCGTCCTCGGTGACCTCGATAATGGTCAGGCTGATGCCATCCAGCGCCACCGATCCTTTGTCGATGACATAAGGAGAATACTTCGGCAGCATCTCAACCGTTACTTGAAAACTTTCCCCGATGTGCTTGATATGCTTTATCTTTGACGTACAATCAATGTGGCCCGCAACGAAATGGCCGCCAAGCCGCGCGTCGGCACGGAGCGCTCGTTCCACATTGACCCGGCTGCCGGGGCGAAGTGAATGCAGCGTCGTGACCCGGAGCGTTTCCTGAGATGCTTCCAGGGTGAACGTCCGCTTATCGTGCGAAACCACCGTCAGGCACGGTCCGCTGATCGCGATCGATTCGCCATCCACGACATTTTCAAAGGGCTCCTCGGCCGAAATCGTGAAGGCCAGATAATTTCCTCGCGGCGTTACCCGGTCGACAATCCCGACTTTTTCAATAAGTCCCGTAAACATACTACCTCTTCGGATAACCCCGGAACATGATGTCCGTTCCCAGCTTTCTGTGGCTCGTTTCCGCAAAGCGGATGGCTTTGACCAGACGCCGAACGCCAAGATCGCCGACGGCCGCGATGCCATCGCCGATAATCATCGGTGCGATCAGGACATAGAGTTTATCGACCACTCCCTGCCTTAACAGCGACGTCGCCAGCCGCTCGCCCCCTTCGAACAGAATCGAGGTCATGCCTTTCTTCCCGGCTATATCAAGCAAACTGCTCAGGTCCAAACCCGTGCTGTTCTTGCGAATCGTCCAGGTTTCGACACCCGGCCAGTCTGCGGCGGCGAGTCCTTTGCGGGTGGAGGCGACTATCGTATGCGCGCTGTCCTCTGAATTCAGTATTTTCGCATTCTTCGGGATCTTTCCTGAAGAAGTAAGGACAATCCTGACCGGATTGCTTCCCCGCACCCGCCGCACGGTTAACTGCGGATCATCGGCCCGAACCGTGCCGCCACCGACGGCGACGGCGTCGTATCGGGCGCGGAGTCGATGACCGAAAATCAGCGCTTTTTCCGATGAAATCCATTGAGAGTCGCCGGTGCGGGTGGCGATGCGCCCGTCGAGGGACTGGGCGGTCTTCAGGACAACGAACGGCCGTCCCGTGGTCGTGTAATGCAGGTAAACTTCGTTCAGCCTGGCCGCGGCCTCGCGTTCGACGCCGGCGATGACGTTGATTCCGTGCTCGCGGAGAATCCGGGCGCCCCGGCCGCGTACTTTGGGAAAGGGGTCTTCGATGGAATAAACAACTTCTTTGATGCCGGCCTCAATAATGGCGTCGGTGCAGGGCCCGGTGCGGCCGTAATGGCAACACGGTTCGAGGTTGACCGCCAGCGATGCTCCCCGCGCCCGGTCTCCGGCGCGGGCGAGCGCGATCCGTTCGGCATGCGGTTCGCCGGCTTTCTTATGATAGCCGGTGGCGATAACACCGTCATGATTGTAGATCACCGCTCCCACGATCGGGTTCGGTGACGTGCCGCCCTCGCCCTTGCGGGCCAGCCGCATGGCCTTTTTTATCATCACTGCATGAAGCCGTTCATCGGCCATAAAAAAACCCCGTTTTCTTCGGGGTAGGCCGCAGGCACGACAATAAAGGCCTGCTCGGATGCAACCGCACCATTATGATACGGCGCCCAAATAATCTTCTCCCATCCGGACTGTACCGTCGGCACCGGAATTTCACCGATTCGGCAGAACTTTTCGCTCCGCTCGCGGGCTGTCACCGCCGGTCGAGGAATTTCGCCTCACCCCGAAGATTTATTTCGAATCTAATATAGCGGGATTCGCCGAAATGTCAATAGAAATTGCCCGGATTTTTGCCGGATAATTCGTTATCGATCGTAGCAGAGGGAATTGATCGCCTGTTGCACCTGATCGATGCGGAACGGCTTCCAGATGGCAATATCGATGCCATATTCCTTCGTCTTCTCTTCGGCCTCTTTCCCCTGCCAACTGGAGATTGATATGATCGGCACATCGATTTGATATCGTTTCGACGCCCGCGCCAAATCCCAGCCGTTTATCCCCGGCAACCCGAGGTCGGTGATAATGAGGTCGAAGGTATCCGATTGGAGGTACTTGAGGCCGATCACACCATCGGCGGCGACATAGACATCATGGCCGCTCATGGACAGAAGGTCTTTCATGATGCGGCGAATATTGCCGTCATCCTCGACGACGAGGATACGGAGTTTGCGAGAAGAAATGTCTGGCATAACGGCAGGCCTGTATTTGTCGTCCGTACTTTTGCGCTCTCGAGAAGCGCCGCGACCGAAAACATCGCAGACGACGTGCGATGTTTTCGGCGGCGTTTTATTCTGTCTCAACCGATCATCATTTCGGGCGAGGTTTCCTCGATCTCATCGGCGTCGGCAAGTAATTTGATCCGGTCGGCGGATTTCAGGATGAGATCATGATATTTGACCGATAGATCGTCGCGCGGTCCTTTGGCCTGGAGCAATTCCACGGCTCCGATGATCGACGTCAGGGGGCTTTTTATTTTCATACGTATCTGACCCCAGGGCCGGTCGACACCGGACATCAGGCGGGTCACCTGGTCGCGACCCTGTTCGATGTCGTATTCCATCTTCTTGAACCGAAGGGCGAGGGAACATTTGGCGGCGATATCCCGGGCGAAAGTCAGATCGGTGGCGCCGAAGGAACGGCGGTTCCAGTTGCGGGCTTCGCCTATCGAGACCAGGCCCCGCACGGAATCATCCACCTGGATCGGGACCAGCATGGCAGATTTGATTTCGGGGATCAGCGCCGACGACGACTCCTGTGGCGGCATCTGCGATTCCGGGTCATCCTGGTTAATCAGCATCAATTTTTTGGCGTCGACCGCCATGCGGTGCCATGGCAGCAGCGTCAGCGGCATCGATTCCTTCTCCCGGAGATCGTCGACGATCGGCCGGATGGTCCGACAGGCGTGGCTCATGAGCGTCATTTGGTTTCTATCCAGCAGGGAAACGCGGGCCATCGTGCATTTCAGACGCTGCGTCAGGATATCGCAGGCCTGATCGAAAAAGGAGTCGAGTGAATCCTCGGTTACGAGTTGATTCTGAATCAATTGCAGTCGAAGCAGCAAGTCCTCTTTGGTCTCGACGCTCCGACTGAGTTGATCCCGCTGGACGACGCCGGCCAGAAGATCGGCCAGACCTTCCACCCGCTTGAGGTGAAAATGCGTGAAATGGCCGGGTTGGGAATGACCTACGGTCAGAGCCGCGACCACCTTCTGTCTCGCCGTAACCGGACAGACCATTTTGGAGCGCATGCCGCAGGAGAGGAACAGACCGTCGCGTTCGCCGCTGCGGTCATTATTCCGGACGACCGGTTCATAGATCGACTCCCGGCGTTCATGTACGGCGTAGACATCGGTGCCGTGCGTGCGGCGGCTGACGCCCTTTTCGAGCAGCATCCGACCCGTCGATCCGAGCGTATATCGGATCATATTTTCGCCGGAACTGTCCAGCGTGGCCACCGACATGAATTCCGCACCGATGGAGTCTTTGATTAGTTGATACAGCGACGGCATCAGGTCGCTCATGGACGACGCCTGACTGCAGGCCTCGTTGACCCGCTCATAGATTTTATACTGCGATTGATAGAATTCCTTGCGCATCCCTTCGACCCGGGCATGGGTATGCCGCCCGATCAAGTCGCCGAGGGTCGTCAGGAAATCGGTCATATCGTCGTCGATAGCGACGGCGTCGCCGCTCCGGAGAAAGATCGCACCGTACAGGTGATCGCCATGGCCAATGGGAAGGATCATATCCGACGTGCCCGTCGTCTCATTGCCAAAAGCGCCACCGGTATCCCGCACTGGGCGGCGCGCCTGTAACTTATCCAAGAGCCCTTCGTCAACCGCTACCGGCGCCGCCGAGCCATCGCCTCCGGCCGCGTGGAGTCGGCGGGCCCGGGCCGAATACTTGTACGTGGCGCAGCGCTCGAAGCCAAGATAGGAAGTCAGATTATCGGCGATGTACCCGTACACCTCGTCGAGTGTCTTGCCCCGATCAAGCGACTGGCTGATCATCTTAAGGCAGAAGTACCGCTTGTTCAGGAGCTTCTCTTCATCCCGCCGCTTAATCATCCCCGGCAGCCACGCGCTGACACCGGAAAGCAGAAAGATCAATCCGGCGGCAATGAGAACCGCCTCGGCCACCTTGCGGCCGGCGGTATCCTCGAGCAAGGGCATTCCCGCAAAGACACCCTGATGGCCGCCCAATTGAATCAATGAGAACCCGGTGAGAAAGGACAGCCCGATGATTATATTTTTGTATGCGTATTTTTCCGATCGAAACGTGGCCTTTCCAAATCGCAGCATAGCCAGCAAGATGAGCACGAATGTCGCGGAAAAGATCAGATCATATGATAACTCCGGCATCGCATCCTCCGATTACGCTTTAAGTCTATGAATCCATTACTATTATCGGCAACTCTGCTCAAAAATTGAGCGAAATGGAACTGCGGCTACTCCTGTTAGAATTCCCCCCCATCCGAGGGAATTTACGGCCTTATAAAGTACTTGATATATTACCCACAACATATTGACTTTCTGACGGTTACATAATATCATCATATGGTGGCATCGACTTTGCAGAAACGGCGGCAGACATGACGGCAAGAAAACTCACTTATCCGGGGGAGGTTACATGACTCCGAAGAGAATGCTCTTGGCCGCCGCGGCCCTGATTTTAGTCATCGCTCTGATCACGCCGGGGTGCTCCGATAAAACCCTTACGTCCACGGCGGTGGATACCAATCCGGACTCCGGCGCCCTCGCGTATCTTCCGCTGACCGACGGCTGGCGGGTATCATATGTTTTTCTTGAGCCGGAATCCGGCCAGCTCGATATCGAAGTGGCCGATCCGGTCATGGTCGTCGGGAATCCGGGATTCACCGTCCGCAAAACCGATCCGAACGGACCATACAGCGAAGTCTGCTATCGGTATGCGAAGGGCGACGCCATCTTCGAATCCAATTCACTGCATGATCCCGGCGTTCGGATACTGGAAGCGCCTTTCGTTATCGGTAACAGCTGGGACAGAAACGACACCTCTACCACGAGTTCGGTGATAACCGATTTGGGCGGTGATTCCGGAGATGGCACCGGAGGCGGCGTGACCTTCAAGACCAAATCCGACGGCAGTTACTCCACCATGTCCATCGTTTCGATCGAGGATGTCCGGGCCCTCAACGATATCACGTACGGGCATTGCATCAAGGTCGCCTGGCAGACCGGCCCGTCGACGTGCGATTATTACTGGTACGCTCCCGGTATCGGCCTCGTCAAATTCGAGCACGACGTCGATCTCCTAAATCTGAGCGCCGACCATACCAGCGGCGTCATGACCGATTATCAAAACGTCACCTATTAAACGCCGGTCGCATACACCCCCAGGGTCGGGCGGATCGCCGCCCGACCCTTTCAAAATCCGCAGTTTTCGATGATTTTTTTCGGACCGATTACCTGGTCGATATCCGACCGGATATCTTTTGCGTATTCTTGAAATGCAATTTTGCGATTTGTTCGAGAATTCCCGGGCCGTGCTCCCGGATCAGGCGGCGTCCGGCATCGTCGACCAGCGACGATGCGCCGCGCGGGAGGGTGATGCCGACTTGTATTGAAAGCATATCCATCCGGCGCAGAAATTCGGCGCGGGCCAGAATCGAGGCAGCCGCCACCGCCGGGTGCGCTTCGCCGCGAACGGTCTGGATAATCTCGATGCTTTTGCCCATTTTCTGCAGGCTGTCCAGAATATATCGCTCGTGCCCGAATTTATCCGAGATGGCCGACGCCGCCGGCTGTTTCATCAGGATATTTTCGATGACGCGGGCGTGGCCCCATCCCAGGAGCTTGTTCAGATTCCCGATCTTCTTGTGCAACTGATTGTACTTTTCGGGATTGATGACGATGATATCATGGACGAAGCGCTGCCGTATCCGTTCCGCGATCCCGAGCAGCTTTTTGTCAGCGATGGTCTTGGAATCGCGGACCTCCAGTTCGGCCAACGCCGCAAGGCGATCCTCCTCCACGAGCACTCCGGCGATCACGAGCGGCCCGAAAAAATCTCCCTTACCCGACTCATCGACGCCGATTATCGGCCATGCGTATGCCCCCACTAATTGGCCCGCTCGACATATTCGCCTGTCCGGGTGTCGACTTTGATCATGTCCCCTTCTTTGACGAAAAGCGGGACTTTGATTTCCATGCCGGTCTCGAGTTTGGCCGTTTTCTGAATATTAGTCACGGAATCACCCTTGATGGCCGGTTCCGATTCGACGACTTTCAACACCACTGACGCCGGCATATCCAGCGAAATCGCCTTGCTCTCAAAGAACAATATCGTGTATTCCTCGTTTTCCTGGAGATAAAAGCGTGAATCGCTCAGGCTCGATTCCGACAACGCCGTCTGCTCGAAGGTCTGGGAATCCATGAAATGATAACCGTCGGCGTCGTTGTACAGGTACTGCATCCGCCGGGTTTCGAGGTCGGGGAGTTCGAAGGTTTCGCTCGACAGGAATGTCCGTTCGAGGACCGATCCGGTCAGCAGGTGTTTGATTTTGGCTTTGGTATGTGGGCGGCCGCGGCCCATTTTGACGTGGGAGAAATCCACAATCGTGTAGGGCTCGCCTTCAATCATCACTCTCAAACCCTTGCGAAAATCGGTCGCAGAGATCATTGTGCCTCCATAAAACGTTGAAATCTTACGCTGGGCTAATATAACAGAAATACGATGATCCGCTACAGATTTTTGCCACTTTGGGCGGCGGCAACGGGCGACGACGATTCCGGGGAGGTCAGAAGACGCAGCGAGATGCGGCAGACGGCGCCTCGGCCCGAAACGGGGTCGAAGGCTATCGAACCACCGTGGAGATTTATGATCTTGCGAGCCAGAGCCAGACCCAGCCCCGTGCCCGACGGTTTGGAGGAAACGAATGGCGTGAATATCTTTTCGCGCAGGGATTCGGGGATTCCCGGCCCGTCGTCGATGACGGAAATTTCGGCGTGGTCGCGGTGTGTGTCCAGCCGGACAATGACGCGCCCCCCGACCTCGACCGCCTGAACGGCGTTATCGATCACGTTACCGAGCGCCTCCTTCAGGAGCAGGGCGTCGCCCCCAATAGAGGCCGTTTTGGAAATGAATTCCGTCTCCACTGTCACCGATTTCCGGTTTGCTTCGATCAGGCTCTTGTCCCGGCATTCCGCGCACACCTGCGTAAGATCAAGTGTGTCTTCCATGAGGCTGAGCGGCCGGGCGAACGACAGAAAACGATTGACCATCGAAGCCGAAGATGAGGCTTCGGCGCGGATGCAACCGGCGATATCGTCCAGAGCCGGTTCATGGGACACTTTCCTCTGAAGTAATTGACAGAAGCCGGATATGGCCGCCAAAGAATTGCGTAATTGATGGGCCAGTCCGCCGGTCATCTCCCCCAGCGCCGCCAGTTGATGATTGGCCTCCAGTTCCGATTGCAGTTTCTTCATCTCAGTCAGATCGGCGATCAGTAAAGCGACGCCGACGACCAGATCCCGGTCATCATAGATCAGGGAGCTTTCGACCCCGAGCCAGCGGCGGCGGCCCCTGCCGTCATCGATTTCAATCTCACGCGGCCCGGCGGTATCTCCTCGTTCCAGCCCGGCGGTAATCATCAAGTTCATTTCCATTTCATTCGGAAACGCCGCCAGATAATGTCTGTCGAGCACATCCTGATCGGATCGGCCGAGGATGTCGGCCGCAGCCCGGTTGAAGCCGATGATTTTGCCGGTCAGATCGATATTGACCACTCCCGATCCGATCGATTTGAGAATATAATCATTTATCCGCTCCAATCGTCGGGCCCGATTCGATGATTCCTGGTACAGGCGCGCCAGTTCCGTTTCATTCCGCTTCAGTTCCTCAATGATACTGTCATACGATTTGATGACCTCGGCGACCTCGTCGGAGGTGCCGGAAACGGTCAGGCGTCCGGCGGAAATGGCCGTTTCGCGCAGGTGTCTGAAGGGCCGCAGAATGTAGCGGGGCAGGGTAATCATCAGGATGGCGATGAGAATCACGATGCCGCTCGCCAGATATAACGCCGTCCGGGCCGTGGCGCCGATTTTGCCGACAATCCAGCCGTCGGTTCTGGCTACAATCAGTATCCGTTCCCCCGGTGAGGTTTGGATAAGCTGCAACCCGAATCGTGATTCGTTGGATTTTCCGAAGCGATACAGTTGTCGGCCGGCCAATAATTGCTTAATCGATTCCCTGTCTATATCCGGATAACCGGGACGATTCGCGAAAGTGTTGATTATAGATGCCGCCGTCGAATCAGATGAGGCCGGACCGACGGACATCAGTTCCAGATCGGCGGTACTCGTTTCATGCCGGATATATCCGTATTGATCGCGATCCAGGCCCCGGTTCGAGCCTGTCGTGAGCTGTCGGGCGGACATGGTGAGACTCGACGCCAACCGTTGATCCAGTTCAACCGTCAATTGCGTTTTGACCCGATACAACATGTAGGTAGTGCTGATATTGAGAATCAGCAGCAGCCCGACGATAAGCACCAGCGCCAACCGGATTTCGGCCTCGTATTTTCCCGTTCGGGTACGCATATATTTTAAAATCGGCATGCGCCGGTAATGATTGAGGTCCGGGCAACCCGGAAAAAACCGTTGTGTCGGGAGTATTTCGGACATATTATTCTTATATGGGCAGGGCATCGGGGAAAAAGAAACGACACCAACCGGATACACCGCGACCGGCGGACCGGCGGAAACGCCGACTTATTATCTTCGTCCTCACGTTTTTGGGACTTCTGGCTGTCGGCGCAATCATCTACCCTTTTCTTTCCATCGCTTTCGATCGGCAGCTCAAGGGCTTCATGGCAATCACCGCAACGATTTGCGGCGGGATCCTCGACATCTTCTATAACGACGTCACCGTATTCGGGCGATATCTTACTTTTAACGGATTTTCGGTGGAGATAATCGAGGAGTGTACTGGCATCTTCGAAATGCTCATATTCCTCGCCGCGCTGATATCATATCCGGCCTCGTGGCGATCCAAGCTGATCGGATTTCTCCTCGGCATCCCCGCCCTGTACGCATTTAACGTTATCCGGATAGTTTTTCTGGCGTTCGTCGGCGCCCATTATCATAAGCTGTTCGATTTCATGCACCTTTATTTCTGGCAGGCCACGCTCATCCTCATGATAACAACGGTATGGGTACTGTGGATACTCCTGGTGGTGGGTCGTGAAAAGAAAACTCCTGAGATTTTTTCTTAGCCTGATTATCGTCTCGGTCGTTCTGACCTGGTTTTGGTTCAACGGTCTGCAGATCAGTTACGCCCTGCTGTACAAGCCGATGGCGCAATTCGCCTTCCGCGTTCTGAAAATTTATAAGTCGGGCGTTACGCTGGTGATCGAGCATTTCACGAATTTGATCCCGTTTATCGCCCTGTCCGTCTCCCTTCCGGGCGTCAGGATTAAAAAACGCCTTATCCGCCTTTTTCTCGGTCTGATTATCCTCATGGCCGTGCATTTTTTTCTCATTATTGCCGTTTCGAAAATCTATGCCACGTACGAACTGTCGCAGACCGCCTACAAGTACATGTTTCCGTTGTTCATGATCAACGACGCCTTGCCGCTGGCGCTCTGGTTTCTGTTCTTCTCCGAGGAAATTCTGAGCACCTTCCGCCGGCAAAAGCGCGCGGCCGGATGACGGCTATTTTACCAAAAAATTGGCGACGTAAAAATTGATGATGGGGTCGCCGTAGGCGACGATGACGAACGAGGCCATAGCCAAAAACGGCCCGAACGGTATGATTCTTTCGGCGCGGACTTTTTTCGATACCAACATCCAGACAATCGATACGATCATCCCGATGACGGCCCCGCCCATGAATATCAGCAGTACTTTCTGCCAGCCGACGAACACGCCCAGCATGGCCGCCATTTTAATGTCTCCTCCGCCCATCGCCTCCTTCTTGAACAGCCATTCGCCGAGATAGGCCAGCGCCAAAAGCGCCCCTCCCCCGACCAGAAAGCCGATCAGGGCGTTGACGATTCCCGGGGGCGAGACAAATATGGCGGCCACCAATCCGGCGACGATTCCCGGCAGGGTTATTTTGTCGGGGATAATCCGAAATTCCAGATCGACAAAAATGATGACGATCAATGATGACACCAGGTAAGCATGCGCCGGCCACGCCCAAGTCAGGCCGTCCATATAAAGAAAATAAACGTAGAGCGCGGCGTTCAGGAATTCAACCAGCGGGTAGCGAATCGAAATCCCGGCTTTGCAGTCCCGGCATTTTCCGCCCAGTATGAGAAACGACACGAGCGGGATATTATGATAAAACGGAATGGTTTTGCCGCAATGGGGACAGGCGGAACGTTCGAAAATGATTTTCTTGTTTCGCGGCAGCCGGTAAATCAGAACGTTCAGAAACGACCCGATGGCCAGCCCCAACAGTCCGACGAAAATATAGATCACCAGATTCAATTGCATACTGCTGTTATCGGTTGATTATCCGCTAACCTTTGGCGTCCGCCTCGCCATAAATGAGCAGCGCCGGCACGACAATCCCGGCCGTTTCCGTCCGCAAAACCCGGTCACCGAGGCTGAAAATGGGGATTTTGCGGCTCTTGGCGCTTTCAACTTCACTCGACGAGAAACCGGATTCCGGCCCGATTATGACCGTCAGCCGCTTGGTGCCAGTCGCCGCCAGGACACCCCCCGGGGTCGTCCTTTTGCCGTCGGGATGAAACAGCGCCGATTCGTCGGGAATACACGCGGCGACGAATTCCCCATAGATCACCGGAGGCGATATCATCGGGATGACCGACCGTCCCGATTGTTTGGCGGCCGCCTCGCAGACACGACGCCAACGATTTATGCGGCGGACCAGCGTTTCCTGCTCCTTGATCTTGACCTTCGCCTGCTCCGTAATTAACGGAATGAACCGGCTGACGCCGACCTCGGTGCCCTTTTCGACCACGAGATCGAACTTGGTGGCCGATGAGAGTCCGATCGCCAGCGCCAAATCCAATTTCGGCTCGCCGCCCTTCTTGACCGTCCGGATGATTCCGCAGCTCACGGTCCGCGCGCTGATCGTCCGGATCTCGCAGATATGCGACATTCCGTAGCCGTCGATAACCCGCACCATTTCGCCTTTCGTCATCCGCAAGACTTTGGCGATATGATGCGCCTCGGGACCGTGAATCTTGACGGTGTCATCTTTGACGTCACCCGCTTTGAATATAAACGTTGAAATCATGTCAGACTCCCCATATAGGTCAACCATCCATTATTTTCGTGAATCACACATGATGCGAAACCATGGCTATCGAGAGTGGCGTCAATTTCGTCGCGATCCTGATTCAGCAGGCCGGCCAGGATAAGAATACCTCCCGGCGCCAGACACGATCTCACCCGGCTCATCAATGACAGGATCACCGATTTTATGATGTTGACGACGATAACATCGAAGCGCCGATCCGGCCGCACGGCATCGATCGTGCCGCCGATCACGCTGCACACCGACGCCACGTCGTTGAGAACGAAATTCTCGGCGCTGTTTTCGACGGCGATCGGGTCGAGATCGCATCCGATCACTTCGCCGGCGCCTCGCTTCGCCGCATATATGCTGAGAATACCCGTTCCGCAGCCGACGTCCAGCAGCCTTTTGCCGGTAAGATCGAGTTGCTCCAATTGCGCCAAGCATCCCTGGGTCGATTCATGGCGCCCGGTGCCGAAGGCCATCTTCGGCTCGATAATAATTTCCGTGCGGCCCGCGAATGTGCTCTGATTCCACGGCGGTTTGACGATAATCGAATCACCGATCAGAATCGGCGTCACCGATCTCTTGTAGGATTCGATCCAATCGAGGCTTTGGATGAATGTTCTCCTGAATGCCGCACCGGCGTAGGCGGGATCGATCGCTTTCATGTATCGGGCCAATCCCTGCAGCGATTTATCGATATCGGTTTTTTCGGGAATATAGAATTTGATGACGGTTCGTCCGTCTTCATCGTCTTCCAGCAGCAGTCCTTCGCAGATACTCTCATTGATGTAATTGGCAACCGGATCGGCGTCGGCCGAAGCGACGGTGACGGCGATCTCATGAAACCGCTGCGTTTCATCGGCCCGCATATTAGTCACACTCCGAGAGTCGCCCGGAGTTTCGCGAAAAAGGATTTCGATGTTTTGGGCGCCTTGAAGGACTCCGATTTATCGAGCCGTCTCAACAGTTCCCTGTCGGAATCGGACAGGTCCTTCGGCGTCCAGATTTGCACCTGTACCAATTGATCCCCGTTTCCCCGCCGCCGCAGATGCGGGATGCCCTTGCCCCGCAGGCGAAACACTTTGCCGGTCTGCGTTCCCGTCGGGATATCGAGATTGTCGGTCCCATCCAACACCGGGATTTCGATGGTCCCGCCCAATGCCGCCGTGACAAAGGAAATCGGCACCAGGCAGATGATATCATTGTCGCGGCGCGTGAAGATATCATGCTCCTTTTCCTGCACCACAACCATCAAATCACCCGTCGGGCCGCCCTGCCGCCCGACGTCGCCTTTCCCTTCAATCGGAATATAATTGCCGGTTGTGACACCGGCGGGGATTTTGACGCTGATCGTGCTCGTCGACCGCACCCGCCCCTCGCCCTGGCAGGTTGTGCAAGGCGAGGTAATGACCTGGCCTGTCCCGTGACAGACATTGCAGGTGGTCACGTTGACCATCTGCCCGAATAATGATCGTGTCACTCGCCGGACCTGCCCCGCGCCTCTGCATTGCGGGCAGGTTTTCGTTTCGCTTCCCGGCGCGCTGCCCGATCCCGAACAGGTCGGACAGGCATCCAGACGTTTGACCCGCAATTTCTTGGTGACGCCGGTGGCGATTTCTTCCAGCGTCAGCCCGATCTGAATCTGAAGGTCGCGCCCCCGGTTGGAATTCCGTGTCGAAGCCCTCCCGCCGCCGAAAATATCCTCGAATCCGAAGCCGCCGAAATCACGCATGAAGGCCCGCAGGGCATCAGCCAAATCGAAACCCTGAAATCCATATCCGCCGCCGAAACCCGCCCCTTGACCGAACGCCGCATGCCCGAACTGGTCATACTGCTGGCGTTTCGTCGAATCCTTGAGCACTTCGTAGGCTTCGGTTGCCTCTTTGAATTTGCCTTCCGCCTCGGTATTGCCAGGGTTGCGATCCGGATGATATTTCAGCGCCAATTGGCGATAGGCTCGTTTGATTTCATCCTCGGTGGCCGTGCGAGCGACGCCCAGCACGTCGTAATAGTCCCGTTTTTCCATCTAATGCGTGCGTCGATCCTTACTTTTTCTCGTCGTCGTCGACCACTTCGTAATCGGCGTCGACCGTGCCCTCGCCTTCACCGCCCTGGGCGGCGCCCTCGGTTCCCCCCGCGCCCGGCTGCGGTCCCGCGCCGGCCTGTTCCGCCCCAGCCTGCTGACCGGCCGTCTGCTTGTACATCTCGGCCGCGAGAGTATGGGAAGCCTGCATCAACTCCTCAACCGCCGTATCGATTGCCTGGACATCCGAACCGGCCATGGCGGATTTGACTTTCTCGATAGCGGCCTCGATCTTCTTCTTATCCTCTTCGCCGACTTTGTCACCGTGTTCCTTCAGCGTTTTCCCGGTCGTGTAAATCATCTGATCGGCCTTGTTACGCGCCTCGATCAATTTGCGTTTTCCCTCGTCCTCGGCCTCATGAGCCTCGGCGTCTTTCATCATGCGATCGATTTCTTCTTTGGAAAGCCCGGAGGACGATTCGATTTTTATCTTCTGCTCCGTGCCGGTACCCAGATCCTTGGCTGACACGTTCACGATCCCATTAACGTCGATGTCAAACGTCACTTCGATCTGCGGCATTCCGCGCGGCGCCGGCGGGATACCGACCAGGTCGAACCGCCCCAGGGTGCGATTATCAACCGCCATCTCGCGCTCGCCCTGGAGCACGTGGATGGAAACGGCGGGTTGATTATCCGATGCGGTGGAGAAAATCTGCGATTTCCGTGTCGGGATGGTCGTATTGCGATCGATCAGTCTGGTCATTACGCCGCCCAGCGTTTCGATTCCCAGCGACAGCGGCGTGACGTCGACGAGGACAACGTCCTTATCGAGATCGCCCGAAATGATGCCACCCTGAATCGACGCCCCGATGGCCACAACCTCGTCGGGGTTGACGCTGCGGTTCGGTTCGCGGTTGAATAACTGCTTGACGACCTCCTGCACTTTCGGCACTCGGGTCATACCGCCGACGAGAATAACCTCGTCGATATCCGACGCCGACAGCTTGGCGTCCTTCAAGGCCTGACGGCATGGCGCCTTCGTCCGCTCAAACAGGTTCTCGGCCAACGCCTCGAATTTGGCCCGTGTCAAGGTCAGATCGAGATGCTTGGGGCCGTTCTGATCGGCGGTGATGAACGGCAGGTTGACGCTGGTCTGCATGGTCGTTGACAGCTCGATCTTGGCTTTCTCGGCGGCCTCTTTCAGCCGCTGCAGCGCCATCCGATCCTGTCGCAGATCGATCCCACTCGACTTTTTGAATTCGTCAGCCAACCAATCGATGATCCGCTGATCGAAATCATCGCCGCCCAGATGGGTATCGCCTGATGTGGAACGCACCTCGAAAACACCGTCGCCCAGTTCCAGAATCGATATATCGAACGTACCGCCGCCCAGGTCGAACACCGCTATTTTCTGGTTGTTCTTTTTATCAAGCCCATACGCGAGCGATGCCGCCGTCGGCTCGTTGATAATCCGCAACACTTCCAGCCCGGCGATCTTGCCGGCATCCTTGGTGGCCTGCCGCTGGCTGTCGTTAAAATAGGCGGGGACGGTGATCACGGCCTGCGTCACCGACGCGCCCAGGTAATCCTCGGCCGTCTTCTTCATCGACTGCAGAATCATCGCCGAGATTTCCGGCGGAGCCATAAGCTTATCGGAGACCTTGACGCGGACCTCGCCCTTGTCATTGCTGACCACCTGGTAGGGAACGATCTTTTCCTCTTCCTGAACTTCGCCGTGCCGCCGCCCCATGAACCGCTTGATCGAAAATATCGTGTTTTCCGAATTGGTAATCGCCTGCCGTTTGGCCGGCGCTCCCACCAGCCATTCGCCGTTTTTCGTATACGCCACGATCGACGGCGTCGTGCGGCCGCCTTCGGCGTTGGGAATCACTACCGGATCGCCGCCTTCCAATACGGCAACGCATGAGTTGGTCGTCCCTAAGTCTATCCCGATAACCTTACCCATTTCTCTCACTCCTCAATGTATGGCCAGAGTTATTCGTCATCATGTTCTGTTTCATTTTCACCCTTCGACGATCCGCTGCTGACGATCACCCGCGAATGCCGAAGAACCTTGTCGCCGATGCGATACCCCTTCTGTATCTCCTGCGTCACCGTCCCCTCGTCATATTCGTCCGACACCGCCTGCATCACCGCTTCGTGGTAGTGCGGATCAAACGGTCTGCCTACGGCTTCGATGGGCGTCACGCCCTCTTTGGTCAACAGACCGGAGAGCTGGTTGTATATAAGTTCTACGCCCTGCCGGTACGCTTTATGGGAAGCATCTCCCGACTCCACGCTCATGGCGCGCTCGAAATTATCGACGATATCGACCAGCTCCCGCAGCAGACGCATGTTGGCCCGTTTTATGATATCCTCGAATTCCCGCGCCGTTCGCTTTTTGTAATTATCGAATTCGGCGGCCAGCCGGAGAAAGCGCTCCGATTCGGCCTCGTCTTCCGCCGCCTCATCCTCGCGAGTCTCCTCCGACACATCGCCCGCCACTTCCTCGATTTCCTCCGATGATGCGTCGTCGTCGGGCTTGATTTGTACCTCTACCGTGGAATCCTCCGCCTCGTCACGATCGACATTCGGTTGAGATGTGCCGTTGTTTTCGTCACGCCGGTCATCGTCGGCCGGCCGCGACCTCTCTTTATCTCGTCCGTTCATTATCTTCTCCGTGAATCCTTTATTCCCCTTTGAAAACCCGGCTCAACTGCCGGGCGGCATAGGTTACCAGTGACACCAGCTTGGCGTACGGCATCCGCGTCGGCCCGATGATGCCGATGGTGCCCGTCGTGGAACCGGCGTTATACGTCGCCGACACTACCGAACACAATTGTATTTCCTTGGCTTTGTTTTCGGCCCCGATGGTGATAATAATCCCGCCGGAATCATTGCGATTAGACTGCAAAATTTCGATCAGCCCGGTTCGTTCGCTGAGCATCTTCATCAAATCCTGCAACTTCTCCCGATCGGCGAACTCCGGCTGGAATATGATATGCTCGGTGCCGCCGATATGCATCTGATGGGCAGCGATGTTGTTCCAGATATCCGATTTCTCATCGATAAACATCCGCAGCAGCTTGGGGTTTCCCCCCGAATTGGCCAGCCGCTCTTGAATTGTCCGCCGAATCTGTCCCAGCGACTGGCCCGATAACTTTTCGTTCAACGCCCGGGACATCTCGTCGAGTTCGTAGAAGGTAATCGGCGCGTCCACCTCGACCAGAATCGTCCGGGCCAGACCGGAACTGAACGCCATCACCACCAGCACCTTTTCCGACGACATCTGCACGAGTTCGATATGAGAAAGTATCGATTTGTCCAGGTGCGGCGAGACACTGATCCCCAGGTGCTCGGACAGGTCGGCCATTACCCGCGTCGTTTGTTCCAGGATGGAATCCACCCCGCCGACACCGGACTTGACACCGTCCTTAATGGCCTTCTTCTCGGTGGTTGTCAGCGGCTCCTGCCGCAGCAACGCATCGACATATATCCGATACCCGGCGTCAGTCGGTATTCGCCCCGCCGATGTGTGCGGCTGCTGAACCAGCCCCATCTCTTCCAGATCCTGCATGGTGTTGCGGATCGTCGCCGACGAAATGCCCAGGCGGAACTTGGTCGCTATCGCCCGCGATCCGACCGGATCGGCCGACTTCACATAGTGCGTGATCAGGCACGACAGGACTTTTTTTTCGCGTTCGGTCAGATGCTCAAATGCCATCTTAATATCCAATCAATCAATAAGATAGACGCATATTTTGGCACTCGCAGTGAACGAGTGACAAAAAAAGGCACAAATCGCCTTTTGTCAACTATTATTTAACAAACGGGGATGCAATCAGTTCCCGCGGCCGCCCGGGCGGCGCGGCGGTGTCAGGGCTTCGGCTTTGCCGGCTCTGGTTTTTTCCGCGTTTCCGGCTTTGACTTCTTCGGAGTCGAACTCTTCTCCGCCCGGTCGTCGATACCGTTGTTGTTGCGGTCGACAAAATCGTCGTAATTCTTCTTGCGCGATTTGTTTTCGGTCACCTTGCTGTCATTGACGCTCCGAGAACGATCGGGTGTCTGCTTCTCGACAGTCGGGGTATCCTTTTTCGGCGACGGATCGCGTTTCTTGTCGATGCCCATGGCCGGCGCGGACAACATCGCCATCAGGAGAAGCGAAAGAAATATATGGATAAGATTTTTCATACAATCACCGTCCAATATACCTTCCGGTATTCATATTGCAACATCAAAATCACCGTTTACCGCTTCGTGCCGCCGCTTCGCGAGGTCGATCCCTTCGATGACGACTTGCCGGAGGACGATCTACCTGAGGATGACCTGCCGGAGGACACCCTGCCTGAGGATGACCTGCCCGTGGACGACCTGCCGACAGCGGACCGAGACGGGGCCGATCGGCCGGACGAACTCCGGCCGATCGTCGACGACTTGCGAGCACCCGATGATCTGGATCCGCCGCCGTCCTTCCCAATGGAGGATGGTTCCTTCCGGGACGGGCTGGACTTCCCGTCGGGAGATTTCTTTATTGCCGGCAATTTCGGCGTTCCCGAGCTGCGTTTCGTCGTGGTGGCTTTTCTTTCAGTCGAACCTTGCGTCGATTTCCGCTCGACTGCGCTTCCCGTCGATTTCCGGGTTGTCGTTCGGTTTTCCACCGTGCCGGAGGTTCTCTCACGCGTCGTGCTTCTTGTAGTCGTGTACCCGTCGCGTTTCGAGCCGGTCGTGGTCCTGGTACTTTGTCCGGGCTTCGACCGGATCGCGCCACCCGGATATTTCTTGGTAAGCCCGGACGCGCCGTCAACTAGCGTGGTTTTGACGCGCTGGTCGGAAAGGACATAATCCGTTCGGCCGTATTTTTTGGCCTGCATGCGGACGTCCTTGAACCGGCTGACCACAGTCCGGCCGGTTTTCACCCGCGAATGATCGAACCGGATGGGGTGATTGTGATAGACCTGGATATGGTCTTCCCAGCAGTAGCCGTACCGGTCGTAAATCGTAAACCAGTGCCAGCCGATAACCACGCGGGGAATCCACAACGGCGCGATCCCGAAATAGATACCATCGATATACACCTCGGCGCCGAACGGGTAATCGATATATATCATCGAGTATTGCGGATAATCGTACCAGGAGCGGGGCGTATACACCGGACGATAGTAGTAATGCGGCGATTTGACGTAGATGGTCGTCCGATCCAGCGCCTGTCCGCCATTGTCCCAATTCGCGCCGAAATACCGGTCGTTGATGTATTTCAGGCAGTCCTCGCGGTCTTCATAATAGTTGCAGTCGAAACCGTCATTGAACCAATCGGGAAGATTCATCCGGGTCGGCGACGCGATCGCCTGGACGAATTCGACCCCCTCCGGCCCAGATACGTACAGTTCGTAATCGTCGCCCTGGTTAGGGATGGCGTACACGTCGCCGGCATGGACAAAACCGTCGTCCCACGGTCCGGCCGGGAACAGCATCGATACCTGCCCTCTCGTGTCCAGGCTGTAGATGGCGACAAAAGCATCCTGGGAGATCCGGAAGAAGATCGTCACGTTTTCTCCCTCGTAGTAGATACCATCGTCGTTATCCAGCCAGACGTCGATATCGAGGCGGCCCTGGGTTTCGACGGCCTTGACCGCCGTCGAAGCCACCATCAGTATCGCGATCATCGCGATCAGATATATCTTTTTCATTTTGCTTTCCTTCCTTTCCGGGAAGCCGATCGAGTTCCCATTCCTACGCCTTTTCATCGTACCCTCATGATCTATATCATGGCCGCGGGTGGCGCAGGTAATCTTCGCTGCGATCCACGAGCGGCTTGAGTTCCGGGTTACCGGGCGCCACCTGATAGGCCCAGTCGAAAATCACGTTCTGACTGTTGATGGCGGTGACGCGCACTTTGGCGAAATGATTGTCGGCCGTCCAGATCACATACGTGTGATTGAGAATAACCTCGCACCACCCGTTCTTTGACCAGCCGTACTCCGGCGCGTAGCTTATCTCGTCGAAATCCGCCGTATATCCCATATCCTGAATATCCGTGTTGACATTGGCCACATTGAAGTAATACACGTCGTCACCGGGGAAATATTCCAGATAGATATCGCAGGCGGGCGCCAGATAATCGACGACCAGTTCGTTGAAAAAATCGTAACCGGCATACTGCGGCAGGTCGTTGTAATCGAACAGCGCCACATTCGTCCCCTGCGGGCGGGGCGTGTCGAAGACATTCTCGTATGAAAGGTCGGACAGATTGCCATCGACGTCGACCGAAGAAACGGCATAATAATATTTGTGGCCATTGTACACACTATCGTCGATGAAATACTCGGAGGTCGTCCGGCCAATTTCCCAGTATCCCGTGTCGGGAAAATCGGAGCGATAGACAACATAACTTTCAAAATCGCCGTTGACGTCGTCGATGGGCAGCCAGTACAGAAGCACGGCCAGGTCCCGGGTGATGGAATAGACGCCTTGGGGCACCGGCGGCGCGACGTCTTCATTGACGTACACGATATGATCGTTGCAGGTGATGCAGTCGTTGTTGTTGTCGCAACCGGCCACGATCAGCCCGGCGATTATCGCTGCTATTGTCACGCATACTGTCTTCATTTCGACCTCCATTTGCTTTCCGCTTTTATCTATCGCAAGCCCCATGCCAAGACCGTGGCTGCAATAGCTATTATCTTGCAATAAAATAACTTACATGGTTCAATCGGCTACTTTTCAATCCGCCATATTCCCCCTTTCCGCACAAAAAATGTGCGCCCAATAAAAACTGTGCACCGGTTTCAAGGCATTTGTCCATTCATGGCCCCATCTTCCCTCGTTTCTTAGATCGGAAAGGAACAAAAAGGCCTTGATTTGAACCGTCCAAATGCTATAATAGGGGTTTCAAATAGGGAAACCGCTATGAAAATACTGGTAATAGGCTCGGGGGGAAGGGAACACGCTCTGGTCTGGAAACTGAAATCGTCTCCCCTGGTGAAAAAGATATACGTTGCCCCCGGTAACGACGGCATTGCCCTGATGGCCGAAACGGTCAAAATCAAGGCCGATGACCTTGAGGGTCTGGCGCGGTTTGCGGAAGAGAAAGACATCGATCTGACTGTGGTCGGCCCCGAGTTGCCACTCACCTTGGGCATTGTCGATCTTTTCGAGAAAAAGGGGCTTCGGATTTTCGGCCCTTCCCGCGAGGCCGCTGAAATTGAAGGCTCGAAAGCGTTTGCCAAGGAATTCATGCGCAAGTACCACATTCCGACGGCCAGCTTTCGCGTCTTCGACGACAAAGATAAAGCGCTATCTTTCGCACAAACGGCGGCCTATCCCGTATTTATTAAGGCGTCCGGCCTGGCCGCCGGCAAAGGCGCGATCAAGGCCGACAACGCCGACGAAAGCAGCCGGATCATCGAACAGGTGATGGGTGAAAAGATTTTCGGCTCGGCGGGCAATAAGATCGTCATCGAAGATTGCCTGACCGGGCAGGAAGTCACCGTCATGGCCTTCACCGACGGCAAAACCATCGTTCCGATGCTCTCGTCTCAAGACCATAAGCCGGTGTTCGACGGTGATCGGGGGCCCAACACCGGCGGGATGGGTGCATATTGCCCGACGACCATCGTCGATGACCAGATGATGCAGACCATTCGCGAACAAATACTGGATCCGGCCGTGTACGGGCTGGAGCAGGAGGGGCGGCTGTATAAGGGTATCCTGTACGCCGGTCTCATGGTCACGCCGGTCGGTCCGAAAGTCATCGAATTCAACTGCCGTTTCGGTGATCCCGAGACGCAGGCAGTCCTACCGCTTTTGAAATCAGACCTGGCCGATATATTCATCGCCATCGTCGATGGCAATCTCAGTATCATCAAGCCCGAGTGGAAAAGCGGCGCCGCCGTATGTGTCGTCATGGCTTCAAAAGGCTACCCGGGAAAGACCGAAGTCGGCAAGAAAATTATGGGTGTCAGGACCTACCGAGAAAACCACGCTTACCTTTTCCATTCCGGGACGCGCAAAAACAACAGTGGCTGGGTCACAGCGGGCGGCCGTGTTCTGGGGGTGACCGCCTTCGGCAACGATATCCCATCGGCCCAGAAAGGGGCCTATGCTACCGTCGAGAAAATCAATTTTGAGGGAGCGCACTATCGCCATGACATCGCCTGGCAGGCGCTCAGATAGAAATCTATGGAAAAACACGTTTTGATATTGATCGGATCGTCGTCCGATCAGCAGTTCGCCGATACGGCCGGGGAAATGCTTGATATCCTGGAGATCGGTTTCGACATCGAAGTTTCATCGGCCCACCGCCATCCCGATAAAACGGCGCGGCTGGCCCGCGAAGCCGCCGGACGGGGATACAAGGTGATCATCTGCATGGCCGGCATGGCCGCGCATCTTCCGGGAGTAGTGGCCGCTCATACCGATCTTCCGGTCATCGGCGTTCCCGTCCCGGCCACGCTGGGCGGGGTCGATTCGGTATTGTCGATGACGCAGATGCCTCCCGGCATTCCCGTTGCGACCGTCGCCATCGGCAAGGCTGGAGCCAAAAACAGCGCCGTTTTGGCGGCGCGGATTCTCGGGTTGAGCGACCCGAAAACGGCCGAAAATCACCGCAAATACCGAGATTCTCTTTGATATTTGCGGGATATTTTCGTCCTGAGGTGCATATAATTAATTGAAAATAAACAAGGAAGCAATGTAAGACGATGAGGAGTTCAGGTGTGAGAAAGTTTATTGTTTATTCGCTGATGGGATTGCTCGTCGCCACTCTGGGCGCGACCACGACCATGGCGCAGGATACCACTGAAACCGCCGCCGTCCAGAGCTACAACCTGGGCATTCAAGCCGAGCAGAAGGCGGATACGGGCGAGGCCATTACTTATTACACCGCCGCGATCACGGCGGATCCCAATTACGCCGACGCTTATTACAATCTGGGATCGATCTATTTCGCCCAGAATAATCTGGAAAGGGCGGCCGATAATTTCAAGAAGGTGACCGAACTCAGCCCCTCGTCCTCCGACGCTTTCGCCGCTTATGGCAAGGTGTTGTATGCGCAGGGGAAGTTCGATCAAGCCCTCCAATCCTACCAGCAGGCCCTGACCAACGACCCCAATTACACGGAAGGGATCAAGGAACTCGGCAAGCTGTATTTCAAAATGGCGACCCAATCCAGCAAAGCCAGCGAACGCGGGGATCTTTACAACCAAAGCATCAACAACCTCGAGAAATACGTCGCCAAAAATCCCAATGACGCCTATTCCTATTACCTGATGGGGATGGCCTACAAGAGGCTGAAAAATAACAACAAGGCTATCGAGGATCTATCCAAGGCGTCGCAACTCGACCCCAAGGATTTCGAGTCCATCTACAGCCTGGCCGGGATTTATCTGTCAATGGAACGTTACTCGCAGGCCATCGACGCCTACGAAAAGGCGCTCAAGCTGAAGCCGAAAGACTATCACGCCGCCTACAACCTGGCTATCGCCGTTCAGTCCAGCGATCCCGAGAATTACGACGCCGCCATCGCCGCCTACGAACGGTTCCTCGACGTCGCCCGGAAAAATACCGACTCGCGGGCCAAGAATTTGATTACCCAGGTGGAATCGCTGGTCAAGAAATTGAATGAGGCTAAAGCAGCCGCCGGAGGTTGATGCCGTTTTTGAGACATGATACGCCCGCATCAGCGCGAAAAGAGAACAAAAAAAGCCCCGCCTCGGCGGGGCTTTTTTTATGCTTCACTGACCAATCTATTTTTTTCGGAATTCCACTCGCTCGAAATCATCCCAATCCAATGATGTTTCCGGTTCGCCTTCAGGCGTGCTGGTGACGAAAATACCGTTATTGTCGTCGTCCACATCATTCGAATCCCGCAGCTTAAACTGCCGGCCATCCCACAGCGTCACCCGGCTGGTGCGGCGCGAGAGCTTTTCGATCGATTTGATATTCGCGAACGGGATATCGAACGCTACCCCGCGATAGTCGCCGTCAAGCACTTCCCACGTGTATTCCTCGTCGTCGTCCCAGAGGATATAGCCGGTGTATTCATCGCCGTCTTCGTTGTAAACCGTCCCGAACAGCGGCCGGCCGCCGTCGAAGTCGCGGTACCGGACGATATCGTCTTTCGCCGGTTCCTTGAAATCCAAGCTCTCGAACTCGTCCCATTCCACGATAACCCGGCCCATTTTGGGATCGGAGACAACAATACCCCGGTTCCCGCTGTCGACGTCGTTGGAATCGTCCAGACGGATTTCGTCGCCGTTCTTCAGCACGACCCGGGACGCCTGCGATGATATTTTCTCGATCCGCGCTATCTGCGAGAATTTGATCTTGCGCTTGCGGTCGCGTTCCCGGCCGTCAAGGATATCCTCGCCGAACATCTCATCCATATCCCAGCAAATCCATCCCGTGTATTCGCCGCCCCGGCTGGTCGTGACGGTTCCGAATAAACGATGGCCGAAATCCGATTTGATGTCGCCGCCGTCCATGAAATCGATATAGTCGATATCATCCCACTCGAGTTCCAATTCGCCCTCGTCTTGCGTCTCAATAACTATTTCGCGAACCGCGTCCCCGAGGTCGGTGGAATTGCTCGACAATTCGACTTCGCGTCCGCTTTTCAGCAAGAGATCGGCGGCATCGCCCGCCGTGGGCGTCAGACGCTGGATTTCACCAAACTGAATGGCCGCCTGCCGGGTAGTCCCCCCCCACGAACCACCGCTACTGAATATCGTCAGGCCAAACACGTCGATATGCGTGCCCCGATCTTCATTGTATTTATGACGCTTGCTTTTTTCGGCTCGGTCGGTCGGCTCCTTATAGCCGTCGATCATGTCATCCCAGGATGCCTCGTTTTTGTCCCAGCGAATGGGTCCCTCGAGAACATCGCCCCGGTCGGTGTAAATTTTCCCGTAGATTCTCCCTTCCTCCGCGGATATCGACGTGGCGGCAATCAGTCCCATGACCACGAAACCGCAGAGCAGACATGTTTTGGCCGACATAATCACCTCGCTTGTTGTGATCTCCGTTTACTGCCCGTTAGACGATAGCGGAGACAATATGGTTGCCCGGAACAAGTTGCGATTTTTTGGGGACGACGTCAAGAATCGAAAGGAATTTTTTCGCCCATAATTATTTCAAGTAGACCATTTTCCGGACGGCGCTGAAATCGGCGGTCTGGAGTTTATAGAAGAAAATCCCCGAAGCCATATCCCGTCCCGACGCATCCTGCCCGTTCCAAATCACCGAATGCGGCCCGGCCGCCTGATCGCCTTCGACAAGGATCCTGACCAACTGCCCGAGAATATTATAGACGACCAGATACACCGGCCCGGATCGTTCCGTGCTGTAAGAAATGGTCGTGATGCCGTTGAACGGGTTGGGGCGGTTCTGGTCGAGAGCATAGATCGCGACAGGTTCCTGTCCGCGCGCGTCGTTTACATCGGTAGGCTGGGATATTTCGATGTCGCCCCCGACCCAGACGGGGACATGATCGCCGTAATTGACCAGACTGAGAGATGAACTCCCGGCGAGCATGTTGACCGCAATCGTTCCTGACAGGGAATCATTGGCAACGCCCCATAATTCCCCGAGATAATAGTCTGCTGGAAGCAGCATGCCTTTTGCCGGGCCGGCTGTGATTTGCAGCGAGAACCGTCCGTTTTCAGAGCCGTTTTGAAAGACAATCGACATCACCGAATCGGCCGCCGCCGAGACGACGAACGAATCGGCCGACAGCATGCCCGGATCGTAACCATAATCCAACCAGGCCGAATTCACGGCATTATGCGCTTTGAGGTAGAAGGCCTGATGGAAAGGCGCTCCCTGTTCCGCCGCCGCGGGCATCGCGCCGACGGTATCCGTGGCAAGGATGGTCAGTTCGGCAGGCACCAGCAGCGGACTATTGAACGCGCCCGTATCCGTAACCGTAATCCTGTCGGCATACAGTCCGGTATCCATCCCGTCGTCCGAGATCGAATAGACAATATAATCGTGGTCGCCGCCCGACGATGACGTGAGTGCCAGCCAACTGTCCTCATTGGACGCGACCCAGTCGATCACACCGCTTCCGGTATTCACGACGCATATCGAATCAGTCGGATTCTCGGACGCGTAACATGATGCGATGATTTTTCCCGGCTCGGCTTTTAAATACGGCAGATCGGACTGGAGAATGCATTGCACAAACAGCGTTTCCGGGCTATTGATCGCGTTCGAATCGGATATGACGACGGCACCGTCATAGGTTCCGGTTGACAAACCGGCGATATCGCATCCGATATCCACCGTCTCGCCGGCGACTCCGGCGACGGCGGTAAGAGTCAGCCAGGTGGTTGTGGTCGATAACCGCCAGCTCAACTCTCCCGTTCCGGCATTGTCTATTTGCACTTGTTGGTCCGGCGGGGAACCGGCTTCTATTACTGCTTGAAAATGCAGCGTGTCGGCATTGACCTCGATTATCGGTCCGGTGATGGTAACCAGGACTGTGATTCGCGCCGTGGAATCCTGATGCTGGGTATCGATGAGCCTGATAATGCCCTGGTGTAAACCGTAGCCGAGCGTCCCGGAATGGACAAAGACCATCAGACTGTCCGGCGTGCTCCCGGTCGATTTCGACACCGCCAGCCAATCCTCTTCCGGCGCCACCGAAAAATCCAGGTCTCCAAACCCCGCATTAGTGACGGCCAGCGGGATCGTATCCCATGCGGCCTCGGATTTGTCCCGCGAGAATTCTATTCGCGACGGTGCCGCGGTCAGTCCCGGGATGTTGTATTGCCACACCCGGCCGTAGATATCGAAATTGCCGTTGCGATGATCGGCCCAGGCACAATAGGCATCATATCCGTCAAGCGCGACGTCCGGCCGGAGTTGACGGCCCGCCTTGTCTATATTGACGAAGAAATTCGTGCCGCTCAGACGGCCGCTGTTATCGATCATCTGGCCGCGCGCATTCCAATCGCCGCCGGACGAATCCGACCAGACGACACAGGCGTTTCCGGCGTCGTCTGCGGCAACGCGAGGGTCGCGGCGGCAGCCGTCGGCAGCCGAGTTTATCATTTGATTCGTCCCCATACGGCCGAGGGAACCATCGAATCTCTGGCAATAGATATCGGAATTGTCGGGGTAGGAACCGTTGCGCCAATCGGTCCAGACGACATAGATCGCCCCATCCCCACCGACGGCGATATCGGGGAATTTCTGTTTGGCCGTCCCGGCGTCGGAATTCACCCTGATGTTGCCGCCGACCGGCGCCCCCGAAGAATCGAACTTCTGCAGATAGATATCGTCATTACCAGCGCGATTGTCGTACCACGCGATGACGTACCATCCCTCCGGAGCGACCGCCGCCGCCGGTTCATGTTGCGGGGCGCTGCCGATGTCGTCGTTCACGCGCACGCCGGCCATCAATTTTTCGCCGGAGCTGTCGAGCCCCCGGGCGAATATATCCCAATTACGATTGCGCAGATCCGTCCAGGCGATAATGGACTTTCCCCACCCGGCGACGCCGATCCCCGGCGATTGCCGGCTGGAATCGGGAAGTTCGTCGCTGACGAAGACATTGGCGCCGATCGACCCGGCGGTATCGAAACGTTGATAATAGATATCGGGCTTGAACGGATATTGCGCGTTTCGATAATCGGTCCACGCGGCGTAGTATACGCCCCGCCAATCGCAGGCGAGATCGGGATCCAATTGCATCGCGTCCACACCGTCATCATTGATGATAGTATTATCTCCGATGGCGTTGTGGCCTGAGTCGAATATCTGGGAGTATATATCGCCCTGTCCCCCGCGATGGTCGGCCCAGACGACGGCGAATATACCGCGGGGACCGACCGCGATGGCCGGGCTGTTCTGTTCGCTCAAGGAATAATCCACGGATACGACGAAATCGCCGGTATCGGCGGTCCCGGCGGCGCACCATGCGGTGCATCCGAGGACGGCGACAACATATACCAGTATACGATAGACCATATCTGCGGCAAAGATTGCAAAAAATCTGCCCATGCGAACCGCCCTTAGACGCTCGCCGATAATTGCTTGCCTGTTATGCGGTTGCGACCAGAACCGGAACGACCGAATTCGGGAATGAAAATAAAAAACCGGAATTCTTATCCGGATCGGTGGGAAAATAGTTCAATGGAGGAGGAGCGATACCTCCTCCTCCAAAAATATTGATGGGACACGGAAAGTTTTATTTTTTCTTTTTATGTCGGTCCCGGCGTCTGCGTTTTTTCCGCTTGTGGGTCTTGATCTTTTGGCGTTTTCGTTTCTTTCCGCTGGGCATTCATCCTCCTGTGCAGTACAGCAACGGCAGTTAGATAGGGAGTTTTGTGATCATGTTTTTGAATTCGTTGGACGGCTTAAAGACCGGTACTTTGCGGTCCGGAACTGGCACGACATCACCGGTCCGAGGGTTGCGCGCCTTGCGAGCCTTTCTCAGTTTGATCTTGAATGTGCCGAACCCCCTGATTTCGATGTTGTGTCCCGCTTCAAGTGACTTCTTGACGGTCTGCAGAAAATTGTCGACCACCACGGCAACGTCAGTACGAGTTAGCCCAGTCTTTTCGGCCACCTTCTCGACCAGATCGGCCTTGGTCATCTTGTCCTCCTCCAAAAACAACTATCGTTTATTGAGTTACCGAAAATAACATTAATTTGCCAGTTGCGCAACATATTTATACGGTCAAACGCTTTTTTTTGATTTTTTTCCGTCCCCCCAAAAAGGCGACAATCCCTGTTCGCCCCGAGCGCGTCGGCCGGTCCAAAAACCCCTACTGATATAAGAATTTCAAAGACGGCTCGCTCCGCTCGTACTCCTCCAATCTTTCCATGAGATTCAAACTTCCGTACAGCAAATCGAGTATGCTCGGTTTCACCTTCCGCTCCTGAATAATGTCGGGATCAGGGCCGAGACCGGCCATTTCTCCGGCGATGCTGACCGCATCCTCGAAGGACCCGAGCGTATCCACCAAGCCCAGATTATACGCCTGGCGCCCGGTAAAAATGGAACCGTCCGCCAGTGGATAAATATCCTCTTCGGCCTTGTCCCGCCCGGTCGCGACGGCCTCCACGAACTGCTCGTAGGTGTCGTCGATGACGGACTTGAGCATTCGGTCTTCCTCGGGCGTCATCGGCCGGGTGAATGTACCGACGTCTTTCAGTTCTCCCGATTTGACCGTTTCCCAGTTCAGGCCGATTTTATCCATAAGTTTTTTGGCCGTGGGAAACGACATGATGACGCCGATCGATCCGGTCAATGTCCCGGGGTTGGCGACGATCCGGTCGGCGGCGCAGGAAACATAATAGCCGCCCGAGGCCGCGACCGACCGCATGCTGACGACCACAATTTTGCCCTCGTCACGGGCTTTCATGAGCTGCGAATACATCTCCTGTGAGGGCGCTACGGCGCCTCCGGGCGAATTGACATCGACCAGAATAGCCTTTACGTTACCATCGTCGGTGTATTTCTTTACCTGCCGGACGAAATCGCGGGAATCGGAGATTTCACCGTAGAGTTCCACCACGGCTACTTTCGGCCCGAAACTGGCGAATTCGAATTGGCCGCCGCCGCCGGAAAGTGACACGAGAACCATCAGGGCAAAAAACCCGAACACCAGTATGCACGAGGCGACGACTATGGTTATGATTACTGCACGCTTTTTCACACAATCCCCTGGTTAATTCTTTGAAATTTTGAGCCGCGCGCCGACGGGCAGTTTTGTCGCGTCGGAGATGCCGTTCAGCCGCATGATCGCGCCCACTGAAGTCCGGAAAGCCCGAGCGATCTCGGAAAGCGTATCGCCACGCCGGACTATATAAACGAGATAGTCGTCACCCGACGACCCCGACCTCGAACCGGTTACCAGTAGTTTTTGGCCGACGAATATCCGCGATGATCGATTAAGGCCGTTCAGGCGTCGCAGCGTGGCCGTCGTCGTCCCATACTTCCGGGCGATATCCCACACCGTATCGCCTTTCTTCACCACGTACGACCGGGTATCCCCGGCCGGTTGCCGGTCATAATCCGGGCGATCGGCGGCTTCCGTATTCCGCGCCGATCCCGGCAACTTGAGCACCTGGCCGACATAGATGCGGCTGGAATTGCCCAGATAGTTCAATTTCCGCAATGACTCCGGCGTCGTACCGAACGACCGTGAGATATCCCAGAGGTTGTCGCCCTTCTGGACAACATAGGTGTTGCCCCCCGATGCGTAGCGCGATTTGGGAGCCCGGGTCGTGTAGTTGCCATCGAGCGGAACCGGGACGATCAGAGATTTCCCGGCGTAGATTCGCGAATAGCGGCTGAGATTATTGGCTTCGAATATGGCGTATTGCGAAACGCCGTACTTGCTGGCGATCGACGATACCGTTTCGCCGCGCCTGATCTTGTGCCGCACCCAGCTTGTTTCCTGAGGCGACTGGAGCTTGGGCATCTGGGCCAGGAATTTGTCTTTGGTACCCAATGGTATCCGCAGCGTATAATTTTTCACTCGGGGGGGCGTCACATCCCGCAATAGTTCCGGATTCAAATCGCGGATACGCTCCACGGAAACCCCGATGGCCTTGGCCACCGATTTTAAATCGAGGCAGCGGTCGAGTGTGACCTCGTCGAATGCAAGCGGATCGTCATAATTGATATGGAATCCGTACATCTCCGGATTCTTGGCGATTATCGTCGCGGCCATATAGAACGGAACGTAATCCTCGGTTTGTTTGCGAAGATCCAGATCCCAGAAATTGTCGGTCCGCTGGCGGCGCATGGCCCGTTCCACTCGCCCCGGTCCGCCGTTGTATGCGGCCAGCGCCAGCTCCCAACTGCCGAATTTCTCATAGAGGTTGGTCAGGAATTTCGCGGCGGCATGGGTCGATTTGACAAAGTCGCGCCGTTCGTCGTACCACCAATCCCGATCCAGGCCGTAGAGCCGCCCGGTCGAGGCAATGAACTGCCACGGGCCGGACGCCCGCGCCCAGGAATAGGCCTTGCAGTTGAAACCCGATTCGATGAGCGGTAGATATACCAGATCGTTGGGCATGTCGTAGTCATCCAGAATATCGAGCATCAACGGGATATATTTGCCGGATCGTTCCAGATACCGTTCGAATGCCTCGCGTGCGACGGTTTGAAAATAGATAATCGACTTTTTTACTTAATCGTTGTAGGTGATCGTGAAATCGTATGATACCGGTATCTTCTCGCCTTCCACCTTGACATCGCCGAATTTGCTCATGCTCGAAAATTTTTCAAGAAACGCCGATGGCGAGGCGTCCTCGGGGAGACTCCCCAATGATAGCAGAGTCAGCCGATAATCGGCGACGATTTCACTTAGCAGGGAATTATACTCTTTCGCCTCCGGGGTGGTATTGACCGTATCAATATCCAGATCGGCCAAGGTGTTGAGAGCCCGTTCGAGATAATACTGCGCCTCCTCCCACGACGCCTCTTGATTGGCCGCCACTCCCTGGGCAAAATATTCGCGCGCCTGACGAAGCTGACGCCAGATTTCGTCATCGACGGCATAGGCCGAATCGGACGAGAAATCGGTGTCGAAAAATTCCGTCGCCGATGTATCTCCGGCCATGCGGCTTTCTCGCAGGTAATTTTTGGGCGTATCTCTCGATACGTCCTCCAGAGGATTGCTGGCCGAGGCGGTGAGAGCAAACGTGAGGGATATAACTGCAAGAACGGCTGCTTGTTTCACGATCTTCCCTGTTGTGTAAAGGTTAAACACTCTTGTCTAATCTATCGGTACGAATCCCGTGTACCTTTACGCCGAATTCCATCTAAGCCCTTGAAACATATACGTTCCGGAAAAGGCTGTCAAGCTTTTTAATTTCCCGGGGGCGATTTCCACCAAGAATCCAGAGACTCAACCGCCTTTGCGCCCGCACCGGTTCCGAAGGAGTCGATAACCAAATCCGCCTTTGTCGCCCGAAACCACGTATACTGGCGTTTGGCGAACCGGCGGGTATTCTGCTTGATCAGATCGATCGTCTCTTCCCGGGAAATTCCGTCTTCGAAATAACGTACGATTTCGGCATATCCGACTACCTTGCATTGCTTCAGTGCCTCCCGGTACGGCGAATCGTAGACGGCCCGCGCTTCCTCGAATAATCCGCGAGCCACCATATCGTCGACGCGCCCGTCTATTCTTCCATAGAGTTCTTCACGCAGCGGCATTAAAAGCACTTGAAAAAAGGCGAAGCGTCCGTCTCTCGTATCCGGCTGATGCATCAATTCGCTTTTGGGTCGGCCCGTGATATGATAAATCTCCAACGCCCGCACCACCCGGATCATATTATGCGGATGAATTTCCTCCGCCGATACCGGATCGACTTTCATCAACATTTCATAGAGGACCTTCGGCCCCCGGGTCGAGGCAATCTCCAGCAGTTCATTGCGATAGCTCATGTCCTCATCGGGAATTTCGAATATCCCCTCCGCCAGCGCCCGGATATACAGGCCGGTACCGCCGCAGACGATGATGCGGCCTCCGGTGGAATAGATCCGATCGATAGTATCCGTGGCCTGCCGAACAAAATCGAACACGGTAAATCGCTCATCGAGATCGACCGTCCCCATCAGATGGTGCGGGACACCCTCCCACTGGTCGGGATCAAGACGATCGGTGCCGATTTTGAGTTGCCGATAAATCTGACGGGAATCGGCCGAGACTATTTCCGCACCGTAGTTGTGGGCCAGACGAATGGCCAGCGATGATTTGCCGGAGCAGGTCGGCCCGGCGATGACGACGATTCTAATCGTCCCCTTCTGCACATCGAGTCTATTTCCGCCCGAATCGGCCATCAAGTTCCTCGCGGCTGACTTTGATGAACGTCGGCCGCCCATGCGGACAGCAATAAGGATTATTCGTGGCGAACATGCGCACCACCAGGCTCCGGACTTCATCGGCCGACAGCCGATCCCCGGCCATGACCGCCGCCCGGCAGGCCAGCGACTGGGCCGTCGACTTGATTAAATCCCCGCCGGCCTTATCGAGCTGCGCCAAATCATCGAGGAGTTCGCGAATGATTTTTGCCGGATTCTTATCGCGAAACACCGGCGGCATGCCGTTTATGACGACCGCATTCTGCCCGAAAGCGCCGACGTCGAAACCGAGCTTGGTCAAAACTTCTCGGCTGTTTTCGAACGTCAGATATTCCTCGGCCGACAGTTCAACCGTTTCGGGGAATAGCAATCTTTGAGTCGTGGCGCTGCCCTTTTCGACCTGTTCCAGCGCCTGTTCGTACAGCACCCGTTCGTGAGCGGCATGCTGATCGACGACATATAATTCACCGCGAATGAGGAATAGCAGATAAGTGCCGCCGGCTTTCCCCAGATAGGTTACTTCATTGACATCGAGCGCATCCACGCTGATTTCAGCCTGTGATGATTCTTCGCGGACCGGCCGGGTATTATCGCACGCGGCCGATTCATACACATCGGCGGCGATATCCGGCGGGATGAATTCTTTTCGCGGCATCATCGGGCCCGGGCGCAAGGCGGGGTTTTCGGACCGGGGAAAAGGCATCGGCGGCCGTTGATGATTCGGATAGCTCGGTCCATCGGATGGAAACGGCCGATTGGTAGTCATCGGCGCTTGGGCTTCCGAAGGAACGACCCGCCAGTCGCGCAGGGCCTTTTTCACGATGCGATAGACATTGTCGTGTATGGCCCGCTCCTCGGAAAGGCGCACTTCGGCCTTGGTCGGATGGACGTTAACATCGAGCCGGGATGGATCGACGGTGATGAAAATCGACGCCAGCGGATATCGCCCGCCGGGAAGAAATTCTCCGTACCCGGCGGTAACAGCATGAATCAACGTCGATGAACTGACCGAACGACCATTGATAAACAGGCATATCCGCGTGCGGTCGTTGCGGGCCTGATCCGGATGAGCCAGATACACCAGATAGGAAACATCGCTGAGTTCCACGTCGTATTCGACAATCGACTTCGCTTCGATCCCAAATAGGATCGCCATGCGGTCGGCGATCATCTGATCGCGTGGAAGATCGAATACCCGCCGTTCGTTAAGATCCAGCCGCATGGCCACCGACGGTTTGCCCAGCGCCATCCGTTCAGCCACCCGGATAATCTGCCGCGATTCGGTGACTTCTGATTTGAGAAATTTGCGTCGCGCCGGGGTATTATAGAACAAATGCGACACCTCGATCTTTGTCCCCACCGGCGTCGAAACGGGTCGAAAATCGATTTCCTTGCCGCCCTCGATAACGATGCATCTCCCCTGCGGTTCGGAAAAATGCCGCGTCGTCAGCGATAGATGCGATACCGATGCGATGGACGGCAACGCCTCGCCGCGAAAACCGTACGACCAAACCGAAAACAGATCGTCCAGATGTTCTATCTTCGATGTCGCGTGGCGGCTGAACGCCAGTTTGATCTGATCGGTGGGAATTCCGCAGCCGTTGTCGGTGACGCCGATGAAGGTCGTGCCTGATTTTTTGGCGACTATTTCGACCGACGTAGCCCCGGCATCGAAGGCATTCTCGACCAGTTCCTTGACCACCGACGCCGGGCGTTCGATCACCTCGCCGGCGGCAATTTTGTTGATCAACACCCGGTCAAGTTGCCGGATCGGGCGGGCGAATTTGCCATCTTGAAAATCAGTCTGATTCGGCATCGTTTTTCAGCTTGGTTAGTATTTCCAGCGCCTGCAGCGGCGTCATGTTATTAATATCCAGATCGCGGATCGTTTCCTCCAATGGCGACGGTTCGCGTCGCGCGGGGGCATCGAACAACGATGTTTGATTCAGTCGCACGTGCACACCCTTGGCCAGTTCCGATTTGGCGAATTCGCCCGATTCAAGAAGGCGCAGAATATGTCGCGCCCGCGATATGGTTTCGCGCGGCAGACCGGCCAGCCGTGCCACTTCGATCCCGTATGAATCGTCGCATCCCCCCGGTACAACCTGGTGCAAAAATATCACGTCCTTTCCCCATTTCTTGACCGTTACCTGAAAATTCTTGATACGCGGATAAATCCCGGCCAATCCCGTCATCTCATGATAATGAGTGGCGAAAAGCGTGCGCGGCGTTCCGGTCGGATGCTGATAGATCGATTCGGCTACCGACCACGCCACGGACAGACCGTCGAAGGTCGACGTGCCGCGCCCGATCTCATCGAGCAGTATCAATGATTTTTCGCTTTTATTGTGCAGGATATTGGCCGTCTCGACCATCTCCACCAGAAACGTCGATTGTCCCCGAGTGAGGCTGTCGGTGGCGCCGACACGCGTGAATACGCGATCGACGATACCGATGTCGGCCGAATCGGCGGGCACGAACGATCCCATCTGCGCCAAAATCACCAGCAGCCCGACCTGCCTCAGCCAGGTCGATTTGCCCGACATATTCGGCCCGGTCAAAATGATCATCGAAGTATCGCTGTCGTCGAGAATGACATCGTTGGCAACGAATTCATTGTGTCCCAGAAGCTGCGCCAGCACCGGGTGGCGGCCCTGTATGATCGACAGGTTTCTGTCGTTGAATATTTTCGGCCGCACATATCGTTCCTGCCGAGCCAGTTCGGCGAAACCGTTAACCAGGTCAATTTCCGCCAGTAGATCGGCCAGCGACATCAGGTCGGGCAGCCGTCCGGCGATCTGATCGGCCAGTTGATGAAACAATTCTTCCTCAAGCCGGTTAATTTTTTCCTCGGCTTCGAGGATAAGCCCCTCTTTGACCTTCATCTCCTCGGTAATGTACCGTTCAGCGTTGACCAGCGTCTGCTTGCGAATATACTCCGCAGGAACGCGGTCGGTGTGGGTCCGGGTGACCTCGATATAATAGCCGAAGACCTTGTTGAACCCGACCTTCAACGACGGTATCCCCGTCCGCTTCTTTTCCTGCGCCGCCAATCCGGCGATATATGTTCGAGCATCCTTGATCGATAGGTTCAGATCATCCAATTCGGTCGAAAATCCCGGCTTGAATATATCACCGCCGGTTATGCCCGGCGGCGCATCGTCGCGGATGGCGCGGTTGATGTCATCGGCGGTTTCGGAAAGATCGGGCATCGCTTGATGGATGCTTGCGAGCATAGGCGCTGTAGCTTCGGCAAGCAGGCTTTTGACTTCGCTGCCGATACGGATGGCGTCCCGAATTGCCTGAAGCGTCCGGGGGCCGGCTTTCCCCATGCCGAGCCGTCCGCTCAGCCGTTCCATATCCGGAATTTTCTTGAACCGGTTCGAAAGCTCCGCCGACACATCGGATTTCTCCACGAGTTCGGCCACGGTATCGAGACGACGATTGATCTTTTCCGGCTCCACAAACGGCGCCGCCACCGAGCGACGCAGACGCCGCGCCCCCGCCGCCGATCCGGTGCGATTGATCGCCCAGAGGAAACTGTGCTTTTCGTCGCCGGTCGCAAGATTGATGAATAGTTCGAGATTGCGCACGGTGGCGGCGTCGAGAATCATCCGTTTCTGGGCATATCCGGCGCGAATGCAGGTGATGTGGGCCAGGCGTTCCTGCTTGTTGTTCTGCAGGTAGCGAAAGATCGCCCCGGCGGCGGCGATTCCCATTTTCATATCGCCGATGCCGAAGCCGTCAAGGGTCGTCACCGAAAAGAAACGGCAAAGATGTTCTTCCGCCAACCGGTAATCGAAATAGATTGATTCAAGCGGCGTAAGATTTGGCGCGTTTCCGTTTTCCATCACATCCGGCGGCAAAACAAAATCCCGTTCCTCCGAAGGAAACAAAATTTCCTTCGGCTGCATCAGCGTTACTTGATCGAATATATCCTCGGGTTCGCTCTCGTTGATCGAAAAATCACCGGTGGACAGCTCCAGACGAGCCATGCCGATACGTTTGCGGTTGCCGCATACGGCCATCAAATAGGCGTCATGCGACGGCGACAACACACTTTCCAGGGTCGATGTCCCCGGCGTGATGATTTCGACGACGTCGCGCTTGACGATCCCCTTGGCTTTTTTGGGATCTTCGATCTGTTCACAGATGACGACCTTCTTGCCCGCCTCGATCAAGCGCGGCAGATATTTTTCGAGGGCATGGTGCGGGATGCCGGCCAGTGGTGTGGCGTTATTCTTGTCCATCGAACGGGACGTCAGAGCGATACCGAGGATGGGCGCGGCTTCGATAGCGTCGTCGCCGAACATCTCATAGAAGTCGCCCATGCGGAAAAATACGATCTTATCCGGATATTGCGCTTTGAATTTGAGGTACTGACGCATCATCGGCGTCAGGCCGTCATTTTTCATCGTCGATCACTACCTTGAAGACGTCGTGTTCCCCCAATTCCAGTTTTTCCTTGGCCGCCTGCGCCTCTTTCTGGGTGGAAAACCGTCCGGCAAGTACAATGTAGTAGGCGTTGCCCGATATCGACCGCCTGGTGATGCGCGATTTGTATCCGTACCCTTCGACCCGCTCCGACATACGTTTGGCGTTGTCCTTCTCGGCAAAGACGCCCACCTGAACGGCATAGATGATGCCCTCGAATATCTCCGTGGACTCCTCCCCGGAGCGGCGGTCGGACACCTGTTTCAACTCCTGCAGCACATCGTCCTGGCCGACCGCGTGCGGATATTTCTCGCGAAGGATGTTGTAATTCAGCAGGGCGCGTTCGGTGTTGCCGCGGGCGATGGAGACTTTGGCCAGATAGATCAGGCCGGCAGGGATGATATCGTCGTCGCCGGAATCGATAATGGTGCGGCAGTACCCTTCGGCCGCTTTGTACTTTTCCGTGCGGATCGCAGCCACGGCCTGTGTAAGAACGGCGAAGCGGCCGTAATACGAATCCGGGGAACCTTCACTCAAAAGCCGCAAATATCGTTCCTGCTGGCTGCTGCCGTCGGGCTCGTGCGCCGCCAGCATGGCCAGGATCGGTTCCCGGTACCGGCTCATCTCCCAGCGATGAAGAAACGCCTCGCCGACCGACAGCACCGTGGCGGTATCGCCCAACGCCTCGGCCAACTGCAGCATCCGAAAACGCGCTTCCTCCTCATATTTGCCGTCAAGATCCGAACGCGCCGCGGCGTCGAACAAATCCCGCGCCCGGTCGCCGGACCGCTCCAGCAGGCCGTTCACGAAGAGCCGGTTGCCGTCGCGAGCCGCCGACTGCGGCAGCTCCTGAAAGGCTCGTTCGGCGTCGCTGATTCTCCCATCCTTGACAAAATCGTAAATGCGGTCGATCTGCTGATCGGCACGGACCGCACCCGCAAACAGGAGAAGCACGGCGATTATGATGGTTACGCGGATCATGATATCCCGGCGCTGAATGAATCGACGGCTTTGCAGCGCGGGCACAACCATGTCATCGTCTCCGAACGCAGTCCGCATTCGCCACAGCGGAAATCGCTCGCCTCCCGCTTGACCGCCATTTTGATCGTTTGTTTGAGCAACCCGGTCGCGGCTTCCCGGCGATTCGTTTCCAGATGAAGCCGATATAGGCCGAGTTTGGCCAGCATCGAGTCGGGATGATTATCCAATGCGGTCGTGTAATGTTCGCGCGAGGCGTCGAATTCGCCTTTCTTCTCCATAAAATACGCCAGCTCCAGACGGGCCGTCAGGTGTTCCGGACAGGATTGCAGCAGCGTTGTCAGCGTGTCGGCGTAATCGCCGTACCGCCCGACTTCGAAGAAGCCCTTTTTCAACCGTTCGAACACGAGATGACCCTCGCAGGGCTTGATCGTGATCACCTTCGTCCAATACCCGATGGCATCCTCCAGCCGCTTTTCATCGTAGTAGCTGTCACCGATGGCGATATAGGCCGCCAGGCAATTCCTATCGAAATGAATCGCCTCTTTGAAAAAGAGTCGCGCCCGATGCCGGTCACCCTGCGCCGCCAGATCGTATCCTTCGAAAGTCTTATACAATGCCAGCATCCGCCCCGAATCATGCCCGTTCAGCTTATCCAGCTTCTTCCGTATTATCGCCGCCTCTTTCCAATCACCGGATTTCTCGTGATGCCGCAGAAGCGACGTCAGGGCAAAGCGATCATTGGGAGAAAATCCCAGAATCTCATTGATGGCCCGAATCGCCGCCGCCTCGTCACCCGATTCGGAAAAATCGTGAGACAGCGCCGTGAGGATTTCCTTTTTCTGTTCCAGGGTGAGGTTGCCTCGAAACGTGAGATCGCGATGCACCTGAAGGGCCAGTTCCGGCTTTTTCCTGCGGCGGAATATGTTCCCCAAGTGAATATAAGCGTCGATATTCGACGTATCGGTGTTGACGGTCTCTTTCAGCTTACTGAAGGCGGCCTCATCCTGTCCCCGGAGCAGCGCCTGCAGTCCGTCGATATACGTCTGTGGATCGGGCCGTTCCGGATCCGATTGGGTCCGCCGATACATCTGCACCGCCGCCCAACTGATGACGACCACCGCCACGACGAGCAGAGCAATAATCTCGGTCATTTGGAATCATCCTTGCCGGAATGAAGAAACGACTCACCCGACTCTTGGATAGTCCGGTTACGCAGCGCGGCGATTTCATGAGTGAGAGACTCGGCGATCCGTTTCTGGCGCCGGAGTTCGGCCACCTGTTTGAAAAAGATCGAGACAAACAGCAGAAACGAAATCACCATCCCGAACAGGAACGCCCAATAGACGACATAAATCAGGTGCACATTGACATAACGCGTAGTGAAGATCGTCACAGCCACGCTTTCCTGCGCATTAGAGATTGAAAACCACAGGAGCACGGCGATCAAGACGACCACCAAAAGCGCCCTGAAAACCCACATAGCTCCTCCTTGAAAGGGCATGGACAGCAAAAAATTTATATAACAGAAAGCCCGGTGACAGTCAATAAAAATAACCCGCCGTCGGTGTCCTCGGGCGGGTTACGCAATCATCGCAATATCAAGGACTTACCCTTTTTTCTCACTCTCTTCCCCGGCTCCTTTTTTAGGCCCGAATTTCAACGAGCTGATCACCTGGTTGTACATATCCACGATGGGCTGGGACGTCCGGTACTCACAGATCATGGAAATCATATAAACGTGACCGTCCCGGACAGTGACGAAAATTGTCCCGTACTTGTTGTCGTTGACCACGTCCGCCTTATCCGACCCCTGCTTCGCGACGGTTATTTCATAGGCTTGTCTCGCCTCCATGAGGACGGCCATTTTACCCTGGAAGGTAATCTCCTGTCGCTTGACCAACTCGTACGGACGGGAAACGATCTTGAGATATTTGTACATGAATTTCTTCTGATCGGATTCAAAACTCGAGGAAAGCAGACTGTCGACGAACTCATTGGCCCCTAGTGAGGTCGTATCGACGATTACGGCCATGGTCGGAACCTGCATGTAATCCCGGAGACCGCCCTGGAATTGATACGGCGGCACCGGCGACTTTTGATCCATGGTCATACGAAGAGCGTACTTCGAGCTCTTGATGCTGGTGGACCATCCGTCCGGGATTTGCATGGAGAAGTCGTAGTCGTTGTCGGTGTATATGTTGTCCTTGACTTCACCGGATTTTTTGGCTTCGACCGGCGCTCCAACACAGGCGATGAAAAGAACGACGGTAACGGCTATACCAACAAATTTCATCACGATTCACCTCCTACGGCTTACCGGGAATAATGGCAATATCGCCGCGAATGTCAAGGCTTTAATTCGCAACGTCTTTGCATTCAATACATATACACGCCACGTCGGCAAAAGATTGGCCGATATTTGAGCAGAATTGCCGTGATCGGAGCCTTTTATGCTCCGCTATGTATAGTTGATTCAATTTGTCGGCTTTTTCAATCGCGCATTGCCGGCCCCATATGGCCAGGCTGATACTATGCCCCGCATCACCGTTTCCGCCGCAGAATACCACTCGTGGAACGGCCTTTCAGTAATTTGGTCCGCCGGACCTTGCCCCCGTATGATTGCACAAAGTCCGCCCCGACGATTTCATTCAGCTTATAATCCGAGCCTTTGACTAAAATATCCGGTTTGACCTGCTTGATCAATTTTTCCGGCGTCTCCTCCCCGAACAGGACGACATAATCGACCATCTCCAGCGCCGTCAGCACCCCGGCCCGGTCGGCCTGCCTGTTGATCGGACGATCCGGCCCCTTGAATTTCCTGACCGATGCGTCCGTATTAAGGCCAACGATCAGCACATTGCCCATCCCCTTCGCTTTGGACAGGTAATGCACATGCCCCATATGGATGATATCGAATACGCCGTTGGTGAAGACGATTTTCTTCTTCTGCCGCCGGAAACGGCCACATAGTCGGACGATTTTGTTACGCGGGATAATTTTTGATTCAAAAGAATTCATAATTATTTCTTCTTTGCCTCGAAGCCGCCCTCGAAGGCCTCTTTCAGGGCGTTATTCGTGATCACCGCCGTGCCGACCTCGCCCACAACCACGCCCGCTGCCTGATTGGCGATAGTCGTCGCCTCTTCCAATGTTGCTCCGGCGGCCACCGCCGAAACGAATGACGCGATCACGGTATCGCCCGCGCCGGTGACATCATAGACTTTCTTGGCGACCGTCGGGATCAAAATCATCTCTTTTCCGGCTTGAAACAGCGCCATCCCCTTTTCGCCGCGCGTGATCAATATCGATCTGGCCTCCAGCCGCTCCAGCAGGCCGACCCCGACCGTCTGCAGCGTTTCCTCATCGATAATCCGCATCCCGTAGGCGAACCCGGCCTCATGATGATTCGGCGTGATCAACGATACTTTTTTGTATCTCGGAAAATTGACGTCTTTCGGATCGACGGCGACAAAAATATCTTCCTTCAAGCAGAACTCGATTATTCGCTTGAGCAATGATTTGGTGATGACGCCTTTGCCGTAGTCGGAGATAATCAAGCCCTTGATGGCGGAGCGGTTTTGGGCCAGAGTCGCTATGATCTGTTCCTGCACATCCTTCGAGACATCGGCTTTGATTTCGCGGTCGGCGCGGACGACCTGCTGGTTCTGGGCAATAATACGCGTTTTGACGGTCGTGGACCGCTGGGAATCATATACCAGCGATTCCGTCGCGATGCCTTTTTCCCGCAACAGCCAGTCGATGATTTCTCCGGCGTTATCGTTGCCGACAACGCCGATCAACAGGGGAATGTCGCCCAGGCCGAAGATATTGCCGGCGACGTTGGCCGCGCCGCCGGGCGTCGACGACTGCCCGGTCAGATTCACCACCGGCACCGGCGCTTCGGGCGAAATACGATCCACGGTTCCATACATGTACTCATCGAGCATGATATCGCCGACGATGGCGATGGTATGGCCGGTCATGCGGTCGATTAATCTGCCGCCGCGCTCTTTGTTCAGCGTCATCTTCGTTTATCCCGATTTTGGTTGACTTAAACCGGCAATATATTAACTTTCAGGCAAATCGCAAGTATTTTGGCGTTAATCGCGTATCAGCTTATGCAACGGCCGTATACCGCGGCCGTGTTGTCGGTGGAGGATATATGGACAAGCAGCAACCGCGAATCAATATCGAACTGAACGAAAAGGAAGCCGAGGGAACCTATGCCAACCTGGCCCTGATCACTCATTCCCCGTCGGAAATCATCATCGATTTCGCGCGCATCATGCCGGGCACGCAGAAGGGCAAGGTGTATTCGCGGATAATCATGACTCCGCCGCACGCCAAATTGCTCCTCAGGGCGCTCGAGGATAATATCAAGAAATTCGAGAGCCAATTCGGCGAAATCAAAATACACGGTAAAGAACCGCAGAAAAATATCGGATTCGCCGCATCGTCTCAGCCGGCGGAGGAGGATAAAAAATAATGCCGACCAAAGGATACTTCACATTCGTCCTGCACGCCCATCTTCCCTATGTACTCTCGCACGGCCGCTGGCCGCATGGAACGGACTGGCTGTCGGAAGCAGCCGCAGAAACGTATATGCCGCTGGTTCGGATCATGCGCGAACTGATCGACGAAGGCGTCAAACCGCATCTGACCATCGACATCTCCCCTGTCCTGGCGGAGCAGTTGGCCGATGACAGTTTCAAAGAAGAATTTATCGATTATCTCCAGCAGAAAATCAAAGCCGCCAAGATCGACTCCGAGGGATTTTTCAAGTACGACCAGGAAAATATGCTGAAGATGTCGCATTTCTGGGAAAATTATTATCAGGATCTGCTCGACTGGTTTGATGCCATCAATCGTGACATCGTCGCCGAACTGCGACGGCTTCAGGATGACGGGTATCTTGAGATCATGACCTGCGGCGCCACCCACGGATATTTTCCGCTGTTGTCGCGCGATGAATCGATCCAGGCGCAGGTTAAAGCGGCGGTGAAGACGCATAAACGTCATTTCGGCCAGTTCCCGCGCGGCATGTGGCTGCCCGAATGCGCCTACCGGCCGGCCTATCGCTGGAAAAAACCGGTCAGCGACGGCAGCGATCCGGAACCGTATCCGCGCAAAGGCGTCGATGAATTCCTTTCGGAAAACAACCTCGAATTTTTCATTGTCGATACCGCGCTGCTCAAGGGCGGCCGGTCGGCGGGTATATATATCGATCGATTCGAATCCCTGCGGGTTCTTTGGGACCAGATGGAAAGGGAATATCATCCCCGTAAGGAGGAGACCGAGAAATCACCCCGCAATGTCTACCTGGTGTCATCCGCTCCCGAGGGCAAGAAGCCGGTGGCGGTTTTCACTCGCGATTCCGAAACGGGATTGCTCGTCTGGTCGGGCGAACACGGCTATCCCGGCGATGGCAATTATCTCGATTTCCACAAGAAACGTTTTCCCGGCGGCCATCGCTATTGGGCCGTTACATCATCCAAATCCGATCTGGCCGACAAATTGGAATACCACCGTGAGACCGCAGTGTCCCGGATTCCCGAAAACGCCGATCATTATGCCAGCGTCATCAAGGGCCTGTTGAAGCATAGCTATGATCAGACCGGCAAAGCCGGCATATTGGTCGCGCCGTATGACGCCGAGTTATTCGGTCACTGGTGGTTCGAGGGTCCGCTGTTTTTGAAAGAAGTTATCCGGCATATCGCCACCGATGAAGAAATCGAATTGACCGGCCTGGGCGCGCATCTCGATCGGGCCAAACCGATCGAAGTCGTGCAGCTTCCGGAAGGAAGCTGGGGCCAGGGCGGCTATCATTATATCTGGCTCAATCAATGGACCGATTGGACGTGGAAACGCATCTACGAATGCGAGGACAGAATGGTCGAATTGGCGTCGAAATACATGGACGCCGATAACCCGCTGGTGGTGGATATCGTCAAGCAAGCCGCCCGCGAATTGATGCTTTTGTCGGCATCCGACTGGCAATTTCTGATTTCGACCTGGTCGGCCCG
>CAZJWR010000028.1:0-44433 GCA_964549765.1 uncultured Ignavibacteriales bacterium
GCGTCAGATGCTGTTCCTGAAGCGTTTTCATGATGCCCTCCATCGTCCCGTAGCTGGCGTCTTTATCCGCTTTGATGACCAAAAAGGCCCGTGGTATCCGTATGCGCGCCCCGTTAATGATCGAGCCGACCGTATTGGTGGTCGCCTCTTCGTACACCCGGATCGGCATGGATATTTCACGGCCGTCGATATTGACCATTTTCTTGACGATGTAGTCGACGAAAATCGAATCCTCGGCTGTCACCGTCACGTTGATGACGTCCTTATCCGGAAGAGACACCTCCGAATGCGACGTCGGCAGTTCCACCGTCTTCTTCTCCGGCGGTTTAAACTGCGTGGTCGTCATGTAAAAAATCAGCAGAAGAAAGGCGATATCCACCATCGGCGTCATGTCGATACGGATGGAGAGCCGCCGTTTCTTTTTGATCTTCATTTACTTCGCCCCCTCTTTGGCCTTGATGAGCTGCAACACTTCATACGTGGCCTCGTCGGTGGTGTAGTTGAAGGAGTCGACCTTGTTGACAAAAAAGTTATAGAAGAAAATACCCAGAATACCGGAGGTGAGACCGCCGGCCGTGTTCACCAGCGCCTCCGAAATACCGGTCGCCAACTGGGTCGCGTCGATGACGCCGCCGGCAGCGTGACCGGTGGCCGCAAAGGCGCGGATCATGCCGATGGTCGTTCCCAGAAGACCGACCATGGTGGCGATGGACGCGATCGTCGACATGGCGATCAGGTTGCGTTCCAGAAGCGGTCCCTCGAGGGCGTTGGCCTCTTCGATCGCCGCCTGAGTGGCCGCCAGCTTCTTTTCGGCCTCAAGGCCCGAATCGTCCTTCACACTCATGTAGCGCTCAATACCCGCCCGCAACACATTGGCGGTAGTGCCGCGCTGTTTGTCGCAGGCAGCCAGCGCCGACTCAAAGTCATTGTTTTGCAAATGGTTGATCAGATTCTTGAAAAACACCTGGACTGAGCTTTTGCCCTTGGCCACACGGAGCGACAAAAACCGTTCCACGACGAAGGCCAAAAGCATAAGCAAAATGGCGATAAGAACCACAACCAACGGACCACCCTGATAGATGGAATGGGGCAATGTGCCCTCTTCGGTGTTCTTGAGAACGATTCCCCACACGGTATACCCGATGACAAAGGAAATCAGAGCGTTCAAGGATACAAAAATTGTCTGTTTCACCGCGAATACTCCTCCACTCTATGTGAATTTGCTTTTCTCTGCACGTTAAATCTCTTTTCCCTTCAGCGCTGTAATCAAAAACGATATCAGCACCAGATAAATCCCGATGGACAATAATCCAATAAACGTCACGATGCCGTACGATGAACCGACCTGTTTCAGCATGCCCGTTGAATCGAAGCCATAAGGGGCCCCGACGAAGGACAGGATAAACATGGCGATCCAGAGAAAAACCGGTATCCAGTTGTACCGGAGCCATTTTTTCAATTTCAAAACATATTCATTGGGGTCTTTACCCTTGAGGCCGTACAAGGCGTACAGGTTCACCACGGCCAGCACCGGGAGGCAGATATAGAAAAGCAGCATGAATATGCCGGTGATTATCAGTACCGGCCCGCTGGAAAACACCATAGGCAGGTAATCACCGAGCTTTGCTATCGCGCCGATGCCGGTCATGGAGTAATTGTCGTTGACGATACCCCGGCTGGCCAATTCGCTGGCGCCCGGCTCTTTCGGTCCGAAGAGCGACACATTGGCCAAAATCGTGTTGGTATCGGCCAGGATACTATCGACCGCGGCCTGCCGCTGCTCTTCGGTGGTGCGCCGGGACGGCTTGGCCGCTTTATCCGCCGCCGCCTGTATGTTGTCGCGCCGGGCCGCAACCAGAGAATCGTTCTTCTGCGCAACGCTCATGATGTCCGGAACGGATGCCAGGGCGTCATCGGCGCCGTATTTGAACGTTTCTTCTTTGGTCTTGGCGTCGTACGCATAGTAGGCGACGACATTACGCTGCAGGTCATCGGTCAGGCGCAGGGAATCGGGATCATAGGTATCGACGAATAGGACACGGACCTCCGAAGACACCGCCGGTGCGCTTTCTTCGGGAGCGTTCCCGCCGGCGCCGCCCGTCGTATCCGCGGCCGCAGCCGCCATACCGGTATCGGCCGAGTCCGGCGCCGCCGCTGCGGCTGGAATCGCCGAGGTATCGGCGGCCCCCGGCATGGCTGCGGGCTCCTGCATACCGCTGGTGTCGCCCATCGCCGCCGGCGCCGCTTCACCGCCACTTTCACCGCCGGCCGGCTTCGCCGCATGCGACAAAGCCCGATCCTGCTTTTCCTTCAGGGCGGTCGCGACATACCCGATCAAACGCTGTTCCTGCGCCGACGCATGCATAACTTGCACACCGTCGACCGTACCGATCTGTGCATAGGAAATCGGGATACTCCCCGAATACCAGGGGAGAAACAGCGCCACGATCATGACCACCGCCGCCGCGGTCAAAAATCCCTTTTCGACGCCGGAAATGCGCGATTCCATGAGGGTGCACCGCTCGCGCACCCGTTCCTGCCCGCGAGCCATCCGCTCGCGGACCCGCTGAATCAGCGACTTCCGCTCCTCCTCGGATTTGAAGATATCGCCGGCCTTGCCGGGAAATACGTCAAAACCGATATATTTGAATCGTTTATCGGAATACTGAAACGACTGATTCTTGTTCTCACCGTCTGCCATAAACTCTCCCGTTCAGCTCCCGTCCGTCCCAGGGCTGAGATTAATACTCAAACTCGGTCTGTTTGGATCCCTCTTGCGCGTCTTTGTTGCCGGGATCACATTTCAGAACCTTCTGGTACCACTCGTAAGCGTTTTTATAATAAGGCTTCGCTTCGTCTTTTTTATCCTTCTCCGCCAAACCCGCCGCCTGCAGATGATAGGCCTGAGCCATGTATAGCATAACATCGGCGGCGCTGCAGTTGTTCAAGCCTTTTGCCTTGTAACAGGCCAGGGTGCGCGAAAAGTACCCGACCGCTTTCAGGTAATCCGGCGGGCAGATTCCGCCGAAATAGGCGAATCCGAGGCTTTTCAGGGCATCGCAATTGGTCGAATCCATTTCCAGCCACTTCTTCGTCCACTTGACGCCGTTTTCGCAATCTTCCAGTCGGTTGAGATAGGTATCCGAAAGCAGGGCGAAGGCCCGTGCTTGCGTCGAATCCAGCTCCGCGACCTTCTCGAAATATTGCACGGCCAACTCGTAATTTTCCAGACTGTAGGCGCAGCCGCCGGCATTGAGATAGACGTTCCAGGCGTCAGGCCCCAACTCGATACGTTTCTGGTAATATTTCAGCGCCGTTTCGTAATCTTTCAACTGATGATAGGCGACGGCCGCATCGAGGGCATAGCGGGGATCGTTGGGATTCAAATCGTACGCCTTGACATAATATATGGCGGCATTCTCCCAGTCGTCCATCGCCCGGTAGGCGTTGCCGATGCGGTTGTACGTATCCGCGTCCTCCACCCCCGGCGTCCATTGCGGATCCTGCTCTTTCATCCATTCGAGATGCTTCAGCAGCATATCGATGCCCTTCTGGTATTCTTGGAGAGCGATATAGCCCCGGCCCAGATAGAGATAGATTCCTTTCGGGACGTCGCCCTGGGCCAGAACGTACTCGAACGCCGAATCCGCCTCGGGAAAACCGCCCAGGTTGAAATACGACCGGCCGATATTGAAAAAGACCTCGGTGATGGTGGAATCGTGAGTGATGCCAAGATACTTGCGGTAGGACCCGATGGCTTCCTTGAATCGCTGTTCCTTGGTGTCCCGGTTGGACGCCGACAGCCCGGCCAGCGTGTATAACCGGCCGATCTCCCGCCAGGCTCCGGCGTACATGCTGTCGCGGGTCAACACCGTCCGCAACTGATCCAGGGCATCGTTATATTGTCCCTGGGCAACATAAGCCCGGGCCAGGCGGAAGTATACATCAAGGTAGGTGGTGTCCATCTGGATGACCTTGTTGTATTCGCTGATCGCCAAAGGATAGAGCTTGGCGAAATAATTGGCGTCGCCCAGATTGGCGTGAAATTCGGATTTGTCGGGATTGAGCGTGATCGCCTTGCGAAACTGGAGGTCAGCGTCGCTGTATTTTTCCTGTTTTATCAGCAGTAAGCCCATGCCGTTGTGAAAAAGCGCCTTCTCGTGGTTTTTGGTCTTTTTCAACCCCTTGCTGAAGTCCTTTTCGGCTGCCTTCAAATCCTCTTTTTCAAGGAATACCAAGCCGCGATAATACAGCGCCTCGTACAGACTCGACTTCTTATCCAGCGCCGTATCGAATTGTTCCAGCGCCTTGTCGAACTGACCACGGACGTAGAAGATCTCGCCGCGAAGCAGATAGAGCGGGGCATAGTAGGGATCGATTCCCAGCGACGCCTTGATCTGCTGCAGCGTCGCCGTGGTGTCGTGACGGTCCATGGCATCGGTAATCTCGGGCGCCAACTTATAATTGAATTGGAACGCCTGTGCCGAGGTCGCCGTAATCGCCGTCAGCGCCGCCGCCAGGCCCAGGAGTATCAAGAGCTTGGAACAAGTTTTCATTTTTCGAGTCACGCCTTTCACCTCAAATCAAACCAAGAATCCTATAATACGATAAACGACGGGGTTGTCAAGCGGTTTTTGGTGGTCGTCATCCATCATCCCCGCCGTCGGGCATCTCGCCAAATCCGCCCTCCCGACGCCGCCGTTCCCGCTTTATCGCCAGGACGCTCTGCGCCATCCGAAGGGCGAAGTAGAAGGTCACAAAGAGCACGATCAGCACCCGGTATTGATTCGACAACCGCTCCGGGTATACGAACACGATCACCAAGCCGCCGATGAACACGATCAAGGCCGTCGCCATGTTGACTGCAATCTGTATGGTCATTTTCATCATCCATTATATTATACACTTACCCGGCCTGATTCTTCCGCAGGGCGGCGCCCGCTCACCATATTTACAAACATAGCGAACAAAATCCATGCCGCCGGGCGACTTGAAACGGGCACTATATCATATTGTATCACAATTACTTACATCGACGCTAAGATCGACGACCGATCGTTGGCGCCGAAACCCTCGTTATTTGTCCGAAAATTTGTAGCTGTCAGATAACATACGGAATTACAATAACTTACATTTCGCATAATCTGCGCTACCGGGACAACCATTCGGGGATATATACGATTTTTGACGTTCTGACGAACTCGAATCTGATCTTGCCGGTATATTCCGTCGGCTGTCCCCGCGTATCGATGGCCGGATACCACAGTAGAATTCGCGCCGCTTTGGCGGCCGGCTGCCGCACGCTTTCGACGGTTCGGGTGACGCGAGCCCCCGTGACCTTTCCCCCCGTGTCTATATCAACCGTCACGTCCGAGAATCCGGTATTGTTGTTGCCGAGCTTGGGCGACTGAAGATACTCACCGGCGGGGCGGCGCGGGATCGGAAAGAGAAAAATATCATTCTCATTATAATAGTAAGTCATAAAATACCGGGACGCGACGGAGGTCTCGGTCGTGTCCGACTGATCGAGGGGCGAAAAGGGATAATCGATATTATCGAAAATTCTGAAGGTCACCAGAAAATCGGTCGCAAACGGCTCTCCCTGCAGTCGCGCCGGCGTGTATTCGGCGTGCATCAGCGCCATCTGCACCTGATGCCACATTTGATCCTGGCCCGCGACCGGGTAGGCGATATCCAGAAGGCGGCCCTCGGTGTCGAGAGACACCTGGGCGGTGATGGTCCAATAACGCAATTCCTCCGGCTCAACGCGGATTTCGTAATAGATGGGCAACAGCGCCACGATTCGGGGCGGTTCGACGCCGTTGACGGCAAAAAACTCTTCGAGAAGAACCGAATCGGTGGTCAATTCCGCAGAAATCGGAAACGATATGCTTACCGTCCACCCGGCGGGCGTTTTGGCGGAATACTTCACGGTGACGGGAATCGATAGCGGCGCGGACAGGCCTCTTCCCGGCGTGAATGCAAAATGGAGGGATTCAAGGTCGGTCTTGACGGGATCGATATACGCCGCCGAGTCGGCGGGGAAGGTAACTTTTCGGGTCGCACCGGATGAATCGACCGTCAGCCACGTCCGAACGACGGCGGGGTAACGAACCTGGCCGATCCTGAGCGTCATGGGGCTTTCGGGGGGATTGTCGGGATAGGGGACGGCCAGCCCCAGATAGCGGACTACGCCGGGCGGCGACACATCCTGCGCTTGCGCCGGGGATATGGCGACGATACCGAATAAGAGACCTATCAGGGCAACCAAACGCATATATTTCTTATACACCGATTCGAACCTGACGCCGCGCCATCGGACAGGATGTCGTCAGGATATGGACCATACCGCACCAGTCCGGCGGCCCGGATCAGTACGACAAGACTTCATCGACCGCGGCCAGGATTTTGTCGTTATTGGGCAGACAGATGGTGTCGCCGTCAACCCCGTAGGCCACGCGGCTGTCGATGGCCGTCACGACCTTGACGGGCGCTTCCATATATCCGATGGTGTCGCTGCCGGTGATGACGCCGGCGATGGTCGGCCCGGCGCCGCCCATGAAGCGGTCTTCGGTGAGGACGATAATGCGGCCGCATTCCTCGGCCGTTTGCCGGATCGTCTCCTCGTCCAGCGGCCGTACGGTGCGCAAATCGACCACGCGCATCCCGATCCCCTTTTCCTCCTCGAGAATCTCCGCGACTTTGCGGGCCATATGCACCGTGGCGCCGTAGGTGATGATGGCAATGTCGGAGTTCTCCGGATTATAGACGTTGGCCTTGCCGAAGGGGATCAGGACATCAATAGGGGGATATTCGGTTTCGACCGGGACGCCTTCCCAATCGCGGCGATTGTACAAGGCCACCGATTCGCAGAACAATACCGGATCATTACAGGCGAAGGCCGTCCGCAGCAGCGCCGCCGCGTCGTAGGCGTTCGACGGCACCACGACGTGCAGGCCGGGGATATTGATAAACGTACCGACATTCCCCTCGCTGTGCCAGAAGGCGCCCGCGCCCTGCTTGTATCCGCCGTACGAACAGCGGATCACCATTTGAGCCGTCCACTGGCCGTTGGACCGCTGGTGCATGGTGCATATGCGGTCTTTGAGAATTTGGTACGCCGGGGACATATAGTCTATGAATTGTATTTCCGGCAGGGGCCGCCGTCCCTGGTAGACATGTCCGATGGCGCGGGCCAGGATACCGGCTTCGTCCAGCGGCGTGTTGTGGCAGCGATCATTGCCGAAATTGCGCTGGAGATTTTTGGTGACGAGGAAAACGCCGCCCTTGCCCTTCAGTCCTTCCATTTTTTCCGGATGATGCAATATTTCGCCCGAGAAGTCGGCCACGTCCTCGCCGAACAGGACAGCATCGGCGGTGAGTTCGAGTAGTTCGAAGAGGGTGTAGTTGATAGCCGTGCGTATGGTCATGGGGCCCAGGGTTTCCGGCAGGTCCGGCTTGGGGAAATATTTTTTCTTGTTCCACTCTTTGAATTTCTTCTCGCGGTTGACCTTGGCGAAATCACGCAGGCCGTCCCATCGTTTGCTGATATCCTTGAAGGTGCAACTCAGGACTTTGGATAGGATGCTTTCTTTGGTCTTGGGATGGAAATCCTTGACAGCCTTCTCCGACGCCTCGGCGACCCGGTTGTCAATGTCGTCCCACATCTCCCCGATCTGCTTGGGGGTCATGATCCCGTCTTTGATGAAGGTCAGCCCGGTCTTGAGAGTGCAGTCGTTTTCGATATGCCATTTCTGCTTGTCGGGATCCATGTAGAACGACTGATCGTCCGATCCCGAATGCGACTCCTCGCGGGTGACGCGGATGTTGGCCAGCACCGGGCCGGCCCCGGAGCGGGCGTAGGCGATCATCTCTTTGACGACTTTGAGCGATTCCTTGATATCGGTGCCGTCGAATCGGAAAATTTTCAGGCCGTGGCGTTGAAACCCTTCGAATGGCGTCGTGGGATCGCCCTCGGGAAATTGTTCCTCGACCGAGACGGAGATAGCCCAGCCGCAGTTGTAGATGGCATAGACGACCGGCGCTTTATCGAAAACCGAGTAGAACACGGCCCGGCCGAATTCGGGCGACGACGTCGAGCCTTCGCCGATGGCGCAGTAGACGACGGCGTCCTTGGGATATCTCCCGCCGGGATAGACGGCAAACTTGGAGATCGGCGTGTGATGGGCAATGGCGCTACCCAGTCCCGACGCTTCCAGCGCATGCGACCCGGTCGGGGACGCCTGCGGCAGAATCTCCAGGTCGGGGTAGGCGGAATGCGACGGCTGGATCATGCCGCCGACGGCATGCCCGCGCACGTCGCCGATGGCTTCCTTCATCTTTTCGCCTAGAAGCTCATCGAGGATACCCGCCTTCCGCCCGCGATGGATATCGAAGCCCTTGTTGCGATAATAGCCCGTGAAGGGGTCCTTCGGTCGCAGCCAATGGACGGCTACGCAATCGATCATCTCCTTGCCGCCGCAGCCGATGAAAAAGCGGCAATATCCCTTGCGAAGCAGGAGTTTTTCCTCGCGCTCGATCCGGCGGGCGAGGAGCATCGAATGATACATATCGCGCAATTCGCCCGGTTTGAGACCGTGGTATGCCTTGAGAGGTTTATCGCCCTTGACGGCCGGACCTTTTTTGCCTTTGTAGCTGCGAAGTTTATCCGTTAACGCGACAATTTCCACAATTCCCTCCTTCAGGAGTAATCGCCGACGATCAGGTTCGAATTAAACGGCTAAAGGTACGAACTTTCCCGGCCCGGTTCAACCCATTTTTTGTATCCGGGTCCGGTCCGAAACCGGTCGCATTTCGCACCATGTACGCACGAATTCGTCCATTATTGGATCGTTTTCTCTCCATTGGTGACGCGGCCGGGGTTTTCGTACCCGAAACCTAATTATTAGTTGACATATAAGACCATTATCACTATACTATAAGTGAGCAAGGGATTTCACACGCAACAGGGCCTGAACAGCCGCTCACGATAACAGCAGTGCACATGTACCAGAGGAGGGCGGTATGCGCAGAGGAGCATGGTCGGCTGCCGTCATTGGAGCCGCATCTCTGATGGCTGTTATCCCCACCTCAATATTCGCCCAATCACCCCAACCCTCACCTCCAATCTTCAAAGCCGTGATGGTGGATACGATCTGCGCCGACGTCAACTATGACGGCGCGATCAATATCGGCGACGCCAAATTTTTGATCGACGGGGTCTTTAAATGCGGACCAACTCCCCAGCCGTATTGTATCGGCGATCTCAACGGTGACGGTGTGTACAATATCGCCGATGCGATCTATTTGATCAATCATATCTTCCGGGGCGGTCCCCCGCCGGAACCGTGCTGCGTCGATGCTGTCGACCGGACCACCATCCAGAGGCTCGTTAAATGCGGCGGTTGACATTCGCCGAACACAAGACCCGATCTTAATCATTCATAACACTCTGAAGGGAGGGTTTTATGAAAAGGACTATATCTGCAGCCACCTTCTTCGTGTTACTGGTACTCTCTTCACCGCTATTGGCGCAGGCGCAGGCGGTCGTTTCCACGACGCCGGGCCAGAACGCGCTGAATGTTCCGGGGCAATCAGTTATGACGCACCGTCGCGGACGGCCGTATTCGATCCCGATACGGATTTTCGCGCCGGCGATAACATTTCCGTTAGATTGACGACGGCAATACAATCATCGGGCGAAGTTCCCCTCGATGAGGCCTATGAATGGTTGTTTGTCGTGGCGGTAGGGAACGGGTCGGCGGAATTCGCGACCCCGCCGCCCTTATATTCGACCGGGGGCGATGCGCTTTGGCTTTGCGCCGCCGATTTTGACCGCGACGGCGACCTCGATATCGCTTCGGCCAATTACCAGACCATCACCAATCCACAGGATTCGACAATAGCTGTGCTCTCGAACGACGGCGCGGGCGTTTTTTCGATAAGTGCAACGTACGCGACGGAAATCAGCCCGTCATGGATATGCGCCGACGATTTCAACGGCGACGGATACCCCGATCTGGCGGTATCGGGAGCGATGCTCGAGGTGCACCTCAACAACGGCGACGGCACCTTTGCCGATCATGACACCTATCCGTTGAATACCGGCACGTTGTGTGTATGTCCGATTGATGTCGATGGCGACGGCGCCTCCGACATTGTTGCTACCGGCCTCACTCATGGATACATATTCCTCAATGACGGCGATGGCAAGTTCACGTATCAAGGGGAATTGGGGGAAGGCGGAGCCAGAATCAAGGCGGCCGATTTCAGCGGTGACGGCCTTCCCGACCTGGCCCTGATTTCTCCGGATCCGGCCAATACTCCGGCTTATCTGCGTATACTCGTGAATAATGGCTCCGGGGGATTCTCGCAAATCTATGAGTACGCCATCGGCTCATATTCATGGGGATCCGACACGGGTGATATCGACGGCGACGGTGATGTCGATATCATCGCGGGAAGAATCATCGAGGGTGATGTCGCCATCTTCAGAAACGCCGGCAATGGCACCATGGGTGTGCCGACTACTTTCAACGATTATCCAATGAACGCTCCGGCCCATATAGAGCTGGCCGACTTTGACAACGACGGTGATCTCGATCTGGCGATGACCAACAATAATATCAAATCCCGTTCAGGCGGAAATCCGGTGGTCTATTGGAATACCGGGGATGGGACTTTTTCCGGATACTGGTGGTACGGTACTGTCGGCGGCATGCCGCCGCTCATCTCCGGCGACATGAATAACGACGGCGGAATCGATCTCGTGGTGTTCAATGACCCCGGGTGGATAGGAATAAGCGTCTTCCTGAACGGCCAATATGTATGCGTCGACAGCGATAACGACGGCTATGGCGATCCCGGCCATCCCGACAACACCTGCCCCGACGACAACTGTCCGAGCATTTATAATCCGGATCAAGCTGACTTTGATGGCGACGGTCTCGGCGATGTCTGCGACGACGATGACGACGACGATGGAACTTCGGACATTATCGACAACTGCCAATTCGCGTATAATCCCAGCCGGAACGATTGGGACGGCGACGGCGTAGGCGACGCCTGCCAGTACCTCTGCGGCGACGCGAATATCGACGGTATCATTAACGTCGCCGATGTGGTGGAGATGATAAATATTATCTTCAGATGGCATGACCCGCAGGGGCCGGAGTGCCTTCACGACGCAAATTGCGATATGGCCTTCAATGTCGGCGACCCCGTTTACCTGATCAATCACATTTTCAAGGGCGGCCCCCCGCCTTGTGGATCGTGCTGTCAATTCTAATATGGGAATTTGCGCAACAGACAAGCCGGCCTGAGGCCGGCTTTTTTGTGGGGGAAATTTATGCTTTACGGAAATATATCATCCCTTTCGCGGAAGGCGATGGGAGCGCCGCCATTCCGTGGGCTAAATCGGTCGGCAATGATGTCTGTCATTCACGTACTTTTCCGACCCTTCTCTGTGCGCTAAAACATGGCCGCAATCGCGGCAAAACGATCCTTACGCAGGGATTTCATGACGTCGTCGATAGGACAGGTTTTGCAGCCGAGGTCAACGTGTGTGGTAAGAATGCGAGAGAGATTCGCATCGAACAGCGAAGCGTACTTTTGTGCGAAATGCTTTTTTGCGTAAAGATTGGCACCTCTCAGGACCTCGCAGTCCTCGCAGACTGGCATCCGGTGGATTTCCGCCAGCCGCGCGGCGACTTTTTCGGCAATTGGTTTTCTGCCCACTTCTCCCCTCCGATTCCATTCGGATGTGATAGATAACTCTCTATACCTGTTACGAAAATCGCCCGGTAGTATCAACTACAAAATTGAGGTCGGCCCAAAAAACACCGATTTCTAACGCGGTCCCAACAAAGGCGGACCGCCCGCGTCCTAACGGACGATATCACCCAGCCGGTGCCAGCGCACGCGCTGGAAAAAATGCACGATATTGTAGAAGACCGATCGCGGCAGCGACGATAAATCCGCCAGCTTGATCTGCGGCGCCTGGGTGTCCGGTTCCCAGGACCAGTGTATCATCATCGCCTCGCCCAAAACCAGATCCAGAGGCACCGTGCCCCAGAACCGGGAATCGTAGCTGTTGTCGCGGTTGTCTCCCATTACGAAAATATTGTTCGGCGGCACCCGGAATTTTTCGAAATTGTCCCGGTGATCCATCCCCGGCGGATGGATATTGGGATCGGTGAATTTCGAATGGGTTGGATTGGGAAACGGAACCCCGTCGACATAGAGTACCTTGTTGATGATCTCCACCGTCTGGCCCTCGGTCGCCACGCAGCGCTTGATATAGTTGGTGGTACGATCGATGGGTACCTTGAAAATCACGACGTCCCCCTGCTTGGGCTGTCTGATGGCCGGCAGACGCCATCCGACCACCGGAATACGGGCGCCGTAGACGAATTTATTGGCCAGCAGGAAATCTCCCACCAGCAAGGTATTTTCCATCGAGGACGACGGAATCTTATAGGCCTCGACGATGGAGGTTTTTATCAAAAACGCCAGAACGAGGGCGATGCCCAGCGATTTAACGTACTCAAGAATGCCGGATGACGGTTTCTTAGCCAACTTTCCTCCGATCCCTGTTCGCAATCACAAACGTCGATCTCTTAATATATTTTGTTATACGGCGTTTCGCTCCCCGGGATTTCCTTATTTGGGCTTTCCGGCCAAAAATCCCATCGGCCCGTACCGCCGCGAATCCTTTTACCCGGTGATAAATCGGACAATATCGTTATAGGTCACCACCACTATCACCAGGATTAAAAAGGCCAGGCCGATCTGTTGCGCAATCATCCGGTGATTCATCGACATCGGCGAACCCTTGATTTTCTCCACGACCAGAAACAGCAGATGCCCGCCATCGAGCACCGGTATCGGAAGCACGTTCAATATCGCCAGATTCACCGACAGGAACGACATGAATACCAGCAGCGCTCCGAATCCGAGCTGCGCCTGCTGACCGGCCGCCTGCGCGATAAAAACCGGTCCGCCGATCATTTTGGCCGAGACTTTCATCGTGACCAGATCCCAGACGAATTTGGCAATCATCTTGACAAACGTCAGGGTCCTTCCGAACCCCATGCCGGCAGCCGTGAAAAATCCGAGACGTTTGAATGTCCCCTTCTCCCCGACGCCGATCATGCCCACGGCGATTTTATCGCCTTTGGCGTTATAGGTCGTCTCTCTCATGGTGGTCACCGTGGCCGACATGTTCTCGCCGTCACGCTGCCAGTCGATCGTAACCGGTTCCTCGACCCGCTTGGAAATCACTTTTCCCATATCTGCGAAACTATGCACCGCGGTTCCGTCGACGGCTAGGATGATGTCGCCCTCCTGCAGACCCGCCTTCATGGCCGGGCTGTCGGGGGAAACCTGTCCGATTACGGCATGGTCGGGATCGGTGATAAATTCACCCTGAATGAAGAAAATCCCCCAGAGAATAAGCCAGGCCAGGATGAAATTCATAAACGGCCCGGCAAACACCACCGCCGTCCGCACCCGAACCGGCTTGGACATGAACTCATGCGGCGCGCCGGTGACCTCTTCGTCGGGATTTTCCCCGGCCATCTTGACAAAACCGCCCAAGGGAATGGCGCCGATGCAGTATTCGGTATCGCCGAATTTTTTCTTGAAAATAAACGGCGGGAAACCGAGCGAAAATTTCTCCACGAATATCCCCGACCATTTGGCTACGATAAAATGCCCGAGTTCGTGGAAAAATATCAGAATGCCCAGTACGAAAATCGTCGCTAAAATCGTCGTCATCTATTTTTTCCCAATTTCTTCTGTCGCCAGACGCCGCGCCTCGCGGTCGCTGTCAAGGATATCGTCGAGACTCGGGTCGGCAATCACATTATGAGTAACTAAGATTTTTCCGGTTAGTTCCGTTATTTGGGTAAACCGGATTTTCCCCTGCAGAAAACGTTCAACCGCCACCTCGTTGGCGGCATTGAGCACCGCCGGGGCCGTGCCCCCCCGCTCCGCCGCCATCCGGGCCAGTTGCAGGGCCGGGAAGCGGACTTCGTCCGGTTCCGAGAAGGTCAATTGCCCGACCGAGGCCAGATCGATCTGCCCGTTAGTCGACGGCTGGCGGTCAGGCCAGAAAAGGGCATAGGCGATCGGCAGCTTCATATCGGGGAAGGACATTTGCGCAATAATGGAACTGTCCACGAATTCCACCATGGAATGTACAATCGACTGGGGATGAATCACGATCCCGATTTTGTCCGGCGGCACCGAAAACAGCCAGACGGCCTCGATCAATTCGAGGCCTTTGTTCATCATCGTCGCCGAGTCGATAGTGATTTTGCGGCCCATCGTCCAGGTCGGATGCGCCAGAGCTTCATCCGGAGTGATATCGGCGAAGGTCATGGCATCGCGATCCCGGAACGGCCCGCCCGAAGCGGTCAGGATTATCCGTTTGACCTCCGTCTTGCGGCCGGCGTTAAGGCATTGCCAGATGGCCGAATGTTCGGAATCAACCGGCAGAATTTTGGCCCCGGTCGCAGCCGATTCTTTCTCGAAGAGCGGCCCGCCGGCAACCAGCGATTCCTTGTTGGCCAGCGCCAGATACTTTCCCGCCCGGACTGTTTCCAGCGAGGCCAGGAGCCCGGCCGCCCCAACCAGGGCATTGAGAACGATGTTGTTGTCATGCAGCGAGGCGGCGGCTTTCAGTCCCTCCTGCCCATGCATGATCTGCAGGCCGGGCAGGGGATCGATTTTCTTCAACGAAGCCGCCTCCACCTCCGAAAGTACGACCGCCAGACGCGGCCGGAACCGCCGAATTTGGTCGGCCAGCAGATCGACGTTGCGTCCGGCGCTAAGGGCGATAACGTCGAATTTACCCGGATGGGAAACGACGACATCCAGTGCCGACTTGCCAATCGAACCGGTGGAACCGAGGATGGTCAGCTTTTTGGCGTTCATTTTCCTCTTTGCTCAAAATGCATAAAGAAACGCGGCTGATCCAATCTGGCTCAAGATGGAACCGGAATCAAGTTTAATTTCCGGAGCCGACGCGCGAGGCCTATTATTAATCCCGCCTAATCCTGATACGAGGTGATGCCGGAAAGTGTGTCATCAAGATGCCGTATCGTCCTCGTCCGAAACATATGCCCGGATGATGCGCACCGGATCGACCGGCAGCGATTTCTCGTTGTTCATGGCTGGATTTCCCTTGACCGGAACGTCCCCGATTTTCCGGGCAACATCCAGCCCGTCGATCACCTGCCCAAAGATAGTATATCGTCCATCTAGGCTGGGCAGCTGCGTGAGACAAATATAGAACTGACACGATGCCGAATTGCGATCGTGCCCGCGCGCCATGGCCACCGTCCCCGGCAGATGCTTGAGATTGGAGAACTCCCCCTGCAAAATATACCCCGCCGACCCAGTCCCGTCGCCGATCGGGTCGCCACCCTGAATCAATTGTCCCTCGATGACCCGGTGAAATGTCAGGCCGTCATAGAATCCCTTTTCGACCAGATCCATGAAACTGCTGACATGATGGGGGGCGACCTCGGGAAACAACTCCATGACGATGTTTCCCATGTCGGTTTCCATCACCACCCTCGGTCGTTCGGCAAACACGCGGGCGGCCGGTTGCGGTTCCTCCTTTTTCTCGGAGGAACAGCCAAGGGTTATCGCGATCATAACAATAAATATCGTCAGCGTTTTCATCGGTGTTGGTCTCCGTTCGTAAAGCGTTCTCCCAACGACGCTTTCAGGTTGCGAATATAGAAATTGTATGCCATGAAGTCAAATAGAACATATTTTGCGCCTGCGTCCCGTCAGGTCGCAATTGACAAATCGCCCGAATCACTCTACATTACGCCGATGAAGCTGTCGATCATCGTACCGGCATACAACGAGGAGCGGACTCTCCCGATCATTCTCAATCGATTGTTCGAGATTCCCATAGACAAGGACATAATCGTCGTCGACGACGCCTCGCAGGACGGCTCGCCCGCCATTCTGAAGGCAATAGCCGAAGCGCATAAGATTACATTTCTGGCACACGATAAAAATCGCGGCAAGGGCGCCGCAATCCGCACCGGGCTCGAACTGGCCCGCGGCGAATATACCGTCATTCAAGACGCCGACCTCGAATACGATCCCCATGACATCGTCCGCATGCTGGATACCGCCGAAAGGAACGACGCCGATGCCGTTTTCGGAGACCGCGTCCATAATCCGGAATCGGGAGTATCTTATCGACGGTACTACTGGGGCGGACGACTTTTGACCCTTTTGGCCAATCTGCTGTACGGCGTCAACATCTCCGACGAATCCACCTGTTACAAGATGGTGCGCACCAACCTGCTGAAATCGCTGAATCTTACCTGCAAACGATTTGAATTCTGTCCGGAAGTTGTGGCCAAGCTCGGCAAAAGAAAAATCAAGATTTACGAAATCCCGATCAGCTATGCTCCTCGCAAAATGGAAGAAGGAAAAAAAATTCGATGGCGTGACGGCCTCATCGCCATCTGGACCCTGCTTAGGCTACGACTGCTGCCGTAGGCGATACCGGAAATATATCCCGACTGCGGCCAGGATCGATAGCACCGATACCCATAATCCCAGCGTGAAATAGTTCGGATAATAATAGATTTCGACTTTCAAGTCCGTCGGCGCTATATCCAGAGCCACCAGGCCGGCGAACATCCCGACATCTTTTCCGTTTTCACGACGCCAGCCGGGATCGTAGCCTTGGGACACGACCAACGTGTCGGGCCGGTCGGTACGAAGGGAAAAAGCGATCCGATTGGGCGTGAACGTCCGACGTTCGACGGCGACGGCATTCTGCTGGGCGTACCATTCCCAGGTCTGATTACTTCGATCGATTATCCCCCGGCCCTCGCGATACGCCGACAGCCACGCCGCCCTGATGGTCCCCCGATTGGCCAGAAATGCGGCGTACATGTGATTGGGATCTCCGGCGATTTGCTTGAAATCCTCGTGATACACGACCCGTTCCGGGGCGCGGGTGAACGTCTCACCCAGGATAGGCAGGCAGACCGCCAGGTGAGTCCCGAGTATCACCGCCGCCGTTCCATAGGCAACCAACCGCCGGCGATTTCCCGCGTATGACAAAACGATATCCATCCCGCGACCGGCCAGCATCGCGAAAGCTATCAGCGCCAGCAGAATAAACCGGGACGGAACGCGAATCGATTCGAAGCCGGGCAGGTGATGCAACAGATCCCACGGCGACCACGGCGGAAGAAACGATCCAAAAACAAAAAGGAACGAAATACCGATCAGGAGCAGATATCGCCAGTTCCGCTTGAATTGCACGAGCGCCACGACAACCAGCAGTATGGCCAGGGGGCCGACAAAGGCCCCGTATTCATGCCAGCCCCAGACATATCCCTTAATATGGTCGGCAAACAATGATTGATTGAACGAGAATAGCATCGTCGGGATAATCCACAGCGGCGTCGTTTGCACCGTGCCTTCGGGAATCCACGGGTGGCGGGAGAGGTAATCGAACATGGGGAAAAATTTGACGGCGGCAAAAAGAATTCCGCATACACCTGCTGCGATAGCGTACAGGGGCGGCCGGAGGGTGCGTACGCGGTCGATGTCAAGCAGGCTGAACAGGAACAGGAAGAGAAGCGTGAACAGAAGCGGCACGGCCGCGCCCGATCCAAGTATTATGAATGCCACCGCCGCCCCGGCCGACAGCATATGAACCGGTCGCTCCAGAGATTTCTTATAGAAAAACAGCACCCAGGGAAAAATCGCAAAATAATGAAACGGGATATGCCCGGCCGCGAAATGAAGGGTCAGGAGAGAACCGAGCATGTAGACAATTGGCGGTATTAAGGCCCCGTGGTGACTGATCCCGAGTTTCCGGGCCAGTTTATACCATCCGGACAGGCCGATGAAATAGATCACGAGAAGCTGAATTTTGAGGCCGATCAGCGGCCCGAAGATCAGCAGCAGGCCGAAGAGCGGATTGAGGACGGGCACTTCGGGATGCGCGAAGAGGATATTGCCGCCGCCGATGTAGGGATTCCAGAAGGGGAACTGACCATAATCAACAATCGAACGCACCGCCGCGGCGTGAAGAGTAGTAAACAAATCCCAGTCCCGGACACCCCAGTTATGGATATGCCTGAGAATGGGAACAGCCAGAATCAGGGTGATACCGGCGAAGATGGCATACGGCAACCATCGCGGATCGACGGAATCGGCATTCCCCGGGAGTTTGTTTCGTCCGGAATTCATGAACGCCACTATTACTTATCCACGGCAGGATTCACGTGGAAATCGACCTTAGTATTCCCGCAATGAATCGACAACAATCCAGCGGATGATGGAATCGGCCAGCGCCGCCGCCGTGTCCGGATCGAGGCTCAGGCTGTCGGCGTAATGCCCTGCCTGGATATAGGTCACCAGTGAACAAGCGTTATCGCCGGCGATGGCATTGGGCGTCACATCGCTGCCGTTGCCCCGGATGCCGAGATGGCTGGACATATCGTAATTTCCATCCAAAGTGGTTCCATTATGGCACATAACGCAGGAGTTATCAAGAATCGATTTCATTTGGTCGGTATAATTGTTCATACCCGATGATCCCGGTACGGCGTTGTTAATGACGGCCCAGCGGATTGCCTTGTCCTCCTCGACCGTGTTGAGGTCGCTGATATGACTGATCGGATTGAGGTCGGCGACGAACTGACAGGACGTATCGCCGGGAACGAGGTTGTTGTTTTCCGACAGCGTATAGTAGAAGTCGACCCGGTAACTGCTGACACCGCCGTGACAGGCGGCTCCCTGACAGTTGTCGATCAGTATCGGCCTGATATCAGGGTAAAATTTGAACTGGCCGGGATTGGTGGCGAAGGCTTGGAATTTGACCGAGTCGACCCGGGAACCATTGTAAATGGCATACCCATAGAGTTCGGGGGTCGTGTTGGGGTAAGTCCCCAGATACGGATCGGGATTTACGGTCAATACCCAATCCGCCTGTGCCAGTCCGGCGGTATCGGTGAATGTGTACGCCGTATCCAAAAGATACGGCCTGCCGAGCATGGAATCGGTGGCAACCACGCATCGCTCGATCGTTTTGAAGACAACTCGAGAGTCGGGGATGGCGTTGCCGTATTTATCCTTTACCCGCACCACATAAGGCACCGGGATTGTTTGTCCTGCCGTGGACGATTGCGACGTCAAAGGCGATATCTTCTCGATATCAGCCGGCGTTCCCCGATTCACGGTCACGATAATATATACCGCGCCGGTATCTCCGACTAAGGAAGTGCTGATCATGAGGGTATCGGCGCCCGCCGAGGAGTCGCTGCGGTACTGATTATAGGCGTAGCCCGATTGATCCGTGATAAGAGCGGAACTTATCGTGGGGTCGGTAAAAAAGAAACCGCCTCCGTTGCTCGGCGACACCTGGGCGAATGTCACGGTATCGCCGACAATCGGCAGCCCCTGGCTGTTGATAACCCTGACCCTGATAGTATCGGAATAGGTGTACGGCGGCAGCGTCAGAGCAGGAGTTGAAACCAATTGGATGGAGATTGTCGGTTCGGTGTTCGCGTCCGGCGGGACGCCTTTTTTTCCGCAGGATACGGCAAAAACGATTGCGAGTGCTACCCCTATTGTCAGCGCGGCCAGGTGTTTTTTCACGTTGCTGTCCCCGGTTTATGTTATTTCAATTTCTGCTTCAATTTATACCATTATACACGGCAAAGGTCAAGGTCAATCCCGTCGAAATCACCGTTTTAACGATGCCCGGCGGTGGCCTTATTGGACAATTCGCCTGATTTGACAAAAGATTAACCGATTCCCAATCTTTTCTTGACATCGACGCCCCCGGCGATATATTTGGCCCCTAATACGATCAGCTTCCAGCAGACCGGAATCCGTGCCTGCTGAAAATTGAGGGTCGCCAAGACTTGCAGGACTCGCAAAAATCGCTTCTCCCACGCATCATCCTTCTGATTGGATTATTGTACCTGTTCCTTCTTTCGGTGGGTTTATTGGGCAATTCGCTCAAACTTTTCGGCAAGGGATTCGCCGAAACCCTGCTGACCACGACATCCAATCCCGTCCTCGGTTTGTTCATCGGCATCCTGGTGACAAGCGTCGTGCAATCTTCTTCGATGACCACCTCCCTGCTGGTCGGCATGGTCGGCAGCGGCCTGATATCGGTCGAAAACGCCATCCCGATCGTCATGGGCGCCAATATCGGCACGACGATTACCAATATTCTCGTTTCGCTGGTCCATATCAATCGCAGCGCCGAATTCCGGCGGGCGTTTGCCGCCTCGACCGTTCATGACATTTTCAATATCCTGTCGGTGATCATCTTTCTGCCGATTCAGATATACACGAATTTCCTGGGAAGATTGAGCGATATGCTGGCGGAGGTCTTCTCCGACGTCGGCGGCATGAAGCTATTCAATCCGCTGGGGACGATCACGAAGCCGGTCATCCATCTGCTGATCGACCTGTTTCATCAGAACGCCATCCTGCTGTGTATTTTTGCGGTGCTTCTTCTGTTCGCTTCCCTGCACTTCATGGTCAAAACCCTTCGGTCGGTATTCGTCGCCCGCCTGACCGGTCTGTTCCAGCGCTACATTTTCAAAACCACCCTGCGGGCATTTTTCGTGGGATTGGTTCTCACCGTGCTGGTGCAGTCTTCCTCGATCACGACGTCGCTGATCGTTCCGCTGGCGGGATCGGGCGTGTTGAGCCTGATTCAGATATTCCCGTACACATTGGGCGCCAATCTGGGAACGACCGCCACCGCCATCCTGGCGTCGCTGGCCACGGGCAATATCCACGCCGTGACGATAGCCTTCAGTCATATGTTTTTCAACTTGTGCGGAATCGGCGTCTTCCTGCCGTTGAAGAAAATCCCGCTCACGCTGGCCCGAAAACTGGCTAATTACTCGGTGCGGTCGAAAATAATACCGATTGCTTTTGTCGGTATCGTGTTTTTTCTTGTTCCTTTGGTATTGCTCTACCTGTGGAGGTAACAGATGTTCGATTTCCTGAGAGAATTCTTTTACTCGCATGACCTGTTCAAGGAATGCTACGACGCCACGGCCGAAATGCTGAGCGCGGATTACAACATGTTCGCCGAATCGGTGCGCTCCCTGCGCCATTCCGATACAGCGGAACTGCAATTCGACATCTACGCCGCCGACAAGCGGATAAATAAATTCGAGCGGGAAATCCGCCGCAAGGTGCTGGCGCAGCTTGCCATCGCCCACCCCATGGACGTCGCTCCGGGGCTGGTTCTGATCTCGGTCGTCAACGACGTGGAACGTATCGGCGATTACACCAAAAATATCACCGAGCTGGCCCGCGCCCATCCCAAACGCCTCCACGGGTATACCTTCGAGGAAAAACTGACGGAAGTCGAGCAGAAAATCACGGAACGTTTCAAGGAAGTCACCGAAGCCTTCACGCAGTCGGACGAGGCCCTGGCGGCGAAGCTGATGCAGGAGCATCGCGATATTTCAACCTGGTGCGACCAGGTCGTCCGCGACCTCATCGTGGGGCCGACCGAGGGTCTCTATGTCGGCCACGCCGTGGCCCTGGCCATGTACACCCGGTTTCTCAAGCGGATATCGGCGCACCTGACCAACATCGTTTCCTCGGTTGTCAACCCGTTTCCGAGAATCAAATATCGCATGAAAAATTCGTCTCAAAAGAAGAAGGAATAGCGCCGTCAGCGTCTGAATTTCAGGCCGATCCGCACCAGTGACGGCAGATGCCTTCGGTCGCGGATCAGGATCAACACGGCAAACGCCAGATATATCGCAAGCACTTCCATCCTGATCTCAGAAACGATCAGTTGCGCCAAAAACAGCACGACAAGCAGCACCGCGCCATACCAGGAAATTTTCAGATTGGACAGAATGGCAATGGCAAAAATCGACTGTCCCGCTGTCAGCCAGATCTCGTGATCCTGCCGCAAGTCGAGCGCCAGCGCACTCACCTTGCCGGCGGCGATCGAAAACACGATCGGCAGGGTGCCCACCAGAAGCGTCCATTGGTTGACTTTGGATGATATCAGCGCCCCGATGGCCGCCTGCGCCTGCCGGCGGAACGCCCAGATGGCAGCGACCATGAATTCGGGCGCCTCCGACGCCAGAGGCGCCAGCCATTGCACCAGCAAGAATTCGTCAATCCCCGATGCCCGCCCGAAAGCCACGAGCGAATCGGCGAACGGTTCCGCCGAAAGAAATATGATGACTCCGGAATAGAGAAAGAGCACTATCGTCACCGTTCGACGGGCCGCCGGTCGCAAGCCTCCGATCAGCGCCGCCGGTCCGACCAGTTCCGGTTCCTCGGCATGGGCCCGGGCGGTGCGAACAATGTAAGCGGTGAAAATAGCCAGCAGAATGACGGCGTCGAAAAGCGACAACTCCTTCTTGAACGGAATCGAAAAGGCGTAAATCGTCGCGCAGGTCAGGTAGAAAATCTCGGTGCTGTGCGACTGGGCCAGTTGCAGTGACTTCTTGCGGGATTTCATATACGAAATGAAGAGCACCATCGGCCATCCGAGGCCGATCAGCAGCCGGTTGGCGCCGGTCATGTTGGCCAGGGCCAGCGGGCCGTGCTCGATCATCAACGGGCCGTAGATGCGGGTGTCGGCCCCGGCCTTCCAGGCAAATACCATATCGACGGCGTATTCGGGCAAAACGGCGATCAAAGCCAAGAGCGCCAGCGCAAATCCCTCGGAGATATCCATCTGCACGACTTCGGCCGCCCAGGACAGCATGAAGGCCGCGCCCAGAAGTCCCATGCCGAATAGCAGCGCCTCAGTCCCGGGCCCATTATGCAGGACATGAAGACGCATCAGCAGACCAGGCCCGGTCAGGAGGATCGCCACCGGGATCATGACATGGCTGATTATTCCGGGAGACGAGGATGTCGACATTCTATGGAACCAACCTTTGCTATCGCGTCAATTACGGGCGCAAGGTATGATAATGGGCAGATCGAGTCAAGAATTCAATGCCTTTGGCGAGACGCCTAATCTTTTGACCAATCGATCGGGCCGTCTTCGAATCGTTTTTTGAAATTTCCCAAAACTTGCCCCCAGGCGCGGTCAAAATAATCGTACAGCTTGTCCCAATCCTCGCCTTTTCCCCATCCGATTTGTGACAAAACGACTTTGGTATGCACGGCGTCGATCGATTCGAATTCGAGGATAACCTGAGTCCGTTTATCCCGTAAGTCACCGAATTGCGGCGGCGCGTTCCATTCGAATGAAAGCATTTTCTTAGGCAGATAGGCGAGTATTCTGCAGTCTTCCGATCCCCGGCTTCCATACGGATTTTCCATCAGGAAGTAGATTTCGAACGGCCCGCCGATCCGGAGATCGACCTTCGCATTGGGCGAAAAGAACGTGTTGACGCCTTCGGTGGTCGTCCATGCCTGCCAGACTTGATCAATCGTCGCGGGAACGGTGACCTCCTTCTGAATCACTCTATCGGACGGATCGGAGGCATATCGATCCGGCGAACGATGATCCACCAGCAGGGAAACCCGCATGGATGATAAGGTATAGGTATGGAGACCGGTTTTGACTGAAGGTTCGTTATCCATGATTTCTCTGGCCTCGGCCTCAGATGCCACGGCAAGAACAATCAGCCCGAACTTGGCCTCGAAAACCGGTCCGGCCATATAGACTTTTTTCTTCGCGGTCAGCTTCTTGAGATAATCGAAATGCTCGCTCATGACCTTCTCTTCGTCCGGTGTTATGTCTCCCGGCCACCCTTCGCGGGTACCGTGAAGCTGAACAAGATAGTACTGCGGCTTTGGCATGAGAGTGTCTCCCTGATCGGCGGTTCTTGCGGCATTCGGCAATAGCATACCCGATAACGACAGCAAACCCGGCAACGCGAAAATATAAAAACGCGCATGGAGTGTTTTCATTTTAAGGCCTTTTTATCGCATTACGCGGATATGGTGAGGATTGCGGGAGATTTTTACCAAAAAGCAAGACAATGGTCGCTGCAAGTTCGCGAGATCAGTAGTGCTTGGCAGATTATGCGGCCGAAAAAATATGCACGATACCCATGATAATCAGCACGAAAATGATTACCGGCGCGGCGAAAATCAGCACGACAACCGCCATGCTGAGCAGGATGCTGAATATCCCGGCAAAAAGCGCGACTCCGCCCGCGAATAATCCGGCGGCCAGCCCGACCATGCCGGCGAAAAGCCCCGCAAAAAGCGCCATGATCTCAGGCGCGAAAAGCGCCAGGAACCCCACAACCAGCAGAAATATTCCGAACCCTTTCATGATCTACCTCCCCCGCCGGCGGCGGAATGAGCTTTCAGGCGAAAATAATCCGCCCGATAATTTTCATTACGGGAAATGCCAGCGGAAGGTTTCACGCCGGTTTACGGGAAAGATCGGGCGATAGCGTGAGTTCACACGTGAAGTCGGTGAAATATTTCGGCCGTGTCTCTATCCCCGGATGATCATGTGGACGATATCTTTGCGGAGGAGAATCCCGGCCAATTTGTCGCCGTCGGTGACATACACCCGCCGGAGGTCTTTGAAAAGCATCATGGCCGCCACTTCGACGATCTTGGTCTCTCGTGTGACCACTTCGTGATCGGTGGTGAACAACTGCTTGACCTTGATTTTGTCTTCCTTCTTGAGCAGTTCCTCGAACGGTTCGACGTCCATGGAGTAATTGAGGTTGGAAATAAGGGTTTTGAAGTCCGGCAGCGCGGCCTGGATCAGTTCCTTGTCGGTGATCTGTCCCAGAAGATTGCCTTCGGTATCGACCACCGCCAGCGCCGACAACCGGTGGCGGAACATCTGATTGGCGACTTCTTTGAGGCTGTCGTCCGGAGTGACGGTGACGACGTCCTGCCGCATGAGGTCTTTGGCAGTCAATTCCTTGTCGACCGTCACGCCCGATTCCCAAATAGCGTCGATAACGCCGCCGGCCGATTTGGCCCCGGCGGCCTGTTTGATATTGCCCGGTTCACGGACAAAAGTGGCAAACGCCGATAATGTCTGGAGGTACAGCTTGGCGATATTGGACGGCGTCAGCATCAGGCAGATTATCCGCAGCGGTATATCATCCGGGGTTTTGTCCTGAAGTCCCTTCTTGGATACACCGACCGCGATATACATATCCTCGACGTCATCGGTCCGGGCATGCGGAAAGGCGATCCCGCGGCCATACGACGTATTTTCAATCTCCTCGCGGTCCAGCACGGAGGCCAGGATAGCGTCGAAATCGTTGGCGGGAAACTTGGCCTTGACCAACTCCAGCAGTTCTTTTATGGCATCCAGCTTGGTGGCCGCAGTCATATCAAATGCCACCAGATCCTCATCCAATAAGTTAGCCAGACGCATCGGGAACCTCGCTATTTTGGGGAAGGGGTTTCAAATTGAACAGTTCCGGGGCGACCACGCCGCCCGAGACCAAAATTTTGATAGCTTCTTCGACGCCAATCGCCAATGGGTAAACTTCCGATTTGGGCACGAGAACGACCATGCCCGAAAACGGCGTCGGGGTCGATGGAATAAACACGAGAGCCATGTCTTGATCGGCGTTATCCATTCGGAGCCGCGCCTTGTGGGAGAGAAAGCCGAAAGCGTACAGCCCCTTCCGGGGGTATTCGACCAGCACGACTTCGGAAAAGGCGCGTGCGGAGGGGGCCAGAAGCGAATGAACCAGCTGCTTGGCGGCGGTGTAGATAATCCGCACCAACGGCATCCGGGCGAGGATACGATCTCCGATTTGGAACAGGCGGACTCCGATGAAATTGGCGGCGACGATCCCCGTCAGGAGAACCAAAAGCAAAGTGACAAGTACTCCCAATCCGGGGATGTAGTATCCCAGGAGTTTGTAGACGGCGGGATTGAGGAAACCATCGATAGTGTCGAAAAGCAGGCGCAGGACGAGATATGTGATGATCAGGGGCACCGTCACCAACAAGCCGGAAACGAAATGTTTCCTGAGGGCCGACGCAAATTTAGACACCGCGGACATACCTGTTCCCTGGTACAATAGATCGGCAGGGCGCCTTGCTTCTATATACGGAAAAGAGACTGCTAATGTCAACGTCTATGAGGCTAAAAGGCGAAACTCGTGGCCGCATCCAACGCCAGTTTCAAAATCGACTGCGGCAGAATGCCGAAGATAATGACGCCGGTGGCCGTAAGCACCAGCACCATGCCGGCAGGAAACGATGGCATGATGTGGTGCGGATTGATCGCCGGCGACAGGTACATCAGGCGGATGACATTGGCATAATAATACAGCGCGATGACCGTCGTCAGCACGGCCAGGATCACCAGCCAGGTGTATCCCGCTTGAACCGCCGCGGCAAAGACATAGTATTTCGCCAAAAATCCGACCAACGGCGGGATTCCCGCCAGCGACAACATGAATAGAGCCATGGCGGCCGAAATCACCGGCGACGATTTGGCGAGACCGGCGTAATCCGCGATCTGTTCCGATCCGGTACGGTCGGCATAGACGGCAACGACGGCAAAGGCGCCCATATTGGCGAACAGATAGGCGAAGGCGTAGAAGCTGATCGAGGCCACGCCCAGAGATGACGAAGCCACGACGCCGACCAAAATATATCCCGCCTGAGCGATAGATGAATACGCCAGCATCCGTTTGATATTCGTCTGCCTGATGGCGATGACGTTTCCGAGGATCATGGTGACCGCCGCCAGCAAAGCAACGACATTGCCCCAATCGCGCGGAGCCATGACATTGGACGAAAACGCCACGAACATGCCGACGAAGATACGTACGAAGGCCGCCAGTCCGGCCGCTTTCGATGCGACCGATAAAAAGGCCGTGATCGGCGTCGGCGCGCCCTCGTAGACATCCGGCGCCCACATATGGAAGGGAACCACCGCCAGTTTAAAGATCAGCCCGGCGATGATCATCATGAGGGCCACCGTGAAAGCCGGACCGATATCGCCGTACGACAGCCAGTGAATGGCAAGGTTGATGGTGATCTTCGGCAGGTAAGTCGTCCCCGCCAGGCCGTAAATGATCGACAGGCCATACAACAGCACTGCCGACGAGGCGGCGCCGATGATCATATATTTCAGCCCGGCCTCGGCCGAGCGGCGATTGCTTTTGTGGAAGGCGGCCAGGACGAAAAGCGGAATGGTCGTCAGTTCGAGACCGATATACAGCGTGATTAGTTCCTTGGCCGACGCCAGAAACATCATTCCGACCGTGGACAGGAGAATCAGCGAGAAATATTCGCCCCGGTGATGACCGATGCGCTCGATGGTACCGAACGACGACCCGATGGCGAAGAAGGCCGACCCCAGAAAGATGATTTTGAAGAAGAACGAAAACGAATCGGAGATGAACATCCCGTTCCACAGGTATCCCCCGTGGAATTTCATCAGCAGGAAGCCGGTGATAATCAGTCCGATCAGGCTGGTGTAGGCCGGGGTCGACACCGACCGGCGTTTGGAGAAAACGTCCAGCATCAGGACGACCATCGCCCAGAGGAACAGGAACAGTTCGGGGACAAGATATTTGAGATCAGCAAGTTCCATCATTTTATCTCGCCATCAACATGACAATGTTTTGCAGCGTCGCATGGATCAGTTCCGACAACGGTTTGGGATAGACGCCGATGAATATGGTTAGCACGCCCAGCGGCGCAACGGCCAAGATTTCGCGCAGGTTGATTTCGGTCAGTCCGCCCCACTTGGCCGCGTCAAATTCACCCAAAAAGACCCGCTGCACCATCCGCAGGATATAGCCCGCGGTCAGCACCACGCCAAGCACGGCGATGCCGACGATAATCGGGAACGACGGGAAGGAACCGATGAAAATCATGAATTCGGAAATAAAACCGGACATCCCCGGCAGTCCCAGCGAGGCCATGGCGAAAAGCGTCATGATCGCCGTGTACACCGGCAGTTTCTTGCCGATACCGCCGAAAGCGGCTATCTCACGGGTGTGAGCGCGGTCATAGAGCACGCCCACCAAAAGGAAGAGCGCCCCGGTGATCAATCCGTGCGAGATCATCTGGAACATGCATCCGGCCAGCGCCGTCACCGACGTGTAGGCCGCCAGGGCCATCATGCAATACCCCATATGCGAAACCGAAGAATAGGCGACAAGTTTTTTGAGGTCCTTTTGCGCCATCGATACCAGCGCCCCGTAGATGATGGCGATAATCCCCAATATCGCAATCGGTACCGAGAAATACTGAATGCCCTGGGGCAGCATCGGCCAGGAAATCCGCAGCATGCCGTACGTGCCCATCTTCAACAGAACGCCGGCCAGGATGATGGAGATGGCGGTCGGCGCCTCGACGTGAGCGTCGGGCAACCATGTATGGAACGGCCAGACGGGAACTTTGATGGCGAAAGCGATGAAGAAGAAGGCAAAGGCGAATACCTGAAGCCCGTGCGAGAAGGTCGGACCGATCTTATACAGTTCGAGCATGTTGAGGGTATGCGGCTCTGACGTGAAATACAGCACCAGAATGGCCACCAGCATAAAGATCGACCCGAACAACGTATACAGGAAAAACTTGATGGCGGCGTATTCCCGGCGCGGCCCGCCCCAGACGCCGATCAGGAAATACATCGGGACCAGCATGACCTCCCAGAAGATATAGAACAGGAAGAAGTCGAGGGAGACGAATACGCCCATCATGCCGCATTCCAGCAGGAGGAAAAAGGCGAAATACTCTTTGACCCGCTTGGTGATGTTGAAACTGATGACGATGGCGACCAACGACAGCAGGCCGGTCAGCACCAGCATCGGCACCGAGATGCCGTCGACGCCCATGAAATACTGGGCGCTGATGGCCGGAATCCAGTTGTGCATCTCGACGAACTGCATCTCGGCGGTAGCCCAGCTGTAGTCCCGGAGAATGATCAGGGTCAGGATCAGCGTCACGAAGGAGAAGAAGGTCGAGACCCATCGGATGGCGTTGTGCTTTTCCTTGTTCATAAACAGAAGCACGACCATGCCCAGAAGCGGCGCAAAGACGGTATAACTCAAGATCGGATAACTATAACTCATCGTATGTCCATCCTCCTAAGCCGGTTTTACTAATGTATCCCGACCAGCACAAAAGCCCAGTTCAGCAAATTCGAATTTGCTATCAGTATCAGCACGATCAGTCCAAACAGCACCACCAGCAGGTAATTCGCCAGCCGCCCGGTTTGCGTCAGCCGCAGCACCGACGAGGCCGCCCCGGTCACGATGCCGAGGCCGTTGACGATACCGTCGACGATATAGGCGTCGATCCAGTATTTGACGGTCGAAAGCCACACCGTCACCGTCCCATAGAGATTGACGATGCCGTCGATAATATGGGCGTCGAAACTCCACAGGAACCGCGCGAAGGCATAGGTCGGCTCGATGATGACCGCGTCGTATATCTCGTCGATGTAATATTTATTGTACAGAAGATTGTAAATCGGCTTGAACCGCTGTCCCATCGCCTCGGGCGAAATCGATCCCTTGTAGTACATCAAATAGGCCAGGCCAATCCCCGACAGCGCCACGACGGTCGATATCAGCATGAGCAGGATATCCGGCTCGGCACGATGCGGGTGGCCGTTGAAGGCCACGATGGCCGAGGCGTATCCGTGGGACAGCCACGGAATGCCGACCCATCCGGCGCAGACCGACAACACTGCCAGAAATACCAGCGGTACGGTCATCGATTTGGGCGACTCGTGAGCGTGCGTGTATTTTTCCTCGTCGCGCGGCTTTCCAAAAAAGGTCAGGAAACACAGGCGGAACATATAGAAGGCAGTCATGAAGGCGACCACCAGTGCGACAACCATAAAGAACGGATGCTCGTGAGCCGATCCGATGATTTCATCCTTGGACCAGAATCCCGACAACGGGAAAATTCCGGAGATCGACAATGAGGCGATGATGAACGTCAATGCCGTCGTTTTCATCTTGGTCGACAGCCCGCCCATTTCCTGGATATCGTTGGTGTGGACGGCGTGAATGACCGACCCGGCGCCGAGGAACAACAAAGATTTGAAGAAGGCGTGGGTCATCAGATGAAATGTTCCGGCCGTGAAACTGCCGAGACCGAGGGCCATGATCATATAGCCGAGCTGAGACAGCGTGGAATAGGCCAAAACCCGTTTGATATCATTCTGGACAAGGGCGATCGAGGCCGCCATAAACGACGTGATTAGGCCGATCCAGGCGACGGTCATGGCGCCGTCCGGAGTGGCCATGAAAATGGCCATCGACCGCGCCACCAGAAACACGCCCGCGGCCACCATCGTGGCGGCATGGATCAATGCCGAAACCGGCGTCGGGCCTTCCATCGCATCCGGCAGCCACACATGCAGCGGGAACTGCGCCGATTTGCCGACCGCGCCGCAGAAAATGAATATCGCCATGGCCGTCAGCAGGCCGCCGGAAATAACGCCCGCTTCGACCTTGGCAAACACCTCGCCATAATTGAACGTCCCGAGAAACATCCCCATCATCATCAGGCCGACGAGGAAACCCAAATCGCCGATTTTGGTGGTGATGAACGCTTTTTTGCCGGCATCCGAGGCCGATTTTTTCTCGAACCAGAAGCCGATCAGAAAATATGACGTCAGCCCGACCAGTTCCCAGAAGATGAAAATCAAAAAGAAGTTATTGGCGACGACCAGCCCTAGCATGGAGAAGGTAAACAGTGACAGGTACGAAAAGTACCGCGAAAAGCGCGGGTCGCCGTGCATATAGCCCAGCGAATACACCTGCACCATAAACGACACCGTCGTGACGACGATCAGCATGATGGCCGTCAGGGGGTCGAGGAGCGTGCCCAGTTCGAGATGGAAACCCGGGTAATTGACGATATCGATCGCCCATTCGACGTGGGCCACGTGCTCGCCGTGATACGCCAGCGTTTCGATCATAACGACGATCGACAGGATCCAGCCGATGGCGACCATCGCGATCGACAGCCCGGCGGAGAGTTTCTCTTTCCACCGCGTGAAGAAAACGATCATCACAAAGGCGAACAGCGGCAACAGCGGTATGATGAAAATCTTGTCCAGCATTCTACCACTTCATCAGGTTGACCCGGTCGGCATCGATACTGCGCCAGTTCCGGTGGATGAGAATCACGATCGCCAGTCCGACGGTAGCTTCGGCGGCGGCAACGACGATAACAAAAATGGCGAAAATTTGACCGATGAACTCGGTCGGGGTCACAAACCGGTTAAACGCAACCAAATTTATATTGACAGCGTTGAACATCAGTTCCAGCGACATCAATATGGCAATGGCATTCCGCCGGGTGATCACGCCGTAGAAACCGATCGAGAATAGAATGGCCGAAAGCGACAGATAATGAATCAACTGCATATCAGGTTCCCTCCCGGCGGGCGATAACGATGGCGCCTATCAGCGCCGCCAAAAGCAGCACCGAAACCAATTCGAACGGAAGCACATAATCGGTCATCAACAACCGGCCGATAGTTGCCAATGACTTCGGCGGCGGCACCTCGGCCGATTGGCGGATAAACGTGCCGGTGAGCGACCACAAGATGCCGCCCATCAAAATCAGCGCCAAAAAAGCGCCGATGAAGGTCTGTTCATTCTGCATCACCACTTGGCGTCCGGCCAGCCGGGCGGTCAGCATAATCGCGAAAATAATCAATATCGACACCGCCCCGACGTACAAGAGCACCTGGATGACGGCGATGAAATCGGCGTAGAGCAACACGTACAAACCGGCGACACAGAACAGGCAGAGAATCAGAAACAGGGCGCAATGGAAAATATTGCGCAGCGTGACCACGGCCAGCGCCGAGACAATGATGATAAATGAGAACAGGTAAAAGACGATTGTCTCTGTCATGAAGGTGTATCCTCTTTGGAATCGTCGACTTTCTTTTCCGGCGATTCCGCCTTACTGCCCGTAGCTTCCGATGTTCCCGAAGCTTCTTCTTTTTTGGCTTGGGCTTCGGCCTTGGCCTTTTCCGCCGCCTTGGCTTTGGCTTCGGCTTTGGCCTTCTCCTCGGCGGCCTTCCGCTCCAGTATTTCCGGAGGGACCGGCCGGCCGTCGGCCAGCGCCGCCGCTTCTATTCTTTCGTCGGGACCTTTCTTGCGCTCCCGCGATTCGTACTTCACGTCGCGGCCCATCTCCTGGAGCTTGTCGCGATCCCAGATCAGCTTTTGGCTGTCCCATTCGGGGAATTCGTATTTCGGGGTCAATTTTATCGCCGCAAAGGTGCACGATTCCTCGCACAGGCCGCAGAAACAGCATATATGATAGTTGAGCGTAAAACCTTTGGGATAGCGAACCCGCTTGCCTTTTTCGTCTTCGGCGGTTTCGATCTCGATGGCACCCGACGGGCAGGCCCGCATACACAACAGGCAGGCGGTGCAATTGAGCAGGCCGCTTTCCTCGTCGGTCAACAGCACGACCATTCCGCGCGACCGCTCCGGCATCGTCCAGCGCTCCTTGGGATACTGGATGGTGACGGCATGCCGTCCGAGGTGCTTCCCGGTGGTCAACAACCCCACCACCAGATTGTATATGCCCGCTACGAATTGTCTTACCAGTTGACCCATCGCGCCATTATCCCAACGTAGATAAGATTAACGAATGCCAGAGGCACCAGCGCCTTCCAGGCGAATTCCATAAGTTGGTCGACCCGCAACCGGGGATACGTCCACCGGAACATCATAAAGACTAGCACCATCCCCAATGTCTTGATCAGAAACCATACCCATGACGGCAGAAGCGGGCCATTCCAACCGCCCAGAAAGAGCGTCGTGGCCACCGCCGATAGCGTAAACATGTTGACGAATTCGGCCAGGAAAAACATCGCGAATTTCATCCCGGAATATTCGACGTTATATCCAGCCACCAATTCCTGTTCCGCTTCCGGGATATCGAACGGGGTGCGGTTGGATTCGGCGGTGGCGGCGATGATATAAATCAGGAAGCCGAGCGGCTGGAAGACGATATTCCAATGGAAACCGCCCCAGGCCGACTGTCCTTTAACGATATCGTTCATTGACATCGATCCGGTCACCAAAACCACGCCCAGCACCGCCAGCACCATGGGCACTTCGTAACTCACCGCCTGCGCAGCCGAGCGCATACCGCCGAGGAGCGCATATTTATTGTTCGACGCCCAGCCGGCCATCAGGAGCGAAATTATCGTGAAAGTCGTGATGGCGATCACGTATAGAATGCCGATGTTGAGGTCGGAGACGATCAGCCCGTTGCCAAAGGGAATGACCACGTAGGCTGCGAACGAGCAGACGAAAACGATCACCGGCGCCCAGAAAAAGACTTTGCGATCGGCGGCGGCGGGGACGATATCCTCTTTCTGGATCAGCTTGACGGCGTCGGCGATGGTTTGCAGGACGCCGTGCCATCCGGTCATCATCGGCCCGAATCGCTGCTGGATATGGCCGGCGAACTTGCGCTCCCACCAGACCAAAAACAGCGCCATCACCGAAAGAAACCCGAACACTATCACGGCCAGGGCCGCCAGGGAAATAATATCGGTCAGTTCCAAACCCAAGCCCACGGTGAGCAGGCGGTTATACAACCAGGTGAATATCGGCGCCAATTCCATTATCGGTCGATCTCCGGCATAATAATGTCAAGTGATGCGAACACGGCCACCAAATCGGCGATTTTGAGACCCTTGACGATCTCCGGCACCGCCATAAGATGATTATAACTTCCGCCGCGCGCCCGCATCCGGAACGGCTTCTTGCTTCCGTCGGAAATGAGATGTATTCCCATCTCGCCCCGTGAATTTTCTATCCGTGAATACACCTCGCCCGGCTCGGTTTTGAAAGCCGCCGTCACCTTGACCCGAACCTCGCCTTCCGGCATCTGATCCAGCGCCTGCCCGATTATTCTCGCCGCCTGCCGCATTTCCGCGAGGCGCGCCCGATAACGGTCATAGCTGTCGCAGCCGAAAAAGACGGGAATATCGAAATCGAATCGATCGTAGATCGAATAGGTGTCGTGTTTGCGGATATCGTAATTGACGCCGGACGCGCGAGCCGACGGCCCGGAAATGGCGTAATCGTACACCATCTGTTCCGGGATAATCCCGACGCCCTTGTTGCGGGCGATCCAGATCGGGTTTTCGGTCAATATCTTTTCGTAGTCGTCGATCTTGGGATTGATGATATTCAGAAATTCGCGGCACTTGGGGATGAATTCCGGCGGGATATCGCGGGCCACGCCGCCGATGCGGATATAATTGTACGTCAGCCGCTGGCCGCAGGTCATTTCGAACAGGTCGAGAATCAGTTCCCGTTCGCGGAAGGTGTACAGAAAGGGCGTCAACGCCCCCAGGTCCAAGGCCGTCACGCCGATGCACAGCAAATGGCTGGCGATCCGATTGAGCTCGCCCATGATTACGCGCAAATATTCGGCCCGCTCCGGAATTTCCAGCTTGGTCAATTTTTCGGTGGCCAGGCAGAAGGCCCAGTCGCACATCATGGCCGTGACATACTCGAAACGATCCATTATAGGGATACACTGGGCATAGGTCCGGTTCTCGACTATTTTTTCGATGGCCCGATGAAGATAGCCGACAACCGGAATACAATCGGTGATGACCTCACCGTCCATCTTGAGGATAAGCCGGCACACCCCGTGGGTCGAGGGGTGATGCGGCCCCATATTCAGGACCAGTTCCTCGGTGTATAAATCCCGTGTCTTCGCCATCTTACCTTTCCGGCAGCGGAATCACGTCCCGGCCAATCCAGTCCTTGCGCATGGGATATCCCTGATCCCAGTCTTCGGGCAACAGAAAACGGGTCAGGTTGGGATGATCATGGACAAGAATGCCGAACAATTCCCACACCTCGCGCTCGTACCAGTTGGCGGCCGACCATATTTTCATCACCGAGTCCACTTCCGGCTGGTCGTGGTCGAGGTATACCTTGAAAAAAATGCGGTGCTTGTGGCGGTAGGAGCAGACGTTATATACCGTCTCGAACCGCTCGCCGGTATCGACCGCCGACAGGTTCATCAGGAAATTCAGCATCAGCTGCGGATCGTCATGGATAAACCGCGAGAAATCCCGCAACTCATCGGCCTTGACGATGAAATACGGTTCCGGTTGGTTGGTCTCTATAATTTCCAGCGTCCCCGAGAAATTCTCGGTGATATGCGCGATCAATTCTTCTTTGGTCATCGCCGACTCAGCTCCACTCCTGCATTTTCTGCTGCCGGATTTTCTTGCCCACTTCGAGACAACCTTGAAGCAGCGACTCGGGGCGCGGCGGGCAGCCGGGGACATAGACATCCACCGGGATAATCTTGTCGATTCCTCTCAGGACGGCGTAACTGTCGTAATAGAATGGCCCGCCGCCGATAGCGCAGCCGCCCATGGCCAGCACATAGCGTGGCTCGGCCATTTGATCATAGAGCCGCTTGACCACCGGGGCCATTTTATATGTAATAGTGCCGGCGACGATCATCAGGTCTGATTGCCGGGGCGAGGCCCGGAAGATCATGCCCAAGCGGTCGAAATCGTATCGGGCCGCGCCCGTGGCCATGAGTTCGATGGCGCAGCAGGCGGTGCCGAAGAGCAGATACCACAATGATTTTGCCCGCGTCAGATTGAAAATTTCGTTGGCCGTGGTGGTCACGAGATTGCCGCCCGGGAGATTCTCGACGTATACCGGAAGTTTTTTAATTATACCCATTTCAACACTCCTCTCTTCCAGGCGTACACGAGGCCGAACAATAAGATCCCGATGAAGATCACCATTTCGATGAGGGCGAAAAGCCCCAGGGATTTATATGCCACCGCCCAGGGAAAGAGAAACACCGCTTCGACGTCGAAAATGACGAAAATCAGGGCGAACAGGTAGAAGCGGTTGTTGAACATGACCCAGCTCTCGCCCAAGATCGGCACACCCGATTCATACGTCTCGTTCTTTACCTGATAGGGGTGACTTGGACGGATCAGGCGCGCGAGGAAAAAGGTGAACAACACCATCCCGATACCGACGATGATGAAGACCAACACCGCACCGTAATCTGAAGGCATTCTCGCTGTCTCCTTCCGCTGTTAAACCTGGGTCCCGAATGCGGAATGTTGTTAAAGACCGTCCATCGGCGACGTTTCCGATGCAGCCGACTCTTCTCATCAACGCCCATGTGACGAATTTCACAAAAGGCGAAATAATTAAGCCCCTAAGAAAGCCAAATTTGACGATTTGTCAAGACCTTTTTCCAAATTTTAACCGTATACGATATAATCAGTTATGATCGAGCAACCATTTTGTCTCGTTTTTTGACCTGTGTTCGATGAACCGGAAAAGTTGTACCATAACTCGCCAATGCTCTCATTTTGGTCTATGCCCTTGCTTTTGTGCAAGACGATCTTTTGGCGATTCCCGTTTTAGCGTCCTCCTTTCTATCGCGGGTTCGCGCTCTTATCGAACATCGGTCGCGACATAAACAGCATGGCTATGACAACCAGCACGAGAACGCTCCCCCCTACCACAAAAACGACCGGAAGGCCCAGCCGCGAGGCAATAAAGCCCACCAAAAGGCCCGCGGCGACTTCGCCGATGGAGCAGGTCAGGTTGAATCCGGACAGAAACGTCGCCCGTCCCTCGGAATCGATAAGTGAATTGATCGTATATGAAAAAAGCGGCGCGATCATTTCCTTGGTCACGAAATACAGGATCAACAAATACGGGATGAGCGCGGCCGGCGCGTTGGGCAAAGACGATATAATGATACCCGATAGAAGCAGAATCAACATCGAAGTCGAAACTTGTCCTTTCGACCGCCGGACAATCGGCCCGACCAGGAAAAACGCCAGCGCCGCGCCGGCCGCGGTCAAATAGCCGAAATATTTGACGTCGATCTCGAAAAGCTCCGACAGCAGCACCTGCCAGTATTGATCGACGGCCTCGAAAGCGAAATTGGCGGTCAGAGCCAGAACAAAAAGCACTTTGAGAACGGCTGAGACTTCCAGCCGTCGAAACATCAGCGCCAGCGGGGCGAAAAATTTCCGGGCGCCCTGGTCGTGATGTTGATGCCCGATTTCGACGAAAAACCACGACGCCCCCAGCCCGGCCACGCCGCCAAGCAGTACCGGATAAAACGTCACCGACACATCGCGGCTGTAAGCGTACCCCGCGACAATCATGCACGCGGCGGTGACGGCGATGCGGATGCGACTCCGGCGAGTGTAGAGCCGCTGCAACGAACCCTGCTTGTCGTCGCCCGGGATGGAATCGACCGCCAACGCCTCGGCCGCCCCGGAAATGAACGCTTCGGCAATACCGAACAACACTTCCGCGACCAGAAATCCGGTCAGGTTGCGGAAGAGAATAAACACGAGACCGCTTATCGTGAAACACGAAAAGCCCAGAACAACTGACGATTTGCGGCCGAACCGGTCGGCGAGAAGTCCGGTCGGAATTTCGGAAATCAGGACGGCCGCTTCGAACACGGCGGCCAGAAGGGCCACCTCGAAGAGGGTAATATTATAGTAGCGAAAGTAGAGGACATAGATCGGCAGAATAAATCCGCCGAATCCGGCCAGGATCGCCTCGATGGTCAGATAAACAAATCCGTTGCGTGACATCGATAGCTACAGCGCCGCCACCGCTTCGATTTCCACCCGCGCGGCTTTGGGCAGCGCGGCAACGGCAAAAGCCGCACGAGCCGGAGGATCGTTTTCGAAGCAGGCCGCATAGACCTCGTTGACGGCGGCGAAATCATCGATGTCGGCCAGATAAATCGTGGCTTTGATTATCCAGGAATAGTCGCCCCCGGCCGCCTTCAGAATCGCCCCGATATTTTTCATCGCCTGCGCCGCCTCGGCGGCGACACCTCCGGCGACCAGATTCATCGAGGCGGGATCCATACCCAGCTGTCCGGAGATAAACAGCAGCCGCCCGCCGTCGACCGCAATGGCCTGGCTGTAGGCGCCGATCGCCCGGGGCGCCTCCGGCGTCGCGATAATGGTCTTTTTCATACGTCTCCCTTCTTGCATGAAAAGAAAATATACAGGCGTGAGGAGAATGACGAAATTAAAAAGCCGGGGAAGCTGGGACAAATATTGCACTTAGATTTTGAATTAGGTAATCCGGTCATCCACGCGACAGCCAAAACCCCGCTCCCTGCGGGGATCGATTATTTTCTGCCGCCCTGTTTGGGACCCATGAGGCAGGCGAATTTTTCCAGCAGGCCGCGTTCGAACGCCCCCTCCTGCTGAAACATGACCTTGAGGGCCGGGAAGGTATCGACCGCGGGTTGATACACCCGCCGCGTGGTCATGGCGTCGAAACAATCGGCAATGCCCACGATCCGCCCGAATATGTGCATGTCGTCGCCGTGGAGGCCGAGGGGATACCCGGAGCCGTCCTCCCGTTCATGGTGCTGGATGATCGGGATATACGCTTCCTCCGGAATCATGTCGGTTTCCCTCATCAATTCCACGCCCCATTCCGGATGGCGGCGCACGATATCCATCTCCATCGGAGACAGCTTGGACCGTTTATTGAGAATCCGGTCGGATATTTTGGTTTTGCCGATGTCGTGCAGCAACGCCCCGGTGCCGAGACTGCTGAGGGTCTCCTCGTCGGTAATTCCGATATGCTGGGCGAAGGCGACCGAGAAGGTGCAGACGTTGACGGAATGAGTATAGGTATAGTAGTCGAACGACATCACCCGGAGCAGGTTGTGAAAGGCTTCGGGGCCGGTCAAAATATAGGCCACCTGTGATTCCACCATCGTCTGGCTGCGCCGCACGTTTTCGCTCAGGGTCGGATTGGCCAGGACGTCCTTGATCAGCAGTTTGGTACTGTCATAAACGATGCCCGCCTTGGTTTGATCGGGGATCGATTCGTCGCGCAAAATCTGGGTAATATTGGATTCGATATAATGCTGATATCTCGCCTGCGCCCCGACCGGGACATACAGGCGGTCGACGTTGTTTTCCAGCAGGGTCGACCGGGTTTTATCCGTGAAGGGGAGATCGGAGGCGCGGTAGAGAATCAGGTCGTTGCCGATTTTGATGTACAGATCGAAGTCAACGATGGTATCGATGCGCAATGCCTCGAGGTATATCGGCAGAAATTTGCCCGCGACTATTTCTGTCCTGCTGGTTGTCTGCATACAGATAGCTATCCGTGATATTGATATTATCGGCCGGGGGGCTAAACAGTTGATATGAAAAAACCTGCCCAGGAGGACGAGGCAGGTTTTTTCGGGAGAGAAAGACAGGGTTGTACAGGCAATTTTCTATACTCCATAGCTTTTGATGAGTGACATGACCGACTGCAACGACCCGGTAATATTATTGAGAACCCGGGAATACCGTTTGAGCAGTTCGCTGTACTGCCAGCGCATCCGGAATGCCTCCTCGGGAAAATCGAACAGGTCGAGCAGAATTCGTTTATAGGTCTCATCGAGATACCGGGTGACGTAGTAGGGATTTTCCGGCAGCTGCCCGTCCGATACCTGCCCCTTGGCCAGGCGGTCGCGGTGGGCTTCGACCTTCTCCAGCATCACCGTGCCGAAACACCACGGCGTCATGATAACTCCGAAATTGGCGCCGTCGGCGTAGAACGACCGGATATTTTTGGCGACCAGCTGCAGGACGATCTGCTGGGCCGTCAGACAGGCCCGCGTTTCGACCCATTCGGGGTCGAGGCTGTTGAGCTTCTTTTCGATCCGGGTCAGTTCATCCATACATTTGTCATATTGCGCTTCCAGGAAACGGTAATAGTCCTCGAGATAGACTTTCACGTTTTCCGAAATCGTCAAAATGTAGAAACCGCCCGCATCATACTTGATCCTTGGCTCATGGATGGTCTTGAGCTTTTCTTCCGGGAAACCGCGCTTGTAGTTTTCTGCCAGCATCATGTCTCCTTCTTGTGTCCTTGCATAGAGGGGTCGAGCAAAGGATATGCCTTTGCGGCGATTGGGGATAAATCTACGTTTCAGGAGACGGAATTGACGCCGGAATCACCCGGATGCTATTGCATGGCAGGCGGTTACGAATTCGATAGCCAGACACGGGGGATGTTTGGGAATAATTGTAATGTACGGACACAAGAATACCGAGACTGCAAGACGATGCATATTTGCATAATCTGGCCGCCGGTCGCTTTTGGGGGATAGGCAAAAAAAAGCCCCGCCAATCCGGCGGGGCTTGTATGTCGATTTGTTCCTGATGTCGATTAGAACATGTACTTCAGAGAAACGCGAGTGGCCAGCATATTGGGACTATCCACGTCCTCACCGGAGATGAAATACGGCCCGGTGGTCAGGAAATCAGGGTTAATGCTGGCGTCCATTGTGAAACTATTCCAGTGGAAGCCGGCGCCCAGATAAGTAGTCGTGACCGCATATTTCGATTTGTCTTTTTCATAGCTGGTCGGCTCATAGGTATCTAATACCCACTGGGTGACAACGCCGCTGCGAAAATCCATCCACTTAAAGACCTTGCCGTCAATACCAATCTTGAAATACGGCAAAGTGAGCATGCTTTCCTTCCACTCCGTGGTAGTATCGGGTGTGGTGTATTCGTATTTATCCTTGTAACTCGCCAGATTGAAGCCGAAATCGGTCACCACGAGAACATTCTCTGTGGCTTCGTAGTTCATCCCGAGGCCGAGATCAAAGGTGACTTCAGTATATTTCTCCGTGTTATCCAGAGTCCAGGTGCCCGCACTGTCATAGTATGTTTCCATACCCTCCTTGCTGTACATTAAGCCAAAGTGCGGTATCAAGACCCATCCGCCCATGGGATCCATCCAATACCGGGCGTTCAATTTAAGGTCCATATTGCCCTTCGGCTTGGACATATCGACGACGCCCAGAGTGGGATCTTCCCAATCCTTGTCCGTCCAGGTCGTCATTGCAACACCGGCGGCGAGGTCGAGTTTCTTCTCCATCGGGGAAATTCCAAAATTGAACTCGTATGTGCTTATGGACCGGTCATAATTATTCGATGTGGTCGTATCTTCGTTCTTGTCGCTTACATTGTAGAAGTTGAAGTTGAATCCGAATGGTATTTCACCCAATACGCGACCATATGTTAGGCTGATCCGGTTATTGGTGTAAATGGCATTCGCCTTGTCATAGAAGTAGTAGTCGAGAATGCTTGGGACTTTCGGTTCGGTGGAGAAATAGACGCCCAATACCCACGGATTTTCCGACGCCTCTCCGAATCCCAGGTTGGCGCCGACCTTGTAGATAATGTCCTCGCCACCCTGCTTGAGTGGATATTCATTGGCATACGCGTCGACTTCACCGATGAACAGCTTCGGGTAGTAGTTGATGGTCGACGGGTAGAGAAGGATATTCGCGTCGTCCTTCACGACGTTGTTGACCTCGCCCATGGTCATGACGCGCGTTTCGGTGGCATATGCCATGGCGCCCAACAGAAACGCGATCAAAACCGAGAAAATTAACATTCGCTTCATAGCACAAACCTTTCGCTAAAGTTAATCGTTTATCTGTTTTCTTCGTTGAATCCGCACGCGGCGTTGAACGTCCGTGCCGCCGCCTGCGTCGTAAGATCGATGATACATCTCCTTACGTACCCTTCACACCATACACATTCCTCCATGATTGTCTCCCCCGCCTCCGCGGGATGAAACCTCTTATCCTGTTTATCTATCCCTGAACGTCTTAATCCTGATCTTCAGCTATCTCCCGCAAGTCGAACCGTAATTAACCGTTTGTTAAAAAGAGCGCAACAAAAAAAATTCAATTTTTTTTATGGCGCTATTCTCACTCAAACGATTTTATCGCCATCGGCACGATTCATGCGTGCGAGATGTTCGCCCCGTATCAACCTCCTGTTCCTATCATCCATGCTCCCGATGCTAACCGCCGATCATTTCGGATTCGAAACATCCGACTATGATCTTCCATTTCACGCATATACGCAAAATTTTTAATATCGGCGCAACTATTTTTTTTGCCGAAAATTTTTCTCGCCATCACCTATCCGGCCCCGTATTTCGATACCGTCATGACGATGATAAGTACTACCGCCGCCACCGCCAGAACCACTATGGCCAACATCGTCAACTTGTTCATATAAGCATCCCTGTCCGGTAACGCATAAATGAATATGTATTGACGACGATTTGTCAACCAAAGTTTCTCATTTTTATGAAAGCGTGATACGAGACATTCCCATTTTTCATTGGACTTTCTCCGGGGCGATTACCTATTTTATTCTCATCTACCATAGGAGGGTACCTGATGAGGCCGATACTTATTGGCTGGTTCGTTATCATGGCGCTGGCGGGGACGGTCTGCGCCCAGGATAATCCCGATCTGCTCCAAGCGGCGCTCGATTCGATCGGTTTCTCCCGAACCGATCTGGGAATTCATCCCGAGGGATACTGGGGCCGATTTCCCATGGATATCCCTTACCGCCTCAAATCATTCGACGACCTGTTCGCCGAACCGCTCAAATTGTACGACTACGCCGAATCGTACGGCGGCGCCGTCGGGAGATTTTGTCATCCCGACCGGCTCGACAGCTTGGACGACAACCTCTATAACTTGGTCTATTTTCTTGGCGTTGAACGAAAGCTCGGTGGATTTCGCTCCTACGGCGCCAACCTGATCGACGCCCCGGAGGGCGTCTATCCCCTGTTGCAGGCCATGGAAAATCTCTACCTCTCGGCCGGCCAGAAAATGCAATTCACGACCTTCGGCAAAAAATCAGATTGGCCCGACTATAAGAAAGAATTCCAGACCAAAATCGAGCCGCTGCCGTTCGAGGTCAGAACCGCACTGGCGGCTCTTCTGGAAAATATCCGCGAAGCCCTTTATTGGCGCGAACTCGCCATCCGCAATATACCAGCCGACGTGCGCCAGAAGGTTTTCGCCATCCACGACCTGGCCGACACCCAGGGCGACGGCATGGTCTATCATCCCGAAATCGACGATGCCGCCACGACCATCGATTTCGCGTCGCTCTGCTACGCCGGTCTCAAAGTCGCCGCCGCCGCGGAACGGGCCGAAAAAGCCCTCCGGCCGCACCTGGCCCTTATTCCGGCGGATTTCTCGCTGGACTTCCCGACTCCCTACGGCCGGTTTGTTATCGGGGGGCCCGATTCCGACCAAATCGACGGCGCCGACTGCCTGCTCATCGTCGATTTCGGCGGCAACGACACCTATACCGGCCCGGTGGGCGCGACGACCCGTCCCGATCAGGGTATTTCGGTGATTATTGATCTGGCCGGCGACGATATCTACTCCCAGGAAAACGACCGGGAACCGTCATGCGGCGCGGGGATTCTTGGCGTGGGATTTCTTTACGACGCCGATGGCTCCGATCAATATCAGGGAACCGTCTTCGCGCAGGGCGCCGGATTCCTGGGCATGGGAATATTGTTCGACAAGGCCGGCGATGACGATTACTGGGCGCAGACAAGTTCGCAGGGGGCCGGGTATTTTGGCTTCGGCATCGCTGTCGACGCCGCCGGAAACGATAATTACTATATTTACGGCGATGGTCAGGGATTCGGCGGGATCGGCGGCGGCGTGGGCTGCCTGGCCGATTATTCCGGCGACGATGTCTACACCGCCGAGCCGTCGGCGGACGTCGTCAACCGGGGCGATTATCACAGCGATTTCAAAATCAACGTCAACGCCGCCCAGGGCGCTGGGATGGGGCGGCGCGGTGACGGCTCCGACGGCCACAGCTGGGCCGGCGGCGTCGGCGCCATCGTCGATATCAAAGGTAACGACCGCTATATTTCCGGCAACTGGACCCTGGGCTGCGGATATTGGTTTGGCATCGGGATCTGTTACGACGGCGAGGGCGATGACGAATATAAATCGGTCTATTTCACCCAGGCCTCCGGAGCGCATTTTTGCAACGGCGTGCTGGTCGATGAATCCGGCGACGACAAACACCTGCTGTACGAAACCGCCGGAGCCGCTCTCGGCTTCGGATGGGATTACACCAACGCCCTGTTCGTCGACCGCAAGGGCAACGATCAATACGAGGCCAAAATGATTTCTTACGGCCTCGCCCAGATCAGATCGTTCGCCTTTTTCTTCGACATGGACGGCAACGACACTTACCTGTACGACGAAGGCCAAGAGGGATTCGGCGCGGCGACTTTCCGCGAGGATTACGCCCAACCGAGTTCGCTCATGACCTATTATTATTATTCCAAGTCGGCCGGGATATTCATCGATGCCTCGGGGGCCGACCTGTACTGGATGCGTCGGGGTCAGGAAACGATCGCGTCGAATGTGTATCATGATAATGAAATCTGGCGGTCGCCCAAAAAAGACGATCCCAATTACGGGCATAATAATTTCGGGATCGGCATCGACGCCGACAGCGGTCATATTCCGCTTCTGGAAATCTTCGACGAGAAGGAATAACTCGGATTCGCCAAATAGATACCCCCGGCTAAAGCCGGGGTTCTTTTGGCTTACGCCAAGCGCTTC
>CAZJWR010000029.1:0-43627 GCA_964549765.1 uncultured Ignavibacteriales bacterium
AAAATGTAAATGCGGTCGGGCGCATAAGGGGCGCCCGACCGCATTTTTGACAGGGGGGTATTGCTTGCATCGATCAATGGTTGACCGCCGATCTATTCTTTTCCTTCAGCCGAAACCATTTATCGTTTCCCTCCGACGACGTCTATCCTCGCCTTGGCCCGTTCGTAAGCCGACCGCGCCCGCGGGATGTCGATATTGCCGGCGGCGTCGCGGATGCGCTGTTTGGCCCGGTCCAGAGCAGCCCTGGCCCGTTCGAGGTCGATATCGGAGGCGAATTCGGCGGCATCGGCCAGGATCGAACAGATATTGGCTGAGTTTTCGAGGAATCCGCCAGTGATGGCAAAAACGATTTCATTGCCCGAGGCGTCTTTCACGTTCAGTTTGCCGGGTTTGAGCGAGGTGATAATCGGAGCGTGATTGGACAAGATGCCCAGATACCCAACCGATCCTGGCGCGATAATCGAATTGACGTTATCCTCGTAAACGATCCGTTCGGTGGTGACGATTGACAGCTTATACATCAGTCTTCACTCTTCATCCGTTCGTAATTTTCGTAGACTTCCTCGATCGGGCCGGTCATATAGAAGGCCTGTTCGGGGATTTCGTCCATCTCACCTTCAATGATCTTGGTGAATCCCTTGATGGTATCCTCAAGTTTGACGTATTTGCCGGATTTGCCGGTAAAGGCCTCGGCGACGAACATCGGCTGTGACAGAAAGCGCTGGATTTTGCGCGCCCGCTGCACGGCAAGCTTATCGTCCTCGGACAATTCCTCCATACCCAGAATGGCGATGATATCCTGAAGGTCTTTGTAGCGCTGCAGAACCACCTGTACCCTTCGGGCGATCTTATAGTGTTCTTCGCCTACAATATGGGGATCGAGGATTCGGGAGGTGGAATCGAGCGGGTCGACCGCCGGATAGAGGCCGAGCTCGGCGATCTGCCGTGACAGCACCGTGGTGGCATCCAGGTGGGCGAAAGTCGTGGCCGGCGCCGGGTCGGTCAGGTCGTCGGCCGGGACGTAAATGGCCTGCACCGAGGTGATTGATCCGGATTTGGTCGAGGTGATTCGTTCCTGAAGAGCGCCCATTTCGGTCGACAGCGTCGGTTGATATCCCACCGCCGAGGGCATCCGGCCCAGGAGCGCCGAAACCTCGGAGCCGGCCTGGACGAACCGGAAGATGTTGTCGATGAACAAGAGCACGTCCTGATGCTCCTCGTCACGGAAATATTCGGCGATGGTCAGACCCGAAAGGCCGACGCGCAGACGAGCGCCGGGCGGTTCGTTCATCTGCCCGAACATCAGGGCCGTTTTGGCCAGTACGCCCGATTCCTTCATTTCCAACCAGAGGTCGTTACCCTCACGGGTTCGTTCGCCGACGCCTGAGAAGACCGAATAGCCGCCGTGCTCGGTGGCGATGTTGCGGATCAACTCTTGGATAATAACCGTTTTGCCGACACCGGCGCCGCCGAACAGTCCGACCTTGCCGCCCTTGGAGTACGGTTCCAGAAGGTCGATAACCTTGATCCCGGTTTCGAACAACTGCGGCGTGGTTTCCTGATCTTCGAGAACGGGACTGGGCCGGTGAATCGGCAGGCGGGGATTGTCGGGCGGGATGGGATCGAGTTTATCGATCGTATCGCCGAGCAGATTGAACAAGCGTCCCAGAGCCTTCTCGCCGACCGGGACCGTGATCGGCCCGCCGGTATCGACGACCGGCATCCCGCGGACAAGACCGTCGGTGGAGGCCATCGCCACGCAGCGCACGATGTTGTCGCCGATATGGTTGGCGACCTCGACCGTCAAGTGGATAGCCCGGTCCTTATCATCGATTTTCAACGCGTTCAGCATATTGGGAAGCTTGTCAGAGTCGAACTCGCAGTCGACGGTCGGCCCGATCACCTGAACGATTTTTCCGATATTCTCAGCCATGGTCTTCAAACTCCGCTAGATGTATGTCACTATTTTCATTTCCATCCGACCGTTGACCGGTCGGTTACACTTACGCCTTGAGGGCGTCGGCACCGCCGACGACCTCCAGAAGCTCCTTGGTAATGGCGGCCTGGCGCGCCTTATTGTATTGCAACGTCAGCCGTTCGATCATATCCTCGGCGTTCTTGGTCGCCATGGTCATGGCCGCCATGCGCGTGGCGTGTTCCGACGCGAATGAATTGGCCAGGGCCGATTGCAGCCGGATGAGCGCATAGCGCGGCAGCAGTTCCGCAAAAATCGATTCGGGATCGGGCTCAAAAATGTACGCGCCGGCGGCCGCCGTCTCACCCGCCTCGGTTTCGGGCCGCTCGATGTTCAGATATTTCTCCAACGACACCGCCATGCGGGCGACGGAATAGAACTTTGTGTACAGCAGGTTGATTTCGTCGGTGGTACCGCCGGTGAATCGATTGGTGAGGAAAGACACCAATTCCCGCACCATTCCCATATCGAGAGCGGCGTTGAATTCGTTGAACGTCTTGACGATGCTGTAGTCACGGCGGCGGAAATAAATATGGCCGCGCCGGCCGACGCAAACCAGTTCGGTTTGCTCGGAATCCCGTTCCCGCAGCCATTTTTCGGCCCGCCGGATGAGATTGGAATTGAACGAGCCGCATAGGCCGCGATCGGAGGTGATCAGCACCAGCGTCTGCCGCTTGATCTCACGTTTTTCGAAATAGGGATGGGTCAGTTTTTCGGTCGCCACGGCCGACAGGTGACCCAGCATCTCCGCCATTTTGTCCGCATACGGCCGTGACTGTTCGGCTTGCATCTGCGCCTTGCGCAGGCGGGCCGCCGCGACCATTTTCATGGCGTTGGTGATCTGGTGGGTCGATTTGACTGACCGGATCCGCTTTTTTATCTCTCGAAGTGTCGGCATCTATTCGTCCGTTTATTCTTCGACTTTGAATTGCTCTTTGAATTTCTTCATCGCATCCTGAAGCTTCTTTTCCGTTTCGTCGGAAATAGCCTTTTCGCCCGCGATCGCATGGTAGATATCCGGGAATTCCTTCTCGATGAAGGCGAGGTACTCTTCCTCGAACTTTGCGATGGCAGGGAGTGGAACATCGTCCAGATGCCCCCTGGCGCCGGCCCAGATTATCGCCACCTGACGCTCCAGCGAAAGCGGCACATATTGGTTTTGCTTGAGGATTTCGACCATTCGCTCGCCGCGCGTCAACTGCCGCTGGGTGGCTTTATCGAGGTCGGAGCCGAACTGAGCGAAGGCCGCCAATTCCCGGTACTGCGCCAAGTCGAGCCGCAACGATCCGGCCACTTTCCGCATGGCCTTGACCTGGGCGTTGCCTCCGACACGGGACACGGAAATACCGACGTTGATGGCGGGCCGGACACCGGCGAAAAACAGGTCCGGTTCGAGGTAAATCTGGCCATCGGTGATGGAGATGACGTTGGTCGGGATATAGGCCGAGACGTCGCCGGCCTGAGTTTCAATAACCGGCAGGGCCGTCAGCGATCCACCGCCGAGTTCATCAGACAGTTTGGCGGCCCGTTCGAGCAGACGGGAGTGGCAATAGAAAATATCGCCCGGATACGCCTCACGTCCCGGCGGGCGGCGCAGCAACAGCGACAGTTGGCGATAGGCCTGGGCCTGCTTGGTTAGGTCGTCGTAAAAAACGACGCAGTGCTGACCCTTGTCGCGGAAGTACTCGCCCATGGCGCATCCGGAATAGGGCGCAATATACTGCAGCGGAGCGGGATCGTTGGCCGTAGCCGATACCACCGTAGTGTATTCCATGGCGCCGTGCTTTTCCAAGATTTCGACGACGCGGGCCACACTCGACGCCTTCTGGCCGATGGCGACATAGATGCAATACAGGTCGGTGTTGCGCTGGTTGATGATAGTATCGATGGCGATGGCCGTCTTGCCGGTTTGCCGGTCGCCGATAATCAATTCGCGCTGTCCCCGGCCGATCGGGATCATGGAGTCGATCGCCTTCAAACCGGTCTGCACCGGTTCTTTCACCGGCTGACGCTGTACGACGTTGGGCGCCCGGCCTTCCAGCAGACGGTATTCGCTGGTTACGATCGGGCCCTTGCCGTCCAGCGGTTCGCCGATCGGGTCGACCACCCGTCCGATCATGGCCTCGCCGACGGGGACCTGGGCCACTTTGCCGGTTCGACGAACGGTGTCGCCTTCCTTGATGTTTCGGTCGCTGCCGAAAATGGCGACACCGACGTTGTCCTCTTCGAGGTTCAGGACCAGACCCGTGATGTCGCCCGGAAACGTCACCAGCTCGGACATCATCACGTCCTCCAGACCCCAGACGCGGGCAATGCCGTCGCCGACCTGGAGCACGGTGCCGACCGATTCCATTTCCAGCTTGGTCTCATACTTGGCGATTTCTTTTTGTATAATCGATGAGACTTCTTCAGGATTGAGACCCATACGTCGTTACTCCCGTATATGCATGTGTTGTTTTCTGTCGTTGCACAGCCGAAGCGCCGGCGCGATGCGAGTTTACGCTCAGGCGACCTTCAGCTTCATCAACTCTTCCCTCAATATCGATAATTTGTGTTTGACCGAGCCGTCGATGATCTGATCCTTGAGGATGACGATCATCCCGCCCAAAATTCCCGGATCGACTTTCTCGACCAGTTCGATGGTTTTTCCCGTTTTGGCCTGCAGGCGCTCGATCAGCGGCCGGCGTTCGTCGTCGGCCAGCGGCCGGGCGACGGTGACGTGGGCCTTGATGACGCCGCGCTCCTCTTCGACCAGCGCCCGGAATTCCCGCACGATTTCGTGGAGAAACCCGATGCGGTGCTTGTCGATGAGAACCAGCAGAAATTCCAGAAAGAGCGGCTCCAGCCGGGGGCCGAAAACGTCCTTGATCAGCTTCACCTTGACCTGTTCGAGAATATGCGGGGCGAGCAGGAATTGCAAAAGTGTTTTGTCCCGCTTGATAATCGAATCGAGTTGTTCAAACTGGGCGTAGGCCTGGTCGATCAGGTTTTTCTGCCGCGTGATATTGAACAGTGCGGTCGAATATTTGACGGCTACCTGCTGGGCTAACATGGCCTATATCTTCTCCACGTTATCGATGAACTCCGCGACGAGCCGGCGGTTTTCGCGATCATCCAGCCGGGCCGAGATGACCTTTTCGGCGGCGGCGATGGTTATGGAAACCATGTCCTCTTTGAGCGCGGCCCGCGCTTTTTCGACATCCCGGTGCAGTTCTTCTTTAGCCCGGGTGATGATCCCCTTGGCCTCCTTGCGGCCATCTTCTTTGATCTCCGCCGCGACGCGCTGCCCTTCCTTGATGGCCTCAGTCAGGCGCTGCCGGGAAAGATTATCGATGTCTTTGAGCTTGGCCTCGAAATCGGCCTTGATGTCGGCCAATTCGGCTTTGCCCGTCTCGATGTCGTCGAATTCGGACTTGATCTTCTGGCGCCGTTCCTCGAGAATGCCCATGAGAGGACCCCAGGCAAACTTCTTGAGAATCCACACCGTGACCACAAAGCCGATAATGTGCGTAATTATCAGTTGTAGATTAAGCTCCATAACCTCGTCTCCCCGGCCGCGACGGGGGTCGCCCGCCGCCTTGGCCGGTCAGGGTTTTATGTGCGCCGGGATATTCCGGCGACGACCATGATCAGCCGCCGATCTTGCCCATAACAAGGAGAAAGGTCACCAAAGCGTAGATCGTCAACGCTTCAATGAAGGCCGCACCGATAATCATACCGGTCTGAATCTTACCAGTCGCCTCGGGCTGACGGCCCATGGCTTCCATGGCGGAGCCGACCGCTTTACCAAGACCGACGCCGGAACCGATGGCTGCAATACCCACCGCTATGGGAGCGGCGAAAGCCAGACCTGTTTGATAATCCATTATATCCTCCTACAAAAAACGAATGTTTCTATCTGATCGGGTTTCTTCTTATCTCTCTTACGGTGCTCACTCAATGTTCCTCGTGATGCGGCACGACCATCATGATGTATGACGTCGACAGCATGGTGAAAACAAGCGCCTGGATGGTCGAGGTCAACATGGCCAGGAAATAAAAGGGTATCTGGAAGGGAAAGCCGATCGGGCTGCCGAATATGCCGAGAAACATGATCCCCAGCACCACCATGGCCCCTATCAGGATATCCTCACCGAGAATGTTGCCGAACAAACGAAGGGCCAGTGATACCGGTTTGATGAATTCTCCGACGATATGCAATGGCAGGTTGATGATGACCAGCGCCCACGTAATGCCCGAAGTGGGTTCGCCCGCCAGGTGATGCAGGTACTTGAGCGGCCCCAGGCGGGTAAACGCCGTAAACTGAACATACAGGAAAACAGTGATCGCCATGGCGGCGGTGGCGTTTACGGCCGACGTCGGCGATAACAGGAACGGTATCAGCCCCATCAGGTTCATGAACCAGATGTACATAAACAGCGTCGCCAAAAAGGGCATATAGCGATCGGTTTCGTCCCCCAACATGGCATAGATCATATCGTAGAGCCATTCGAAGAGCATCTCGACGACGTTTTGGAACGGCCCGGGGATCAACTGCCGCTTTTTATAGAGCACCAAAGCACAGATGACCAGGATAAGGGCCATCAGGAGGGCAAAAAAGAGGACCTCGTAATGTTGGGCGAACGATTCACTGATAAAGGTCAGGATATTGGGAATATGGGGCTTGCCGCTTTCCGCGCTTTCACCATGCTCGACGTAGTCGGCGCCCTCGCCGGCCACCTGTTGAGCCGTCAAAACGACGGTATTAGCAAGGTTCCATAGTATCATGCCATACCTCGGGAGCTGCTTTCCTGGTTAACGATATCTAAGTGCAACAAGGCTCTGGCTATCGCCTTCAGGACCATAACCGCCAGAACCGTGGACAATCCGATAATCAGCGGGACGGGACGAAACACTTCGACGGTAAAGAGGAAATACCCGGCGGCATACAGCAAGGGGAATTTGATACAAGCCAATCCGAAAACGGCCAGCTTGTCGATTTTGCCCAGCTGCATCACAGCCCTGACCAAGGCTGATAGGAAAATCAGGTTGACCATCGACCACACCCCGGCGGAAAAGACGGCCAGAGCATCGTAGAAATCGAAATAAAATGAACCGAACGCCAAAATCAGCAAGAGGATAACGCCGGTTGTTTTAAGCGTCCGGTGAATGAAATCAAGTCCCATGGTCGTCGTCAGATTTTTTCCCGTCATCGGTCGCCATTTTAATCAACTTGTACACCTCCCGGCCCGAGGATATGAAACCCATTACGATCAGAACGACCGTCAGGTACGGGGATGTGTCGAGTTTACGATCAAGCCATTCGCCTATAAAGTATCCAACCAGGGGCCCGGCAACCATAATAAACGGCAAAGAGGTTAGGAGCCCTATCTGCCTCATGCCCTCATTTTGCTTTCGGTCGCCCGTGACCCTGCTTCTTTACTTCAAAGGTTTTCGTCCTTGTTTCCGGCGGCATCCTGCATCGCCGCCGTTTTGTAAAGAAGGCAATATATTTTTGGGGAGAATATTGTCAAGCAGTTTTGCGAAGATTTTGATAATTTTTTCACAAAGAGGCCTCTACTCGATATAAGGCGAACCGATTGTCGGGATGCGAAATAACCGTATAAAACGGTATGTGGCAACGGAGAAAGTCGCGTCTGTCTTGATAAATTTTTCACAAAAGCAGCCCTTATTACCCAGAAAATGCTCCGATTGTGTCCTTTCAAATGAATAAGGGCAGAATCGCCAAATCCGTACTCGCCCTCACCGGCGGGGCCTCCGACACCGTCGGTACTACTACTTTTCCTATTTCGGCAGGGACCCGCGAAAAGGAAAAATCGCCGAGAAAACGCCATTCGTTTTCGCCTTTCCATCGACCGCCGTCCCCGCCCATGTTTTGAAAATAGGGTTTTTCAGCGACGGGAAGTTTCGAATAGAGTTCGGGCCTGCCGTATCGAACGGGGCGAATACCCAGATCGGCAGCCGCTTCCTGCCGAATAGCGATACCATACGGCTCGAAATATGGATTGACCAATCGCGGGCGATACCGAAACAGACTGCGGCATTCCTCGGTTGAAAAGCGAGTAAAGCCGACGACGGGGCAGCCATGACGAATATACCGGCTGCTTCCATAGATGACGCCGGTTGTCAATATGTGCCTTAATGTCGCGATTGCTGAGCGGCAGTATTCGCTTCCTGAGCGGCAGATTGCGCGGTAGTAATCGTAATCAGATTCATCCGGCCACAGGCATGGCGCGCTTCGGGTGAAATGAATCAACCATCGGCAGTCTCGCAGAGCCGGGTTTATATTGAATGAATCGTACCTCGGTCGGGGTCGGGCCGATTTCTGATAGGGGACAATGAATTCATCGCAGATTTTTCCGGGGTAATCCGTGAAAACACGATCCAGGTTCCCATCGGAACGGATCGAGACAGGGAAAAGAATATCCGCCTGCCGTATTATCGTCGTATCGCGCACGGGCCAGCCAGCCTTGCCGCCCCTTCCCCCCGTCGTGTCGATGAAGATAAACCCGGCGGATGCGGGAACGAGTCGAAAGCGGTGGGTGATATCGTCGATCACCGGTTGATTATCTTTTTTGGCTCCAGGTAGGACGACAATTACGGGAATCTTTCGTTCTGACGCCAACGTCAGTGTCAGTTCCCAGGTATTCATGCCGACCGAGGTCAGGATAACATAGGCATTCTGCTCGATGTATTCGACGGCCTTGATAGTCGCTTTTATCCATGGATCGTCGCCAATCGGGAATTTTGATTGGCGCGAATTCAAAACCGCCGCTTTGGCGCGCCGCCACAGATTGTCGGGACCAATATATGATGCCGTTTCCATCGACGTAGGCCAGCCCTCGACTATGGTTAGGATTCACAATGCCGGAGTCAAAATAGGCAAATTCAGCGTGGGCGGCAACGAAAGAATCAGGTGCGTTCGCGGCGCATCACGGCCGCGACGATTGGCGGGATAATCACCAATTGAATAATAATGCCGGGCAGGCCGGTCACGACAGATATGGAGAAATATGTCTTCACACCGTAGGGAAGCTCGATAAACAATCCCAGAATCAGAAGACCGATGGCAAACCCGATGCGCCCCAGAATAAGGGAAACGACCAGGGCGATGTACACATTGAGCCGCAGGCGATAATAGAACAGGCCCGCCGCAAGCCCATATAGCGACAGTTCGATGGTCATCAGGGGAACCGCGTATGATGGCGGCATGGCGGTCAGCGCGAACGACAGCGCGGGGGCCAGAAGGCCGATGATCAGGCCCGACAGGGGGCCGCAGATGCAGCCGGCCAGCAATACCGGGATATGCATGGGCAGAAAAATGCGCCCGGCCATACCGAATTGGTGAAATATGATGGGAAACAGCACCCCCAGGGCCAAGAATAGGGCGGTTCGAACCAGTAGTTTTGATCCGGAATTCACTTATTCTTTGTAACCGATAGCCAAGTAAAGATTTTCGTCGTCGGTCAGTTCATAGCGCGGGAAATGCCCGCGGGCGAACATATCCTCCAACTCTATGCGGTCGGGGAGTTCGTCGCGGTCAATTGGCCGGCCGGCTTGATGATGCGTCCGGGCCAGTTCACTGCGACCCACCAAGTGAATAATGATGATCCGCCCGCCCGGCTTGAGAATCTCGTTGGCCTGCCGGATGGTTTCATCCTTGTGCGAGAAATGGGCGAAGGCGGCAAACGAAACGACCAGATCGAAAACCTCTTCCCGGAACGGCAGACAACAGGCATCCGCCTCGACCACGCCGATATTATGGAAGGGGAAATTCCGGTGCGCCTTGTGCGCCACCCGGGGCGCGAAATCGAGACCGACGATATAGCCGCTTTCGCCGACGCGACGCCGCAAAAAGTCGAATAATACGCCGGTGCCGCAACCCAGGTCGCAGACTTTAAGGCCGGGAGTGATATCGATTTTGTCGATTATATGGTTCAGCCGCTCGAGGTCCTCGGCGGTCAGGTCCCGGTCCCAGTCGTCTCCTCTGGCGTCGAAATATTCCTGTTTCTTATCCATAAAATCATAGATTAAGGTTTTCCTACTTCGCCTCGTAGATACTATATGGCGGCTGCATTGTCAAGGGGTTCGGGAATTTTCATTTTCTCCAAATCTACCGTTGCCGTCAACGGGTATCTCGGCCAATCGAGCCCGTATCCATGCGCTCCAGATATAGCCCTTCCCAAATATTTTGACAATGGCCGGCCCGGCCGATATATTGCCGTCGCACCTTTTAATCGGAACTGTCGAAAATGAGCCGAATTAAGGACTATTATACCATCAAACTTCACGACACCGATGCCGCCGGTATTCTGTTTTTTGCCAATCAGTTCAAGATCGTGCATGACCTCTATCAGAGGTTTCTGGATGAGATCGGATTTCCTCTTCAGGAACGGTTTGCCTCCGGTGATTTCTCTCTCCCGATCGTGCACGCCGAGGCCGATTTCTATGCACCGCTGACCGTCGGCGATACGGTGGAGGTCTCGTTGGGCGTGGCCGCGATCGACAAGACGTCGTTTACTCTCGAATATCAAATAATCGACCTTGACGGCAAAGAGGTCGGGTCGGCCAAAACCACCCATGTCACGGTGAATCCGAAAACGCGCGGCAAAATCACACTACCGAAATCGTTTCGAACTGCGCTGGAGCAGGCTGCGGAAAATCAGGATTAGGCGTCGTTTCCGAAAACGTCGGGATGATCGCGTCGTAGAGCCGACCGGTCGTATTTGCCGCTGCCGGTGCGGGGCAGGCGTTCGAGGATAATTATTCGATCGGGAATCATGATTTTCGGCACATGCTCCGCGATAGTTGATTTCAGCGAAGATTCGTTTTGTCCCTGTTCGGTCACTTCCACGAACGCAATCGGGCGGGCACCCCAGCGTTTGTCCGCACGGAACATGACCACAACTCCGATCATACCGGGAATTTGACGGATCGCCCGTTCGATATGATTGAGGTCGATATTTTCGCCGCCGGAAACGATGACCGAATCGGAGCGGCCGATGACCGTCAAAAATCCCTCGCTATCGACTTTGCCGATGTCGCCTGTGACAAACCAGCCGTCCTGTGAATCCGGCGGACATGTTTGACCAAGATATCGGACGAAGACGGGCTCTCCGCGCACGGCGATCCGGCCGGTCTCCCCCGGCATGCATTTGCAGCCGTCTTCAGCGACAATTTTGATTTCGCGATGGGGTAGTACTCTGCCCGATGTCGCGAGCCTTTCAGGCGATGAGTCGAACGGCAGCAGCGTCACCATTGATGCAGTTTCGGTCAGACCGTAGGTAGTGAGCACGGGCAAATCCCGGGATTTGATTTCCTCGACCAGTGATTCATCCCAGGCGGCTCCGCCGAGTATTATCCCCCGGCACCCGGCAAGGACATTCTCACGGTCAGCCCGGATTAAATCGGTCAGCATCGTCGATACCACCGAGATATATGTGACTCGCCGGTCGGTCATGATTTCAATGGCTCGGGAGGCATCGAAACGATTCATAATATATGCGGCGCAGCCGGCCAGAGCGGTTCGATACAGAATCGATATGCCGCCGATGTGGAAAAACGGCAGCGCCGCCAGCCAGGTATCGTCGGAACGACAGGCAAGCACCGACGCCGCACCCTGTGCGCTGTAATAGAGATTCGCCCACGATAAAACCACGCCGCGCGGAGCACCCGTCGTACCGGAGCTGAAAACAATCAAGGCTTCCCGGTCGAGCGAATATTCGATTGTTGCATCCGGCGATGACGGTAATTCGGGCTCGGCTACGATTTCATTCAATGAAGTCGAGCCGATATCGAGCTGATCGGCATACTTACCATATTCATCGTCGCAAGCCAGAAGTCTGCATCCGGCGTCGGCAAGTTGCCCACGCCAGTCCTCCGGCGATTGCCGCCAGTTCAACGGCATGAGGATACATCCCAGACGCCAGGCGGCGAAAAGCATTACGGCATAGGCAGTGGAATTATGTCCGAGTACGGCGACGGGATCGGCGCTTCCAATGCCCTGCGCTCCGAGATTGACGACAGCCGCATCGATCAATCGATTCAATTTCCCGTATGAGATATCACCACGATCATCGCACAATGCCACGCGATCCGGATCATCTACGGCTGTCTGCCGGATCGGACAGGCGATGCTATGGTCTATAATTCCGCCCATAGCTCCTCCCCGACTCCCAGACCGACCCCCGAAGGAACTTTGATTACGCCGTTTGCCACTTTCGCCAGCGCGGGATCGGCGTTTTCAAACAGGCGCAGCGTATCCAGTCCGCAGGGAGGCAGATCGCCCGGGACGGCCGCCGCCAGGTGAAGTAGCGCCGCCGTGCCGATTTCGGTTTCGAGATTTGTCGTGATGACACAGCGGCATCCATATCTCGCTGCCTGCTTAGATATGTCAAGAGTCCGAGCAATGCCACCGATCAGCGACGGTTTTAGAATCAGCACATCGGCGATTTTGGCGGACAGTACATCGTCAATGTCATTGATTTCGGTCAGGCTTTCGTCGAGCGCAATCGGGATCGCAGTCTTCGACCGGAGGTTTATCAGATTATCCTCGCTGAAATCGGCCAGCGGTTCTTCGATATAGTCAATTCCGAATTTTGTCATACGGTTCAAAGCCGCCGTCGCAGTATCGAAATCCCATCCCCTGTTGGCATCGAGCCTGACGGCGATATCATCGCCGATAGCCGACCGTAATCTCTCGATAAAATCGACATCGTTATCTATGGATCCGAGGGCGATTTTAACTTTGACGGCGCGGTAACCGCGTTCGGCGATAACCGAGGTCAGCTCGTCCCAAGCCGCAACGGGACGCCGGATCAGATAATTGACCGGAATCGCCGGGCGGGGATCGGCGGACAGCCATTGGCTGAGCGGATGGCCGACGATTTTGGCAGCGAGATCGCACAGGGCTGTTTCCAATCCGAAATAAACGCCCGGAGCTTCTGCGGCGAAGAGATGCTCAATATCTACTTCGACATCCTCCAGCGACGGCGGGATGTCTTTGCCGGTGAGCGTATCGACGACCGCCATGAATAGCTTATCGGCATCCGAGTCCCCCAACCTATGTTCATCTTCTACGTCGAACAGGGGAAACGGCGCTTCACCGAACCCGGTGTGGCCTTCATCCGAATTCAAGACTACGATAAAGCCGCGACGTTCGCTTATCTCTTGATGAGCCGTTTTGAGGGTTGCGAGCAGTTTCCTCCGGTACGGCTTGATTTGTGCGGATGCAATTTTCACAGCAGCCATCCTATGGCGAACAGCAATCCGTAGATAATCAATAGTTGTCCGGTGGCGGCGAGAGTATCATTGAGTTTCTTTCCATCGCTCGTCGTGAAAACGGTTCTGACCGACGGCCAGATGAAGAGTATATACGCGACCGGGAGCAGGAACGTGATTCCCGCATGATTTGATATCATCATGATAACCGGGATCAATGCCGCTCCGACCAGCATTATTACGTATTCCCAGCGGGCGAAGGTTTGCCCGTAGCGGACAGCGAGGGTCTTTTTGCCGCCTTTGCGGTCAGTGACGATATCTCGGAGGTTATTGACGTCGAGGATAGCGGTTGAGATCATCCCGAACGGTAGCCCCGCCAGGATGATTAGCCATGACATGCGAAGAGTTTGGACATAGTATGTCCCGGCCAGCGCCACGGGGCCGAAAAAGACCAGCACGAACAGATCGGCCAGACCGATATATCCCAGCGCCATCGGTCCGGCAGTGTAGAGCACGCCGCATGCAATCGATGATAATCCGATAATGACGATCGGCCAACCGCCCCGGTAAACCAGATAAATTCCCGCCAGGAATGCGAGCGTAAAAACAATGATCGTTGCGATAGCTGTCTGACGCGGCGTCGCCAAGCCTGCCTGGGTGACGCGCATCGGCCCGGTCCGTTCATGGGTATCGGTCTGCTTCAAATGATCGAAAAGATCATTGGCATAGTTGGCGCCGATCTGAATCATGATGGAACCGAAAAGCGCCGCGAGGAATGACAGGAGATGAAAGCCGCCATCGCCGTAGGCCATCGCACCGCCGACGAGCACGGGTACGATCCCGGCCGGCAGGGTTTTGGGCCGCGCCGCCAGCAGCCAGACTCGGATGGGGGATATTTCCTTTTTTTCGACGCTGACGCTCATGCTACGGCCGTCGCGGGAATTTCGAAAAATCCGGGTCGCGCTTTTCATTGAAGGCGTTGCGGCCCTCCTGACCCTCCTCGGTCATATAAAACAGCATGGTGGCATTGCCGGCCAATTCCTGCAATCCCGCCTGGCCGTCGCAGTCGGCATTCAGGGCCGCTTTGAGGCACCGTATCGCCATCGGGCTGTTGGCCAGAATTTCACGGCACCATTTAATCGTCTCTTGTTCCAGATGCTCATAGGGTACGACTGTGTTGACCAATCCCATGTCCAGCGCTTCTTTTGCGCTGTACTGACGGCACAGGAACCATATCTCGCGGGCCTTTTTCTGGCCGACGATGCGGGCCATATAGCTCGCGCCATACCCCGCGTCGAATGATCCGACCTTGGGGCCGGTCTGCCCGAAGACGGCGTTGTCGGCGGCGATAGTCAGATCGCACAGCAGATGCAGCACGTGGCCGCCGCCGATGGCATACCCGGCCACCATCGCGATTACCGGCTTGGGAAGGGTGCGAATCTGGCGCTGCAAATCGAGGACATTCAGCCGATGGACGCCTTTGTCGTCGACATACCCGGCGTCGCCCCGGATTTTTTGATCGCCGCCCGAACAGAACGCCTTCTCCCCCTGTCCGGTCAGGATAACGACGCCAACATCCGGGTCCTCGCGCGCATCGGCAAACGCCTGCGCCATCTCCATAACGGTCAAGGGCCGAAAGGCATTGCGCACCTCGGGGCGATTGATGGTGATTTTGGCGATTCCGTCGGCCCTGTGATACAGAATATCCTCAAAATCACCGGCCGATTTCCATACGATATCAGACACGGCAGCTCCTTTGTCTTGCGAATTTAGCCTATAAGATATATGTCGAGACGAAGAATTTCAAGGCCGCCATGAATTCAGGGTAATTTTCAAGATGCACGATATGCCCGGCATTGGGAATGATACTGAGCGTCGCGGTCGGCATTACGGCCGCCATGCGGCGGGCGATATCGCGGTATTTTTGTTCCTTTTCCCCGGCAATAATCAGGGTCGGCTTCTGCCAGTGTCCCAAATGATGCCAGAGCGACGGCTGAGCGCCGGGCGACAGGCAGACGATTGTTCGGGCCAGCATTTCCGCGTCGCCGCGCGATTTTTTTTCAATCAGCCTGGCGACCATTTCGGGTTTGTCGGCCAGAGATGAATAGATCGGCTGCGTGTACCATTCTTTGAGAAAATCCGGAAGCCCCACCCGACGCATGTCATCGGCCCGTTTCTTGTCCAATTCCAGGCGATTATGGCGCTCTTTTTCATCCTCGATACCCGGCGAGGGCGATTCCAAAATCAGGCCGGATACTTCGTCGGGATGAGTCTGAACCATATACAGGGCGATGCGCGCACCCATGGAGTAGCCGACCACGACCGGCGGTTTCGCGAAACGCTCAGCGGCGAATTTGACGAGTGCATGCACCAGGATATCGCAGGAATATTTTTCCTGATCGACCTGTGTTTTTCCGTGGCCGGGTAAATCCGGTGCGACGGCATAAATATCCGCGGATAGCTCTTTCATAATCGGAAGCCAGACGCTGCCGTCGCCCATGAATCCGTGCAGGAACAGGTACGGCGTCGATTTCGGGTTTCCCTCGGCGTAATAGTGCCAATCGACGTGGAAATCGTCCATTTATCCGCTCCTTCGCTTTGTCATAAGATACGCGGGCAAACGGGATCGGATAAGTTCGTGTTGTTCGAAATTCTCCCTGCGGTCGCCGGATATTTCGATCAAGGCGGACCGGCCGGCAGAGCGGACTTTATGATAATCGGCCGCGAAATCATCGGGCATTGCCGGATGATAATACGGCAAGCCGAACAGTTCAGCCGCCTTGCCAAAATGCAATCCGTGGGGCGTGGCGAAGAATTTTTCGAAATGATGGGTCGCGTTCGCGACCGGCAGGAAATGAAATATCCCGCCGCCGTCGTTGTTGACGAGGATGATGATCACCGGGGGCGCCGACTTGGCCGCTATCGCCAGCGAGTTGAGATCGTGCAGGAAGGCGACGTCGCCGATGATCAACGTGGTCGGTTTTCCGATTCCCCGGGCGAATCCGCAGGCCGATGCGATCGTGCCGTCGATGCCGCTGGCGCCGCGATTGGCTCCGGTGGCGACATTGTGAGAAGACGAGGCAAAAAACGTATCGGCGTCGCGCACGGGCATGCTGTTCGACAAATATAAGGCCTCCCCTTCTTCAATGAGACTACTCATCATGAAGGGCAGCGAACATTCGGTGAGTTTTCCGATGACGAAATATCCGTGCAGAAAACGCGAGGTATGTTCGTCGATAGTTCGCCACGTCTGATGGTATTCGCTGGCGGCTGAATCCTTCAATTCGGGCAACAGTCGGCGTATAATATCATCCGGTGGTCCGACAATGCGGTGGGTTTCCAGAAGGTCGGGATCGATGGTGCGGTTATGATCCTGAATCTTGATGTAATCGATCTCCCTATGTCGCGCCAGAAATTGATTAAGCCGCTTGGAGATCGGCAGACCGCCGAAGTGGATCACCAGGTCGGGCGCGAGATCATCGGCGAGTTCATCGATATCGAGATACAAATCGTAATGCCGCAGGCGATGGACGCTCGGCACCACGACCAGATTTGCAAGCACATCGGTAATGACGCGAGCATGCAGCTTCTCCGACAATTCTGCGATCTTCGCCGCCTGTCGCCAGGATGCCTCCGGCCCGACGATGATCAGGCACTTACGGCGTTCATTCATTGCGTGCGCCAGATAATCGATATCGTCATCCGAGACCGCGTGCGCCTTCGACGATGCGTCACCTTTGTGCTCGGTGTACCACTTATCCGAGCTCGCCTGCATCTTATGAAGGTCGAAGATTTGTTCGACGGGGGCCAGCGGTTCGCGAAATCGGCAATTGATATGGATCGGTGTGGCTTGTCCGGCATCGAGCGCGCGGCTGATCTTATCGAGCAGACTATATGGATCGGTCGTATCGTCGGGCGCGGGAATGGTGATACTGTCCGCGACGAACTTCCCGAAGATATTCTTCTGATCTATCACCTGATTGGCGCCGCAATTCTGCAATTCCTCAGGACGGTCGGCGGTCAGCAATATCAGCGGTAGCCGCGATTGGTACGCTTCAACCACGGCGGGCAAAAGATTCGCGACGGCCGTTCCCGATGTGCAGATAACCGCTGCCGGCCGGCCGCAGGCGCGGGCGTACCCGACGGCGAAATATGCCGAGGCGCGTTCGTCGTGAACGATGTGTACGTCAATACCCGATCGGTTCGCCGCCGCCAGCGTCAGCGGTGTGGAGCGGGAACCGGGAGAGATGCAGAACAGGCCGACGCCGTATTCGACCAGTGCTCTGATGATTATATCGGAGACAAAGCTATTGATATTGGGCGGCTTCACGAAAGCGCCTTTTCCGAAAGCAGCGGCCGCAGGATGTCTTTGCTTTCGATCTCTTCCCATTCTACATCCGGATCCGACCCGCGCACAATTCCCGCCCCGGTAAATACTGAAATCAGGTTGTCGTGCATGACCGCCGATCTGATGCCGACGGCAAATTCGGCGCGATCATCGTCGATCATCCCGATGGCCCCCGCGTACCATCCGCGGGTGAATGGCTCCATTTGCGATATCATCGCCATCGCGCGCTCGCGCGGAACGCCTGCCACGGCCGGGGTGGGATGAAGCCTCTTAACAATCTTCGCGTCGTCCGCGTCCGGTTTCAATCGTCCCGTGACGGTCGACGCGATGTGCTGGATGCGATCGAGCTTGAGCGCCCGAGGCCCGTCGATAGTCGGCTCGCCGTCACACAACGTCGTTATATCAGCCAGAACGGCCTCGGAAACGAATCGATGCTCGCGGCTGAGCTTGTCGTCGTTCAGAAGCTTCTTCTCCAGAACGGCATCTTCATCGGGCGTCGATCCCCGGGGCATCGTCGACGAAACGGCATCGACCGAAATGCGACTCCCTTCGCGGAGATAAAGTCTTTCCGGCGTCACCGAAATAAAGGCCACATCCGGACGCGGCTGATGAAGGATCGAATAGCAAGATTGATTGCGCTCACGCAACAGCATCAGGAGAACTACGGGATCAATGCGTTCCCCAAAACGATAATCCAAACGTCGGGCGAGGACGATCTTTTCAATTTCGGCCCGCTTTATGGCCGCCAGAGCATTGACGATATTTTTACGCCAGCCGTCCCGATCGGGGAACGCGCGTGTTGCCGTTATCGACGGCAGTGAGAAGGGCATTCCCAAAATGCTTATCTGTTTCGTTTCCTCAATTTCCGATTCGACCGTGTCGAGAATATGATCCCCATCCGTATCGGGCAGGACACTGATTGAAATGTGGAATGAATACTGATCGTTCTTCCGGACGACCATCCTCGCCGGCACTCGGCAGATATCGCCGGGAAAAAACGGCTGAACTTCGTCGTAGGGTTCGGCGAGATTGAATCGCCGGGCACAAAACATCGGCGGGCGGAAATTCGGGTATTTTTCCTGCACCTTTCGCACGTGGTCGAGCGAGGAAGCGGCGCTCCCACCGGGAATCGACAATCCATCGCCGATGCCCCCGACCTCGATCTTACCGTCACGGCTGCGCCAATACCATAGTGTTTTCCTGGGGCACGCGGTCAGCCAGCCGGGGACATCGACCGGATCGATGTCGACCGACGCCGCGAACGGCAGCACGCGGCTGCTCTCTTTCGCCCGGCTTATGACCGACGAAATTTCATCGGTAAGGCGTCTCTTGTCGCTTTCGCTGAGAGGCATGGCACTATGGAGTTACAGATGAAACGACGGGCCGCCCTGAGAATCCGATCTATTCAACAGACCCATCTGCGTGATTTCTTCGAATACGCGGCGAAAACCATCCAGCGTCATCGATTGCCGCCCGTCGGAAAGCGCGACGTCAGGATGGGGGTGCACTTCGACCATGATTCCATCGGCCCCCGCCGCCAGCGCGGCCTTGATAAGCGGCGGCACTTGATCGCGGTCCCCGGCAGCATGGGAGGCGTCGGCGATTACGGGCAGGCCGCTGAGTTGCCGGGCGATCGGAATGGCCTGAATGTCGAGGGTGAATCGCGTGCGCGGTTCGAAAGTGCGGATGCCTCGTTCGCACAGGATCACCCGCTCATTGCCGCCGCGCCGGATATAATTCGCAGCGTGGACCCATTCATCGATCGTCGCCGCCATGCCGCGTTTCAACAATATCGGCTTATCCACCGCCCCCAGGGCCGTCAGGAGCGAATAATTGAACATATTGCGCGAACCGACCTGGATTACGTCGGCATATTGGCCGACGTCGTCCAACTGCGATCGATCCATCAGTTCCGTGACGACCTTCATATGGTAGCGGGCGGCCGTCGATGCAATCAACTTGAGGCCGGTCTTGCCCAGACCCTGGAACGAACTGCTCTGCGTGCGCGGTTTGAAGGCGCCGCCGCGAAGATACCGGATGCCGAGGTCGCAAAGGAATCGGGCAATTTCGTCGATCTGCTCCTCCGATTCGACCGAGCACGGCCCGGCGATAATCACCTTATGGCCGGTCGTTTCGGCATTTTGTTTTTCTCGTGATTCGCCGGTCTTCTTCAGAGTCAGTTTGCCGGTGCGGCCCGATACTTGATCCAGCTTTTGCCGCAGGCTGTCGTTGATATGTCCGAACACGCGGACGACTATTTTGTCCCGCTCGATGGTTTCATAATCGAGCTTCAGATCGTCCAGCACAGTCAGAAAGTCGCGGTATCTCACGTCACTATGTTCAAAGCTATATATCATCGTCTGAGTCTTGGTATGGCCTTTTCATTTCCTACAATGCCGCCAATATACGGTTTTGTCCGCCAAAATCAAGTCAATAGGCGACCGGCTACGGTGCTGTCGAATTTAATACGGAATAAAGTTGTCATGGGAATAAGAGTCGAAAAATAAATCTTCACTACTCAGTCAATTTCACGCCAATATCGAAAGCCTTTTCCAATAAATCCGGTGATTCAGCCACAGATCCTTTTCGGGAGCCGGCATGGGCGTAAGTGATCAGCCCGACCGATTCGACATTGGCCCAGACATAGAAGCCGCCAATCACGCGGCGGGCGTATTCGTATTTTTCCCGCTCGCCGCCCACGAGGACCATCGCCCCCCGACGCCATTTTTCGATACGCTTAATGAATCCCGACTCGCCTTCCGGAATGAACGCCCGGAAGCAGTTGCAGCGATCAATAAACAGCTTGGTCTGCGCCGATACCGAATCGAAATAGATCGGCGACCCGATCACGATGGCATCGCACCAATCGAATTTTTCATAGATCAGATCCATGCCGTCGTTGAAAAAGCAATAGCCGTCTTCGGGCGATTGTCCGCAGGCCTGGCAGGGCATGATGTCGAGTTCGTTCAGGAAAATATATTCGGTCGCCGCGCCTTTCGACTCGGCGCCGCGCAGGATTTCCTTTACCAGAAGCTCGGTCGAACTTCCGATCACCGGCGAGCCGCTGATTCCCAGCACGTTTTTGAGCAGCGCATCACTCACCGGGCGGCTCCTTTTCGAGTTCTTCCTTCTCCATATACAGGCTGAGGATTCGATCTTCGAGCGCCTTGCGTTCGTCGCGGATGGCCGCCAGCCGTTCCCAGTCGCTGCCGTCGGCGGCCATTTCTTCTTTCTCGAGCTCATTCCAGCGCTGTTCGGATTGGGCAATGCTGTCGGTCAATGACTGTAGTTTCTTCTTGTATCGCGATTTCTGCCGCGATTTTTCCTTGAATTCCTCGTACGACGCCCGCTTTTCCTCGGCATTATCGACCTGTTTGGTGCACGCGGCCTGACGGTTTTCCTTTTGTTCCAAATATTCACTGTAGTTGCCGAGATAGCGGAAAAACGAACCATTTTCAATTTCGAATACTTTATTGACGACATGATCGAGGAAATCTCGGTCATGGCTGACGATAAGAATCGTGCCGTTGTAATCGGCAAGGCCTTCTTCGAGCGCCTCGATCGATTCGATATCCAGATGATTGGTCGGCTCGTCGAAAATCATCAGGTTGGCCGGACGATAGAGGATTTTCGCCAGCGACAATTTGGTCTTTTCCCCGCCGGAAAGAGACGCCACTCTTTTGAAAACATCCTCCCCGCTGAATCCGAACCGCGCCAGAAACGAACGCAGCCGCCCCGATTCGGCCAGCGGATCGACCTCCCACAATTCCGATATGACATCGCCGTCGAGATTGATATTGGACAACTCCTGATCGAAATACGCCATCTCGACGTTGTGTCCGACGGTGATATCGCCCGCTATCGGCTCCAAGAAACCGCCGAGCGTCTTTAAGAGCGTCGTCTTGCCGCAACCGTTGGGGCCGATCAGCCCGATCCGGTCGCCACGCGTCTGCTCGAATGAGACGTCTTCGACCAGAGGCACTTCTTCGTAGCCGATGGTCAGATCGTCGACTTTGAGCACCTGCCGGAACGAACGTCCGCCGTCCTTGATATGAAACGTCGGGCGATCCAGTTCGCGGCGCGGTCGTTCGAACCGTTGCATGCGGGCAAGATATTTCTGCCGCGATTGCGCCTGCTTGGTTTTCTGACCGGCGATATTGCGCCGGATATAATCCTCGATCCGCGCAATTTCCTCGGCCTGGTGGCGGTATTGATGTTCGGCCAATTCGAGACGTTTGTCACGCTCGGCGAGAAATTCGTTGTACCGGCAATGAAACAGGTCGAGCTTCCCCAGCGAAAGCTGCGCGATTTTGTCGACCGTGTTCTGGAGAAAACGACGGTCGTGCGATATGATCATGAACGCCTTGCGCGACGCCGCTATATGGCTCTCCAGCCAGATGGTGGCATTGATGTCGAGATGATTGGTCGGCTCGTCAAGGAGCAGCAGGTCGAATTCGCCTACCAGCGCCGCCGCCAGTTGCGCCCGGTTGCGTTCGCCGCCCGACAGGGACGCCAGGGGACGATTGATCTGTCCCCGCGAAAACCCCATCCCCTCCAGCACCAGCTTGATTTCGACTTCCATGCGATAGCCGCCGAGTTCCTCATACTTTCGGCTGAGCACATGGTACTCGTTGACGATTTCATCGGGCGGACGGTCCGAGGTCAGGGTTGGTTCAAGACGTGCAAGCTGCAGACGGATATCGTTCAATTCCGGTTGGGAGCGAAAGCAGAAATCATACAGCGACGATTCCAGATGGCCGTTGAGTTCCTGCACGACGCCGCCGATGCGCAGGCCTTTTTTCCGATCGACCGAGCCGCTATCCGGTCGCATCGCGCCGGACACGATATTGAACAAGGTGGTTTTGCCGGCCCCGTTGCGGCCGACAAGGCCGATTTTATCACCGTCCTGAACCGCCAGCGTGACGCCGGCGAGCACTATCTGATCGTCGAAATTCTTGCAGATATTTGACAGCGAAACCAGCAACATGGCTATTCGTCGGAGGGAAGTGGGGCGCCGCGGTCGCGGGCAACGATCATTTCCAGCGCCAGGAGCAGCAGCGCCGCCAGCAGAAAATACTGCCACAATTCGCGGCCGAATCGCTTGGTCGAGATAAATCGGGCCAGATTGGCCGTATACGGGACTTCTTCGGCGTCGTTCAGACGGTTCGTCAATTCATCCCAATCGGTGCGATACAGATCGCCCTCGGCGGGATCGATATTGACGGCAAAGCGGTCGCTTTCGGTTTGATCGTTGAGTATGGAATAGACGCCGCTTCGGTCGAGACGGTCGCAGTCGATCAAAATTTGGTCGCCCTGGTGGCGGCCGGTGAATATTTTTCGGCGGCCGTCCGGCATAACCAGAATATACTCGTTGTTAACGTTGAAACTTCGCCGGAGCGAACGGGTCGGCGACGATCCGGTCAGGATATTCTCGGTATGCGACGAAAAATCCCGCGACAGGTATTCGCAGCTCCGCACGACGAACGGCACGAAAAACGGGTGAATCGACATGTCGGTGACATCGGGTGCAACGTCGGCGTTGAGCAGCATCACCCGCCCGCGCCCGTAGGTCGCAACCGTTATGCCGGGGGAACCGTCGGAATATCGCGCCAGCACCTGTACGTTTTCGCCGCCGGAAACGACGCTTTTGCTGCGCGCATAAAATTTGAAACTCAATTTGACGCTGTCGCCGGCGTTTTGAAATACCGATAGAATCTGGTGTTCGAGATTAAAATCCGAAAGCACGTAATATCCGGCGTGAGAAATACGCTGGGGAAAGGTCGATGTCACTTCCACCCCGGTCAGATCGGCCAGGGATTTGTCATATTGAGCCGAATCGGCATCGCGGCCCAGATTGACGAGGAGCCCTCCCCCCCGTTTGACGTAATCTTTTATCCGGGCGACGTCGCCCTCGGACAACGTCGCGTAATCGTTCAGGATAACGGCGTCATAGTCGGCCAGGTTTATCGACGAGAATGTCTTATACGGCGCCTGCTTGACCGACCAGTGCCGCCGAACGGTCTCATCCGGGGCCAGCGCCAACCGCATCAGGCGGGCGCTCATGTCGTCGTCTCCCACCAGAAGCACCGTGAATCGTTCGGGGATATAGAACGTGAAATAATGGACGTTGTCGGCCAGCAAATCATCGTCGGATAAGCTGACATATCCGGTGTGGTATCCGGGTTTATTGACCGCCGCCTCAAACTGCACAACCCCGCTCTCTCCGGTTTTCAAACTCAGCCCGTTCTGGGAAACGCGCTTGTCGTCGAGGTACAGCGACGCCAGCATCTCTTCGTCGTTCGGCCCCGACAATTTTTTGATTGTCGCCGATACGGTGAAATTGGTGCCGACTTCGATCAACTGATTGCCCAGATCGACGTCGACGACGGCGCTGTTATCGGTTTCTTCGCTGGAAAGATCAACCAGGAATATTTTGCCGTCGAACTCTTTTGCGGCCTTATCGGGATCGAACGACGTTTCCTGAAAATCGCTGATGATATAGATTTCGCGGTTGAGGTTTTTCCGGTCGGCCAAAAGCGACACGGCGTCGTTGCAACTCCGCATCAAATCGGCGCGGTCATCCGTCATATCGACGCGATTCACGAATTCCAGCGCCGCTGCCGGATTGCCGAAGGCGTTCTTGCCCTGAAGCCGCGAAAAATCGCCTGAAGTCGTGATCACGGCCGCTTCGTCGGATTGTTGCAGTTGATTGATAATGTCGCGGGCTTTTCTCCGCCCGAGATCGAACAGGCGTCCGTCCTTGACGGACAACCCCATCGAGGCGGAATTATCGAGCACGACCACGGCCGACACGGTGGCGTGCGATCCCAGATACCCGCCCCGGGTGGCCGGGCGGGCGAACGCCAGCACCACCGCCAGAATGATTAGAGTGCGAATGATCAGCAAAAGCAACTGTTTGATCTTGATGGCCCGCACCTGCCGCCGCTGCATGGCTTTCAGAAAAGCGATCGACGAAAATGGAACAATTTTCACTTTCCGCTTGGAAAACAGGTGCAGTAGAAAGGGAAACAGCGCGGCCGCGGCCGCCGCCATAACGGCGGTATTGAGAAAATTGAGCATGGTCTGACTACTTCTCGGTTACATCCCGTTGCATCATACTCCGCATACTATGATCCGTATCCGGTGAACGGCTGCTTGATATACTTCCGCATAAGCGCCTCATTTTCCGGGGACAGCGGATATGATAAAGCCTTTTGATAATACGATACGGCCTCGTCGTGATCGCCTTCGAGGTCTTTGATCTGGCCGAGAGCGGCCAGGATTCGTGTCAGGAAAATCACCCGGGTCGGATACACTTCGAAATACAACGCCGATTCGAGGAACGATTTGGCCGATTCCAGTTCGCCGGTTTCGCCGCACAGGGCCAATCCCAGATGGGCCTGCCCGATCCGAAGCAAATACGACGGCCAGGTCTTCCCGTACTGATAGATCTCGTCCATTTTCTGTACGGCCCGCGTATAATACTCCTTGGCCGCGGCGGTATCGCCGTCGCGCAACGACAATTCTCCCAGAAGAATCCCGGCCGAGGCAACCGTCAACTGCGACGGATCGGTATTATAGTCGCGCAGGAGATAGTCGGTGGCGCTGTCGATCTTATTCTGCCAGAAATACGATTCGCCGATTTTATACAGCGCGGCCTTTATGGTCGTGTCGGTGTTGAAGACGCGGTCAAAAATCACCCGGGCCGAATCGTATCGGCCGTCGAGTAAAAGCAGGTTGCCAAACGCCATCCGGTCGGAGGGGCTGTTCGGTTTCAGCTTGAGAAGATCCTGGAACACGATCCGGGAGGTATCGTAGTCGCCCCGCATATAAAGGTTCCATCCCATCTGCGTATAGACGTAGACGGAATCGTCGAAGGTGCTCATTCGAACCGCAATTTCCTTGAGGAACTGATCCATGCCGTATTCGCGGTCGATAAACTGATCGCGCTCATAGAAATATTTGAAATTGCCGTCGGAGAAGGTGACGGTATCCAAAAGGTTATGCCAGTCCGATTCGAGCTCGGGCAGGGATTTCTTGTATACTTCAGGAAATTTATCGGCGATGGTCAGATCGGACGAAGCATCATAAAGCCGCTTGAATTCGCTGAAGCCGTAGGTATCTATCAGAAATTTGACGAACGACGACGCCGCCGAAAAATTTTCGTTGCCCGGCAGCGAATAGTAATCGATCGATTTCAACAGCATGTTCAGCGGCGGGAGTTGATCCGAACGGAGGAGTCTGCGGGCGTAATAATGGGGAAAATCGAAATACCCCGCCATGCCCTCGGCCAATAGCGGCGGGGCATAGCCCATGAATCGATAGATGCGCACCAGGTAGGCCGGGATCGGATCGACGGTATTATGGGTATGGCTGTACAGCGCAAAACAGTTGGAGCGCGGGGGATCGATGGCGTACCCCATGCGCTGATCCCAGGTCACCTGCGGGAGGACGCACGGAGAGAGGAAATAATTGATCTTGCCCGGAAAATTAAGTTGAAACAGCTCCTTGAAATCCTTGTAATTGTGTTCGAGGTAATCCCGGAGGAGATTCCAGCGGGCGTCGGCGAGCGACTGCGGGACAAAATACAGATCGAAATGCGCCGCCGGGTCGAATCGCCATACCCCGTCCTGCCGGAAATCGTAATCGCACGGCTCGCCCGTCCGGGCGGTACTATCCACCGACAGCGGCGAAATGCCGATCCGGTATTCGACGTCTTCCTTGCCCTTCACGCCGTCGATGAAATAAACGCCGCCCGGTTCGCTCCGGAACGACTTGAAAAAGGTTTGCGCTTGCGGCCCCAGCGTGAAAATCGACAGCGTGCACGCGAAAAATCCGGAATCATTGTATTCGGCGGTGAGATCGAGGGTGAAATTGACGATAAAATTCGTGTTTTTGATCCCCTCGGTCACCTGGTAGTTCTTTTGTTCGATGAGGGCGAAAGTACTGCTGTCGCCGGGCATCTTCTCCCGGACGGACACCTGAAAATTTATCTGTCTCGCCGACGCCGCGTCAGCCGCAAGACAAAGGCCGCATGCGGCCAACGACAGTACGATGAGCAAATTTCGCAACCGGACACCTCGCGGTTTTAAAGTCTCATTCCTTATACGGGAAGAACGGATATTCTATCCCGGATTGCGCATAATACGTATTTATGCCCCCGGACGCAAACACTAAGCGGCCACCGGTATATGAGAAATTGGCGAGCGTCCCGCCCGGCGCGCTATTGGGAGGCCGATGAAGAATCGACGGTGACCGGTTCCTGCCATGGAAACGGCGGCGTTTTGCCGGTCCCGAAAAACCATCCCACCCAGCGATGGACGTCGTTTCGTTTGATCTCGCTCCGCATGAGCTTCATGCGCCGCTCCCGCTCCTCGGTCGACATGACATACGCGCTATAGATGGCGTCGGCCGTGCCGTCGGGATCGTACGGGTTGACGAGGATGGCGCCTTTGGCCAGCTGCGGCGCCGATCCCGCGAATTCCGAAAGAATTAATACGCCGGTGTTGTCGACCTTGCTGGCGCAAAATTCCTTAGCCACGAGGTTCATCCCGTCCCGCAAAGGTGTGATCAGCGCAATCTCGGCCGCCCGGTAATGCCCCAGAAGCTGCGCGCGATCCAGGGTTCGGAACTGATAGAATATCGGCGCCCATCCGTGGCGGGTAAAACGGCCGTTGATGCGTCCGGCCAGCCCGTCGAGCCGGTCCTTGAGCGCCCGGTATTCGGGCACCCCGAGGCGCGACGGCACGACGATCTGCAGCAGCGTGACTTTACCGATCGTATCCGGATATTTCTCGAATAGGCGCTCCACCGCCAGAAACCGCTCGGGGATGCCCTTGGTGTAATCGAGCCGGTCGAGACCCAGCATCAAAACCGGTGTGTTCAGATTTTCCCGGAGGAACCAGGCGGCATCGGCCACCTCGCGGGTCTTGGCCATCTCGTTGAATTCATCGAAATCGATGGAAATGGGGTAATGGCCGATCTGGATATCGCGGCCCTCGAAGCGGATGGTCGACCGCCGGTGCCGGTAGTGCCGGGTCGCTTCCGGAATCAGCCATTTGACGCAGGAGATAAAATTGCGGCTGTCGGTCGGCGTCTGGAATCCGATATGGTCATAGCTGAGAATCGCCTGCAGCAATTCACGATTCCACGGCAGACGGCGATACAGATCAACCGACGGGAACGGAATATGCAGAAAGAAACGCAGGTAGTTCTTGATACCCGTTTCCCGGAGATAATGTCCTACACAGAGAAGCTGATAGTCATGAATCCAGATATTGTCTTCCTGGGTGCTCGATTCCGCAACCTTCTCGGCAAAACGGCGGTTGACGTCGAGATAGACATTCCAATTTTCCAGATCGAACGAAAACTCGCCCAACAGGTCATGAAACAGCGGCCAGATGGTTTTGTTGGAAAAGCCCCGGTAATATCGCGCCAGTTCGTCTTCAGTGATAGGCACCGGAATCAGCCGGTACTGCTGCGCCTCGCTATGCTGATTCATGAGCTCGTCGATGGGAGCCTCGGTGCTGCATCCCGGCCAGCCGATCCAGACACCGTGGGTCTTTCGAATGATCGGGCCGAGCGCCGTAACCAACCCACCCGGACTATGCTTTATCGTCCACTCATCGCCTTCTTTAGTGATTGCCACCGGCAGACGGTTGGAAACGACCACCAGTTTTTTATCGCCCGCGTCCATGATATTTCCCCGATCCTCTTGGAAAGTCCACTTTGCATGATCCCTGTAATATCTTATATGATACGCAACTTTCCCGCCTTTGACAACCCCTGCATCGACAAACCCCATACAACACATTGGACAACAATACCTTACGAGAAAGCATGAGCCTCAGATGAGTTCATGGATTCGCCATATCAGCCCTGAGGTTGAGAAAGGAAACGCCAGCGATCGAGAAAATCGAGTAGTTCATCGGGCGGTGTAAGGCGAATATCGGCGAGCGTATCGCGTATCTCCTTCCGGACCAGGATGCGCAGTCCTTTACCGCCGAGCGCCCGGAAAGCGTCCTCATCGGTGAGGTCATCGCCGAGATAGGCGATGACCGCCTCGCCGGATTCGTCAAGAATAGACTTCACGGCGTCGGCTTTGCTTATCCCCGATGCCCGCAGTTCAAGGCCGCCGTCGAAATCACGCAGTTCCAGCCCGAAACTGGCGGCCCGATCCGCCCATGTCGATCTGATCTTTTCCGCAAGTTGATTTGCGGCTTGTTCATCCAGAGCGCGTACATGGAAGGCGATGCCGGTTGGCTTCTTTTCGATGGAATCGCCCAGCTTGTTCTCTAAGGCCCAGGACATGATTGATTCGAGCTCTTTGTTCGTGTTTTCGGGCAGAGAGTGAAGCCGGATTCCTTGTCCGGGTAGATACCGTTCCGCACCGTGGCTGCCCCAGATTTCCGGGGCGGGGTCAAGTCCGAGGAGGGGCATGACGTCTCTCACGGCCCGGCCGGAGATGATTATCAATCGGGTGTCGGGATCGGCTCGAATGTCAATGAGACGCTCGCGGATGCCGGGATAGGGATAAGCCTGTTCACGTTCCACTCGAAACGGCGCCAGAGTGCCGTCGTAATCGAGCATAAGGATGCGGGCCGACGATTTTTGGGCGGGGGCGAAAAACCCGTCGAGCGAATATCCGGGCGTGAGAATGTCCATACCGGATAATTTATTCAGCCATGAGGTGATTGGCAAGTCCCCGCCGCAATCCCAGAAGCAGGGTCAGATATTCGCGCAATTGCCGATTGCAGAGGAAATTTTCGGTGACGAACTTTCTGGCGATCGCACCCATCGTCTGCAGTTTACTTTGCCGCCGGAGCAGTTCGCGGATGCGCAACGACGCCCCTTCCGGGGTATTGACCAAAAACCCGGTGTGATGATTGTGCACCTGCAACCGGATGCCGCCGACGTTGCCGCCGATGACCGGTTTGCCCTTCCACATCGCTTCGGTGACGGTCAGACCGAAACCCTCCTGCAATGATTTCTGGATAATCAACGTGGACGCCCGCTGCAAAGCATTGATCGTCCGATGCGCATCGGGCGGAAGCATGAGAATATGTATCCGCTCGTTGCCAGCCACAGCCAGGTTTACCTCTTCGAGAACCGCCGCCCCTTCGGGATCGTCGGTGGCGGTTCCACCGGCCAGAATAAGTTGAGAGTCGAGCAGGCCATTGAGCAAGTTGAAGGCTTTAACCACGCCGATCGGGTCTTTGAAGCGATCGAAGCGGGATATCTGCGTCAAAATCGGGCCGCCGTTGTCGATCCCGAATCGTTTGAGGGTATCGTCGATTTCGTTTTCGGACAATTCGATATTTTTCGTCGAGAGCGGATCGATACTGGGGGCGATGATGAACTGCGGATGAGGCATGCGCTGGGCGAATTCGGGCATGGAGAAAATCGAAACATTGTAATTGCTGACTTTGCTGCGGATATAATTCCAGACGCGGCGGTTGGGCTGGCTGACGTCGATATGGCAGCGCCAAACCCATTTCCCCTTGCGGTTGGGGCACAAATCCAGAAGCATGGCCGGCTGGGGATCGTGAATGATCACGAAATCCGCGTTTTCCAGAATCGGCCGCAGGCGGTCGGCGTTGCCCGCGACGGTTTCTTCATAAGATTCGGTCATGTGCCGGGAGAAACCGACCTCGTTCCCCTGCAGACCGTTGTGGAATGCTTTGGTGGTCTTGAAAAATTCGGGATTGCCCTCAATCACCTCCCAGGACGCATCCAGCCCCAGTTCCCGCATCAGGGGAATCATCCAGTCGAGTATTTCGGCGACCCCGCCGCCCTGACGGGTGGAATTGACGTGAACGATAGTCGCCCCCTTCAGGTCGCGCGCCAGCTGTTGCAGCTTCATGGTCGCAACGCTGCCGATAATCGCTTCATAATCTGCCAACATCCGTTCCATCAGTTAATCCCGCATCACCTTTCCGAGGGTTTGAATCAAGGTCCGTTTCAATTCCGACAATGTCAGGAAATAGAAGTCGACACCGGCCAGAGCATGCAGGACCGGTTCGATATCGCCGTTGAATTCCTGCAGCCATGTCGAGAAGTCGTCCAATCCGCCTTCGGTGCGGCGGCGGGCCTCGACGAAATGATAATACACCGATCCCAAAGACATGTGGGGAAGCGCGTTGAGAAGATTGCGGGGGGCGGTCAGGTGCATGCCGGTGTCGAATACGACCGTCACGGCCTGCATAAAATAAAACTCGCGGCCCCGTGGCGCCCACGGGATATACGCCACCTCCGACATGCGCTCCTCCAGGATATCCATGACCTGCATACGCAGATCCTCGAACGATGGCAGCTTATAGGGATTGACGATCGCCAGCCGTTCGGCGAGAATCCGATCCTGGAGCTGCCGGGCGGCCCAGACGGCGAAATCGTTGCGGAATTCGGGGTCGTCGAAGGTCGGTCGGATCACCGTCTCGCAAAAATGGTGAAACAGGCATTCGATGGGGCATATCCCTACCCGTTCCTGCATTTCCCGCAGATTCATGGCCGTGGGTATCCCAGCCATCCGGGTAATCAGCGCACAGTCTTTGACTTGGAACGGCATATTACTTTTTTCGGTCTTCATTCAGTCTTCTTTAATTCCGGTCGCTTCCGTTGCTTACACTGTATACGAACGTTTGGCCGCCCCAAGCGTTCCGAAAAAAAGCCCCGCCGATAATAATCGGCGGGCCTTTTGCAGCAACCATCCTCGACGGCGCCATATCGATATTGGTTGAATATTATCGATTACATATAATTTTATCACCGTCCGACACCGGCACGAAATCATATTTATCGATTGTCAGGCAAAAATCAAGATCGTCCGCTAGGCCGAGCGAGGCGAGTAATCGCCCGTGGGATGAAGTCTTCGCCCAGTTTCTCCAGCTATCTCCGGCCATATCGACCATCCGCCGGGCGAAAAGAGAGGCATCGTCCAATTGATCGTCCGCCCGCCCCAATCGCGAGATGATATACCCGGCGGCCAGCGTATCTTCGGTCGAAAATCTCCCCAATTGCCCGGCACAGCAGAGAACCGGATCGGTATGGCATTCCTCGAGATATGAAATCAGGGCGGAAAGGCACACAAACGAACCGACGGCAGCATGCCGGAAATCGGCGAACCGTCGGAGCAATTTGGTTCCGTTGGTCGAATTAAATATCACGGTGCGTCCCGAAACCGACTCCGGCGTCATCTCGCGCGGGGAATTGCCGAGATCATACCCTTCGATTTTGAGACCGCCCCGCTCACCGGCCAGAACGACGTTGCCCAATTTGCTCTTGAGTGCATCGGCGTCTTCCATGGACCCGGCCACATACACGGCCTCCGCGTTGGAATGCAGCGCGGCGGCGATACTGGTGCTGGCGCGGAAAATATCAATTATGACAGCCGGCCGGTCTCGATCCAAATTATCGGGAAAACCGGCCGGGATGAGATACAATTCGACCATCGGAAATACTTACTTGTCTTTCTTATAGAATGGCGGCTTGATAACGTCGGCCGGGGCTCGCTTGCCCCGGATGTCAATCTCGACGGAGTTGCCCGGTTTGGATAATTTCGACGCGACATACCCCATCGCGATAGGGACGCCGAGTGACGGTGAGACGGTTCCCGACGTCACCTGCCCGACCTTTTCATTTTCACCGTATATATCGTATCCTTTACGCGGAAACGCCTTATCCTTGAGCACCAGACAAACCAGTTTGCGCTTCGGTTTTTCTGCCTTGACCTTCTCGATGACGTCCCGCCCGACAAAATCACCCTTGTCGGTCTTGACAATCCATCCCAAACCGGCTTCGATCGGATTGGTCGTCTCATCGATATCGTTACCGTAGAGGGCCATTTTCATTTCCAGCCGGAGCGTATCGCGGGCCCCCAGCCCGATATGGGCCAGATCGTATTTTTTGCCGACCTCGTGAATCGCCTTCCAAAAATGTTCGCCCAGATAGTTGGGGATGTACAATTCGAACCCATCCTCGCCGGTGTACCCCGTACGCGAAAACATGATTTTCTTCCCAGCCACGTCGGTTTCGACGGCGTGATAATATTTCAAGTCATCGAGATTGTATGCTGTCAATTCCTGCAGGAGTTTCTGCGCATTCGGTCCCTGAACGGCCAAAAGCGAGATTTCATCGCTTCGGTTCGTCAAAGTCGCGCCGTCGATCAGGTTCTTTTCCAACCAGGCGTAATCCTTGTCGATATTGGCCGCGTTGACTACCAGCAGGTATTTGTCGGCGAACCGGTACACGAGCAGATCATCGACAATACCGCCGTCGGGATAGGTCATGCAGGTGTACTGAATCTGATTGACAGCCAGCGCGGAAACATCATTGGTTGTCACCTTCTGCAGAAATTCCAGTGCTTTGGGGCCGGTCACCTCGAATTCGCCCATATGGGTCAGGTCGAAAAGGCCGACGTTGCTGCGCACGGCCTTATGTTCCTCGATGATGCTCGTGTATTGCACCGGCATATAGTATCCGGCGAATGGCACCATTTTGGCGCCGAGGGCGATATGAAAATCGGTATAGGGGGTTCGTTTCAGATCTTTATCTTCATTCATGATAAATCGCACCGATCCAAAAAGGGACATGCCGGCGGATGATTCGCCGGCATGCGATTATAGTCTTTTATCTGCCGCCCGATTCCGGCTTATTTGCCTCCACCCTTGGTGTAATTCAGGAGCCCACCGGCACGGACAATCGCCACCTGACGCGGCGTCAGGCTGTAGGTAACCGGAATATCGATACCCGAAGTGAGATTTTTCACCACGAGATCGCCTTCGGTCGCCAGAATATCGGACACCATCGGCAGTTGCAACCGGTCGACCTGATTGATCTTGTCATAATCGGCCGGATCGGCAAAGGTCAGCGGCAGGATGCCGAAATTGATCAGGTTGGCCAAGTGAATCCGAGCGAAAGATTTGGTCAGAACCATTTTTAATCCCAGGTACATCGGCGCCAGGGCCGCATGCTCGCGCGACGAACCCTGCCCGTAATTTTCGCCGCCGACGATAAAGCCGCCGCCTTTTTCCTTGGCCCGGCCGACAAAACCGGGATCGACGAAGGTGTAGACGAATTCCGAAATCTTGGGGATGTTCGAACGCAGCGGCAAAATTTTGGCGCCGGCCGGCATGATATGATCGGTAGTAATATTGTCGCCGACCTTCAGCAGCACTTCGCCCTCCAGAGTCGACGGCATCGGCTCGTTGATCGGCAACGGCGCGATATTCGGGCCGCGTTGAATTTTGACCTTGCCCGGGGTTTTGGATGGCAGGATAATCCCGGAATCGTCGATATGAATTTTTTCCGGCAATTTGAATTTAGGGAATTTCCCCAGTTCGCGCGGATCGGTCACAAACCCGGTAACCGCCGCCGCTACGCACGTTTCGGGGCTGGCCAGATATACCTGGGCGTCCTTGGTGCCGGACCGGCCCGGGAAATTGCGGTTGAACGAACGAATGGACACCCCGCCCGACGGCGGCGCCTGCCCCATGCCGATGCAGGGTCCGCATCCCGATTCGATGATCCGGCAGCCGGCCGCAATCAATTCGGTGAGGGCGCCGTTCGATGAGATCGCTTCCAACACCTGTTTTGATCCCGGCGATATGGTGCAGGAAACGTCGGGGTTAACTTTTTTGCCTTTGAACAGCGACGCCGTAATCATCAGGTCGGCCACCGACGAGTTGGTGCAACTGCCGATGCACACCTGATCGACTTTGGTGCGTTTGATCGCCTTGACCTTGACGACGTTGTCGGGTGAATGCGGTTTGGCGATCAGGGGTTCCAGTTTGCCCAGATCGATCTTGATGACTTTGGCGTATTTGGCGTCGGGATCGGCCTCCAGCGGCTGCCAATCCTTGACCCGTTTCTGAAGCTTCATAAATTCTTTAGTATTTTCATCCGACGGAAAGACCGACGTGGTGGCGCCCAATTCCGCGCCCATGTTGGTGATCGTCGACCGCTGGGGAACACTCAGCGATTTGACGCCCGGCCCGCCATACTCGATAACCCGTCCCAGACCGCCCTTCACGGACAAAATCCGCAGCACTTCAAGAATGACATCCTTGGCGGATACGAACGGTTTCAGCTTGCCCGTGAGGTACACGTTCACGACTTCCGGCATTTTCAGATAAAACGCTCCGCCGCCCATGGCAACAGCCACGTCCAATCCGCCGGCGCCCATCGCCAGCATGCCGATACCGCCGCCGGTCGGCGTATGCGAATCCGAACCCAGGAGCGTTTTGCCCGGAATCCCGAATCGTTCCAGATGAACCTGATGGCAGATACCATTGCCCGGCCGAGAAAAATAAATTCCGTATTTGGCGGCAACCGTCTGCAGATATTTATGATCGTCCGCGTTCTCGAAACCCGACTGCAGCATATTATGATCGACATAGCTGACGGACAGCTCGGTTTTCACCTTTTTCAAGCCGAGGGCTTCGAACTGCAGATACGCCATTGTCCCGGTGGCGTCCTGCGTCAACGTCTGGTCGATCCGGATGGCGATATCCTCTCCCGGTTCCATGGTCCCTTCGACCAGATGTGCGGATATAATTTTTTCGGCTACATTCATTCCCATATCTCTATCTCCTCTTCCAACCTAAATAACTTACCTAAGAAATCCATTGTGCCCAAAAAAACGAGAAATGGACGGAAAGTCAACCGATTATTCCATGTACCCTTGAAGTTGCGATTGCGTATGATTATATTGGGCCGTTAATGGAGACGTTTGCATCGACAATCCCCTGCTTTGGGGGCGAGGTCAGCCCGGACGGGCGCAAGGTATTTATTTCCGCCCCGGCTAAGATCAACCTTTTTCTCAAGGTTCTGCGCCGGCGGCCGGATGGCTATCACGATATTCTCTCCTGGTTCCAGGCGCTTAATCTGGCCGACCATCTGCAAATCGAGACTATCGACGGCGACTATATCGAAATCATCACCGACGCCATGAACATCCCGACCGGACCCGACAATCTTGTCTATCAGGCCGCCGAGTTGATACGTGAGGAGATGAAATCGCCCCCTGGATTTCGCATCAGAATATGGAAACATATCCCCGTCGCGGCCGGTCTGGGCGGCGGTTCCTCGGACGCCGCCGCCTGCATCAAAGGGATCAATCTCCTGCTCGGGTTGGGCTTGTCGCGGGCAAAAATGGAAAAAATCGGTCTGGAAATCGGCTCCGACGTGCCATTCTTCTTCGGCCGCGGTCAGGCCGAGGTGACCGGGCGAGGCGAGAACGTGCGCGACCTTGATTTTCCCCGTGATTATCGCGTGCTATTGGCGACTCCGCCTCTTGCAATTCGGGCGGCGGAGGCCTATGGGAAGTTGAGTTTGGACTTGACAAACTCATTCGCAGGTATTAGCTTGAGCCATTGGAGACAGGCACGGGAGTTTTTTTGTGCCATTTCCGGGCTGGAGAACGACCTGGAAAGGGCCCTATGCTCATCTTACCCGATTTTGGATAGAATCAGGGTGAAGCTGGAAGGCACAGGGGCGGATATTGTCCGGCTGAGCGGTAGCGGCCCGACGATGTTTGCCTTGATTGGTCACAAGGATTTAGCGGAAGAGAAAATATTTGCAGCATGTGAGGGGGAAGGATGGGATTGCCGTTTATGCGATCCCGTAATCCTGCCCGCGTAACGCTAGGCCAACATATACGAGCGGGAGGAACTCAACCGTGGAGATTACCGAAATCCGGATCACGCTGCGCGATGAGGAAAAGTTGAAGGGATTCGCCAACGTGACCTTCGACAACGCCTTCGTCGTGCGAGGACTCAAGATTATAGCCGGTAACTCCGGATATTTTGTGTCCATGCCCAGTCGCAAGCGTCCCGATGGCACCCATCAGGATATTTGTCACCCGATCAACAACGAAACGCGGCAATTGATCGAAGATCGGGTCCTGGAAGCATACGAGAAGGAGTTGAAGACACAGACGGCGAAAGAAACGACGTAATTCGCTGGGGCGTCGTCAAGCGGTAAGACACAAGCCTTTGGAGCTTGCATTCGCAGGTTCGAATCCTGCCGCCCCAGCCAAATGCGCGATTCTGGCTTACCTGTCTTGTTCCAACGCCGGGTCAGGACAGTTTTTTTTGCTGCTAAACGGATATAACCTGGATATTCAACAGGCAGGACGTCAACGATGATGGATAACAAACGAGTTCGGATTATTTGCGGGACCGCCAACCGTCCCCTGGGCGAAGCGGTCGCGCGCAAATTGAATGTCCCCCTTTGCGACACCGAAATCCGGCAATTCTCGGACGGGGAATTGTTCGTGCAAATAAACGAAAATATTCGCGGGGCCAATGTCTTTATCGTCCAGACCACCAATCCTCCCGCCGACAACATCCTCGAACTGTTGATGCTGATCGAAGCCTCCCGGCGCGCCTCGGCCAAGAACATCACGGCGGTCTTGCCCTATTACGGCTATGCCCGGGCCGATCGCAAGGAAATGCCGCGCGTCTGCATCACGGCCAAGCTGATCGCCGATTTCCTGATGATCGCCGGCGCCAACCGCGTCATCACCATGGACCTTCACGCAGCCCAGATCCAGGGCTTTTTCACGATCCCGGTCGATCACCTTTATTCGGCCATCCTGTTCAACGGCTACCTTCAGGATATCCCCACCACCGACCTCGTGGTCGTGAGCCCCGACGTCGGCTCCATCAAGGTCGCCCGCGCCTTCGCCAAAATTGTCGGCGCCCAACTGGCCATTATCGATAAACGGCGGCCCGTTCAGAATCGGGCCGAAGTCGTCCATATCATCGGCGAGGTGGAAGGCCGTGACGTCATCATCCGGGACGATATGATCGACACCGGCGGAACCCTCTGTGAGGCCGCAGTGGCCCTGAAGGAGAGCGGTTGCGGCAAAATCTACGCTTGCGCCGCCCACGGAGTTTTATCGGGGAATGCCATCGAAAGACTTGACAAATCGCCCATCGAACAAGTTATTATCTCCGATTCGATCGACAACAGCCGGCGGAACCTGCCGCCCAAGTTCGTCGTTTTGAGTTGTGCGGATATTTTCGCCGAGGCCATCGACCGAATCGAAACCGACGCCTCGGTGTCGATTATGTTTAGAGACTGATGAGACAACTATCGGAGGTCAGTATACATGAACATGAAAGAACTCAGCCTGACTGTGGAAAAACGGGACAGGATCGGAAAAGGAAGCAACCGCCGCCTGCGCGAGGCAGGAGAAATTCCCGCCGTCGTCTACGGCCCCACTACGGAACCGATTCCGGTAAAAGTCAAATACCAGAAATTGTACCGGCTCATGCACGGCATTCCGCTCAATACCATCATCGACCTGGCCATCGAAGGCGACGGCGGTCCGGCCCGCAAGGTGCTTATCCGCGGCCTGCAGAAGGACCCGGTAACGGGTGAATTGCTCCACCTCGACTTTCACCATATCCCGCTCGATAAACCGATAACCCTGACCATTCCGGTCAGAGCCGTCGGCGTCCCGATCGGTGTCAAGAATTTCGGCGGTATCGTCGAGTATATTCGGCGCGAAGTTGATATCTCGTGCCTGCCGACCGATATCCCCGGCGAAGTCGAAGTCGACATTTCCGAGCTCAATATCGGCGATTCCGTCCACGTCTCCGACCTGAAGATCGAGAACGTCCATATAATGACTGACCCGAGTCGAACGCTGGTGACGGTGGTCGCTCCGACTGTCGTCAAAACCGCCGCCGAGACAGCCGCCGAAGAAGCCGAGGCCGCTGAAGAGGCCGAGGGTGCGGAAGGCGAAGAGAAAGCGGAAGGCGCCGAAGGCGAAGAGCCCAAGGAAAAGGAAAAAGGTAAGGAAAAGGGCAAGGATAAAGACTGATCGGACTCCGGAGTATTCCGAAGCGGATCACGATTCCAGCCTTTACCGATATTGCAGCAAGCCCGCCGTCCCGGCGGGCTTGCTTTTTCTTGACGCCTCTTCCGTCCGGCACCGTCCCCCTGCAAGGGGGATCTCGGCGAAAATTATCTTGACACACAATTAAAACTTTATATATTATATACAGGATATGGATTTCCCCTGCCTCTTGCACCTTCAGAGCCATGAACATCAAACGTGGAGGGCTCTATGAATTTATCCACGTCGTTTTTTCGAATCATAATCTGTTTTGTATTTTTGGAGTTCGGCGCCGGCTCTGCTATCCTCAGCGGCGATATGAAAGCGGCCGCCGATAAAACCAATGACGGCGCATCGTTCAAATTGGATCATGCGCCGACATACATGTTTCCCGATCAAAATCTATTACCCGCGGATACACCCGGAAAGACTCGCTCCCCTATCCCGTACGTGAAGGCAGGTGCGGCGCTGTCACCCGGCCTGTCAATCGCCCAGACGACTTACGATATGCAGTCCAGCGGCACGGGGGGCCGGAAGGTCGCCATCGATCCTTTCCTGTATTTCGTGTATCTGGTCTGGACATGCCAGAGCGACTCGAGTTTTTCGGGCGATCGGGGTGTATGCTTGGCCGGGTACGATCTGACGCTTGGAGATATCAGCGTGCAGGATGCGACCGGCTCGCATTACGCCGGATTTGCTACCGTGGGAGTTCAACCCGGCAGCGGAGCGGCGTTTTCGTGCAATGCGCGATTTCCTGATCCCGACAGTGCGTATCGATCGCGATATTATTATGATGATTATCCCGGAGTGTTCGTCTTTCTGTATGAAACGCCGGATTCGTCGCGGCAAACGCTCTGGCCGCAGATCGCGACTCACGATGCCAATTATTCCGGCGTTACCGAAGACGTTGTGTATGTTCTTGCCCACGATTTCCCCGATGGCGATGATGTTTATCTTGTACCGAAAGGTAGGAACGGCTGATTGGGAACCCGGCGTTTTCATGGCAACGACTACGGACATTTCCTATACCATCGTCGCCGATCCCATTTCCGATCGGGTCGCCATGGTGTATACCGATGACCGGGCCGGCCTGGCCGATGGCGCCGGCGGACAAAATGATCTGGACGTCTATTACCGGCTGTCGGAGGATCAGGGGGCCTCATGGGGCGATCCGATCAATGTATCCAATTACACGGTCGATTCACTATGGCGGGCGTACGCCGACGTATCGGCGCTGTGGACCGCCGGCGGCGTCCTGCATATCGCCTGGGCTGCCCGCGAGGTGATTGATCAGAATTCCTACTACCACTATCGATCACGGCTTATACATTGGTCGTCGGACGCGCAGAAAGCTTCCATTGTGGATGAGGCTCGGTATGCGACCGATTACGGCGGTTCGGAATGCGATCCCGGCGCCTGGACGATGTATATCGCCGATCCGTCGCTGGCCCAGTGCAACGATAACCTCTATGTGCTCTATACCAAGTATGGCGACGATAACGAACCGGGGGCGTTGGGCGACTGCTCCGACGCCGGCTTTGCCAACGGCGAACTCTATCTGGCGGCATCCGACGACGGCGGGCTGTCATGGGACACGTCCGGGAATATCACGATGACACGGACTCCCGGATGCACTGCCGGTGATTGCGAAAGCGACGCCTGGGCAAGCATGGCCCAGTATGGTATCCCCTACGGCGACGAAAGCGTTCCCGATACGCTCGATATTGTCTATATCAATGATCGCGACGCCGGAGCAATCCCGCAAGGTGAAGGAAGCTGGACCTTGAACGACGTCAAATACCTCCGTTTCCCCTGCCGCGATGTTCCGCACACCCCGCGTATCAGCCTGGAGCCAAGAGAATTTCCGGATTATGCGACGCAGGTGCATGAGGGCGACAGCCTGGTGCTGCCGCTCATCATTGATAACATAGGGAACGGCACGTTGACCATCAGCGACCTCCGAGCCGAGTATTTTATAACCTCGGGATGGATCGCATTCGGAACGTATGAACCGAACGTGCCGGCGCAGGAAGCCGAAACGCTTTCGGTGATCTTCAATTCCGGCGCCATTCTGACCGGATACTCAATCCATTATGCCCAGGTTTACTATGCCTATATTATCGTTACGTCCGACGCCCCTACTTCCGAAGACACAATCTCGGTACAGCTTGCCGTCTTCGGCGACACGACGGGTCAGTATTACTGCAGGGACCTGACCGCAACGAACAAGGCTCTCATGGTATGTAACACGGGAAGACTCGGGCATTCTACAGAAGGCTCATCTCTCGATATCCCCGGCGACTGTGACGCCGACCTCGCGCAACCCAACGCCGACCTATACCTGTATGACGCCACGCCGCTCATCGCCTACCGAAGGAACGACAGCAATTTCGCCTATACGACAATGTACAGTCGGATTCCGAGCGAAACCGGTACATTTAAGGCTCTCAGTCCGATCACCATCACGGCCAATAGCGGTGTCAAGGATTATAATATGGCGGTATGCTCGCTGGCCACGTCGGATAACATTTTCGGTGTTAATATGACAGTCATCGCATCGACCGACGGTAACGATTACGTCTATGTCATGTACAAATTTTATCCGCTGGCAAGCGTAGATGGTCTTGATCAGGTTTACGTCGGGTTTGTCGCAGACTGGGATATTCCCAGCGATAACAGCCCAGGTAACGGCAGCGGCTATGACGGCGGTTTGACACCGCCGATGATCTGGCAGCGAGGGGCCGAGACATACCCGGGCGATGAAGATGCGCCCCACAATTGTCCTATCCTGGAAAACGACCGCTTCGGCGGTATCAGCATATTCTCCGGTGGCATGAAGAACGCCTGGACAGCCGATGTGCGGGATATGGCATACGGTTCCGGTCTGAATCCCGATACGCTGTACAACCGCATGTCGGGCCTCGCCGGTTACGATATATACTCCGGTACCGGTCCCGATTCCATCGCTGACCTCCTGACCGGGATCACCTGCGCCAAAGTGGACATGAGTTCCGGGGGCACGTATACGGTCGTTGCCGCCCTGATAACGACCAATCAGGGATTGACGAATCTCTATGATCAGGCGGCCGGAGCAGTCGCCTGGGCTGCGGATTGGCCGTTCCCGCCGCCCTGCTATTGCCAGCCGGGCAACGCCGATGGCAGCGAAGCAGTAGATGTCGGTGACGTGGTATATCTGGTTAATTACATATTCAAAGGCGGACCGCCACCGACGCCGTATGAGTCCTGCGCCGGCGATCCCAACGGTGATTGCAAGGTCAATATCGGTGATCCGGTGTATCTCGTCAGCCACATATTTAGAGGCGGGCCGGAACCGGTGGATTGCACGACATGGGTTCAATCGTGCGGCTCGTACAAGTAATGATAGTCATGTAATCGATTATCCAGCGCCCCGTTCCGTGACAACCAGGTGCTGCCGTTTTGGGAACAACTCCGGAGCCATTCGGCGCGTATAATATACAGGTCCTTTTACAAATCTCATAATCTAGCGCGCATAATTTTCTGAGGGGGACTTATGGATATTCGAATTGAGCACGTGCCGCCGATGAAGGTGGCGTATGTCCGTCATCACGGGCCGTACGATACCTGCTGCCAAGCGTGGGGCCGGATTTACAACTGGGCCGGACGCAACAATTTTATCCGTCCGGGAACGCTCGGGATCGGCGCTTCCTACGACGATCCGGAAACAACACCGCCTGAAGAAATCCGGTACGATGCCTGCCTTACCTGCAGCGAGGATTTCGCTCCCAGCGGCGAAATACAGGTGCAGACCTTGGGCGGCGGTCAATACGTGACGGCCATTCATCGGGGAGCGTATCAGCGAATCAAGAACTCGTTCCGGTACCTCATGGCCAAATGGCTGCCGCAGAACGGCCGCCGGATGCGGGACGCGCCCTGTCTGGAAATTTATCTCGACGATCCCGGTAACACACCCGAGGAAGACGTCCGCACCAAGTTGTGCGTCCCCATCGAGTAGTACCACCTTGTCTTTATTCTCGTAGGTCGGGCGCCCTGCGCGCCCGACATCCCGCCATTACAAAAGCAACTTCCCCGGCGTATCGGTAATAATGCCGGCGATTCCGTGATCGGCCAGTTTTTCCGCCCGGCGGACATGGTTTACCGTCCAGACGACGATGGGAATAGCATAACGGCGCATGCGGCGGATAAAGCCCAGATGCAAAAATCTATGGTTGGGGGCGACGAAATCGGCGCGGCACTTTCTTATGCGCCGGATCGAATAGGTATCCCTGACCCTGCCGTCTTCGCGGTTTCTCACCCCGCCGCCGAATAATAGCCCGGTAATGGCGCGCTTTTCGATCGTTTTGATCCGTTTGATAACCGCATCTGAAAACGACGTGAAGGCGACGTTGGCAAAATCGTAATATTTCCCCGTCATGGCGACGACGTCTTGCTCATAGCCGGGTTCTTTCAGTTCGATATCGAGGGCGATCCGTCCGGCGCATGCCGCCAGCGCTTCTTCGAATGTCGGCAGATGATAGCCGCGCCGGCCGGCGAAATGACGAGCTTCGTCGAGGGTCATGCGTTCCAGCGGCCGCCGGAGCCGCCGGACTTTTTCGTCGTGATGGACGATGAGGATACCGTCGGCGGTGCGGCGGACGTCGAGTTCGATGGCGTCGGCGCCGAGTTTGATGGCGGCGTCAAAGGCGTCGAGCGTGTTTTCATGAGTCGTTTTGCCCCTTCCCCGGTGTCCGGCGCCGCGATGGGCGATAATCATCGTCCGCGGCCATTTCGCCATCTGGTCGAACCGCAGCATGGTTGTTTTATCGGATCGTCGCATATTGCATTGTACACGAAAAGGGCTTTACGTGCAATAGCCATCGGTTTCCGTGCGATTTTGAATATTTCCGGTTATTTGAACGGGGACATAGGTTTATGGCGAAATGGGTTCGTTTGTTCAATTTCCCGCGGGGAGCGGGTTTTCGGCTGTCGCGTGTACGACCAAGATTTCCGAAATGATCCGTCATTCCCAATTGCTTTCATGGAATGCCCTTCCCCCGGTTCTTTTGGAAGGGAGGGGAGAAAGAAAGAAATTCGTTGGACTATTATGGGGAATATGGGGTTATGGCGGATTGGGTTCGTTTTGTCAAATTTACTATTTTGCCGCTTTGATGTCGTGTACCCAACCCCCGCCCGCAACCAAACGGGGGGGGGGGTAAAATAGGCAGAAACAGAATGTTTGGGTATATGGCGGAGTGTTAAAAAA
>CAZJWR010000029.1:43637-44016 GCA_964549765.1 uncultured Ignavibacteriales bacterium
TGTCGTCTCCCTCACCCCGGCCCTCTCCCAACGGGAGAGGGGGAAAACATCGGCAGAACGAGCATGTTGGCGTATCGGCAGGAGTATATCCCTGCAGCTAAAGCTGCAGGCCACCCAGGGGTGGCAGAAGTCGGAGACTTCTGCCCTACAGGTTGTATTTTTCGATATTCGCATAGACGCTCCTTTACAACATGCCCTCTATATATAGGCCCCGCGACACAAACTGCATCGATTCGCTGCAATTTTGGGGTGGATGGCGCAGAGAATTGCACAGTGGTAAGCAGTTATTATGAAATCACTTACCCCACAGCAAGCTGTGGGGCACCCGGGTACAACCGGTAACATAGGTTACACAATAGACCGGGCACATGGGTAACAC
>CAZJWR010000030.1:0-43607 GCA_964549765.1 uncultured Ignavibacteriales bacterium
TGCCCCCGTAGCGTAACGGATAGCGCGGCAGCCTCCGGAGCTGTTCGTCCAGGTTCGATTCCTGGCGGGGGTATTTGTAATAAACTGAGGGCATCGCTGTATTTGCTCAAAATTGCAGACTAATCACGGAGCAACGGCCACACCGAAGAGCGTGGACTCTATAGCCGCACGAAGCACTATTATCAAATATTGGAGGCGAAATATGATTGTGTCTGCTTGGAAGGGTTATACGTTCGGCATAAGGGTACGGAAAAGAGACGTTCTCAGATACTTCGATCCAACATGGCCTGACATTATTATTGGGATAAATGGAGCATACCATCGATATAAAATATGGCCAAGTTTCTGGAAAACATGCCCGGAGATTCGAGGCGGCGGTATCGCAAAATGGATGATATCTCAGCGATTGACGAAATGGCCACGTGGGTGGCCACACAAATTTCAATTGAACCCCATCGGTGGAAATAGATTCGAACTATATCTTTAATGGCATTAAAGCCGCGTAGGTCGAATCCCCCTGGGATTCGACATTTCTTGCCACATGCTTGTGGCGTATTTTCCTTCCCATCATTTCCCTCAACCTATTATACTACTACATTGAATAGACTTGAAATCATGACGAGCGTTTGACTGCATGCACGCGAAAGCAAAATACATCATCCCCGCCTTTATCGTCCTCCTCCTCGGGCCGCTGCTGTATTTTCATATGCCGCTGCATATCACCACACCTGATATGCAATACGCTCAGGCCAAAGTGCTCCGCATTCTCCACGGCGAGCTGTTCACCGACCCGGTGACCGGATATCCCAGCTTCCACCCGCCATATTATTATCTCATTCTAGCCATCTTCGTCCGCATCGGCTTTTCGATCGATTTCTTATTCTTTATTGTCACCGTCATCAACATCGCCCTGATGGTTCTTTTCACCTACGAAATCCTGAAACGTCAATTTGGATACGATATTGCTCTCTGGTCAATTTTCTTGATTCCTCTTTGGGTGGAATTTATCCGCACCGGAAGCATGTACCTCCCGGCCGCCTTCCAATTCTCCATTCCTATCTATCTGGCCGGCCTGTGGCTATTCCTATACCGCAACGATAAACTCGGCGCCATATTCACCGGCGTTCTTTGGGGTGCGGCCTTCATGATTTCCCCGTGGTATCTGTTTCTGATCGCCTTTCCCCTGCTGTATCGCTTGATATTTGACCGCCGCGTCCGCGAATTCATCATCACGTCGGCGGCCTTGCTGGTGACGCTGATTCCGTTCTATATCCAAATCTATGTCGTCCTGTCGCAGCAGATGTATGGCACGACGGCGTTCACTCTCTGGCCCGGCCTGCCGGGACCGAAATTCTTTGCGACACTCTTCGGCGATTTTCTCATTCCCGCGAACCAGGGCCTCACCGATCCGATCATCTGGGTCGCGCTGGCGATTACCATCATCGGAATTTGGCAGTTATTCCGATCCAACGGCCTGCGCTGGTTCGTCATCATAATAGCCGTCGCCGAAATATTCACTGCCTACAATTACTATCCCGGCTACGCCGACCGCGTGCATTTCATATTGGGTCTGTTTCTCTCGCCCTATGCCGTCATATTCCTGCTCGGCCTGCCATGGAAGAAGTCTCTATCCATAGCTCTTATCGTGATTGCTGCGGGATACGGCGTCTACCGGCACTACGATCATGTTCTCGACAGATACGCCGCGCAGAAAATCAGCCTCGAATCGTACCATCGCCAGCTTGCCCCCGGTATGATCGACAATCTGAAAAAATACGTTAAACCGGACGAATACCTGCTGGTCACCGACGAGGATTACCGATACAACGTCATGCCCAACGTCGCTGTACATGCGTTGATCGCATGGCGATCCGGCGAATATTTCCAGCTGAAATCATCGGTATCGGAACAACTCGAAAAAGATTATGTCATGCTGATGGATTGCGACGACGAGGCCTGCCTGAATTACATCTGCAACAAATACAACATTCGCGTCGCCCTTTCATGGGGGCCGAAAGAAACAAAGGCTTTCCCGGTTTTCCAGTTGGTCGATCGCGACTGGCATCGCGTCTACGCCGGGCCCTATTTCCGCATCTACGTCCGCCCCTCGGAATCGGAATCATCGGGATAGATATCCTACCGCCAATCGTACGAGGTCCGTTGATCGATATCCCATTCGGTCAACGGCCTTCCCCGAAGGAAATCCTCGATCCCGGCGACAATGGCGCGCGAAATCTCCCGACGAAATTTCCCGGTCCTCAGACGAGCCTCCTGCTCGGGAATCATCATGAAGGCGCATTCCACCAGTATGGCCGGGTACTGCGTCGGCCGAATGACTGCGAGATTGCCGTAGTACCAGTCGAAATCCTTGAGATCGAGCGACCGTACCAGCGATTCATGCACCGAGCGCGCCAGCGCCGCCGAATGCGGATGATAATAATAAACCGACACGCCGTTATTGACAAACGGATTAGTGCCGTCCGGGAGGGCATTGTTATGAATGGAAATAAATATATCGGCCTTTTCTTCGACAGCGATTTTGGGTCTATCGTAGAGCGGTAACGGTTCGTCGTCGTATCTGGTAAGAATAACCTCGGCGCCTTTTCGTTCGAGATCAGTCATCAATTGCTTCGCAATGGCCAGATTCGCGTCTTTTTCGGTCAGACCGGTCGGTCCGACGGCGCCGGGATCGGGCGAATGACCGGGATCGATGACGAAGCGAAAGTCGGCGATACGCCGCTTCCACGATGGAAATTTCTTCAAGTCAAATCGAAATTCATTCCCGACATAATAGCCGTCATACCCCCAGATGCGATCCTCAGTCTCATATATCTTGAATGCGAACAATCCCGGTTCGGGCTGAAACCAGACGATTTGATTAATCACGCTGTCGGCGTTGTCGTAGCGAATCCAATCGGTGTCGGCGTCGGCGCCGTAGATATAAACCGTGATCGATTTCTCGTCGAGGTTTTCCACCACCCGAAACGGATGCCGCGCCGACGTGGCAACGCGGATCGAAATACACTCGGGCTCTTTGACTGTCTGTGTCCGGCGGATGAACGAATGCGGTACGACCGTTCCGGCCGGAAGCATAACGACGGCAGTGTCGGGCACCCAGCCGTCTTGATAGTCCGACAACTTAAGCCGCAGCCAATCGCCATCCGTCCCGATCACCTCCGCTCGAATACCCTCCGGCTGATGAATGCACAGGTACCCCCGCTTGGGACCCGTGCGTATCACCGTCATGCTGTCGATCAATTCCGCCACCGGATTATATGCAGGATCCATGATGCGAATCGGAACCGACAGCGTCTCCGATTTCAACGGCGGCAGCGAACCGAACGCATGGTAGGCCAGGGCTTTCGATTTCGTCAAATATTCATACGAAAGCATCCACCGGATCTGCGCCAGTGATGGGGGGTAAAGATTGTAAATAATGCCCAGGCTCTCGCATACGGTATCCGGTGCGGTGAAAGTTCCCTCGTAGATGCCTCGTATCAGCAGCGAATCGGGGATGCTCTCGATCGATTCGTTGTCCTTCCGAAAGACATTTCGTCTTTGATAATACGGTTGCGGCGGCAATTCCTGCATCGGCACAGTATCCCCGGCGATCAGAGCATACGCATTGCAATAAGGCGTCCCGGAAAACGAGAGCTTGATCCTATCCCCGGGTTGCATCCAAATGGTGTCTGACGGCTGAAACGATCCTGGCCGAAAATATAAACTTTCATATGAATATGTCGGGAGTTCGGGAAGATTGACCGTAACCGTGGCGGTATCCACGACGTCGCTTTCCGATGCCGTGAGCGAAAAAGTAAAGGTGCCCGGCTTCACCGGCAGATATGCCAGCCATCCCCCCTGCCGATGCACGTCGATAACCTCGCCATTGATACTCAACGTCGCACCGGGATCGACCGATCCGAAAATAAACATTGAATCGACCGCCGGGATTCGCTGGCCGTCTTTGGGATATACGACCGTCAGATTCAACGGTCCGGCTGCAGCCACGCCGCCGAATAGAATAAGAAGGGAAAGCGCGAATATACTGCTATGCCATCGAAACGCCATGCCCGGATTTTCCCGATAACGTGATCATGTCCTTTTCATAGTATAACCCGCTAAACGGGTCGTCTTCAATTAAAAACCGTCCGTCGAGGTCAAGAAACTCGGCTAGGCCCGATAGCTGAAACGCCGCTGCGATTCCCACCGACGACTCGATCATACAGCCGAGCAAGACTTGCAACCCCGACGATCGCGCCGCTCGCATCGCAGCTACGGCCGTCTCCAACGTCCCCGATTTCTGTATCTTGATATTGACGCCATCGACATAATCGGCCACCCGCCGGATGTCGTCGGCCGTCGCGATGGATTCATCCATGATGAGTGGGATCGTAGTTCGTTCCCGCAAACGGCGCCAATCGTCAATCGCCCCGGCGGGAAACGGTTGTTCGATGAATTCGATTCGATCCGGCGGCGACTCCGCGATGATTTTGTCCGCCATATCATAATCCCATCCGGCGTTGGCGTCGATCCGGTATCGGGCGCGGTTATCGCCGCTCATTCGTTCAATCAAAACCGCGTTTTGCAATCTATCAGCGCCCATTTTGATTTTCAGGCACGTATACCCTTGATCGAGGAATTTATCCAGCGCGTCGATATCGCCGACCGATACCGTCACCGATGTCTGAGCCGGGCCCGGACGCGGTAGACCGAAATATTCGTGCAGACCGATGCCGCGCCTTTTGCACATCCCGTCCAACCACGCCGTGGATACGGCGCATAATGCCGGCGCGCAAACAGCGCGCTTCATCGCGTCAAGATTCCGTCCGATTTCATTGTCGGGAACATCCATGAGAACATGCGTCAATCGGCGGAGGTCCCGTTCGATTTCTTGCGGCTGGGCGCCGTAATGTATCGATCCGGCGGCTTCGCCCAATCCGACGTCGTCAGCTATTATAAGGAAATCATGTTTCAGGGATTCGCGGCCGCCGGAAACGACAAATTCGCGTTTCAATTTGAGGTGCAGGGTTTGAATTTCACATCTCATAGCGACAGGCGGCGCGAGAATTCGAACTCATGATCCAAATCCTCCCGGTAATTGGGCTGGGCGGGATCGAATGAATCGACAGCGACCATGCCCCGGCTCGCGGCAGCGTGGATGAATTCCCGGCCACCCCATGATATTGCGACATGACCGGGGAAAAACAACAGGTCGCCCGGATGCAGACCGTCCCGTTCCACAGCGAACCCTTCTTCGCGCTGGTCTTTACTGTCGCGGGGCAACCGAATATCGAAAAACCCGAATACCGCCTGCACCAGGCCGCTGCAGTCGAATCCCATCGGAGATATGCCGCCCCACAGATACGGCACGCCGAGAAACCGCGACGCCAGCGCAACGATCTTTTTCCCCGTCACGCCGGAAAGGTCATGATGACTCGGTTCCGCCAATTGCCTTATATTGATTGGCGCCCGCACCGATCCGCTCGGCAATTCGAAATAATGTTTGCCGACCGATTCAGTGATGACCAATTCGGTACCGAAGAACAGGCGGAACGGATACAGCATCCGAGCCGGCGAGCCCTTGATTATGACCGTTTCCGCCTTGACCCTATATTTGGGCTCCGCCCGGTATTTTTCCCAAAGCGCGAACGCGACATGATCAATATGCTGCGTCCGGCACCAACCGGTGTATCTGTCAGTGAGGGCAATTCGTGAGAAGGTTTTCTGAACCTCTTCGACCACCACCGGTGTCCCGAACAGCGCCTGGCTGCGCCGTTCCGACTGAGAATCCGGTTCGGCCCAAAGATCGGTGATGGGAACGGTTATTATTCCATGCAACATGATTTACCTATATCGTTTGAAGGTGTTGTCAGCAACATAAAATTGATACGCCGCCGGTCATGTGAACATTAAACTCATCGGCTCCTCATAAGAAAAAAAGGCGCCCCGAAGGGCGCCTTGACACATTCAGTCGGATTTGATTCTCACGACACCGGTTCTTTGATCAGCGACGGCATCGCCTTCTGCAATCGTTCGATGGCCTTGCCGATATTCTCGATTGAATTCGAATACGAGAACCGCAAATACCCCTGGCCGTATTTCCCGAAGGCAGTGCCGGAAAGCGCCGCGATGCCGAGTTCGGTCAGCATGTACTCGGCCAGTTCCCGGGATTCCCACCCGGTTTTCGTGATATTGGGCCAGACATAGAAAGCGCCATGCGGTTTGTAGCAGGAAAAACCTTCGACCTTATTGATACCGTCGACGATGAAATCCCGCCGTTTCTTGAACTGCGCGATCATCTTTTCGGCGCCGTCCTGCGATCCCAGCAGCGCCTCGATGGCCGCCTTCTGCACGAAAGATGTGGCGCATGAGGTGATATTTGTCTGCATCTTGATGACGCCGGCGGCGATCTCTTTCGGCATCAACCCCCAACCCAGCCGCCAGCCGCACATGGCGTAGACCTTGGATAACCCGTCGGCCACCACCACCCGGTCCTGCTTGGTATCGAACTTCGCGATCGAATGGTACTTGGCGTCGTACATGATACGCGAATAAATCTCATCGGTCATGATAATAAAATCGTGGTCGCACGCCAGCCGATAAATCTTCTCCAATTCCTCGACCGTCAGTACCGAACTGGTCGGATTCTCCGGAGAATTGATCAGGAGCAGCCGCGTCCGGGGCGTGATCAACTTCTCGAGTTCATTGACGTCGAGACGGAATTCGTTTTTCTCGCGCAGCGGGATCGGGACTTTCGTGGCCCCGCAAAAATCGATCACGGAACCGTATATGGGATAACCGGGATCGGGATAGATGACCTCGTCGCCGTCCTGCGCCAGCATCATAATCAACGAGTACATGATCAGCTTGCTGCCGGGGGTGACCACGACCTGATCGGGGTCGTATTTCACGCCTTGATATTTGTGGTAATACTCGGCGATGGCCGCGCGCGTTTCATAAATCCCGGCCGGCGCGGAATAATGCGTCCAGCCGTGGTTTATCGAATCGATGGCGGCATCGCTTATATTGCGCGGGGTCTCGAAATCCGGTTCCCCAATCTGTAAATGAATGACTTCGATTCCTTTTTCCCGCTCTAGTTGTTGCGCGCGGGCGAGAACCTCGAAAGCCGATTCCGTGCCCAGGCGCGACATTCGCTTGGCAAATCTCATTTTATCCACCCTGTGTACAAGTGCTATTTACGTTCCAAAAGCCGCTTCGCCTTATTGGCGATATGTTCAGCCGACAGGCCGAATTCTTTTATCAATTGCCACGGTTTCCCCGATTCGCCGAACCGGTCGTTGACCCCGAGCATGTCGAAGACGACCTTGCTCCGCGCCAATTCGGACCAGCTCAGGATCGATGACGCCACCCAGTTGCCCAGTCCCCCGACCTGGTGCTCTTCGCACGTCATCACCGTGCCGGTTTCGGCGGCCGCGCGGATAATCGCTTCCCGATCCAGCGGCTTGACCGTGTGCATGTTGATCACCCGTGTTTCGATCCCGAATTCCTGCTTCAATATCCAGGCTGCCCGGCAGGCTTCGGCCGTCTCCGGGCCGCAGGCGATCAATGCTATATCCTCATTTTCATTTTTGTATTCGGAGGCGAGATAAATGTCAAAGGCGTCGATAAACTTCTCCTGCTCGCCCCGGAACCGGTAGATATTGGCCGTTCCGAATTCCAGCGGCGTATCCTCGCGGGTGATGATCGGCGTCGCTTCACGGGCAAACCGGATATACTTCGGCCCGATGATGTCGAACAGCAATACCTCCATCATCTTTTTCACTTCCAGCGAATCGCAGGGAACCACGACCCGCATATTGGGCAGACCGCACATCTGGAACAGCGATTCCAGCTCCTGATGGGTGGCGCCGTCGGGCCCGACCGATACACCGCCGTGCGCCCCGACGATCAAGACGTTGAAATTGCCGTAGCACACGCTGACCCGAAGCTGATCCAGATTCCGTGCCGATGAAAAAACACCGTATGTCCCGAATACCGGAATCTTGCCTTCCTTGGCCAGACCCGCCGCGACGGTCGTGCCCCCCTGCTCGGCCACGCCCACCGAAAACCAGCGGTTCAGCCGTTCCGGATGATTTTTATAGAACCCGGAAATCGTGATGGAATCGGAAATATCCGCTCCGATGCAGACGATCCGCTCGTCGTCCCCCCATTCGTCCAGGGCCCGTCCCAATCCTTTGCGGGTTGGATCCATTGCAACGTTCATTTTCGGCCCGGTGTTCCACCAGTAGTCGCGCGAAAAATGCGGCAGGTTGGCGTCGAGCCGCTTCTCGACCGCCGCCTGATGATCGGAGGCGATTTTCAAGAATCTATCGACATCAAATACGCCCGTGAGACCCAACTCTTCCAAAGCTTTGTCCAGTTCATCGCGTTTGGGCGGCTTGCCGTGCCATCCGGCGACATTCTCCATGAAACTGACGCCCTTGCCTTTGACCGTATTGGCGATTATCACCGTCGGTTTGTCGGTTTTATTATCACACGCCTCGCTGAATGCGGCGACGATTTCCTTCGTGTTGTGGCCGTCGATCTCGATGACCTGCCAATCGAACGCCCGGTACTTATCGGCCAGCGGCTCCAGCTTCATGACATCCTTGGTCCAGCCGTCGATCTGCAGCCGGTTCCGGTCGAGGATAACGATCAGATTATTGAGTTTGAAATTGGCCGCGGCCATCACCGCTTCCCAGACCGAACCTTCCTGATGCTCGCCGTCGGAAGTGATCACAAAAATACGGTGGTCCTTCTTATCCAGCCGGGCCGCCAGCGCGGCACCCACCGCGACCGAATATCCCTGTCCCAGCGAACCCGACGAGATTTCGACGCCCGGCAAATCCAACCGATGCGGATGTCCTTGAAACGGCGTACCGAGCGCACGCAGCTTGGCCAGTTCCTCTTCGGGGAAATACCCCGACACCGCCAGAGATACATACAAAGCCGGGGCTTTGTGCCCCGCCGACCAGATGATGCGATCGCGTTTATCCCAGAACGGATCTTTTGGATCGTGCCGGGCGACTTTTAGATAGAGCGCCGCCAGGATATCCATCATCGACAGCGTCCCCCCGGAATGGCCCGACCCGGCGCAACAAAGGGAAACCAAATTCAGACCGCGCATGTAATTGGCGCGTTCCTGCAATTGCTCAATGGTCAGATCGGCGTTCATTTCCACCGTATCCGGCTCTGCTGAATTCATGATTCCTCCGGTTGCCAAATACGTTCATTGCGCAGGAAAAGTGCTCAATTCCGGCGGGGATGTCAACCCCTTTCTCCCCCGATCAAACGGCGATAAAGTTTGACTGCTTTGACCTGCACCGACCGGCGGTCGGCGTTATTGGTGAGAATAATATCGGAATGCCGTTTCAGGTGTGACAACGATAACTGCGATTTTGTGCGCTGTGTGATTTCGGCGTCGGTCAGTCCGGCGGCCCGAAGACGCGCGAATCGATTCCGGACTGTCGCCGTCACCAGGATGGTAACATCGACTTTTTTGTGGTAGCCCCAGTATATCAGAAGAGCCGCGTCGACGACGGCGTTTTGCTTTTTTCGCCGAACTTCCACCATGCGGCGATCCAATTCCGCCAGAATCGGCGGATGCACGATGGCATTGAGCTTGTCGGTATTTTCTGGTGATGAAAATGCCAGCCGCCCCAACGCGGGGCGGTCTATCAGCTTTTTGGCAGTGAGAATCGACGCACCGAACTCAAGGACCAATCGATACTGCAGAGTGGGATCGCTTTCGACGACCTCACGTCCAATCGCATCGCAGTCTATCAAGACTGCGCCTTCTTCTTCGAACGTCCGGGCGACAATGGACTTGCCCGATCCGATCAGGCCGGTCACCCCCAGAATCATTTATTTGGCCTCCAGCCAGTTTGGCCCGATCCCCATGTCCACCGCCAGCGGCGCTTTCAGCTTTACTGCGTGGCACATACGCTTGTCCACGATCCGCTTGAGCTTGTCGAGTTCGTCGTTGTGGGCGTCGAAGACCAGTTCATCGTGCACCTGAAGAACCATCTTCGATTTCATCGACGATATGTCTTTGTCGATGGCGATCATCGCCATTTTGATCAGATCGGCGGCGGTTCCCTGTATCGGCGTGTTGATCGCCGTCCGTTCGGCGAATTCCCGCACCTGCCGGTTCTTACTCGTTATCTCCGGCAAAGACCGCCGCCGTCCCAGCAGCGTCGTCACATATCCGTCCTTTCGGGCCCGCTCGACGATGCCGTCGGTATATCCCTTGATCTTGGGATAACGGTGAAAGTAGATATCGATAAACTGTTTCGCCTCGGTGACGGACAGGTCGGTCTGCTGCGACAGCCCATATGCCGACACGCCGTATATGATGGCGAAGTTGGCCGTCTTAGCCACCCGCCGCTGAGCCGTCGTGACTTTATCGAGGGCAACTCCGAAAACCTCCGAGGCCGTCCGGGCATGAATATCCTGCCCGTTCTCAAACGCGCCTATCAATCCCTTATCCTCGGAAAAATGAGCCAGGATTCGTAGTTCGATTTGCGAATAATCGGCCACGAGTAGCGAACAGTCCTTGCCGCCGGGAATGAACGCCCGCCGAATTTCCCGGCCGCTTTCGGTGCGCACCGGAATATTCTGCAGATTCGGATCCGATGACGACAATCGCCCGGTGGCCGTAACGCCCTGGTTGAATGTGGTATGCACCCGCCCGGTCTCCGGATCGACCAGCCCCGGCAAGGCATCGATGTATGTCGATTTCAACTTGGTCAACTGGCGATATTCAAGGACGGCCTGCGGCAGCGGATCGATTTTTGCCAACTCTTCGAGGACCCGCACGTCGGTGGAATAGGCCGTTTTCTTGGCGGTTTTACCCTTGGTCGGCAGTTTCAATTCCTCGAACAACACTTTCGCCAATTGCTGAGTGGAATTAATGTTGAACTCGTACCCGGCCATGGTGTAGATGCCGCGCTCGATCTTCCCCATCTCGGCTTCCATGTCCTTTGACAGCTCACCGAGAAAATCGACGTCGATCTTGACCCCCGCGATTTCCATCCGGGACAGTACCGGGATCAACGGCATCTCGATGTCGTAATAGAGACGGGCCAGCTTTTTCTTTTCGAGTTCCGGCGCGAATACGCCCCGCAGCCGATAGGCATAATCGGCGTCCTCGCACGCATATTTCGACGCCGTCTCGGGGTGAACCGTCGCGAACGATTTCTGCTTTTTGCCGCTCCCGATCAGATCGGTGATTGGGATCATGGTATGATTGAAGTGCTCGAACGCCAGATTATCGAGGCTATGACCGCGCGCTGACGGATTCAGCACATACGACGCCAGAAACGTGTCGAACGATATCGGCGATATCGTATATCCCGCCCGTTCCATGACTTGCAGGTCATATTTAAAGTTATGGGCTATCTTCTGCACTTTGTCGTTCTGCAATAACGGATCGAGGATTTTATGCACCTCATCCGGCGGCAGGTTGAGCGTCGATTCGGTCGTGTGACCGACCGGGATATAATATGCCTCCCCGGCTTCCGCCGATAACGATATCCCCACCAGATTGGCCTTGCGGGAAATCAAAGAATCGGTCTCGGTGTCCACGGCGATTTCTTTTTGAGATGACAGCTTGTCCACGAGCTTTTTCAGATCGGCGACTGTCGCGACACGATGATATTTTTCCTCGATGGCCGACTCCGGCCCGGCCGTCTCCGGCGTTTCCCCGACAAATTCTTTGAGCAATGAGAAAAATTCGAGATCGGAAAAAAGTTCTTTGGACTCTTCCATATTCGGCTCACGCCGGCTCAGATCATCGAGCGTGAATTCAATCGGTACGTCGCAGTCGAGCGTGACCAGTTCCCGTGATAGCAGCGCCTTGTCTTTGCTCTCCATGACTTTCGTGCGTACGCCTTTGGCGCTGATTTCATCGGCGCCGTCGAGAACCTTATCGAGATTTCCGAATTGCTCCAACAGCGACAGCGCCGTCTTTGGGCCGACCCCGGGAACACCGGGGACATTATCGGAACTGTCGCCGGTGAGCGCCATGAAATCGATAACCATCTCGGGATAAACTCCGATTTTGTTCTTGACCGCTTCGCGGTCCATCGGCGTCGGCTGTTCCGCTCCCCGGCCCGGGACATACATGCTGACATGATCGTCGACGAGCTGGAATAAATCCTTGTCGCCGGAAACAAGATACACATGGATGTCCTTCTTCGCGGCCAGTTTGGCAATCGTCGCGATGACGTCATCGGCCTCGTATCCGTCGATGGCGAATTCAGGAATATTGAGGGCCGCAACCACCTGATGGATGCGAGGCAGCTGCGCCACCATGTCATCCGGCATTTTGGCCCGGGTCGATTTGTACTCGGCGTACTTTTCGTGTCGGAACGTCGGCGCTTTGGTGTCGAACACGACCGCCAGATAAGCGGGATTCTCATCCCGCAAAATTTTCACCAGAGAATTGACAAAACCGAATGATGCCGAGGTGTTTTCGCCCTTGGAATTGATCAACGGGTTGCGAATAAACGCAAAATATGCCCGGTAAGCGATGGCCGACCCGTCGATCAGAAACAGCGTTTTTTCTTTCCTATGCGACATACAATTTATTCTCGACGATATAGCGTATCACCGGATCCGGCGTCATATACCGGATGGACAGCCGCGACCGCACCCGTTCCCTGATCGCCGTCGACGACAGATCATACTGCGGAATCATCACCCACTCGGCCCCCCGGAGAACGTCGCCGTTGCCCGGGCGGGGCTGCGAGCCGGGCCGCGCCGCGATGGCGATTCTGACATTATGCTCAATCTCCTCGTGTTTGCGCCAGCGTTCGAATTCATCGACGATATCCGATCCCACCGCCAGAAAAAAGTCCGCCGGCGGATACCGGTGGCGCAGGTAGTCGATGAGATCGATGGTAAACTTCATATATTCCGGGGGCTCTTCGAGCCGGAAGCGCTCATTGCCGGCTATTCCCATTCGCACCATTTCCACCCGGTGGCCGTATTCGGTCAGTTTACGATCCGATTTGAAGGGATGCACGCGGGCCGGGACGAACAACATGCCGTCGGCATTGACTGAATGCAGGACCGATTCGGCCATGACGAGATGACCGTAGTGCAGGGGATCGAAGGTGCCGCCCATGATTCCCCACAGGCCACCCTGCGACGGATCAATTCTTTTCCGCGGTCTCGGCAATTTTTTCGTCGATTTTGGCCAGGAGTTTCACGGCCTTGTCATGGTATTCATTTTCCGGGTACACCACCAGAAAATTGTTGATGATATCCCTGGCCTCACTGAACTTCTTCTGCTTGACTTTAATTTCCCCGGTATAAAACAGCGCCCGGGCCGCCCACTCGGTGCTGGTATGCTCGTCGATCACGCGCCGGAAATAAACCTCGGCGGCGTCGTAATATCCCAGCCGGTAATACATGCGCCCGTTGGCGTAACGTTTATGCGCCAGTCGCTCGTTGGCCTGCGCGATGACGGCGCGCGCTTCGTCGGCCAGTTCCGATTCGGGATTATCCGTCACGAAATCGTTCAATGACTCGATGGCCTTCTGCAATTCGTCCTGATCCAGTCCATAATTTTTGGGCGCTGATTTGAAATAGCACAATCCGGCCATGTACTGGGCGTCATCGACGAACGGCGATCCCGGATAGGTTGTCGCCAACCGCTCGAATTCCGCCGCGGCCATATAGAAATCTTCCTGATGATAATACGACATCGCCAAATAATATTGGGCCGAATCCACCACCGATGAGCCGCCAAAATTGTATATCACCTTCTGAAAACCGTCGATTGCTTTTAGGAAGTTTTCCTTCTGAAATTCGGTCATGGCGTTCCGGTATTGCAACTCGGCCGTGGCGTAATTCTTCATGGTCACCCCGCCGCATCCGGCCAGCAGCGAGACGGCGATCAGTCCGACAAAAATAATTCGCAGCGAGATCCTCTTAACTTTCATATCTATCTTTCAGCATGTTGTAATTTTCCCATACCCGACGGACATATTGCCCCGGCAGGGGCTTGTTTTCGCGAAGCCGTCCCCGGAGGCGGGTCTCCCCCAGATTGTAGGCGATCAGCCCTTTCTTCACGTCCTTGAATTTTAAAATCTGTTCGAATAGGTGCAGTGTCCCCAAACGGATATTCGTCACCGGATCGAATAACTGATCCGAACCGCGCCATTTCATCCCGGTCTTCGCGGCCAAATCGCGGCCGATGTCCGGCATCACCTGCATCACCCCCCGCGCCCCGGCGTTCGATACCTGGCCCTTCCTGAACGAAGACTCGGTGAGTATGACCGCCATGATCAGCATCGGGTCATAATTATATTTGCGGCTTTCTTCAAAAATTACCCGGGCCAGGTCGATTTTTTCCTGCGCCGAAAATCCCACCTGGAAATCCTCAATCGCCTGGAAAATCTTGAGTTGCTCCCCCATCTCGCTGAGGCGAGCGCGTTGGTAATCGATGATCTTGTGCAGTTCGTATTTATCTTTGATGAGAAATATTAAAAGCGTCGACTGCAAAAGATAAATCAGCACCAGCAGAAAGGCGATCGGCTTGGAAATGAAAATGCCGGTCTTGTCGAGGCTTACTCCAGGACTCATACCGCCTCCCATTCTCCCAAAAGATCGTAATCAGCGCAGCCGGTGATCCTGACGGTCTTGATCTCTCCCGGCGTCAGACCGCCCGTTTTTACCCGTACCGTCTGATCGATTTCCGGGGCGTCAAAACGGGTTCGGCAAACCGCTTCGCCGGTTTCAGTGTCAATCGCATCCACAATCACGTCGTACCGCCGGTCTATCTCAGAACGATTTCGTTCGAAAACAATCTTCTGCTGAATCTCCATCAGCCGATGATACCGCCATTCTTTCGTTTCGTCAGGGACCTGATCCGTCCGGCCCGCCGCCGGCGTGCCATCCTCGGCCGAATATGCAAAGGCGCCGAGCCGCTCGAACCGCTGATCCTCGACAAAACGGCACAATTCTTCAAAGCGCGCGTCCGATTCGCCGGGAAAACCGACGATAAAGTTCGTCCGTATGGCGCTGGCTGCGTTCCCGGCACGAATCACGGTCAACAACTCCTCGATCCGCCGCCGTCCTACCCGGCGGCCCATCGATCGCAACATGTCGTCATTGATATGTTGCAACGGTATGTCAAAGTAGTTACATATCCGCCGATTGTCAATCATATAGTCGATAAGTTCTTTTTCCAACCTCGCCGGGTGCATGTACATGACCCGAATCCAAAATTCGCCGACGATTTCGGACAGATTCTCCAGCAGCGGTATGATTTGCGGTTGATCGTACAAATCCCGCCCGTACGCCGTCGATTCCTGTGCCACCAGAATCAATTCCCGTTTGCCCTGCTCCAGCAAAAACTCGGCCTCGCGGCGGATATCGTCAATCGGGCGGCTGCGAAACGCCCCCCGGATATCCGGAATAGCGCAATAACTGCATCGATTATCGCATCCGTCGGATATTTTGATATATGCATAGGGGTCAGATCCCGAAATCGCCCGGGGATATTGGCAGACCGGGTAGGTCGCGGGGTTATCGCTGCGCGCCACGATTGGCCCCGCTCCGCCGTTCACAATCCCGCGCAACGCCTCGATATCATTCAGACCGATGATCCCGTCGAGCTCAGGCATTTCACGGTGCAATTCGTCGGCATACCGTTGCGATAAACACCCCGTCATAACCAGTCTCCTGCCTTCCGAATTCTGTTTTAACCGCGCTAGTGATAATACGGCCTCAATCGATTCCTCCTTGGCGGATTGAATAAACCCGCAGGAGTTGACGATCACCAGGTCGGCGCTCTCGGGGCTGACCGTCTCGGCCAGGTGGAGTGACTTAAGATAGCCGGCGATATAGTCGGCATCGACGTCGTTTTTGGGGCAACCGAGCCTATGGATATAGAAGGTTTTCATGGCATGTCGATGACTTCCACCCCCGGCGCGGGATGGAACTCGAACAGGGAGTCGGAAAGATGGGAGAGGCGGGAGAAATGCCGGATTAGGACCACAATCCGGGAATCGTTATCATCAAAATATATCAGCTTCTGGGGAACGAACGTCCCTCGTCGCACAAACAGGGTGAATTCGGCCGGATCGGTCGCGCTGTCGACCGCGGCCATGTCGAATGTAATCGTGTCACCGACAATTTTCTCGGATCGGCATTGGTACACCTTTTCGGGATCGTACAAGAGTGTCAGCGGGTCCCACGAGCCGATTTTGGCCACCGAATCGACCAGCGCCTGTTTGTTTTCCTCGGAATAACTCCAGTACAGAACGCCGTTCGAAACCAACAATCGTCCCGGCAAACTCAACCGAAACCGGCCCTCGCCCCCGGCCGAAACGCTGCCCGGTATCGTATCCACCGTCTTGAAGATATCGGAATGGACGAGCTGAATAAAATCCAGTGAGATATAGCCCATGCCCTGATAGTTGGCCCGCAGGGTATCGATATCCGGACACGCGCCGCCTTGGGCAAACGCCGCCGGGGCGGTCAGGATAACCGCCGAAACAAATATCACTAATAGCCGCGCCATTTGGAATTTATACCGAATCGGGGACCTTAAGTTTTGGGAATCTTGCCGGTTTTGACTATTTCCAAAAACGACTTATCGGCCAGTACATCGCGGGCTTTTGATTCGTTGTACGGTCCGATCACATTCATCGCCTCCAACTCGTCGATCAGCCGCGCGGCGCGCTGGTAGCCGACACCAAGTTTGCGCTGCAATAGCGAAACCGACGCCTGCCCTTGCCGGATCACGGTCTCGATAGCCTCCTGCAACACCGGATCGTTGAGCTGTCGCATTTGCGCTTTCTCTTCGGCGACCGCCTCAACTTCCTCCTGCCAATACCGGCAATAGGCCTGGTTTCTCATGAACGTCACGATCGCCTCGGTTTCCTCCGATGAAACGTACGCCCCGTGGAGACGAACCGCTTCGGCCGAACCGGCTTTCAGGAAAAGCATATCGCCCGAGCCCAGCAGCCGTTCCGCTCCGTTGCCGTCCAGAATCGTACGCGAATCGGTCTTGGTCGCCACCTGAAACGCCATCCGTGACGGGAAATTGGCCTTGATCAAGCCGGTGATAACATCGACCGACGGTCGCTGCGTCGCCAGAATCAAATGAATCCCGACCGCCCGGGCCATTTGCGCCAGACGAGTAATCAACAGTTCCACCCGGCTGGAATGGGTCGACATCATCAGGTCGGCCAGCTCGTCGATGACAATGACGATATACGGCAGCCTGTCCTCGACCGATTTCTGCTTTTTATTATAATCGACGATACTGCGTACGGCCGCCGCGGCCAGCTTTTTATAGCGATTCTCCATCTCCGAAACGACATCGTTGAGCACCCGCTCGGCCTGTTTCGGATTGGTCACGACTTTCTCGCCCAGATACGGGATACCCTTATATACCGTTAATTCCAGCATCTTGGGATCGATGAAGATGAACTTGAGCTCTCGGGGATGAAGCCGATAAATCAGCGACGTGATAACCACATTGATGCAGACTGATTTGCCCGAACCGGTCGTCCCTGCGATCAGCAGATGCGGCATGATCGACAGGTCGGTGACATACGGCTTGCCGGAAATATCCTTGCCGAATGCGAGAGGGAGGTGATAATTATTCTGCCGATATTGCTCCGAAGATAGAATATCCTTGATAAACACCATTTGCGGATTGCGATTGGGAATCTCGATCCCCACCGCCGCCTTGCCGGGTATCGGCGCCACGATGCGAATGCTTTTAGCGCGAAGATTCAGCGCCAGGTCTTCCGACAGATTGGCGATCTGGTTCACCTTGATACCCGCCGCCGGCCGCACTTCAAACCGAGTAATCACCGGCCCGGGATACATCTCGATATTGCCGTCCAGCCTGACGCCGAAAGTTTCCAGGGTCTCCCGAAGAGAACGGGCCGTTTCGGACAACTCCTTGTCGCTATATGCCGGAGCGGCCTGAGGCGGCGATGATAACAAGTCTATGCCCGGTTGAATGAACGTATTGGGGTCGCCCTCGGCAGCCTCTCCCCCGGATGTCGCCGCCGACTTAACTGTGCCCTCCGGTTTGCCGGGAAGAACCACTTTTCTCTTGGTTCGACGATTCCGATTATCCGTTTCCGATGCGGCACCGTCTTCAGTCATGATCCTGTCTTCTATCTCTTCCTCGTCTTCACCGCCGTTGGCACCCCGCTTCCGAATCTTCCGCGACGCCTTCTTGAGTTCTTTCCGAAATTCAGTTCCCCGAATGACCGCTTTGCTCCGGCGGCTGACGTTTTCCCGCGCCTGCAGGAACAGCGGCTGCAACTTCTCGACCAGTTCTTTCCACAGATCAAGCGCCACGTTGCGGACACGCATTACGGTGTTGCGGAAACGATGCGAAATCGAGGCGTAGAACACCAGCGTCGATATGATCGCCGCCATAAGAACAATATAGGCCCCGAACGTCCCGACCAGCTTGTGCATAAGGCCTATAATGATTTGCCCCAGGTCGCCCGCCCCGCCGGGCACGTCGGTGCCGTAAAATCCCGATGTGGCCCTCGGGATGTCGATGAGCATGAGAAAGAGAAAAGCCAGCCCCCAGGCCATGCCGGCATGTTTCAGGAGTCTTCGCCCGATATCGAGCCCGGCCAGTTTGAGTCCCAGGACGCAGAGGTATATCGCAGCGAAAAAGGCCGTCCATCCCAGGAAAAAGAGTGTGATATAACTGAAATAGGCGCCCATCATCCCGCCGGGATTGGAATAGGCGATCGAAAAAGGATTCCCGTAGACGGCCTCGTCGGATTTGATCTTGAGGTCGTCCACGGTGCGATGGCCCGCAAGGCTGACAAAAAGCATCAGCCCGAAGGCCACCAGCAGAATTCCGACAATCTGTATTTTTCTCTTATCGTCCATGACAAAATTTAAAATATCCCAGAGCTTCCCTGACGGTCAACTAAAAAAGGCAGGGCAAGGCCCTGCCTTTTCCATGCGTTTGCGCACCGTTTACTTCTTGACAGCGTCGCGAAGCGATTTGCCCGGTTTGAATTTGGGCACGCGGGCCGCCGGGATTTTGATCGTCGCGCCGGTCTGCGGATTACGGCCGGTGCGGGCTTTTCTCTTGGTCGTGGTGAAAGTGCCGAAGCCCACAAAGCTGACTTTCTGACCCCGCTTCAACGCCTGCGTGACCGTGCCAAAGAGGGTTTTAAGGGCGTCGTTGGCCGCCCGCTTGCTGATGTTGGCCTCTTTGGCCATCCTTTCGATCAGTTGTTCCTTGGTCATGACAAAACCTCCAATGGTTAATGGTGTGTGTACCGAATTTTTTACGGGGCAAATCTATTTTTTTATTAACGCTATTGTCAATGAAAAAATATTCCGAATAGGCGAAAAAATCGCGAAAATCAAGCTTTCAACAGCCTATCCGGCTCCAAAGGCCGATTTTCTCGACGCCACGCCGTCCCTCCCCCTGCAAATCAGCGATTAAACAGCGCTCCCCGCAGACCCGATTCCGATTTTTCGATTTTGATATCCGGTATGCTGATGACGTTTATTTTGAAATAATACCCCTGCCGCGACCCGGTCGGTATCCAGTAAAAATGCCCCTCCCAGCAATGCAACCGCCGATACAAATCGACCATTTTGTCGATCGATTGATGGCGGACAAAATCATACGTCTGGGAATATTTGATCTTCCAATTCTCTGTCAAATCGACATTGAACGTGGCCCGAATCCAGTGAATACGACTGGTGATCGAACCGTAATCCTTGTTCTCGCTGTAGTAATGGGACAGGTTGACGTTCCATGAACCGCTCCCCGCGCCATAATTGGTGTCCGTGTTGACATTCACCCCAAGACCGGTCGTGTTTTCATTCTGGAGAGAATCCAGAGTCGATTGCGACTCCAGACCCTGCCGCACATAATCGTCGGCCACCGATCCCCGCGCCTGGAACGACGACGATATCGAGAATGAGCGCAGGCTGGGCGACCAGAAATGCAGCTTGTCGTTTTCATCGTAGAACGTATGCGTCAGGCTCCCCTGCACACTGAGGTTTCGCGCCAGAGATGAAGAGATCGATGTATTCAGGAAGCCGAATTTTTGCCCGGTGGCCACGAAGTTATAGCTCGTGTTGGACGTAACCCGCAACAAATCCAGCTTCTTGTCGGTGTCGCCGGATTTAACCTTGGCCTGTATGAGATGAGTCAGGCCGAATCCCATCGACATGGATCTGCCGCCGCCTCCTCCAATGCCGGTGTAGGATTTCACCGCGGCGTTGGTTGTCACCGTGGGCGACCACGAAAACGACACCGTCGGCGTCATGACATGCCGCAGAGCTAACAGCCCGAGAAGATTGATCGGGAACGTCCCATAGAGATTCGTCTCCGATCCGACTCCGGCGGAAATAGCTCCTCTGCGGTAGGCATGATTGACGGATATCCCCTGCTCCCGTGCGAGCTGTGTATCCATGATATAGTACCAGGTTTCCTGCAATGACACGCTGGGGCCAAATGTGACGTACTTAAACAGCTTCTGCGGCGCGCTTATCGATGCCCTATGATTAATATAGACGATATCCTTGCCGGTGGTAACGCCGTCGGAACGCTTGTCACGGCTGCCGGAAAATTCGAAAACATTGTTGTATCCGACATAGAATTGGTTATACCAGCTTTTCTTTTCCACGCCGTCCACGATGCGGCCGCTCCCGAACGGATGAAACGACGGCAGCGACAGCGCTCCCCGAGGCAGGCTGCTGCGACGCTGATCAGTATCGATGTTTTTGGTATGGCTGAAGGAAAGAGACAGCCCGGCCCGCCCGAATCGTTTCGCAAAATTGGCTTTAGATTGGATGCTCCGGTCCAATCGCTGCTGCTGATCGATAATATAATTGTCCGTGTAGCTCTTCTCGGTGAAAAGCCAATCCGCCCGAAAATCGACATCATAGGGCAGTTTCTGGGCGTGATTGCCGGACACGCGCCAGGTATCGCTCTTGGTCAGGCCGCTAACCCCCTCCTGACGGTTGCGGGCGTACGAGCCATAGACATTCCCGGTAAAACCGTATCGCTTGCTATACCGAAGCGACCCGTTGAACGTGATCCCGATGTTTTCGTAAAAATCCATCGACCCCTGCATGTCCCAGTAATCCGACGCCGCCCAGTAATAGCCGATATTTCCAAGGTACCGATTGCCCTTCTCGAAATTCCCGAACCGCAAGGGCAATATCCCTGAATGACGCCCCCGCTTGAGTGGAAAAATATAATACGGGATGATCATCACCGGCAGCGTTTCGACATAAAACACCACCGGCTTGGCGATCACCCGATCATTGTGAATGATCTTCATCCTCTTCGAACTGAAATGAAAATGCGGCTCCGGTAAATCACACGACGTCAAAAGACCGTCTTCGACATAGAAGACCTTGTCCTCCTCCTTGAATAAATCCTTGCCCCGATAATACGCCTGCTCGTAAGAGGTCGTCGCGTCTTCGATCAACCCCTGTTTGGTATCGACGTTGAAAACCAGCTTCGACCCGATAATCTCCTCATTGCCGTCTTTCAACATCAACGGCACGACGCTCTTGGCCGTGTCGACCGTATCGACCTTGGCCGTGGCCAACACCACTCGCCTCGGCACGTCATAATCGATCTGATTGGCGTCCAGCGCAACCTGGCCCTGCCGCACCTTGGCGTCGCCGCTGACGCGGATTATGCGATCCTTGGCGAAATATTCCAGAAACCTCCCCTGGTAATGAATCGAATCTTCCGGCGTCACGGCCGCCAGAGTATCGGCGATAGCCGCGCTGTCCGGGGCTACAGCGTGAAGAGAATCGACAACCGGCGCCTCGGTCGCTTCGGATGTTCTCACGGACGTCGTATCCGCGACCGCCGCCGCCAGGGTGTCCCCGGAGATCGAATCGGGGGCTTCGGGCTTTGTGATATACACCCCCTCCGCGCCGCCCTTTATCTCGACCTTGGATATCTTGCGATTGCCCACATAGATGAAAATGGAATCCCCGGAAACGAAATTCTTGCCCGCTCCCGTGGTATCATCGGCCGGCGGAAAATATTCGGACTGCGCCGCGCCCGACGCATTGATCCGCCGCACCTGGTCGCCGCTAAAGTAAAACACGATATTATCGCCGGAAAGCTTTGTCTGCCCAGAAAATTCACCCCCGGTGGTATCGCTCTCCTCGACGAACAACGCCTTCGCTTCCTCAAACACATCGATTTGCTCGATGCCTTTCTCGGCGAAACGGATCTGCATCAGCGTGCCCGATATATCCGATGAATCCCGCACCGCGTGCGGCTGATCGCGGAGAATCAGCAAATCATCGTGACGATAATATTCGGCGCATCCCGAAGTCGCCCGCGTTTCCTGATACGTGATCACCACGTTATCGACCGCCTCAGCCTGCCCGGCGTCCTGGTAAAATGTCAGGTAATCGGCGTCCACCTGAATCATATTGGCCGTGTCGGGGTAATTGAGAAACAGCCGGGGCGTCCCTTCGAGATAGATAATATTCGACGCCCGGTCGTACCGGGCCAGTTGCGACTCGGTCTTCACCGAATCGTGACTTTGGACGATGACAACGTCTCCGCGCGCCACCAACGATGAATCCCGATGATAATAGCTCAGCTGCCTCGCCTGAATGTGCTGGACCGAATCCGACACTTCGACGTCGCCGAAAAAATGGATAATTTCGTAATCCCGATACCAAATCATTGAATCGGCGACGATGACGGTCGAGTCCATCCGTAGCCGTATATTGCCGTACCCATACCAGACCGAACCGCTGTCCGTCATTTTGCGATTGAGCGTATCGAAATTTTCAAGAATAAGGGTTCGCGTGTTTCCCTGCGCATAAGCCGCGCGGGCAAGGAGCAGAAAACAGATGCAAACGAGTGATATGTTACGCCATCCGGCCATTAATCATATATCGAGAATCTTTTCCGGTGCGGCAAGTAAAACTTTGATGTCCTCCCGGCTAAAGCCGCCCCCCTGGGCCAATTGCGGCGATCCGCCGCCCCGTCCGCCATACAATCCGGCCGCCCTTTTCAGTATGTCCGCCGCGGAGGCCCCAAAGTCTTTCGATACCGCCACCATTAGTTTGTCGTCGACGCCGATAATCGCCGCCGCCGTGTATCTATTGATTATACCCAGCGCCGCTTCCCGCGCCTCCGTAAAATCAGCTCCGGTGAAATCGAGGGTGACGATTTTCTTGCCTCCGATCTCGCGCGCTTCGCCATACCACTTTTCCGTCAGGGCCGGAAGCATCTCCTTGCGCAATTTTGCGTTTTTCTTTCTGAGCGCGGCGTTTTCTTCGATAAGCCCCTCCACCGCCGCCACCGACTCCCTGCCGTGACGGGTGAAAAGATTCGAGATGCTTTCGATCTGGTCAAATCGCCAGCGATAATCCTCGAGCGCCGATAGCCCGGTCAAGAAATGCAGCCGAAAATGTCCGCGCACTTTCTCCCGCCCGGTGATCTTCACCATCCCCACCGATCCGGTCGCCCGGCAATGCGTTCCGCCGCAGGCCGACCAGTCGAAATCATCGATAACGATAATGCGATACGGCCCTTCCTCACGGTCGGGAATCTTCCGCAACGGTATATCCTTGAGCTTGTCGTGAGGCACAAACTCTATCCGTACCGGTCGATCTTCGAATATGATGATATTGGCCAACTCCTCCGCACGCCCCGTCTCGTCGTCGCTGATCGTATCCCGGTTGAGTTCAATCGTCGAATCCTCGTCGCCCAGCCGCGAACTGACCGTTTCCGCATTGCATACTTCGATAAACGCCCGCGACAAAATGTGCTGGCCGGTGTGTTTCTGCATATTATCGCGGCGTCGCGCGTCGTCGATCTTGCCCGACACCTTGTCGCCGACCGAAAAACCCGGCTTCGAGTCAAGGATATGATAAACCTCGCCGCCGTCTTCGACGACCTCGACAACCTTCTCTCCCGATAAATTGCCCTTGTCGGACAACTGCCCGCCGGAGGTCGGATAAAAAGCCGACTCGTCGAGCGTCACCCGATACCGGCCGTCGGTTTCGTCAATCGCAGTCACTGCCGCTTTGAATGTCAGCACGTACGAATTAGTATAATACAACCGCTCGGTCATTCGTTGACCTCCTGAACACATCCGGGTTCGTTACACGACGGTATTGACGAGCGATCCGACATTTTCGATCCGTACTTCAATCGTGTCTCCCTTGTGCATCGGATCGATTCCCTGCGGCGTGCCCGTCGATATGACATCGCCGGGCATGAGCGTCATCACCGACGAGATGAAACTGATCAGATACGGAATGGAAAATATCATGTCCGACGTCCGCCCGAACTGTTTGCGATCCCCGTTGAGATAGGCCTCGACGGTAACATCCGACACGTCTACACCTTTGATTACCTTCGGACCGACCGGGCAAAACGTATCGAATCCCTTCCCCCGCGTCCATTGCCCGTCCGCCTTCTGAATATTCCGGGCGGTGACATCGTTGAGACAGGTATATCCAAAAATATATTCGCCGGTTTTATCCTCCGGGATATTCCGGCCTTTCTTACCAATCACCACCGCCAGCTCGGCCTCGTAATCGACCCGATCGCAGTTATCGGGATAAACGATTTTGCCAAACGGCCCCAAAAGCGAACTGGGCGGCTTGAGAAACAACACCGGATTCTTGGGCGCTTCCGTCGCCGACTGCGATTGAGCCACGTGCATATGATAATTCAACCCGACGCAGATAATCTTGCTCGGTTCCACCGGGCAGATCAGCGTCGCTTGTTCCACGAACGTTTCCAGGCCGGTCGATTCCGCATTCAGGAAATACGGGCCGTCCAGTATATCGATCCGGTCCTCGATAAGTTTACCATACCTCGCTTCGCCCTCCTCTTCGAATCTCACGTACTGTTCTATCATAATCGGTCTTCTTCCTCCGATAGCGTCGTCCTTCAAATTTCGTCAATCGCTTCCAGTTCCGTCGAAGCGCACGTCTCGGTCGGCGCCGTGAGTATCGATGACGCCGGTTTTCTTCCATCGGTTACGGCTGAACCAATACACTGTCACCAGCGCCCGCGCCCAGGTGGATATTGTGATCGACCACCATACGCCGTTGACGCCGACGCCGACAATATAACATAGATAATACGCCAGAGGCAACCGGACGATTGAACCGGGGATCGAAATCGCCGTCGGTGGCATGGTGTTTCCCGCCCCGGCAAAGGCGCCGTCCAGCACGATACTCGCTGCCATGAACATCTGCGACAGCGCCAGAATGCGCAAATAATGAACGGCGATCGATACGACCGCTTCATCCTGAATGAAAAACAGCGATAGCTGTCGCGGAAACAGCAGAAATACCAACGCGATAAACGTCGTCACCCCGCAACTGATACCGACCGACACCCATGCCGAGCGGGCCGCCCGTTCCGGCTTACCCGCCCCCAGGTTTTGCCCGACAATCGTCGACGCCGCCATCGAGATGCCGAAACTTGTCAGATACGACAACGATTCCATACGGTGACCGATCATCAGGGCCGCAATCGAATCGGTGCCGAAATCGGCGACGATGCGATTTATGAAAATATAGATCACTGAAAACACCACCCCTGATGTGGCCGGCGGAAAGCCGATCCGGACAATCGTCCAGGCCAGCTTGTAATCGAGCTTCTCCAGAAAACGGAAACGAATCGGGTATTGCAGCCGCCCCCGCAGAATCATGATGATATACACCAGCGTGCCGCAGGCAGCCGCGATAATCGTCGCCAGCGAAGCGCCGCTCGTGCCCCACCGGGGAAACGGCCCGATGCCGAAGATCAGCAGCGGATCGAGAACGATATTCAGCAAAACCGCCGACATCGACCCGATCAACTGCGCCTTGGCGTCGCCCGCCGCCCGAAAAATTCCCGAAAAGGTCTCGTTGACGACGAAAAACACGGCTCCGATGAAAAATATCCGCAAATAGGCAACGCCCATGCGGGTCACATCGGGCGACGTGGCCATCAAATCGAAAACCCACGAACTCAGGGCCAACCCGGCAACCGTGCACAACAGCCCGACCCGCACGGCGAAAACAAGACTCTGCCCCGCTGAACGGCTCACCGATCCGGTTTCCCGCGCCCCGACCGCGCGTGAAATTATTGCCAGGACGCCGATCGGCACAACGGTCAAGATCGAAAAGAATGTCCAGATCGGAAACATGCTCGACGTCACCGCTGCCATCTCGGTCGCGCCGAGCTTGCCCACCCAGAAGGCGTCGGTGATCGACAGAAACGTCTCCAGAAACATCGACGTCACCGCCGGCCATCCCAGGCGCCATACGCCTCGGATAATCGACCCTTCGGTATATAGCAGATCGTCTTTTTTCATATCAAAACGGGAGGGCTGTTGTGCCCTCCCGCCAAGGATATATCATTTTTTATCGGAGGTCAATCGCCGTAGTATTCAAGATAATAAGCCGGCGTCAACGGCTCGCCGGTACCCCGCCTCAGCAATTCCTGCCAATCATCAGCCGCGCCGAACCGGAAGAAATTCTGCACCAGGAATTCCCGAGTATGCTGGTTGTCCAGAACCGATTGATATTTATCGTGCAGGTAATGGTACGTCTGCATTTGGATGCATTTGCCGACCAAATCATTCTGCATATGCATCGGTTCGGAGATCCAGTCCGCGACCAGATCGACCGGCGGCGGGACCGATCCCGACGGCACCAGCAAATAGGTTTGAATCAAATTGCCGTAAATGTCGGCAAGGTTGGGAGCGGGATTGGAATACAATTCTTTCTCGAACCACAGGTCAACCAGCATCAGCCGCAGCCGAAACAGGCGTGCGAATTCTCCCGCGGAACTGAGTCGCGACACTAATGGTTCCGGCATGCCGGCATATTGGAGCCGCCAGCCGTCGAATACCGTCATGCCTCTGAATATGTCAGCCATGCCCGCGGCGAAACATGGCGCCGGCGGACGGGCGAAAAGTACATCGTCCTGCTCGATCCGGGCCAGATAAACGGCGCGGCCGACCTGATCGAACAGCCGCATCAGCGACGGCAGGCCATTTTCCAATTTCACCGGTACCCGGATATCCTGCGGCACATGAACCGCGAGCACCGGATCGGCCATTTCCACGGCAGTCGAATCCCGGTCGCCGAAATAGATCGGCATATTCAGGAGTTTCGTTCCCAGCGCCGCCAGTGTCGCTTCGACCATCTGTATTTGCCGATCAGCGGGCACATAGCCGGCAGCGACAACTTCACTCTGATGTAACGCGTACTCGATATCCGTCAAATGGATCACATCGATTCCGAGCGTTCTTTTGAGCGAATCCAGCCCAGACCGGTAGCCGTCGGCCGAGAGTTTTTCGAGCCGGTCCAGAAGATCGAAAAAATCGGTTTTGTTCAAACCGTCGGCGGTAAGCATCAAATCATAATAGGAATTATATCCCAGACGCGACACGATATGATTGCGCATCCGCGCCAGCGCGGCCAGGCCGTCGGTCAATACCTCTCCGGGCGATGACAGGACCGTATACGCCTCGCGGCGTTCGGCGCGACTGGATGCGGTCAGAGCGGTATTTCGCAACTCATCGGCGGTCATCATCTGACCGCGGAATTCATGACGCCAGGTTGCGGTCGCGCGGCCTAGGGAATCGGCCAATGCCGCTACCGCCGGATCGGCCTTGACCACACCGCGCATCAATCGACGGGAGATCAATTCCAGCTTCCGCTGCGTATCCGGATCGTCGACCAGGGTTATGTAGCTCTTGATATCCGACAACCGCGCCGGATCGGCATTCAGTTTGTCGTACGCGCGCTGATATATTTCGAGAGAATCTGCTTCTCCGGTCGTGTAATAAGTCCACTTCTCTTCCGCCAGGCGGCGATCGATGAAGTCCAACTGCTTCTCGTAATCCCCTATAAAGGCGTATATTTCGTCACGGGATATCTGTCGGGTTTTGCACGACGATAGCCCCGCCGCCGTCAGGCCGATGACTATCCATATAATCCATGATCGTTTCATAACCATCCTCATTCGTCCTTGAAATATCGAAGCGCCAATGAGTAGCCTTCCGTGCCAAGGCCGCTGATCAAACCGGTGCAGACTTCGGTGAGAACCGATTTCCGCCGCCATTCCTCGCGCCGCTGAATATTCGAGATGTGTACCTCGACAATGGGAATATTGATTACCGCCAGGCAATCGCGGAGCGAATAGGCATAATGCGTCAGCGCCCCGGGATTGATTATAATTCCCGACGCGTTCTTGTATTCGGCCTGAATAAAATCGATGATGGCGCCTTCATGGTTGCTCTGAAACGGCTTTAGCGCGATACCGTAATGTCTGGCCTCGTCGGTCACGGCCGCAATGATTTCGAGCAGGGTCGTGTGACCGTAAATATCCGGTTCACGTTCTCCCAGCATGCTCAGATTGGGCCCATTGATCAAAAGCAGCGTCTTCATATCGCACCTCGAATGTTCACCCATGCCCTCATAAAATCGAATGCGTCGAATACCCGCTTCGCCGTTCCGGCCTCGCGCACGACCGGCCGGCCGATCTCTTCCAACAATACGAAAACCGGCGTGCGGGTCCTATTCTTTTTATCGACCGCCAGCGGCGCAAGATAATCCTCAATCTTTGCCTTCAGGATCGGTATGTGTAAAGTCCACGGTCGTAGATAATCCAGATATTTATTTTCCAAGTCCCTCGCCAGACATCCGGCCGAATGCGACAATACCACCGCGCCGATCATCCCCGCCAGCACCGCCTCGCCATGGTGAATGCGGCGGTACCCTTCAGCTTTTTCAATCGCGTGAGCGAGGGTGTGGCCAAAATTGAGAATACGGCGAATGCCGTAATCATATACATCGAGCGAAACAATATGAGCCTTGAACCGGATCGCACGCACGATCAAATCCAGTATCGCCGCTTTGGTCTTTGACGTATACTCCGAATTCTCTGCAGCCGCCGTCGCTGCCTCGACCAGTTCCGCTGACGATAGAAAACCCGCCTTCAATACCTCCGCCAGACCCTCCACCATCTCCCGCCGCCCCAGCGTCGCCAGCCATGTCGGCTCAATGATCACCCCGAGCGGCTGATAAAACGCCCCGATCTGGTTTTTCCCCAGTCGATGATTGATCCCGACCTTGCCGCCGATCGACGCGTCGACCATAGCCAATAGCGTCGTCGGGACCTGGATAAACGGCACACCGCGCTTGAATGTCGCCGCCGCGTATCCCGCCGTATCGCCGACCACCCCGCCGCCGAAAGCGACGATGCTGTCATAACGACCAAGGCCGACATCGAAAAACTGCTCATATAGCCCGTTAATCGTCTGCTGATTCTTGTATCGTTCGCCGTCGCCGATCATAACCGAAACGACCCGGCGATCATTCTTGAAAAAGCGCTGCATCATATTCTTGCCATGCAGTGCAAAGACGGTCGGATTGGATATCACCACGATCCGGTTGCTTCCGCGCGTTAACTGGGACATCCGCGCGCGATGATCCCGGAAAATCACCGGATACGCATCCGCGCCCGCCCGGACGACTATGTCATTCGGTTTGGCCATCCCCGGCAAGCACCTCCTTTATTTCGCGAGCCACGGCATCTGGCGATTTCCCCTCGGTGTCGACCACCATATCCGCCGCCAGATAATACTTCTCGCGCTCATCCAGCATCTTGTGGATTCGTTTCATGACCGCCTCGCGACGCTTTTCTTCGTCATCGGTGTACACTTCGAGCAGCGGGCGAAGCGTGCTGTTGCGCAACCGCTCATAAACCGTCTCCGGCGTCACCCGCAAGTACACCAGATAACCATGATCCTTGATATAGCTTAGCTTGTGCTCGTCCCCGATCGCGCCGCCGCCCAGCGCGATCACCTGCGGCGGCCGCCGCGTCGCCATCCGGATCACATCCGATTCGGCAAAACGAAACTTGGCCTCGCCCTCCTTGGCGAAAATCTCCGGAATCGTCTTCCCCAGCGATTCCTCAACCGTCGCGTCCGTATCGATGAATCCGAACTCTATCATTTCGGCCAGCCGTTCCCCGGTCTCGGTCTTCCCCGATCCGGAAAACCCGCACAGAAAAATTATCTCCGGCGGTTTCTTCATGAATTGTCTCCCTTGGTTGCACGATGCAGCCGCGCGGATATCTCCTCGGTGACCGCATCGCGGTCAAAATCATCTTCGGTCCAAATAGTATACGATTCCACCGCCTGCCTGACAAGCATCGATAATCCGCCGATTACGCCGCACCCGGCCTGCGTGGCCCGTACAAGAAAAACCGTGCTGGCCGGTTCATAGACCAAATCATAGCATATCGGCCGGCCCGCGAACGCAAACGAATCCGGCAACGGGCATTCCTCGGAATGCGCTGCGCCGCCCGCCGGCGTGCAATTGACGATCAGGTCGTATTCCTCGGATAAATCTATCGCATTGAATGTCAGTCCCCGTAGGGTTTCCGCTATCGGATATCGTCTCGCAATTTCCGCGACAAAACGGGCCACGTGATCCGGCGTGCGACCGCAAACTATAATATTTGCATGCGGATATTCCGAATTGAAGGCGTGGATCACTGCCCGCGCCGCGCCGCCCGCGCCGAGGATAAGAATTCTTCCGCCGCCGAATCCGGCTTCCCGAAGAGGAACGATGAACCCGATTGCGTCGGTGTTGTACCCGCGCATCTTGCCGCTTGCGACCTTGACCGAATTGACCGCGCCGATTGTCCGTACTTCGTCGGATAGATCATCCATATACGGCATTAATGATTCTTTGAAAGGAATCGTCACCGAAAATCCGTCCAGCGCTTTCAGCCGGTCTATATTCGAAGCCAATCTGTCGGGTGCGATATCGATCAGGTCGAATCGGATATCGGCATTTCTGATTTCGGCAAGCACGGAGAAGATCGATGGCGATTTGGAATATGCGATGTTGTGCCCCAGGAGTCCGAATCGATACCCGCGGCTCATAGTACCCGCAGGCCTTCCAGCATGCCATAAAAGTCCGGGCAGGATATCGCGACGACGTCACTGTTTTTCATCACCGTTTTGCCATGCGCAGCCAGAGCGGCCACGCTGAAAGCCATCGCTATCCGATGATCGCCGAACGAATCGAGTTCCCCGCCGTTCAGCTCGCCCGTCCCCTCGACCGCGAACCCGTCCGGAAATTCACCGACCTTGACGCCCATCGTCTCGAGATTGGCGACCGTGGCGCGGATACGATCAGATTCCTTATGGCGCAGTTCCTCGGCATCGCGGATAATCGTCGTGCCCTCGATTGTCGCCGCCAGGACACCGAGTACCGGAAGTTCGTCGATCAGATTCGGGATGGCGTCGCCTGAAATCTTACGGGGTTTGAGCTTCGAATGGCGCACTTCAATGTCGCCGATCGGTTCTCCCGATACCTCCCGGCGATTCTTCAGCTTTATGTCCGCGCCCATCTGCCGGGCGATATTGATAAAAGCCGTACGGGTGGGATTGAGGCCGACGTTCTGCAATATTACATGACTTGCCGGAATAAGCAGCGCCGCCGCGATAAAATACGCCGCCGTCGAGATATCGCCGGGAATTTCGATCGTACCGCCCGTCGGCCGCTCGTTTGCATCTACTGAAATCGTGCGCCGGTACTCATCCGTCGGCATCACCTTTTTTCGTTTCCGAGGATCATGCGGGTCGGCGACAAATTCCGGGGTGACATCTTCTACGCAAACCTTACCGCCCAAATACCGGATCATCCGCTCGGTATGATCGCGCGTGAACGCCTTCTCACGGACAATCACATTCGTTCGGGACGCCAGCGCCGCCAGAAGCAGCGATGATTTCACCTGCGCCGATGGCACCGGCATAATGTAATCGATCGGGATCAACCGCGACGGTATGATATTGATCGGCGCCGTCCCGCCTTCAGCGGCAGTAATATCCGCATTCATCAGGCTCAGAGGTTCCACGATTCGATTCATCGGCCGCCCTGACAACGATTGATCTCCGATCAGACGGGCCGATATCCCCGCCCCCGCCAGTAACCCCGCCAGTAATCGCATCGTCGTCCCGGAATTGCCGCAATCAACCGGCTCGGCTGGCGCCGTCATGCCATCGGGCCGAGGCAAAATCCTAACCGTTGCGCGGTCTCGTTCGAGGCTCCATCCGAGAGCCGCAACGGCATTCAGCGAACGAGCGCAGTCGTCGCCGGGTGAGAAATTATGCGCCTCCACGGTTTCTGTGCACAGCAACGACATCAGCGCCGCCCGGTGCGAGATGGATTTATCTCCCGGAAGTCGAATGAGTCCCTGTAATTTTCGCGCGCGTCTGATCTGTGTATCACTCACGAGTAGATTTTCCCTTGATGAATATTCGTCTCGCCGATGCCTCCCGGGTATCACATCTCCTCAGGCGCCTCGATCCCCAGCAGCCGCAATCCCTCGTGCATCACCGTCCGCACCGCCGACACCAGAAGCATCCGCGCCGCCGTTTCGCGCTCATCGACGGATATGATCTTGACCAATCGTCCTTCGGCGTCTTTTCGCTGGTAGAATCGATTAAACACCGCCGCTAATTCGAGAAGATATTCCGCGATGAAATTCGGCTCGTACTTATCCGTCGCCGCTTCGACCACAGCGTCGAACCGGTAGAGATGCATCAACAGCTCTTTTTCCTCGGGCGAATCATACAAGCCGAAATCGACCTGATCGGTGATTTCCCGGCCGTATTTCCGCATCAGCGCCGACAGCCGGGCATGCGTGTACTGAAGATACGGTCCCGTCTCACCCTCGAAATTGAGCACTTCCTCCCAGACAAAATTGACGTCCTTGTGCTTCTTGACAGCCAGATCCGCAAATATCACCGCCCCGATACCAATCATGCGGGCCGTCTTCTCCAGATCGGGCAGATTCGGATTTTTATCTTCAATTATCTTGAGCGCCTTCTGCGTGGCGGTATCAATCACGTCTTCCAGAAAGATCACCGTGCCCGACCGGGTCGACATCGCCTTTTCCTGAAATTTGATCCAGCCGAATTCGACGTGTACCAAACGGTCGGCATAATCCTCGCCCATCAGTTCGATCACCTTGAATACCTGCTGAAAATGCTCACGCTGCGACGATCCGACCACATACAACACCTTGTAGAAATCATATTCCCGATGACGATATAGAATTCCGGCCAGGTCGCGGGTCGCATACAGCGTCGCGCCGTCTGCCCGGCGCAGCAAGCACGGCATTAAACCAAAAGCTTCCAGATCGACAATCAACGCCCCCTCCGAGACCCGTGTCAGGCCCGCCTCCGTCAGCCGCTCGATAACAGCGTCCATCTTATCGTTATAAAACGATTCACCCGTGTAATGATCGAACCGCACGCCGAGTAGGTCGTAGATTCGCCTGAATTCATCCAGCGAATATTCCGAAAACGATTTCCACAACGTTACCGCCTGCGCATCGCCGTCCTCCAATTTCTTGAACCACATCCGCGCCTCTTCCGCCAGCGACAGGTCGTGCTCTTCCTCGTCATGAAATCGGACGTATAGATTATATAAATGCTTGGTTGGGTCTTTCTTCAATTCGCTTTCATCGCCCCATTTCAGGTAAGCCGCGATCACTTTCCCGAACTGAGTGCCCCAGTCGCCCAGGTGATTGATACCGATACAGGTATAGCCGAGTTTTTCGAAAATCCGGTACAGCGAATTGCCGATGGCGGTCGACCTCAGATGCCCCACCCCGAACGGCTTGGCGATATTCGGCGATGAGAAATCGATGACGATATTTTTCCCCCGCCCCGTTTCCTGATTACCGTAGGCATCCTGATCGCGAAAAATTAGCGGCAGGGTGGCTTGGGCGGCCTCGGATGGCGGTACGACTCGGTTAATATACGGCCCGGTAATCCTGAATCGCCGCTCGTCCAGAAATCCGCCGATAGTCGCCGCGATCTCCGGTGGTTTCTTCTTCAGCGCCCCCGCCAGTGAAAACGCCGGGAAAGCAAAATCCCCCAGCTTGGAATCCTTGGGAGTTTCCAGCTTGGACCGAATGAAATCCTCAAGGGCGTTTTTATCGATATGCAGAACGGCATGAATCTGCTCGATGGATTCGTGATATGCCTGCCGGAGGGCCGCGACTATCTGCTCGGCCGTTTCCTTTTGAAAATCCTTCTTTATCGTCATAAATTCATTCCTTACCGCCTGCTCGCCAATCTAACCAAGCTATACCAAGTATGCAATGATTTTCCAGTCCGCGGAAAATATCATCCCGCCGTACGGTATTCGGTCACCAGGATGATTCCCTCGTCGGTAAATCGCTCTTTTTGGCGAAAGAAAACATAGTAAGTTATCGCCGAAATGACATACAGTATCACTGCAACGACCAACGAAATGGTGTACCCGTATCGTTCGATCACGACGCCGCCGATGCGCGTCGATATCATCCACGACGACGTCCAGGCAAACATCAAGAAGGCGTTCATCAACCCGTGATGCGATTTTGGAACCATCTCCATCGCGAAATTCGTCCCGATCGGCTGTCCCAGATTCATTAGCGCCCCGCGAATCAAGAAAGCGGCAAACACCAGCGAGAGATTATAGCTGTAGGCGAGAATGAGCATGAACGGTATCGACGCCAATTCGGTGAAAACTATCGTCCGCACCATGCCCATTTTGCGCACCAGAATCGGCCCGGCCATGACGCCGATGAACATGGTCAGGTTAACGAGACCGAAATAAAACCCGATATTCTCCGGCGACTGCCCGAAACGGTCGCGGAAAAATAAATTGAGAAACGGGATGATCATTCCCGCGCCGGTGCCGACGATGAAATACGGCACCGTCAGCCGAAGAAAAACACTCTTGACCGGCCGCAATGTGTCCAGCCTGAAATCCAGCTTATCCTCTTTTGGAATCGCTTTCGGCATCCTTAGCGCCGCAAACGGCCCCAGGGCCGCAAGAGAAAACGCTATGCCGGTTGTCAGCGCCACCCGGTACGCCCAGATCATACCGACATCGAACGATGCCGCCACTGCCTCGACGAGTTTGCCAAAGAGAAATGATCCGACCACTCCGGCGATGACGGAAATGCCGAACATCAGAGAAAACAGATACGGCCGCTCCGTCGGTGATGAATTCCGCATGAAAAACGGCGCCGAAGCTATCCGATAAAACGACGTCATGACCCCCGCCATAAAGTAAGCCGCCCAGATAATCCACTTCGTGTCGGGATAGACCGTGATCAGACCACATACGACCGAAAGAACCGTCGAAACCAGCAACACCGGCTTGAGCCGCACTTTCGAGAGCAAAACCGCCCCGGGAATCGAGACTATCGTCATGCCCAACGCGCCCGCCGAGAGCACCGTCCCGATGAAGCTCTCGCTGTACCCCTTCTCCCGGAAATAAAGGTTAAGCAGGAGCTGGAATGATGCGAACGTCATGCTGATGAAGAACGTCCCCAGCAAATACTTGCGAGCGTTGGGCGTCAGGCGTCGGATATCCTGCGCATAGGTTATCGCTCCGCGTTTAATCCCGGCGTACATGTCTATGCCTTCTTATCCATGGTGTCTATCAGTCGACTGAAGACTCGGTTACCGGCTAGGTCCGCCGGTCGTATTGTCCCTCGCACACAAACGTCACCGGACCCTTGATCGTGATTTCGTCGCTGGCCACGTCCCATGCAACGTCGAGCAGTCCCGCGAGGGTGGCGACCGATACCCGCCGCTCTGTGAATTGCCGAACGGCGGCGATCACCACCGCCGCCGCCGCGCCGGTTCCGGACGAACCCGTCGGCCCCACACCGCGCTCCCAATCCCGCACTTCGATATGCCGGCTGTCGCATACGACAACAAAACCGACATTGATACGACTGGGAAATAACGCATCCGTCTCCAGTTTCGCCCCCAGCGCCTTCCAATCAAAATCGAAATCATTGCAGAACAAGACCAGATGTGGATTGCCGACCGATACCGCCGACACCGAATGCGGCACGCCGTCGCGCACGATCCGCCGGTCGATAAAATATTTCTCCGAGGTATCCACCGGTATTTCCCACGCTTCGAACACCGCCTTGCCCAGCGACGCCGAAATCGTCAATTGCCGGTCGCTCCCCGCGAAGAATCTTATATGAGAATCGCCCGAGCCGGTCCGCATGCGGCACCGCCTGTCGTCGACAAGACCCCGGTTCCGTAAATGCATCGCGGCGATGCGCACACCGTTGCCCGACTTTTCCGCCCAGCTCCCGTCCGCGTTGTAAATATCGACGCGGTACGGTTCCTCCCGGCCGGAAACGACTAACAATCCGTCGGCTCCGACGCCGATCGTCCGGTCGCAAATGTCCACAGCCAACTGCCCGAACCGCTTAAGCCGGCCGCGCCGATGGATACGGTCGAGCACGATAAAGCTGTTGCCGAGAGCCTGGTATTTCGTGAACGGTATGAGCATACGCCGGAAAGTAATCGAAAAACCAACCCGTGTAAACCAAAAACCCGTCGAACAGCGGATTCCACCGCCGATCGACGGGTTTCGCATTAGCTTTTGCGCCGCTTTCATTCCGGACTATTCACAAACGGCAGCGACAAATAATTTATGTCGGCCGGATCGCGCCGAAGCCGACCGTTTATTTCAACTTGGCCGTGATCAGGCGGCCCAACCGCTTGATCCCTTCGACGATTTGTTCCTCGCCGGCATTCGAGAAATTCAGGCGCATCGTATTTTCGCCACCGCCGTCCGGGAAGAACGGCGAACCATACACATACGCCACTTTCTGCTCGATCGCCTCGGGTAATATCTCCTTGGCCGACATGCCTTCGGGAAGCGTCAGCCAGAGGAACAAACCTCCCTCGGGCCGCGTAAATTCCACCTCCGGCGGGAAGTATTCTTCGATCGACTTGATCATCAAATCCCGGCGCGCCCCGTACGTTTGGCGAATCTTCTCGATATGGCCGTCGAGTTTGCCCATGCGCAGATATTCGAGCAGAATCATCTGGCTGAATGTGCTCGTATGCAGATCGCCGCACTGTTTGACCTTCTCGAACACCGGCATCATGTCCGGACGGGCCACGATCCAGGCAATCCGAAGTCCCGGCGAGACTATTTTCGAAAACGTTGACAACGAAATCACCATATCGCCACCCAGGGCGCACAACGACGGTACCGCTTCGCCGGTGAAACGCAAATCACCGTACGGATTGTCGTCGATAATCGGAATGTTGTGTTTGTTGGCGACGGCCACCAATTGCTCGCGCCGCGCCAGCGACATGGTTATGCCCGACGGATTCTGGAAATTGGGGACACAATAGATGAATTTAGGATTATACCTGGCGATGGCATCCTCAACCTCATCCACGATCATCCCGTCCTCGTCCATCCCTACCGCCGCGTATCGCGCCTGGTAGAAATTGAACGCCTGCAGCGCGCCGACATAAGTGGGAGCTTCGCAAATAACATAATCGCCCGGGTCGATAAACGCCCGGCCGATCAAATCCAGGCCCTGCTGCGAACCCGACGTAATGATGATATTGGCGGCGGAAATTTGGGGCATGCGCTTGCAGGCATAATCGGCAATCGCCTGGCGAAACTCAGGAACACCCATCGAAAGCGAGTATTGCAAAGCGGCGTCTTTGTATTTATCGAGCGCCCGGATGGAGGCCTCCTTGAGATCCTCCACGGGGAACATCTCCGGCGCCGGCAAACCGCCGGCGAAAGATATCACACCGGGCTGCGAGGAAAGCTTGAGAATTTCGCGAATGATCGACGTCTCAAGCTTCATGACATGAGGGGTTACCCCCCATTTGGCTGGTGTCGACATTGTGCTGATATCCAATGTATCTGTGTTGGTTTCCATGCTCGTAATCCCGATAAGTTAGTCTTGGTTACGTCCATTCAAATGATAACACAAAATACACGAATGTCAAGAGGATAGCGGAAAAGGTTGTGAAAGTTGTCACGAATTTCGGCGGTAATCAGGAGTGAGACCTCATGGTCCCAGCCAGTTTGATACTATGCTCTCCGAATTTGTTCCGGATAGCATCCACGGCATGAGTCAGTTCTTTTATTCGATGTTCATGAACGTCCGTAATCAGTTCCAGTTGCCTCCCGACTTTTTCCCCGGCGTTATGAACGACTGCCTCATCATCTTCATCGTCCCCAGCCGAAACCCGCTCCAAATGCGACATCCTCACCCCCAGTAGGCGCACCTTGATCTTCATGCCGTATTCCTTCGGCACCAGCCCCAGCGCCGTCTTGAATATCACGTCGCACCGATCGGTGGACCGGATAATCGTGTGCGAACGGGTTATGGTTTTGAAATCGGACGACCGGATTTTGACCGAAACCGTCCGCCCCACATACCCGCCCCGGCGCATCCGGCGAGCCACCTTGTCCGACAACCACAAAATCGTCGCCCGGATCATCGACGGGTCTTGAATATCCTCGCGGAGTGTCGTTTCGTGAGACATTGACTTGTCATTGGGCATTTCCCGATATCGCAACACCGGCGAATCGTCTATCCCCCGCGACATATCCGACAATCCATACCCGTTGACACCGAACAGCCGCTTAAGAAACTCCGGCCGCGCCTCGGCCAATTCACCGACGGTGAATATCCCTTCCCCCGCCAATGTTCGAGTGGTACTTTCACCGATCCCCCATAACTCCTTGACCGACTGTGGGAAAAATACCTCCTTGAACTTACTCTGATCCATCACCGTCAGACCGTTGGGCTTGTTCAGCCCTGACGCCATCTTGGCCAGATATTTCGCCGGCGATATCCCCACCGAACAGGTCAGATTCAGCTTTGCGGCAATCTCCTGTTTCATCGCCAGCACCAATTCCACCGGACCGCCATACGGCCGGTACGCCCCGGTTATATCCAAAAAGGCTTCATCGACACTGCACGGCTCGACTATCGGAGTGTATTTTTCGAATATTTTCTGCAGGCAGGCCGATGCGTATACGTATCCCCCCAACCCGGCCGATATAAAAACGCCATCCGGGCACAACTGCTTGGCTTTCACCGTGGACATCCCCGAATGAACTCCGTATTTTCTCGCCTTGTACGAGCAGGTCGACACCACCCCCCGTTGCCCGATCCCCCCGCCCACCATAACCGGCAATCCTTTCAACCTGGGATTGTTTCGTATTTCGACCGCCGCAAAAAAGGCATCCATATCGACATGGATTATAACCGGCGAAAAATCTACCATCACTCGATCCAGATTTTGCTGATCACCCAGCTTCCCTTACGTTCGTCATAGGAAAGCTGAAAAAAATTGGACGATGCATCTACTACGGCAAAATGTCTGATCCGATACGCCCCGACATCGGTTTTCCAGTCGCCGGTCACCTCCGAAATCCGGTACACCCGGTCCTTCCAGCGAAACCGCGACGGCTTCATCTTGTTGCCCTGAAACAACACCACCACGTCGATAGGATCGTCCATTTCCTGATACATCTATCTCACACCGCCTTAAAGCAATAAATCAACAAACCGCTCTTACACACTAAAAGCAAAATCATTACAATCAGAGATAAAACCCGCATATGTCTCCCTTAATGTATTACTTTAAACTTATTAATTCGCCTCGCCCTTTACGCTACCGGTGGAAAACGCATCCACCCAAGAGCATCAATTCCAAGCACCTCAACTCGGTGCCCCGCCCGTGCCTCGCACGGGTGGGATGTAGTCGACCGGCATATCATGAGTCAAGGCCGTCTTCACCATCCCTTACCGCATCCGCCGCATCAATCCGACTACCCGGCCGGCGATATAGAACCCCGGCGTGTTTCTCTCGACGATAATCGGCCCGAACGCCTCGTTTTGCGGCTCCAACCGCACCCGTCCCCGATCGGGATAAAACTTCTTGACCGTCGCCTCATCGCCGATCACGGCCACGACAATATCCCCCCGCAACGGCTCCGCCGTCTTGTCGATCAAAACAAAATCTCCGTCGTAAATACCGGCGTTGATCATCGACTCCCCCTTTACCCGCAGGCAAAACACCTCCTCCGACGGCAAAAAGGACGTATCGACCGCTATCTCCGCCTCACGGTTCTCGATCGCCGTGATCGGCAAACCGGCCGGAACCGACCCCACCAGCGGCACCCGGCTGAAATTGACCACCCCGCGCCTGACCACCTCGATCCCGCGCGACACCAGTTTGCGCCGCCGGATAAACCCTTTGACCTCCAGCGCGTCCAAAATCGACCGGACGCCGTTGGTCGACGTGATCTGGAACCGCTGGCCGATTTCCCGGATCGTCGGCGGCAGTCCGGAGCTATTGATCTTTTTCTCTATAAATTCCAGTATCTGCTTCTGGCGACCCGTCAGTTTTCTTGCCGCTACCATTAGACCTCCCTGGTCTCGCTATTCGCTTTCACACATACAATACTGCCCATACGTGCAGTTGTCAATCATAAAAGTCGACCGGAGCGGCAAAAAACTTCAGAATGTGACATGGAAAAGTGACGCCGGCTTATGGCCGATACGAGATGCCGAAACTCAAACCGAAATCGACCGAATTCTCGAAAACGAACAGATTTTCGATGACGCCGTACTGCAGCATCAAATGATTCGATAACCGCTGTTTGGCCCCGATCAGCAATTCATGGGTCGGCAATGAAAAATCATAATAATCTATGGCCACCCCGGTATTCGATAACTCCTGTACGATAAACGAAAGATGCCGGCTGACCGGCCATTCCACCGCCCCGAAAAACGTCCACTGATACGGCCTGAGTTCTATCCCGAGAGCGTTTCCCGATCCGTACATGCCGTACCCCAGCGTCGTGTACAGATAAAACGGCTTGAGATAGTGCATCGTGGCCAGTGAAAAAGCGGCGTCGGTACCGCCTGTCCCGTAATACGTCCGGTCGCTCGCCGTCGGAAACCGAAATAACGCCGTGAACAACACCGAGCGCAGCCGGCCTCTCCCCCCTATAAACCTGTGACCGGAACGTCAGGCTGGCGTCGCCCAGGGCCGTCCCCTGGTCATTTCTATTCAGCAACACCGTCCATTGACCGGTTTCAACATTGTAATACTTGACAATCATCGAATTGAAGGGATAATCCGTCCGACCTTCCTGGTCGATATGCAACAGGCTATGAAAATCGGCGATAACCCGATCCAGTCGTCCTCCCGTCCGCGATATAATCGGGATACTCAGACCGAGTTCGGTACGCTGCCCCACGCCGATGGCGAATCCGAAATTATTCTGGATCGCCTCCAGATCGAGCAAGAAACTCGGCGTATTATTCCAGCAGTTTGTCCACGAATTGTAGAGCGAAAATTCATACCTGCCCATCTGCAATATATTATGCCGTTCCGGGACCGCGTTCAGCCGCATCGTTTGCAGTGGCGTCTGCCCGACAATCTGCAAGGGCCCCTTGGCCGCCGGTTGTCCGGAGTCGATACTCTTCCCCCACGACATCCCCGGCAATATCAACAAAAAGACTAATAATATTACTGAAGCCGCCGAACGGACCCCCCAGGTCCCGGATCGCCGCTTCGCAGTCGACTCCGATGGCCGCAGAGGGTTCTGAACGCAGCGGCCTCCCGTTCGATGTGTAGCACCAAGCTGTATCATAATCTCGAATTTTCCAGACCCTATATCCTACAATTATTTCCGACTCCTCCGAATTTTATACAACCATCTCCGTCCCGTTGATGTTCCCCCAATCCCCTGCCCGATATGAACCGCCAAATAGCCGGCAGCCGCATTTCCTCAGAGGCCCGTTCTGTGCGCGGCAGACGCCCTCGTCTGCTCGGCCGGTGACTTTTGGCCCGCCCCGCCGCGGCGGGCGGGTTCCCGCTGATTTCCGCGTTGCGTCAGGTCTTGATCCCGCCCTACGGGATTGTGACCTGACGCCGATATAAAATTGCAGTGAATCGATGCAGTTTGTCGCCCGGGGCCTATATATGAATGGGTTTGTCAAGAGACAGGAGTGTCTATGCAACTGTCAAAAATACAGCCGCTGTACAGGATTTCTGGAATCTCTATAACTTCTTGCGCCACAATAAAGGCATGAATTGGAAAGCAAATTTGACAAAACGAACCCAATTCGCTGTAAGTCGTTGAGTCCAAAATTAGTGCCTCGAATTTTATGCAAAAGTCGCCGATATGTCCGTATAGATTTTATAAAAAAGATTGATCGGAAAACGCGTAACTTCCGACCAATTAGCCTCTTGACAACAAGTCAAAATGTGTTAGATTTCGTTGTCTGAGGGCGATTAGTCCCCCGACACGGAACTAATTGGGCCGAAAGAAACTATAAGAGGAAAACGCTGAGCTGACTGGAGGAATGCTGTGAAGAAATCGTTTCTGATAACGGCCGCTCTTTTCTTGTTTTTTGTCTTGCTGATTTCTCAGGCAATGGCGCAGCCAAAGATGTTTTTGCCCGAGGAAAGCTTTAACTTCGGGTTCGCCCCGCAAAATTCAAAAATTTCCCATACGTTCTGGATCAAATCTGTCGGCGACGACAGCCTCAAGATTCTCAACGTCAAGCCTGGGTGAGGATGCACCAAGGCTCCTCTCGATAAGAAGGAGCTTGCTGTCGGTGACAGCACTGCGCTTGAAATCATCTACTCCACCGGAAGCCATCGCGGTCTGCAAACCAAAAGCCCCCTGATCGAATCCAACCAGGGACCACCTCCCGGCCGCGTAACCATACGGGCGACCATCGTGGAAAACCCCGACTCGACCTATCCGATCACGGTTGTCCCCTATCGGCTGTCCGTTTCTCGGGCCGATACGATCGAGATCAACGAAGCTAAATTCAAAATAACCAACGTTTCCGATCAACCGCTGGACGTGCGACTGGTCGACAGTCCGGCGGAATATTTCCAAATCGAAATTCCCAAAGTGATTGACCCGGGACAGAGCGTCGAAGGCAACTTGAAACTCAACCCGGCGTATCTCGGCAAGCCCTTCGAGAAATCGATCACCATTGAAGTTTCCGACGCCGCCCATACGCGGTTTACGATCCCCGTCATTCGGCGGTTTATCGGCGCCGGGCGGCCGCAGCCCGCGGTACAGACAAAATCTGATAATCACGGCGGAGGGAAGTAATAATCGCCGGGGGCGAAAACATTTCAGGCCTGTCCTGTTTTTGGACAGGCCTGTTTTTTGGGATCATTTCCCGATTAAAACCGTTATTATGAACGGTTGATAAAGCGGGACCGTTTCCGGCAGGAATCGCGACCGCAGAATGACAATATCCCGCCAAGCGGGAGCGATTATTGAGGAGAAATTGAGGAATGGTAAATATCTCGGAGATCGCCAGCCGGGAAATCAATAAAGTCCTGCAGTCCGACCGGGCCAAGGGAAAACGGCTGTTTGTTAGTTTCATGGGGTATGGATGAAGCGGTCCCGTTCTGGGCCTGGCTCTGGATGAGCCGAACGATTCATACAACACGTACTCGTCGAACGCCATCGACGTACAGATCCACCCCGACCTGGAAGATCAGCTCAAACAATTCGGCGGCGTGGAAATCGATTTTGTCGACAACGGCCCGCATCAGCGCGGCTTTACGATACGAACCAAAGTGAAACCCGACGACTCGGGCTGCTCCAGTTGCGGCAGCGGCAGCGACGGGTGCGGCGAATAGCAACCCCGAAACCGTCGGATAACAAAAACAAAAAAGCCGGTCATCGACCGGCTTTTTTTGCGCTCTTGTCTCGGATCTAGT
>CAZJWR010000031.1:0-34699 GCA_964549765.1 uncultured Ignavibacteriales bacterium
TGAGCACGTTGCGTTCGGGGTCGTAGTCAAAGGGCATGACTTTCCGCGCCAGGGCAACGCGCTTGGGGATCATTTCGCACAGAGCCGGCGGGATGTCGCATTCCGAGAGAACGACGCCGGCGCAGCGGCATTGAATTTCCAACGCCTTCACCAGGAATCGTTCGTCGATATACCGATGATAGATCAGCTGCGATCCAAACCGTCCCCCGTGCGCCTTCTGGCGAAGCAGGGCATCTTTGATCTGCTCTTCCGAGATAAGCCCCTGCTCCAGGAGTATCTCATCCAAGCGCCTTTTGTGTTTATTGCCGTGCATCTATACCCCGATCCGAATGGTCTCGTTCGACGGTTTCAGGTCCTGGAATCGGGACGGTTCGACCGCCACCTTGGCGGCGTCCGTCGCCGCTATCCGGCCCGATTCGACCAGCTCCTTGAGATGGTTATCCAGAAGCTGCATCCCCATTTTGCCGCCGGTCTGGATGGCGTTGGAAATCTGATGCGTCTTGCGCTCCCGTATCATGCCGGAGAGCGACGTCGATCGGAGAAGCAATTCATAAGCGGCGATCCGGCCATGTCCGTCGCATCGTTTCACGAGCTGCTGGGAAATAATTCCCGTCAGCGAATCGGCCAGCATGATGCGGATCTGCTGCTGCTGATCGGTCGGGAAGACGTCGATAATCCGGTCGACGGTCGCGGCGGCGGTGCCGGTGTGCAGGGTTCCCAGAACCAGCAGGCCGACTTCGGCAGCCGTCACTGCCAGAGATATCGTTTCGATATCGCGCATTTCGCCGACCATAATGACGTCGGGATCTTCGCGCAACGCCGCCCGCAGCGCCGAGGCGAACGATTCCACGTGAAGCCCGACCTGCCGCTGCGAGACCAGCGAGTTGGCGCTTTCATGGAGATACTCGATCGGATCTTCCAGGGTTATGATATGCCGCGAGAAACGGGTGTTGACATGGTTGATCATGGCGGCCAGCGTTGTCGTCTTTCCGGAATTAGTCGGGCCGGTCACCAGCACCAGCCCTGATTTGGATTCCGCCAGGCGGCGGACGGCGTCGGAAAAGCCGAGGAAGTCCAGATCCGGGGGGTGCGACGGTATCAGCCGAATCGCCGCCGCCATGCCGGTATGCGTCTGGTAGACGTTCAGACGAACCCGCGTTACGTCGCTTACATCATAGGCAAAATCCAGGCTGCCTGTCTTTTCAAACGTCCGGATTTGCCGATCACTCAAGAGTTCATATATCAATTGCTTGATATCGTTATCGGTCAGATGCCGATGCCGGGTTTTTTCGAGCCGCCCCTCGACCCGGATCACCGGAACCGAGCCGGCCACGATATGCAAATCGGTAGCGTCGGCCTTGCTGATAATTTCAATAAGTTGGTCGATCCGTGCCATCAACACCTCAGAAGTCGTTACATTATCGGGTTTTTGTCATATATCGGAACAAGAGCGGTAATTCTCCATCGGAGAGACGGCCGGCCGGACGTCTGTGTCGCAAGTCGTTGGGATTGGTGCAGTAATATCCGTGACCGATTACGACCCGAGTCGGAAGAAATACTGCTCGTTGTCGTAATGCTCCTCCAGTTGCGCCTGGATTCTCTCCAATTGGGCGGCGTCCAGATTCAATGTCGAAACCGAGGTCAGGCTGGAAAGATCCTCCACCGTGAAGTCATTGAAGCCCACCTCGAGATTCTTGGCCATGTAATTTCCGACATTGATGATAAAAGGTAGCATCCGGCTGTCGCCGTCGCTCCCGATCGGACAGTGATGTTGCTCGACGGCATCGATCAATTCCTGTGGAAACGACCATTTCTGCAACAGCAGCGAACCGACATGGGTATGATTGAACCCGAGCACGGCTTCCTCGTGATCGACGAAAGATCCCCGGGTCTGTTCGACGTCGGATATGATGCGCTGATATTCCCTCGGGGTTTTCTGTATGAGGACCAATTTGCCGATATCATGCAGCAAACCGCCGATAAAAGCCTCTTCGATGTAGGGGAAGCGCACCGCCTGCGCCACCAGGCGCGACGCCAGGGCGGCGGCGAAGGCGTGCTCCCAGAGTTTCCCGGACACGCCGTCATTGACGGCCTTCTGATACAGGGTCTGGGTCGAGGTGGCGATGATCAAAGAATGCAGGGTCATGAACCCGAGAATAATAACGGCTTCGTTGAGAGTCCGGACCTCCTTGGCCCGGCCGTAAAACGTAGAATTGGATAACTTGAGCACTTTGGCCGTCAGCGATTGATCGGCCATGATCGCCCGGGTGATTTTTTTTATGTCGGTATTGATATCCGAGGTCAAATTCATCAGAGTGGCGATAATCGCCGGCGTCGTCGGCAGATCGCCGATGGTCGAGATGATTTTGTCCAGAGCCCGCTGTGTCTCGGTAGTCGTTGTCATATATACTCCATCCCCGATCCGCCGAAAAGGCGGTCGTTTGCGATTAACGCCTATTGGTCTGTATTTCGGCGGTACCGGCGAAAATTCAAGCGGACTGCGGAGAATAGAATCGCCGCGATGAAATCCGTGCGCCTCGATCGGGGCGGTTGCCCGGTCGCTTCGGGCAAAAAAGAGTTGTATCCCCGCGGAAGAGCCATATATTGATATCAGGACATGAAATAGCTGCATTATATCATGCCGCCAGTATGATCAACGCGCTCATTGATTTAATTCCTCAAGGTGCGCAATAGATTCGCCTCATTGACCAATCAACTGACGGGGACCAATTGGAGGAGGGCATCGATATTGTGAAGCGGAATATTATATGGATAAGTCTATCGTTCGTGATCGCCGTCGTTTTGACCGAAATCGCCCTGACCCTATTTTCCCCCATCGCCGATCCGAATGTCGCCCGCAAATCGCGCCTGCCGGAAATGGAATATATCGAGTCGCAATTTTTCCCGAACGAAACCTACGTGTTTTACCCTGAAAAAGAGCTTTCCCAGATGGGTGACTACGCCCGGTTCACGACTGACAATATGGGGTTCCGCGGCAGGGACTTGGTTATGCCCAAGCCGGCCGACGAGTACCGCGTCTTCATGGTCGGCGGGAGCACGACCGAATGCCTCTATCTCGATGACGAAGCCACCATCACGGCCGATCTGGAAAAACTCATGAACACCCGTCGCGCGGACAACCTGACGGTCCGGATCTATAACGCCGGCAAGGGCGGCGACAAAAGCTATGACCATATCGCCATGATCAGCCAGCGGATAGTCCACCTGCAGCCGGACATGATCATCCTTTTCTCCGGCATCAACGACCTGTTGGCCGCCATGGCCGGCGTCGACTATCTGCATTATCCCCAAAAGCGGCGGACCCACTATTCGTTTTCCGATCTGGCCGGCCTGCTGGCGACGGAATTTCAGATTCCGCGGAGGATCTCGATCATTTTTCATACGCGATCCGAACGCGAAATCAGGCAGGCACTGCCGTTCCATTCCAATTACAGAAATCTGGTCCGGTTGCGGAAATCGAATCCGCTGTCCTCATCACCCCCCCGGACCGATCTTGCGGCGTTTGAAACGAACCTCCGCACCATTGTCGGCATCTGCCGGGCCAATGATATCGAACTGGTACTGCTGACCCAGCCGACAACCTGGAACAGCCGTCTCGACACCGGCATCGCCGCCTGGCATTGGATGAACTGTTGCGATACCGTCAGCTATCGCGAGGCGGATATGGATCGCGCGATGGAGCAGTATAACGACGTCACGCGCCGACTCGCGTCCGAATTCAACCTCCCGCTCGTCGATCTGGGCCGCGTTCTGCCCAAATCATCCGAAATCATGTATGATGATTGCCATTTCAATGTCAACGGCGCGCGTGTCGCCGCCGAATGTGTCGCGAGACTGCTAAGAAAAGACCTGTATGCCGGCCGCCAGTGAATAGGCCATCTCCGGCATTATTCATTGAGAATATCGTGCAGTTTATCCCATTGCCGTTTTCGCGTGTCGTCCGGAACGGGCATGCCGGCGATCTGTTTTTTCAACGCCGTCAGTCGGGCATGTATCTCGGCATTTTCATCCGCCAATTTTCGGTAGCATCGGGACAGATAATCGGCCGCCTCGATGATGTTGTAGTAATTGCCGGGTTTTTCCTTGAGCCGGGCGAGAATTTCCTCGTAGATATGCGCCGCGCCCCGATAATCACCGAATTTCCGGTAGGCTTCGCCCAGCGCCCAGAGGAAGGTCGACCCATAAGGATACTCCCGCCGCATCTGCCGGGCCAAACGGACCGCCTCAAGGTACCGCTTCTCGTTGATATAGACCCAGATCAGGGCCGCCTTGGCGGCGTCGGCGGATATTTCGGCGGAATCGGCGGCCAGCCGCAGGAGGTCGATCCCCGCCTGCCGCTCGTTCTTAAAAAGCGGCGTCCAGTTGACGGCGGCTGTCTTGACCGATTTCCAGTACCGGTACGACCCGAGTCCAAGGGCGATATCATGGAAGTGCGGATCGACGGCGTAGCCTTTTGTATATGCCGATCGGGCCGCCAGTCCATGCCTCAGGGCGTTCAGAATATTGCCGGCGCGGCCAAGAAAAAGCGAACGGAAGGCGTGGCTGTTTCCGATCAGCCAGTAGGCCAGAGCGGAATCGCCGCCGTCGGCCAAGAGCGAGTCTCCGTCATCCTGTATGCTGTCCAATAACGCAAAGAAATCATCCTTGAGGAAATCCGATTCGTCGGCCATCATCTGCGCCTGAAAGGTGATGGCGCGATACAGGCGGCAGATTGGTGCCGGCCCGTTATGATTTTGCATGGAATCGAGAAGAGCGGAGGCGCGGTCGAAGCGGTCGTTATATATATCGCCGCTGACCCGGTGCAGGCAGGCTTTTATATCTGGAGTAAAGCGTTCGGCACCGGCTGCGGCGGACATAATAAGCGCTGTAACGATGCCGACTACGAATAAGCGATTTCTCCCGGTAGACATACCGATTGATACAGCACCGGGGTCGTGTTGGCAATTATATTATGGGATGAATCAGAAATACGATGTCAATTCGGCCAATTGCTCCGGCTGGTACACATTTCGCGAAACAGCCAGAAATACCAGACCGCGTTTTTCGCAGCCTACGAGGTTGCACTGCCGACAGCCGCTGACCAGCATTTTTGATCCGCGGATGAGTTCACATGGAGATTCCGGCAGGGTATAGGCATCCTTGGAGGCGACGAAAATTGAGACGATTTCATCCCCTAAGCCGGCCAGCTGGATGCATCCGAAGGGAATCCCCTTGATGGTGTCGATCATGACCGAATGAATGTTGTCCGGACTCAATTCGGGCGGCAATTCCAGACGGATGCCGATATGCTCGTATAGAAAATCAAACGCGTCGGATGAGGCAACGGCGGCGTGGGTTTCGGTAAGGCCGGCAATATGAGCCTTGGTGAAGGGAACGATATCGTTTTGAACGTGATAAAAGTCATTTAATGCCGAAGCCGCGGTGAGACAGACGATGATCGCTGCCGCTGCGGCGAGGCTGACAGCGATCCATCTAAAAGGGAATGGGGAAGAGCCGACCTCCCCGGCGGCGGTGTCGTCGACCGAATCCAACTGATCGAGTATCCGTTTTTGCAAGTCGGCGCAGTCGGGCGAGAACGCCCCTTTGTTCTCGACACAATTCTTGAATTTCATCTCAAGTTCATAGCGAGCGGAACAATGTCGGCATTTTTTCAAATGCTCCTGAACCTGGTTCTTCTCACTTTCATTGGCTTCGTCATCAACCACATCATAGAGAAGCCGTAGCGCGTCTCGACAGTTCACTTTTGAGGCTCCTTGATGAAACCGTTTCGCAGCGCATAATCCCACAGGGCCTTCTGGAGCAACTTACGCCCCCGATGAAGTCGCGACTTGACCGTCCCAATCTGGAGGCCGGTAATGTCCGCGATTTCCTGGTACGAAAACCCTTCGAGAAATGACAGCACCACGACCAGGCGAAAATCCTCGGGTAATTCGCTGATGGCGTTTCGAACATCTTCATCGAGGATCTTGGAGAAAAACTCCTTCTCCGGGTCGGAGATGTCTTTGTTTTTGGCCAGCTGACCGTAAAGAAAGCCATCATCTATGTCTTCGAACGTGAGTGACTGCGGAGCCTTCGCTTTGGAACGGTAGTTGTTGATAAAAATATTGGTCATGATCTTAAACAACCACGCTTTGCAATTGGTGCCTTCTTCGAACTTGTCGAAGAAGCGGTAGGCCTTTAGCATTGTTTCCTGGACCAAGTCCTCCGCATCATTTTCACTCTTGGTCATCCGGCGAGCGGTCCTCATCAATGAGTCTATGTGCGGCATCGCTTCCCGCTCAAACCGATGACGAAGATTAATTTGCTCATGGTCAGCCATAATACTCCTTTATCCGGGGAATATCAGCCGACCATCATAAAAACAACGGGCGGCGCTCAAATGTTCCCCGGATGGAACCTTTTCTCAACAGAATCAACCGGTGCCGTGATCAGTCATATCGCGATGGCCGATAGAAGGTTCTCCTTCCGTTGAGTGCGCGGGCAATCGGTTCGGAGTTGATATTGCCCCAACTACTCAAATATACACAATATATACGCAAATGGGCAACACAATTCCATTAACTCTGAATGATGTACCGATATACTCCATATTTTATACACCTGGGGTTCCCGGAAAGAAAGGGGATTTGCGCTTATGGCCTGACCGGGCCGCATTGAGGCGAAATCAGAGGCGTGAAATCCTAATTGTCCATCAGGATAACGGAGAATCGCGAAGAATATCTCCCCGAATGCCGACGATGACTTCTCTTAAAGGCAGATTTTTTCCCGATGCTTCCATAGCCTGCTGCGCCGCCCATCTCAGTCCACCGCAACACGGCACTTCCATCATCATCACCGTTACGCCCGTGCATCCGGAGTCGCGGAATATCTCTTCGAGCTTCTCCCGGTAAAGATGCAAATCATCCAGCTTGGGGCATCCGACAAGAAGGGTCTTGCCGGTCAAAAAATCCCGATGAAAATCGGCGTAGGCGAAGGGACAGCAATCGGCCGCCAGGAGGATTTCGCGGCCTTTCAGGGAAGGAGCCGTCGGCGGAACGAGCCTCAGTTGCACCGGCCATTGGGTGAGTTGCGACGGTACCGGTCTCGTGGTTTGCTCTTTTGCCGGAGTGTTATCACCGGCAGGAAACATCCGCATGGCCGAACCGGGGCAGCCCCCGGTCGTATGATACTTGGGCGAAAGCATAGTCACGGGCGACGGATTCGACCCGGGGAGCGGTTGGACCGCAGGTGCATTTTGCGCGGCATCTGCCGTCGACGCTTTGCGCCCGCCATCGCGATGCCGCTTTATGGCGCTTTCGTCGAAATCGTCCGCTTCTCGTTCAATAATCGTGATGGCGTCCTGCGGGCAAGAGCCGAGGCAATTTCCGAAGCCGTCACAGAGTGTTTCGCTAACCAGCCTGGCTTTGCCGTTGATTATTTGCAGCGCTCCTTCGGCGCAGCTCAGAATGCATTCACCGCAGCCGTCGCAGAGGTCCTCGTCGATCCGGATGATTTCACGTATTGCCACAATATACTCCTTGATGTTATTTCGTCGTCGCGATGGCAATATCGGCAAGAGGTTGCAGCAAGGACTTGATTTAGGTCAAGTCGGTCGGATTTTTTCGCCGGCGGCGATCTCGGCCAGGCGGCGGCGGTCGTGCATAATAATCGTCTGGCCGTCGATGCTTATCGCGCCGGTTTTGACAAGCCCGGCGAAAGCCCGCGAGAGTGTTTCGGGGATGGTACCGAGGATCGAAGCCAAAACCATTTTCTTTTCGTCCAGGACAATCGATTGTCCCGCCGCCTGATCATCGGGCAGGAGATCGAGGATATATTCGGCCAGACGGGTAACAACGTCTTCCAATGACAGTCGCTGGACCAGTCGCGTCAGATGATGAAGGAGCATCGACAGGCGCGCGATCATATTGACGGCGATGGTCGGGTTTTCGTGGACGAGCGACATAAAACGCCTGAGCGTGAAATAGACGAGATCCCCCGATTCGACCACCTCAGCGGCGGCTGGATACGTTTTGGTCGCGAAAAGAGCCGCTTCTCCGAATGAATCGCCGGGTCCGGCCATGAGCAAAATCTGTTCTTTGCCATCGGGCGAGGATTTGAAAATCTTCACCTTGCCGGATAAGATCACATAAAATCGGTCGGCGGGATCGTCCTGGAAGAATAGGAACGCGCCCTTGTCAACCGATACCTGCTGGGCAGCCTGCTCAACGAGGCGCATATGGGCGGCATCAAGGCCGGAAAAAAGCACCGATTCGGAAAGGGATTTAGACATATGGTGAATATAAAAAAACCGCCCGGGGGCGGCAAAGCATAATTGCGAGAGGTGAGAGTTTCTCAGCCGACGACTTGCTTGAGCAGATCCTCGATATCAGACATCTTGAACGGCTTGTTCAAGAAACCGTCGGCGAGGCTGGACAGCAGGTTGTTGCCTTCTTCGTCCAGGGCATAGCCGGAGATCACGACTACGGGAAGCCCGGGCTTTATTTTCTTGATTCTCTGCAGAAGATCGAGACCCGACATTTTGGGCATGCGCATATCGGTTATGACGAGGCTGATCTCGTTCTGCTCGACCATTTCGATGGCTTCGAGTCCGTCGTTGGCGCGGACGGATTCGTAGTCGAACACCTCCAGCATCTCCGACAGGAGGGAAGACATATTGGGATTGTCGTCAACGATGAGGATTTTACCGTTCATGCAATTAATCCTTTATCATTAAACGATATCGGCATGGAAAAGACATTTATTAAGAATTATTTTTGCCAAACCGGGAAAGAATCTCCGCCTTGAGCCGGCTGAGGCCGGTGTTTTTGAGCGCCGAGAGGGGAACGGCGCCATTGGCCGATGGCGGCGGCACAAAATCATCATCCAATAAGTCTATTTTGTTATAAATCGTCAGCCGGGGAACGTCGCCGGCGCCGATTTCCCGGAGCACCTTTTCGACGACGCCGATTTTGCGGTTGCGGTAGGGATCGGAGGCGTCGAGGACTATTAGAATCAAATCGGCAAGATTGACCTCTTCCAGCGTGGATTTGAACGACGCTACCAGTTGTGGTGGCAGCTTTTCGATAAATCCGACCGTATCGGTGACGACGATCGTCTGCGGATAACCGGAACCGACCAGGCGGGTGGTCGAATCGAGCGTCGAAAACAGTTGATCAGCCTCGTGGACGTCGGAACGGGTGAGGCGGTTGAACAGGGTCGATTTGCCGGCGTTGGTGTAGCCGACCAGCGTTATTTTATGAAATTTCGAACGCGTCTTGCGTTGAATCTGCCGCTGTTTTTCGACTTTCAGCAATTTCTGCTTGAGGATCGCGATTTTTTGCCCGACCCGGCGGCGGTCGACCTCGAGCTGTGTTTCGCCGGGACCCTTGGTGCCGATTCCGCCGCGCTGGCGGGAAAAATGCTCCCACAGGCCGGTCAGGCGGGGCAGGAGATACTCCATCTGGGCCAGTTCCACCTGAAGACGCGCCTCGGCGGTGCGGGCGTGCATGGCGAAAATATCGAGGATCAGCATGGGGCGGTCGATGACGCGGATGTCGAGTTCGCGGCTGAGATTTCGCAGTTGAATGGCGGCCAGGGTTTCGTCGAAGACGACCAGATCGGCCTTGAGGTCGACGACGGCCTGCTTGATCCGCTCGACCAGACCGCGCCCGATGAAATAAGCGCTGCTCGGGGCATCGCGGTGCTGGAGAAAACGCGCGATTTCGACCCCGCCGGCAGTATCGGTCAGGCGGGCCAGTTCGTCGAGGCTGTATTCGGCTTCACCTTTGTCGGTGTTGCCGAGCGCCGTGCCGACCAGGATGGCCCGCTCAGCTGTTTTGACCTTGTCCGTTTCGTACATTCGCACTTGTTCTACGCATAATATACTACGATTTTGCGCGTTTGCCGCCGCAAATTTTCGGCCGCAGGTCGCGCTGTGAAAAGTTATCCACATCCTAATTCGTGAAAATCCCCGGTTACCTCAAGGGATGCACTGGCTTACAGCAAAATGGGTTCGTTTGTTCATTTTTACCTTTTTTGCTACCGCCTTCTTGTATTGCAATGACTTGCGAAAGCGCCAGTGGAAAGAGTCGGCGGCTTCTGCCATGCTCTACAAGTCCGTCTATAAAACGGCCCCGCACGACAAACTGTATCGATTCGCTGCAAATTTGAAAGGGTCAGTGCGCCGGTTTGCACATCGGCAGGCTGTTAGTAGGAGGACACTGATCCCACAGCGAAGTTGTGGGGCACCCGGGTATGATTTGTGATATAAACGTCAGAGCAAGCAGCCAGATCATTTCATTGAAATAACCGTAGTAGTACAATCAAAGAAACTCACCCGTTGGGTGGAGTACCTTGTTCCGTAGCCATTGTCAGGGTAGAATGTCGGGAGCATGGAAATCCCGACCTGCGATCCGACGGGAAGCGGACATGCAGACGCCGAAGGCGGACGTCTGACGCTCACGAGACGGCGTATTTTGACATGTATCCACCTGTCCCATAACAGACTATGGGGTACCTGCTGCCGATAATTACTATATCAAAGATAATTTTTCACCATTATTCAAAATCCCCCGTATTATTCATTGTGAATATGCCCCTTCAGTTACGATCGGACATTATCCACCGGGCCGACCGATGCCTGATTTAGCCTCGGGTTATCAGCCGGCTGACGGAAAGATGACGACTATGGAGTTGCAACCTGATTTCTGAAGGAGAAAGATCATGTCGGAAGAAAACAACGTCCGCAAGGCCTCGGAGCGGTTCTATACCGCGTTGAACAGCATGCTCAACGGCGACGCCGATCCGCTGGCGAAAATATGGTCGCACGCGAAAACCGTCACGACCATGCACCCCATAGGCGGCCTGCAGACCGGATGGGACGGCGTTCGTGAATCATTCGAGCAGGTAGCCGGTCTCGCTTCGGGCGGGAACGTTCAGCTTCGTGACCAGACGATTCGTGTTGTCGGCGATATGGCCTACGAAGTGGGCAATGAGCAGGGTCAGGTCACGCTGGCCGGCGAGAAGGCCCCGATCGAACATCGCGTCACCAATATCTATTGCCGGGAAAGCGGCGACTGGAAAGTGGTCCATCACCACACCGATATCTCACCGGCGATGGTGGAGATTCTCAACCGCGTCCACGCTAAAGCGTAAACAGTTCATTGCTTTATTCAATCCCGGGCGGCGTTTGACGGCGCCGGCCCGGGTCGACAACTGTCTGTAACGCCCAGGGATATACGGGCGACAATTTCTCGTCTCTGATTATCAGGCGTTAGTGCGATTGTGCCCTGCATCCGGAAAGGAATTACCGATGCCGAACATCTCGACAATTGTGCCGGAAAAGGTCAAAGGCATTCGCAGACTGTTTTTCGGGTGGGTACGCCGGCAATATGGCGGCGTCGTGCCCGGCGTGTTTCAGGTTCTTGCGGTCGATCTCAAAGTCGCGCGGCCGGCCGGCTCCCTGTATCGCTACCTTCACCTGCGCCAGACACCATCTTTCACCCGCCTCCAACGCGAGATGGTGGCGACGGTCGTCAACGGCAAGATCGGCGGGGCGCCGTGAATAGGGCTCCACACGGCGGCGGTTCGCCGCCTTACCGGGGATGAGCACCTCGATTTCGAATTCGCCACAACGTGGTCCAGGTACGATTTGGATGATAAGACTCATGCCCTGCTTGGCTACGCCAGCAAACTTACGGAATCGCCGAGCTTCGTGGGCGAGGACGATATCGAGAAGTTGAAACAGGCCGGCTGGGGGGAAAGCGATATCTGGGAAATAACCGCGCTGGTTTCCTTCTTCAATTTTAGCGGCCGCATGGAAGCCGCTTCGGGCCTGCCTCCGGACGTGATCCCGGAGAAGGCAAAATTCGCCGAAGCGAGGGCGTAGATACCGTTTTTACTGTTCCGCCGGTTCCTAATCCGCCATTGGCCCGCCGTGGCGGGTGAGCTGGCGGGACTGAAAATATTGTCGCTCGATTATCTGAGCTATTTTTCGGCCACGATAAAGACGCGGCCCTCGTTTTCGGGATCGGGGATCGGCGTTTTCAGATCATCGATTCGTGCGAAATGGACGTTCTTCCAGCCGATATCATGCAGCGCCTTTTTCACATCATCCATGACATACACGGAATTGAACACGATTTCATGGAACCGTTCGTATAACCCCTCCGGCGTCCGGATGAAACCGCTGAATTTTGTCCAGGCCTTGTTGCTGTGCCCATCGTAGAAGCCGTGGGTGATGATTATCACATCATCGCTTCTGTCATCGACGCGCATAACATTCCAATTATTCAACCCGGCCCGCGTGTTGAGGTCGAAGACGAAGACGCCGTCGCAGACGGCATGGACACATGCGAAGCAATTCTTGAGGGCCTGCATGTTGTCGAGATGATTGAGCGAATCGTAGACGGATACGATCAGGCCGAACCGTTCATCGAGGGTAAAATCGCTGGCATCGCCCTGTACGAACTTGGCCTGACCGGAGTCAATGAATTTGCGCGTGTTTTCTTTGGCGTAGCCGAGCATATGTTCGGACAGATCAAGCCCGGTGACGGGGTAGCCCTTTTCAAGAAATTGCACCGCCAGATGCCCCGCCCCACAGCACAGATCGAGGATGGGTTTATTTGTCTGTCCCATCGGCGTCGATGCATAATAATCGATAATCTTGGGGCCGACTTGCCGCGCAAACCCGCCCCATTTCAAATTATATACTCTTGCGAACCCCTGTCCATATCCCTGCATTTGACTCGCTCCTGTCTGAATTCGGCCTCGATCGGCCACTATATTGAAAAGGTAAAATAAGCCCGCATGTGGGCGGCAGATGTCCTCATCTGCCGCTTATGCACGATCCTACTTTATCTCCTGCCTTCCCTGCAATGCGCGCGTGATCGTCACGCCGTCGGCGTATTCCAAATCGCCGCCGACGGGGAGGCCGCGAGCGATGCGCGTGACTTTCACACCGAATGGAGATATCAGCTTCTTGAGGTACATGGCGGTGGCCTCGCCCTCGACGTCGGGATTGGTGGCGATGATGACTTCCTTCACCGAACCATCGAGGCGAGCCAATAACTGCTTGATATTGAGATCGTCCGGGCCGATGCCGTCCAGCGGCGACAAGCGTCCGCCGAGCACGTGATACAGCGGATTGAATTCCTCGGCCTTTTCCAGCGCCACGATGTCGCTGGCCTCCTCGACGACACAGATCATCGACCGGTCGCGCGATTCATCGTTGCAGACGGCGCAGGGATCGGTTTCGGAAATATTGGCGCAAACCGAACACGTCCCGACCTTTTCCTTGACGGCCAGTATCGCCTCGGCCAGATCGCGTGCCTCCTCCGCGCTCATCTTGAGGATATGAAAGGCCAGCCGCCCGGCCGTCTTGCGCCCGACGCCGGGAAGCCGCGATAGGAGCGTTACGAGCTTTCCCAGCGATTCCGACGATTGATACATATCTAAAACGGCAGCTTGAGGCCGGGGATATTCAGCCCGCCGGTCAGCGATCCCATCGACTGCGCCTGCAGTTCGGCGGCTTTTTCGCGGGCCTGATTGACGGCGGACACGACCAGTTCTTCGAGCATCTCGACGTCGTCGGGGTTGACGACCTCTTTTTCTATTTTAATCTCGATGATCTCCTGATTGCCGTTGGCAATGGCCTTGACCATGCCGCCGCCGGCCGACCCCTCGACCCGTTCCTCGGCGAGCTGCTGCTGGATTTCCTCCATCTTTTGCTGCATTTTGGCGACCTGTTTCATCATGTCGCCCATTCCCTTCGGCATAACGTCCTCCTGTATGGTTATTCTTCTATTTTTCGTCGTCCGATAATTTCGCCGTCGATCTGTTCCAGCATCTTTTTCAGATCGGGATCGTTCTTAAGGAGATCGTCGGCGTCGACCTGTTCTATTTCGCGGCGCGGCTGCCGTTTGGGCGGTTCCGGCGCCGGCGTGGAATCGAGTTCGAATTCGATCCGCACGGTCGTTTTGTAAAATTCGCGCAGGGTGTCTTCGATCAATGTCTTCGATTCCGGCTTTTCGACCACCTGCTTGTTGGTTTCGTAACTGTTACGGAAGGCCACGAGAATCTTGTTGTTCTCGACCGACCGCACCTCGCCCATGGACAACAGCGACGCCAGCATCTGTTTGCGCCGTTTGAGCGTCTCGAGGAATTTGGGCCAGCTCATCTGGACTCGGGGAAGATTAAGCGGTTTGCCGGTATCAAAACTCATGTCGGGCTGGTCGGTCAGCGGGGCATCGGTCGGCGGAATATCGGGAGGCGGCGCCGATGATGACCGCTTTGATTGGGATACGCCGGGATGAGGTTTGAGATCGCCGAATAATGTTCCCGACTGTGGGTTCGGCGATGATCGCGGAGCCGATAAACGGTTGAGCCGTTCGATGACTTCCTGCAGAGTGATGCTCGATTCCATCCGGGCCAGGCGGACAAGCGTAATTTCGAGAAACAGCCGCTCGTCGTAGCCTTTTTTCAGTTCGCCCAAAAATTCGGAAAGGATGTGAATCATGCGCAGGATGTCGGCTTCGGTGAAGAAGGCCGCCAGCCGGACCAGATCGTCTTTCTCGCTCGATGACACTTCCAGGAACAAATCGGGATCGGAGGCGGATTTTTGCACCAGCAAGTTGCGGAGGTAGTCGATAAAGTCGTTGGCGAATTCCTCGATGCCCGCCCCGGAGCTGAACAAATCACGCACCAGTTCGAAGACCGGTTCGGTTTTTCCGGTGGCGATGATTTCCAGCAGGCGGGCGAACAGAGCGCGGTCGACGATGCCCAGAGTCGACGCGGTCAGTTCGGCGGTGATTTTGTCGTCGGCGATAGCAATCATTTGGTCCAACAACGAAAGCGAATCGCGCACCGAACCTTCAGCTTTGCGCGCCATCAAGAATAACGCGTCGGCGTCGGCGGTGACCTTTTCGAGTTCGGCCAGCTTGGCGAGATGATCGGCGATGGCTGTTGTCGGCACGCGGCGGAAATCGTAACGCTGGGTGCGCGAAAGGATCGTCTGCGGGACCTTGTGCGGTTCGGTGGTCGCGAAAATAAACACGGCGTGTTCGGGCGGCTCTTCGAGTGTTTTCAACAGCGCATCGAACGCCGATCCCGACAGGCGGTGAACTTCGTCGATGATATACACCCGTTTCTTTCCCGTCGTCGGCAGGTAGCGAATGTTTTCCCTCAGGGTGCGAACGTCGTCCACGCCGGTGTTGGAGGCGGCGTCGATTTCGAGAACATCGAGCGACGATCCGGCGGTGATTTCTTTGCAGATGGGGCATTTGTTGCACGGCGTCGGGGTGGGGCCTTCGACGCAGTTGAGCGCCTTGGCCAGAATACGCGCGGTGGTGGTTTTGCCGGTGCCGCGCGGCCCGGTAAACAGGTAGCCGTGGGCGACTCGTCCCGTCGCCACCGCTCGCGCCAGGGTTTTGGTGATATGATCTTGAGCGATGACGTCCTCGAAGACGAGGGGTCGATATTTGAGCGCCAGAACCTGGTATGCCATAACAAATACACCGGCCGGTTAGATGGTTGCGCCGACACCGGTCAGCCCGAGACCAGGCGTAAACCGTATCACACCGCTGCGATTGCCTACCGCTGCTACCTTCCGGTCCTGACGGGGTTCGGCAGACAGCTGTTGTACGGGACCCGGTTCAGACTGACCGATGTCGAGACAACCGTGCCGGCGCGTCATGCGGGTGTCGTCCTCATGTTTTACGACCGCCCTCGAACGATTGACGATATTATTGTCGTGCTCATGGTTGTCCCGAGGCGCGTCTGAGGGGGCCGATAACCGGGGAAAACCCAGCGTTTCCCCGCGTGCCTAACAAAAAAATGGAGCTGATCGGGATCGAACCGACGACCTGTACGTTGCGAACGTACCGCTCTCCCAACTGAGCTACAGCCCCATTTATTACACCTATTTTCAAGTGTCCAATCTATACAAAACTACGGAAAAATCAAGCGGTTTCGAGCACGCTTTTATCACTTTTGACGCGGGACAATGCAAGAAAGATTCCAGCGAGGATCAGCGCGCCGCCGATATAGGTCGCCAGCGGCGGGATTTCGGCGAAGATAATCGCCGCGAAAACCGTCGCGCCGATCGGTTCGCCCAGAATCGTCACCGCCACCAGATGCGCCCGCACGAATTTCAGCAGATAATTGTAGAGCGTATGTCCGACCAGCGTCGGGATTAGCGCCAGCAGCAGAAAGCACAGCCAGGTCGTCCCCGAAAAGCCGGTCAGGGGCGATTTCAAAGGAACAGCGATAATCAAAAGCGTTATCGCCGCCAAAGAATAGACGGGGAATACATAATAGCGATTGCCGAGGTGCTGGCGCACGCGGCGGCCGATCAACAGATACGCTCCCGCGCAGACGGCGCCGATCAGTGCCAGCACATCGCCCAAAAGATGATCGCCGCCGAGGCGGAAATCGGCCTGCGAGATGATAATCATGCCGACAAACGCCAGGATCATGCCGTAGACGGCTTTGCGGGAAATCCTATCCTTCCACGCCAGCGATTCGATTACGGCCACGAAAAACGGCTGGGTGGCGACGATGATAACCGAGTTGGAAATGGTCGTGTATTTCAGAGATGTTATCCATGAGGCGAAATGGAGGCCGAGGATGATCCCCGACAGCGCCAGCAGTCGGAGTTCCTTGGCGGGAAGCAGCTGCAGGTGCTTCTTGAGGCCGGGCAGGGAAAACGGCGCCATCAGGATGGCGGCGAAAAACATGCGGTAGAAGGCCGTCGATATCGGGTCGGCGTCGGCCAGGCGGATGATGATGGCCGCCCAGCTCACCGCCAGCGTTGCCACGCCGAGGGAGACATATAACAGCGCGCCGCTCATGGCGGCATGATATCACTTGCCCCGTCCCCGGTCAACGTATTTATTCTCTGGGATATAGGATGCTTTCATGACCTCATTCCTTCTCATAGCGGCGGTGGTGATATGGGGTATGTCATTTGTCGCCACCAAAATCTGCTTGCGCTATCTGTCGCCGGCGGAAATCATCGCGGCGCGTTTGATTTTGGCTCTGCCGATTATGCTCGCCATGACCAAAATCAAGGGGCTGTCGTTTCGATTTCTGTCCCGTTTTTGGAAACCGGCCGTCGGGTGCGGGCTGATTCTTGTCGCACATCTCTTGATTCAAGTCGAAGGAATGAAAACCACCACCGCCACCAACACCGTCTGGCTGATAACGACTATCCCCGTTTTTATCGTCGTATTTGCCTTTGTGTTTCTCGGCGAACGCATAACGATCCGGCAGGGCGCGGGCATGGCGGTCGCGGCGGCCGGGGTGTTGGTGCTGGTGTCGCGAGGAGATTTGGGATCACTCGATTTTATCAAATCCTACGGCGACTGGCTGGTGCTGGCGTCGTGCCTGACGTGGACATTCTACACCGTGCTGGGCAAAAAAATCACCGACAGCCCGCCTTTGGCGGTGACGACGGTCATCCTCGGCGTGGCGGCAATTGTCGTCGTGCCGCCGGTGATGATCGCCTCCGGCCCCGCCAAGTATTTCGCCCTGCCGACCGAAGCCGTGATCTCGCTTTTATATCTGGGGATATTCGCCTTTGCGCTGGCCTATTGGTTTTGGATCGAGGCCTTGTCGCGCAAAACCGCCGGCCAAGTCGGTGCGTATCTATATTTCGAGCCGCTATCGACCATGATCGTCGCGCCGATTGTGCTGGCCGAAGCTGTCACGCCGTCGCTGGTGGCCGGCGGCGTTTTGGTCACCATCGGCGTCTGGCTGGTGGAACGGCGGCAAAAGCGGCTTCTGGGCTGGCTGGTGCGCCGCGGCACGGCATAAGTGCCGGGGGAAGCTATTCCACAAATGCCCATATCGGGCGAACAAGCCTCGAAACTCCCGACTTGATACTCATTGAAAAACCTCGAACATATTGTCATTGCGAACCTGCCTTGCGGGTGAAGCAATCTATGGTGAATGACAGCTATGAGTTGGGAAAGGCTGTGCCGTGGAAATGTGGACCATTGCATTTCAATCCTGCTTCCCGACATTCCCCTTGCCGGGGGAGGAGGGCGGTGGCGGACATACCACGCATCCGGTATATCAGCTTATAAGGGAATTCCCCCCTAAATCAAGGCGGCCGCAGGCAAGGGATGGGAGCGCGCGGCCGCCAGGTTTGGGTCCGACTTTTCGGGGTAGGATGTCAGACCCGCTGGGCCACGAGGGGGATGGCCCATGACAGGGGCATAAGAAAGCTTTTCTTCCTCTTTTAACGACGCGCCCGTTGGTTAAAAAGTTTAAAGATATTTTGAACTATTTTACCGCACATCGCGGCCGTCAATATCGAGCAGGGGCGGGAAAGTACGCGGGCCGATGAAAATTACACCCTTGAATAAATCCTTCCCGTAGCGGCGCATGCGGTCGAACTCCTCGATCGGCACCCGCACATTCCGGGCGTGGCGGCGGTCGCCGTCATAACTTTCCAAATCGGGATCATTGAAATAGACATAATTTTTATTGAATCCGGTTATGACCACCCAATGCGGGGCACGGTCGCCGGTCAGGCGGTAAGTGCTGATCAGCACCACCGGCACGCGATTGCGGTACATGGCGGCGGCGATTTCGGCGAAAGGAAAATCATAATACGCCACCGGGACTTCCATATCGAGCGTCTTTTCTTTCAGATCCTCATGCACGGTGCGGATAACCTCGCGTTTGGCTTCCAACCGCACAGATGAAAAAAACGGCGACTTTTCTTTGGATAAGATAACCCGCGTCTGAAAGCCGCGCCGCCGCGACGCGAGCGCCAGACCGAACGGATCGCATCCGCCCAAACCCGACGTCATGAACACCAGCGTGGCTTCCTTCCACAACGAAAACTCCATCGCCCGATCAAAGTTGATATCCGGAACAAAATGCTTGAACGCCATCATCAGCGACGCCGGCCCGCAGGTGAATTCGAGCGACTGGGCATAATAGGGAACTTTCAGCCGCACACCGGGGGAGACCCGAATTGTCAGCGGTTTGGTCATTTTCAATCCGGTCGAACCGTCTTCATAGTAATCAGTCATCTCTTCGGTGACGACGAAGCCGTGACGCTCGTAAAAGATTATTGCTTGCCTATTGTCGATGCGCACCTCGAGCGACATGACGGTGCATTGCCGCCGCGCCGCCTCGAGTTCGCATTCCTCCAGAAGCCTTGCCCCCAGGCCCTTTCCCTGAAATTTCGGATTGATTGCGATATTATACAACCGCGCCAGCGGCAGGTTTTTCCGCCACAACAAATAGGCCGATCCCGCCACCGTCCCGTCGGTTTCCATCATCAAAATCGTGGCGTGAGCGCGGGTGATGAGGTATTCGATCTGGCTTTCGGTAAAGCGGTCGGCCGTGAATGCGATTTCTTCAAGGCGCGTCAACTCAGCCAGATCGCGCGGGGTGGCCAATCGAATGAGCGGCTCCGATGTCATACCTTGCGCGGCTCCTCCAGAAGATAGCGAATGATATCTTCGTAAATGTTTCCCGCCTTCTGATCCTCATCACCGCCGATGATGGTCGGGTTGTCGTTCACCTCGATGGCGATGAAGCTGTCTTCGACCTGCTTGAGATCGACGCCATAGAACCCGTCGCCGATGGCACGCGCGGCGGATTTGGCGGCATCGAGCAGACCCAGCGGTGCTTGATCCAGGGTAAATCCCCTGACCGGGCCGTAGATTGTCCGCCCGCCGGGAGTATACGTCAAAATTTTCCATTGCTTACGCGGGATGGTGTACTGGCATACGTACAACGGTTTGCCGCCGAGGATACCGACCCGCCAGTCGAATTCGGATTTGACGAAACCCTGCACGATGATGCGATCCGACCGGCGCAGAAATCGCTTGCCGATTTCGATGAATTCCTCGGGCGTGCGTGCCCGGTCGACATAGAGCGAAAAACTGCTGTTGGGCGCCTTGAGCACCACCGGCGAGCCGAGAGTATCCAACAGGCGCGCGGCCGTTGCGGGTGTGACGTCGGTTTCGTCCAGGATGACCGTTTCCGGCATGGGAACGTCGGCGCGCATGAGGTGCCGATACATGTTGACCTTGTCGCAGCAGATATAAATCGATTCGGGATCGTCGATAACCGGCAGGCCGTGCATCTGCGCCATGCGCGATGCGACGTAGGCGGAATTGAGCGGATCGGTCAGGGCCCGGATGAATATGGCGTCGTACTGGGGAATCTTGTACATGTCGGGGCGGAAGAGATAATCGGCCGAATGGCCCAGCTTGCGGGCGGCCTGGCTGAAGCGCATCAGCGCGTTCATCTCGTCGGAATTGGAGATGGTATACCGTTCGACGTATACGCCTAATCGACCCATTGCACGTGCTCCGCGAGGTACGCGATTTCCCGCTTATTCAATTTTTCGAACGGCAGCTGCGAAATATCGCTGTACAGAATGTCGCCGTTTTTCAGAACTATAACCCGCACCTTGGCCAGGGGGATACGGAACACCTCCCATATCGGGCGCGAGGCATCATGAAAATGGACGGCATTGCACCACCCCAGCACCGAGCGGAAATGATGCACTTCGGCGCCCTCGGGGATTTCCTGACAGCAGATGGCATAGGTGTGGTTGCGGGTCAGCGATTTGGCGATCGATTCGGCTCGCGACGTTTTGTGTACTATCCGCGCGCGGATCATAAACGGATTGATGGGATCGACAATCACCGGCGGCTCGAAATAGCCGTTGGAGATATAATAGCCGGGAACAGGCATCCCGGCCAGCTTGGCCTTTTCGAGGAACAATGGGGTGACATAGGCGTCGAGCATTTCCTTGGGCGTGGGGTGGACAGTCGTGCCCTCGTTTTCCAGATCCTGCGAGAGGAAATACGGCATTTCAAGATAGTCGTAACTCCCGGCCAGGTTGACCAGGCAATCATACCCCGGATGATACGCCAGATGTTTCTGTCGATGATTCGAATTCTGCATGGTCATCGCCGTCGTCTCATTTCCCTTCGGAACAATACAGCATTCCAAAATTCACGCCGCAAGGTAATACGCGGCCGGCGTTGTTTCAATGGAAATCGTGATCTTGAGAATCCCACTGTCGGGTCACATCCGCCTCCGGCGGACAAGACCCGACAGAACGTGCGATGCCGGACTTTGGTATAAGGGGGACGTCCTGTTTCGGAAAAGACGACCGCCATTAAAAAAGCCCGGCATCCGTGCCGGGCTTTATGGAGCAAATGCAACACAGATTGGGGGACTAAGGTGTTGCAGCGCATTTTTGATATGTCGTTTGATTATTGTCGAAACCCCAAAGGGTTTTGACCTACCCAACATATATCCGGTATCTTTGTCAACTAATTTTTTCTTTTCGCGGATTCTTCCGCCTGCTTCTTCTTAATTATATCTACGTTGATTTTCATCGTCGGTTCGCTGAAAAGCGCGAAACGAAGCCAGTTGTACCCGAATTTCAGCAGGGCGACATCGTCGTCCTTGATCTGCGCTTTGGTCGCGTCATCGACCTCGAACTTGTCGAGAAAGGTGCTGCCGAATATGAATTCCCGGAACTTGTCGATGTTGTAGCAAATCGTAAAAAACATGTCGATTTTCTTGGGATCGAGTTTGCCGCCCTTGCCGAAATAATCATGAAGCGTGATCTGTTTATACAGCTCGCCCATTTCGTTGTATTCCTCGATCCCCTGACCGTCCAGCCATTCGGCAACGGTCTGGGTGTGATCTTCGTTGTGCCCCTTGCAGACGTCCTCTTTGAGCAGGAAATAAAATTCCTTATCGATATTTTCGGGATCGTCCTTGGGCGAGGCCAACCCCAGCGGATACATCCGGCAGGGCCAGGGACGGTCCTCGTACACCGAGCAGCCATCGGCGGTGACGAAGGGACAGGATTTTTTCTCGTTGTCCTCCATCCGGAGCAGGATAATCGGATATTTGGCGTTTTTATCGAATGGCGAGATGGTGTATTTGGAAAGGAATTCACCCGAGGTCATGCCGAGCCGGTTTTTGAGCCGGATGATATCGTAAGGCGTCAGGAATATATTGACGTCGCCGCAGCAGGCGTTGAAACAGGGGACATCTTTGTGGCATTTGAAACAGAATTCGCTCTGTTCGTTCATGCGGGGATAATCTTCGAGGATGGCTTTTTTCAGCCGTTCAATTTCATTCATGTCTTCTCCGGGACGTCGTCGTCAATGATCGAGTTGCGCAGGGCGTCGCGCGACCATACCGGCAACGGTCCGGATTCGCCCGTGACGGGATCGTACCGGTGCCGATAGGAGGCGTTCTGCTGGTACTGGCTGCGCATCCATTCCCACCCCTTGACATAATAGGGGCAGTCGTCGTTGAAACAGACGTACTGGAAATGTTTGCCCCAGGTCGATATATCGGGCGGAACCCATTTTTTCATTTTTTGTCCGCAATGCGGGCAGAATGTTTTGTCTTCGCTCATCGTTTTTTATACGGCGCCGAAACGCCTTCGTTCATCTTTTCCGCCATTCAAGGTAAAGTCCTCCGGGACGGCAGCCCCGGAGGACTTGTTGTCTACGTACGCGTCCTCCGCACCGGGCGCGGGGGATCAGCGGTCAGCCGACGATCAACCGCCGAGGAGTTCGTGTTCCTGCGGCTGCGGATACACGTGCTTCATCGGTCGCTTGATCATTTCCCACTCGTCCTTCCCGGGGACCCAGCGGCAGTTGGCGAAGGCATGCCAATCCTTCTCGTTCATGCTCGGGAAATCCGACCGGCGGTAGTATCCCGGCCAGCGGGTTTCCTCGCGGAAGAGAATGGTGCGGGCATGGGCTTCGGCCTGCCACATCCGCTGGACGTTCTCCCAGCAGCGAAGCAGCTCGTGGAGGTCCTTGGCGGCGAGCTTGTCGGAATCCTCTTTGAGGAAAACGAGCAGCTCGAGGGCGCGATCCAGACCGGCCTTGTTGGTCGTGAACTGGGCCGAGACGCCGCCCACGTATTCGTCCATGATCTTCTGGAGACGGAACATGAACTGTTTGGGCTTGATGTAGGCCGGGTTCACTTCGGGGTCGGTCGACTTGTCCTTGTTTTCCTCGTACGTGGCCAGCGGCTTGAAGGTCCGCTCCTTGTAGGCTTCGGCCTTGGCCTTGTCGATGTTCGGCAGGGTGTTGTTTTCGACGATGAACTTGATCGCCGACTTACCGACGATACGACCCTCGGCGTGCGACCCAGACGAGAATTTGTGCGAGGAGGCGCCGGAGGCGTCACCGGCACAGAACATGCCCTTGACGGTGGACATGTGGGAGTAACCCCAGAAATACTCGTCCTTGGTGTCGCCGGACTGGAGGTCTTCGGGACCGGAGACCCAGGCGCCGGAGGCGCCGGAGTGCGAACCGATGAAGTACGGTTCGGCGGCCGCGATCTCGGACGATCTCTTTTCCGGCTCGATGTTGGTGGCGGCCCAGAGGATGGCCTGCGAGATGGTCATATCCAGGAAGTCTTCCCAGGCTTCGGCTTCGAGTTCTTTCAGTTTCTTCTTGGCCGCTTTTTCGTCGCCGGCTTCGGCGGCGATCTTCTGGATGGCTTCCTCGGTCCGCATGAAGATCGGGCCTTTGCCCTCCATGATGTCGAGCATGCCCAGCCAGTTACGCAGGTTGGCCGGAATCGGTTTCACCATACCGTACGGTTTCCATCTTTCAAGCTCATCGCGACGCTCGATCATGTAGTTGCCGCCTTCGGAGTTGGTCGCGGCCGACTTGAACAACAGGAACCAGGCACCGACCGGGCCGTAGGCGTCTTTGAACCGGACCGGGATGAAACGGATTTCCTGGCTAGTCATTTCGGCGCCGGCGCGCAGCGTGAAGTAGGCACTGGAGCCGGAGTTCCACGGCGGGTACCAGGCGCGCCCCAATCCCTCGCCGGTGCTGCGGGGACGGAAGACGTGCACGGCGCCGCCCATGGCGACGATGACGGCCTTGGCGTGGAAGACGTAATATTTGTTTTCGCGGGTGCTGAATCCGACCGCGCCGGCGATACGATCGCCGTCCATCAACGGTTCGGTGATGAAGATGCGCTCGAAATATTCGCCGCCGGCTTCGGCCAGCGCGTTCTTGGCGGCTTCGGCGACGACGACTTTATAGGATTCGCCGTTGATCATGAGCTGCCAGCGACCTTCGTGCACATAGCGGCCGTCGGCGTCTTTCCAGATCGGCAGACCCCATTTTTCGAAGAGGTGAATGGTCGAGTCGACGTGGCGGGCGATATTGGCCACCAAGTCTTCGCGGATAATACCCATCAGGTCCATGCGGACGTAGTCGACATAGTCCCTGATGGAATTTTTGCCTTCATGAAGGCCGACATACTGGTTGAGAGCCGAAAGGCCCATGGCGACGGCGCCGGAACGTTCCATAGCCGCCTTGTCCACCAAGGTAACCTTCAGGCCGTTTTTCTTGGCCCAATACGAGGCCTCGACCGCCGCTCCGCACGCGGCCATGCCACCACCAAGGATGAGAAGATCAGTGGTGACTTCTACTGTTTCGAAATTAGGCATACTATACTTCCCTCCGGTTTACTTGATGGTGTACACTTCGTTGGTTCTGAGCGCTTCCGGTTCCTGAGCCAGCGTCTGGTCGTTGAGATCACCGTGAGCTGTTTTGTAGCCGCCGTTGGGCTGGGCTTTGCCCTCTTCGGTGGTGCGAATCGGGAATTTGAACCGCTTGAGCATATTGTTGCGGAATTTCACCGTCCACATGATACTGTCGGTGCTCCGCATCGGGGTGACGGTGGCGCCCATGGGGACAAAATCGGCATAGCCGCGGACCTCGATCGCCTGCGTGGGGCAGATCTTGACGCAGCTATAGCATTCCCAGCACATCTCCGGTTCCTGATTGAAGGCCTTCATCGACTCCTTGTTCAGGACCATGAGATCATTGGGGCACACATACTGGCAGGCGGTTTTGTCCAGCGCCTTACACCCGTCGCATTTTTCAGGGTTTACGAAACTAGGCATACATTCCTCCTATTGGATGTTTCCTTTATGACAATGCTTATCGCGAAATTTTCAGGCCGCATGGTTATTTTTTCCGTTTGACATCGGTATCACCGGTGGCGTAGCCATGCATTTTGACCTCGACCTTGTCTTCGTCCTTGATCCCGGCGTAGTACTCCCGCAGGATGGCCAGCACCTCGGGACGGCTGAATTCGGCCGGAACATCGCCAGCCTCGGACAGCGCCTTGCGCAGAGCCGTCCCCGACAAGAACAGACGGTCTTCTTTGCCGTGCGGACAGGTCTTCATCGAAGCCATGCCGCCGCACTTGTAACACCAGAAGGTCCAATCGATCGGCAGCATCCGGCACTCCAGAGCGCCTTCCCAGAGCTGATGGAAGGCATCCTGGGCGTCGAACGGGCCGTAGTAGTTGCCGACGCCGGCATGGTCGCGCCCGATAATCATGTGGGTGCAGCCGAAATTCTGGCGAAAGACGGCGTGCAGCAGTCCCTCGCGCGGCCCGGCATAGCGCATATCCAGCGGATAGCCGCCGGTGACGACGCGATCCTTGACGAAATAACCTTCGACCAGGGTATTGATGCAGTCGACGCGTACGTCGGCGGGGATATCACCCGGTTTCAGCTTGCCGACGAGTTGGTGGATAAAGATGCCGTCGGAAACCTCGGCGGCGATCTTGGCCAGATATTCGTGGGAGCGGTGCATGGGGTTGCGCAACTGCAGCGCGGCGATCGTCTTCCAGCCTTTTTCCTCGAAAATCTTGCGGCTTTCGGCCGGACGCATATAAATGTCGGCGAATTCCTTGGGGAAATAGCTCTCCGAAAGCACCTTGACGGGACCGGCCAGGTTCCACTCTTTCTGCTCCATCACCATTTTGACGCCGGGATGTTCCGAGTCATCGGTGGCGAAGACATTCTTGCACTCGAATTCCTTGTCGATCTTGTAGCACTCGGTGACTTTCATCGTCCCCATAATTTCGTCGGTCTCCCCGGAAAGCAGGCAGATTTCGGCGCCGGGGGCGACCTTCTCGTCATGCGAAAGCGTCACGGGGATGGGCCAGAAAACGCCGTTGGACATTTTCATATCCTTGCAGACGCCTTTCCAGTCCGCCTCGCCCATGAATCCCTCGAGCGGAGTGAAACCGCCGATACCCATCATAATCAGGTCGCCGGTTTCGCGCGAGCTCATGACGATCTTCTTGAGCGTTTCCGCCCGTTTCAATTCTGCATCTCTCTCCTTACCTTCCAGCAGGAGAATCTTCAGCGTATCACTTCCGTGAGGAGAGATTAGATTTGATTTAGCCATCTCACTCCATCCTCTGTTTGGGTCTAACGATATATTGAGTTTGACATTTATCCATTCGGGCAACTCATTCATTCGAGGACCGCGTTATCCACAACGGATTCGACTTCCGGTTCGGGCGGGAAAGGCCGGGCGGAAACGTTGTTCCGATTGGGGAGCATGTGACTTTTTTCACAATCTTAGTCAATAAAAAAGCTGCCACAGCCTTTCGGTTCCCTATGTTATTGCTAGGGAGAATGTAAAAATTTTCACAAGCCCTGTCAAGCGAAAAATGGAAATTTTGGGCTTTTTTTGACCTCTTTCACCACCCACAAAACCGCGCAATCAGTGACAAAATACCTGAGATAATATTCGGCGAAAAGGGCCCGGCCCCATCCGGAGCCGAAACCCCCCGGGCTGCCTCACTTTCCGCGGTCGGCACCACATTGATGTCACAATCTATTGTATGTCAAGGTCTTGCGAATCACCCCAGTCTTTCAAAACAACGATGGCACCGGGGTGGGCAGGTCGAAATCGCAAAATCCGGGCACCATCGGCGCCGGAGTATAGAGAACTATTTTTATCCTCATTTGCCGGTGGAATCCCTGACGCCAAAATAAAATTCCCCGGTGTGCCGATCGAGCATATTTTTTTCGCCGGCGGCTCGGTTGGTGTAGACATTGTGAAAAATTTAACAAAATAACTTGACACTGGAACTCCCGGGGGCTATTTTTTTGTAAGTGTATACTCGAATATTCTTGGAAAATTTAGCCGTTTTTCCGGGCAAAGGAGACAGCCATGGCGGAAGTCACTCGCATAAACCCCGACCTCCGTTTCATCCGGGAGGTTCGCCGGGCCGGCGGAGACACGCTTAAAAAATGTTATCAATGCGCTACCTGTTCGGTGGTTTGCAATCTGTCATCCGACCATAAGCCGTTTCCCCGCAAAGAAATGATTATGGCCCAATGGGGGCAATCGGAGCGGTTGATGCAGGACCCCGACCTTTGGGCCTGCTATCAATGCAACGACTGCAGTATCCAGTGCCCCCGGGGAGCGCGGCCCGGCGACGTCATGGCCGCGATCCGCGCCGATGCCTACAAGCGTTTCGCTTTTCCCTCCTTTATGGGGCGGGCGCTGGCCGATCCGCGCATGCTGCCGATATTACTGCTGGTTCCCATCGTGGTGCTCCTGATCAGCATGTCGATGTTCGCGCCCCGGACCAATGAGGGGGTTTTCGTTTTCCAGACTACCGACGCCATCGATTATAATCTTTTTCTTCCCCACAGCACCGTCGATGCGATTTTTGTCGCCGGAAATATCCTGATTTTCATTTTTGCCGCCTTCGGTTTCGTGAAGTTCTGGCAGATGCTCCAGCGCGGAGGGGGAGAAAAGCAGATGTCGTTTTTCAAGGCGTTCTGGCCGACCCTCAAGCTGGTTTTCAATCATGGCCGCTTTTTCAACTGTGAAACCAACCTGGTTCGCGGCCAGGCCCATGTGCTGGTGTTTGTCGGATTCATCGGGGCGATGATTACCACCGGGATGGTGTTCTTATTCGCCTTTATTCCGCATTATCTCGAGGCGCTGGGGTTGCAGCACTACGAAGCCCTGTTCGCGCTTCCCCTCGACCTGCCGCATCCGGTGAAGATCCTCGGCGCGGTCAGCGGATTCCTGCTCGTTTTGGGAACGGCCATCCTGATTCTCCGCCGCTGGGCCGACCGTGACAAGGTCGGCGCCAACGGGTACGCCGATTATCTCTTCCTCTATATAATGTTTTTCGTGGGGCTGACCGGTATGTTGGCCTGGCTGACCCGGCAGGGCGACTCGCCCATGTTGGCCTATCTCATTTACTTCTTCCATCTGGTTACGGTCTGGTTTCTGCTCTGGTATATGCCGTACTCGAAATTCGCGCACATGATTTATCGCACGCTCGGATTGGTATATGCCCGGATGATCGGCCGGACGCCGCGGACGGAGATTCCGGCCCCCGGCGACCATCCGGTGGCCTAGGCGGGACTGCCTCGGTAGAGGAATGGAGGTGGGACGCGGCGCCAATAAGTTTTAACGGTCAGCGGCGAGCAATCGTATCAGATAGAGTACTGACATGACGTGTGGGACCGACCGAATGCGAATCATGGCGTGTGTCATCCCCTTACGTTTGCGTAGGTCATAAGCCGAAGTTGATTTCAAGATACCGTACGGTCGGAGACTCAAGCATTGCGCAAAGGTGAAATGTTCGTAAATGATTTTACAGACAAAACGGATCAGGAGGACATCAGATGACGACGAAGGAACTTCAGGCAAAAATAGTCGAGAACATGCGGCGCTGGCAGAAGGTCGAGGACGCATCGGTCGTGCAGACCAGCGAAATCATTTCCAAGACGCAAAACCCGATTATCCGCATAGTGATGGAAATCATCCGGGCCGATTCCGAACGCCATTACCGGGTGCAGGAATTGATCGCCAAAAGCCTCGAAACCGAAACGATCGCGCTCAGCCCCGATGAATTGGCCGAAGTGTGGACCTTGATCGAAAAACATATCGACATGGAGAAGAAAGCCGAATCGCTGGCCGAGGAAAGCCTGGCGGCGCTCAAGGGCAAGAAGATGCTGGTCCAGGAATACTTGCTGAATTACCTGGTTCTGGACGAGGCCAAGCACGATCAGTTGCTGGAAAACTTGGAGAAGATCAAAGAAGGCATGTACCCGTACGCCTGATTGGATGCGAGATTGAATTGATGGGCTGCCAACAACATCGAAGCTAATGCCAAAATAAAGGTACGGCTGCCGGCGACGTCGTCGACGGCGGGCAACAGGAGGAGAGAATGAAATTGACATCAATTGATGAGATACTCGATTTTGCCATCGAGAAAGAAGAGGACGCCGCGCAGTTTTATACCGATCTGGCCGGGCGTATCGAGAAGGCTCATATGAAAAAGGTCTTCACGAGTTTTGCCAAAGAGGAGCAGGGGCATAAGGCGAAACTGATGGGGGTCAAGCAGGGCAAATTCGCCATGCCGTCCAAGCAGAAAGTGCAGGACCTCAAAATCGGCGACAACCTGGTTAACGTCGAACTGAAACCCAATCTGGATTTTCAGGATGCCTTGATTCTGGCCATGAAGGCGGAGAAGGCGGCCTATAAGCTGTACAACGATCTCTCCGAGGCGACCGACGACGAGAACGCCCGCAATTTGTTCCTTGGTCTGGCGCAGGAGGAGGCCAAGCACAAACTCCGTTTCGAGATCGAATACGACAACTACGCCTACAAAGAAAACTGATCGCTTTAATTGTTCGGGCAGGTCTTGCGCCGCCCGCCGTGGCGTGTGACCTGCCCGCAATTTTGTGGGCGGCCCGCCGCGGCTACCCCAAAGAATCGTAGGTCGGGAGCCCTGTCGAAGACCCTGAGCCTTGCGAAGGGCGCTCCCACCGCCCCCCATGTCAATCCCGCGCAAGCGGGAATCCACTTTTTTCGGCGTTCTCATAGCCGCACCTTTCTCTAATCGAATCCCTCTTTATACAGGCCCCGCGCGCCAATCTGCATCGATTCGCTGCAAATTTAGGGGGTAGGGGTGCGACGATTTGCGCATCGGCGATTTTATAGTGTGGCTGGCACTAACCCCTCAGAAAAGCTATGGGCACCCGGCTCTAAATATGATGCTGAGGAAAAATCGGGCCTTCCGCTATTTCGAGAAATGGACAGAAGGCAGCATGAATTTTATATCTCGGAGAGCGGCACTTCGCCTCAGCCAGCTTTCGCGCCGCTATCTTGTCGCGCGCTTCAATGGATGAGTTGTCTGAATATGAATACTCATTTTCTTTTATTTCTCGTCCCAGAAATGAAAGGCTGCACAAATGCTCAATAATATCATCGACGTCTGCATGCTTCACTTGCGACTTAGCCACGCACTGAGCTATTTCCTCACGAGTAACTACTACGGTACTCCCTACGAATTCATACAAAATCCTCTCTAGATCACCCCTCGTAACGCTGTTCTCGACAAGAATTGCCTCAAATGCAAATTGCGAATAGGTCTTCTCTGCGTTCAGAATATCATCCTCACCGACAATTGTATTATTTCTATTGATTGCTGCTGATATCGCCGAGTTGCAGAATAAAACTATATCGCGGGGCCTAGGCAATATCCTATATATAATATAGTCTTTAATTGGTATATCACGAACTACGCTACAAAAATAATTACTCCACATATCATCGGCATCTCCTTTGTAATCACGAGCAGTGAGATATCTCTCCTCGATGATTCGCAGAAGAAGTCTAGGATCATCCCAAATAATGCGTGATATTGGTAGTTTATCAGGTTCTCTGGCCATCTTTACAACATGTTGATAAATATCATTCCGAATGAATATTGATAATGATACTGAAAGCTTATCTTTTCTTGATACCATTTTGTGTAATTCGCGCTTTATGCTATTCACAGCACCAAAAAGACCAAAGAGCATATCAACCAAATAATCGATATCTTCCGATTTTTCCCATGCCTTATCCAAATTATCTATTAGAATGGCAACATGCTTTTTCCTTGATAATAAGTCTGTCAATTTGTCTCGTAGTTCTTTTAATACATTCTGGTGTAGAGCCTCAGAGATGGCTAACCGCTCAACCCGCAATTTATCACTTCCCTTAACCAAATCTAGATTCTCGACCGTTTTTTCCAATCTCACTGCAAATTCTTTATCAAGGCTCCTGCTTTCATGACGCAAGAATGAATCAAGATCCCATTCGGGTGTTCCAGGAATTAGCGCGTTTTTTGGAAACGATTCGACCAAGGCCCATGCGATTTCCGAGAATATTAGAAATTTCCATAAACTCTCCACCAAAAAACCTTTGGCGTCTTTTTCCCTGAATTTTTTGAGCAGCCGAATCAATCCAGCCAATTCATATCCAGCCGGTTTAATGACACACACCAAATTTCGTTTATCAGATGAAATTTCATCAGACGCCTTTAAGAGATTAGCTGTCTTACCGGATCCCTTTCGCCCCACAAACAAGGTGGTCTGCTTATCCAATACATCTTTATAACTGCTTGTCTCAACGAAATACCCGAGGATATTGTCGGCCTCATTCTCGGCGATATGCTCACCTAAACGTAAGGCACGAAGCTCAGCCTCCAATTCATATTTGACCTTATTTTTCTCACGCTTTGCTGCATTCCGATAAGCCTCCTTAAGCGAATCCTTTATCCATTCATCAGCGTAGTTAGTGCATTCATCTCTACTTCTATAAATATATGCAAGATGCTCATAATCAATCGGAAGCATTTCACCATCTTCCATTAGCATCAGAACCTTGCGCTTCATACCGACTGCCATACCACAGACAAGTGCAACCTTTGAATTATGGAATTTCCATCCTTCTCGATGTGTGCCGCATAGATGCGCTATTACTGCAGTGCTTTCATATATTTTTTGGGCATACCAGGTTAGCGTTTGAACTGATGATTCGTCGGCGTCATCCAGAATACACTTTATACCCTCTTGCTTTTCCTTTAGGATTCGTCTCGTTAGAGCTCGATCTGCGTCCGTATCATGAATGCTTTTGATAAAAAAGAGAGCTGCCTCCTTACGTGGCGATAAATTCGATTTTATATAATCTTCATAGATCGACTTGTTTCCCTGATGGGGATATTCCCGTAAATAGGCGGCTTTAATTTCTTCGGAATTTTTGTACGCTATATACCCTACCTGTGTCAATATTCGGATTTTTCTCCAAGTATTTGCGCTTTGCTCCGCACTAGAATCACGTATGATCCATACTGGTTTCTTGGTTCCTATTGTATATCCGAGTTCAAACATCACATTTTGATTCAATTCGGTCAATTCAAAGCATCCGAGAATGCTTTCATCTATACCATTCATAATCGCCTGAATAATGATTTTACCGCCGATTTTCAAATTTTCCCAGAGACACGATTCTATGCTGGCACTAGCTGAAATCATGCTGGCGGCTCGTCTTATAGTATCACACCGTATGAATGGTTCTGAAGGGTACCCCCAGAATATCTGACTCCTAGCCATTGATGCCTCCTCCTTCAATAATAATTCCGCCCTTGGTATCTCCTATATACCAATCTTAATGGAATTTGCATAAATGTCAATACAGTATTTTTTCGGGCGCCCCACTGCTCTGCTGTGGAATTTGTAACCACTTCTCAATGGCTTGCCAATATGCAAAGCCCTTCACCGTCCATCGCATTATTGTAGTGAATCAATGCAGCCGGGTGCCCCACAGCTCTGCTGTGGGATTCGTAGCCACATCTTAATGATTCTCCATTGTGCAAATCCCTGCACTAACACATTCATTTTGGTAGTAAATCGATGCAGTTTGTCGCGCGGGGCCTATATATAGAGGCACTATCGAAGAAAGGCAGGCCTATATATGCGTCCAAAAATCCGAATTCGCCGTCGCATCAACACCCGGCCGCATAACTCGTTGCGACACAACCGAGGCATATCCGAAACAGTAAATTTGACAAAACGAACCCAATTCCCGGTAATCCCATGCCCGCCATACTTGTCCAACGAAATTTTGCATTTTTTTCCCCTCTCCCGCTACTGGGAGATGACGCGCAGGTTGGCGTATTTGGCGATCAGTTTCTTGGGGCCGACCGAGGCGAAATCGACATCGATCCGCATCTGCTCGCCCATCCCCTCCACCCGAAGCACCCGTCCCTGGCCGAATTTGGGATGAATGACGATGTTGCCCGGACGGAATCCCTCGCCGTCCTCATACTCATAATAAACGCCGTCGGGTTCGGACGATTTGGCCGCGTGCGACGGCATCGTTCGCGCCGGGCCGTACTCGTACCGATACGTCCGGCGGTCGATCTTCTCGACATACTCGACGGGGATTTCATTCAGGAAACGCGACGGCACCGATTCCACCCCGCCGAAACGATGACGATACCGGGCACCGGTGAGAACGAGGTCGCGGCGGGCGCGGGTGGCGCCGACATACAGCAGACGCCGCTCCTCTTCCATCTCCATCGGCTCATCGAATGACCGCGCCAGCGGAAATAAGCCGTCTTCGAGGCCGGTGATGAAGACGCAGTCGAATTCCAGCCCCTTGGCGTTGTGCAGGGTCATCAGCGTGATTTTATCGTCGGTTTCCTGATAGGTGTCGATGTCGGTATACAGGGTGATTTCGGCCAGGAAATTGTCGAGGGTCGGCTCCGGGTTGTTGTGATAAAAATCGCCGGCGGCGGCCACGAATTCATCAAGGTTTTCGAGGCGGGCCTCGCCGGTAACCGGATCTTCTTCTTTGAACGCGACCGTCAGGCCGGTATCGTCGATCACCTTTTGGATGAAAAGGTCGATGGCCAACACGCCGGATTCTTTCGCCAGATTCTCGATCATCGACGCGAATTGTTTGAATCCGCCCCGGGCGCGGCCGCTCAGCGTGCCAATCTGGTCGGCATCGGCGGCGGCGTCGAACAACGAAATGCCTTGCTGACGGGCATAATCGGTCAATTTGCCCAGCGATGTTTCACCCAGACCGCGCTTGGGGAAGTTGATAGTTCGCACGAACGATGCCTCATCCCGGTGATTGGAAATCAACTTCAAGTACGCGATGACATCCTTGATTTCCTTACGCTGATAGAATGACACGCCGCCGATGATTTGGTAGGGGATGTTTTCGCGCCGCAGGGTATCCTCGAAGGCGCGCGACTGCGCGTTGGTGCGATACAGGATGACCATTTCGCTGAGCGGTTCGCCGTTCCTGCGCCGCATGACTTCCTCGACGACCCAATCGGCTTCGTCGTTCTGCGATTCATGCAGGGCCGCGACGATCTTTTCGCCGCCTTCGATCTCGGTCCAGAGGGTTTTATCTTTGCGTGAGGTGTTGTTTTTGATCAGGGCCGACGCCGCCGACAGGATGGTCTGCGTCGAACGGTAGTTTTGCTCCAGCTTGATGACCTGCGCGCCGGGGAAGTCGGATTCGAAGTTCAATATATTCGTAATGTCGGCGCCGCGCCAGCCATAGATGGACTGGTCCTCGTCGCCGACGACGCAGATATTTTTATCCGGCCCGACCAGTTGCCGCAACAGGGCGTATTGGGCATGATTGGTATCCTGATATTCGTCGACCATGATGTAGCGGAAACGATGCTGCCAATTTCGGCGGACGTCATCGTCGGACATGAGTAATCTCACGGCCATCATCAGGAGGTCATCGAAATCGAAGGCCGCCGACGCCCGGATTTTGCTTTCGTAAAGCGTGTATATCTTTGCGACGTTTTCCTCGTAATACCCTGACGCTGCGGCGGCGTATTGCTCGGCCGTGACCAGTTTGTTCTTGGCTGAGGATATTTTGCGGAGGACGGTATCGGGCGTGAATTGCGAGCCGGTGATGCCGGTATCCTTGAGGCAGCGTTTGACGAGCGATCGGCTATCGTCGCGATCGAGGATGGTGAAATTGGACGGGTAGCCGATACGTTCGGCCTCCATGCGCAGGAAACGGGCGCA
>CAZJWR010000031.1:34799-42553 GCA_964549765.1 uncultured Ignavibacteriales bacterium
GGGTTGGAGGGATCGGGTTCGAACAGCTTCCGCAGGCGGACGATGAAATTGTCGACCGTGCGGTTGCTGGGGTAGACGTTGTATCCCCAGACGGCGTCGAGGATCATATCCCGGGTAACGACCTCGTTAGGATGTTCGGCGAGGTACTTCATGATCATGACTTCTTTCTGCGACAACTCCGTTTCGCCGGTTTCGCCTTTGGCGCGGTACGAGCCGAAATCAATCCAGTTGCCGCCGAATTCGTAGCGGGTCGATTCCAGCGAGTCGGATGCGTACCATGTCTGGCGGCGGAACATGGCCCCGACGCGGAGCAGAAGTTCCTTGAGATTGAATGGTTTGGCGATGTAATCGTCGCCCCCGGCCATCAGTCCGGCGATGCGGTCGTCCTCGCGATCGCGGGCGGTCAGGAACAGTATCGGGAGACGGCCGGCTTCTTTACGGATCGTCCGGCAGACTTCGAGGCCGTCCTTGCCGGGAAGCATAACGTCGAGCAAGATCAGGTCGAAATTTCCCCGGCGCCACATTTCCAGGGCCGTCGGGCCGTCGCCGGCGATGACGGTTTCATATCCCTGCGATTCGAGATTCAACCGCAAGCCATCGGCGATATGTTCTTCGTCCTCGACGATCAGGATACGCTTTTTCATGAGGTTATCACCGGCAAACGAATCGTGAACGTGGAGCCGTTGTCTTTTCCGGCCGATTTGACCTTGACCGACCCGCCGTGCGCCTGGACAATCTGACGAACCAGATATAAGCCCAGTCCGGTGCCTTTGATGGTGCGCGATTTCTCATCGTTGATACGATAGAAGCGGTCGAAGATTTTCGCCTGTTCCCCGGATGGTATCCCCGGGCCTTGGTCGGAGACGCTGATTTCGGCGTTAGTGCCTGATTTTTTCAAAGACACGACGATCTGCCGCCGATCGGGCGGCGAATATCGGACGGCGTTATCGACCAGCGCCCGGATCGCCCGTCCGAGGGCATGGTAGTCGGTCTCGGCGTGAATATTATCTTCGACATCCAACTCGATGACGGTGTTTTGTCGATCGAGATACGCTTTCATTTCGTCAAGATATTCCCGGACGTCCTGGCTGAGGTCGGCCTCGGAGAGATTGAGGTCGTATCTGCCGCCGCCGAAGTGCCCGGCTTGAAGGACGTTATCGACCATGATATCGAGCCGGGCGCAATCATCGAGCATTTTATCATAGAGTTGCCGGGCCCGGTTGCCTGTGACCGCGCCGGATTGGAGCGTTTCGATATACAGGCGCAGCGACGTCAACGGCGTCCGGAATTCATGCGTGACCGACTGAACAAAGCCGACCTGCCGGAGATTGAGATCCTCCGATTTACGCAAAGTCCGGTAGATTAAAAACGCCCCGGCCAGCATGACGAGCATGAAGAAACTGCCCTCGGAGATAAACATGGTGATCCGTCCGTGGGCGTCGTCGCTGAGTTCGTCGAGCAGCCGGGGGGAGATCGAAAACATGTCGCGCTGAATCCATTGACCGTTTTCGCCGGAATGGGATTTCCCGTCGGGGGCGAAATTCAGCTCGTCGCCGTACCCGGTGATGGCAGTTTTGGGATATTGGGGATCGAAATAGATCACCGGCCCGGCATCGGTTTGATAATAGAAGGCGGAATCGACGCGCTCGATGGTTTCGACCTGTCCGGAATCGCTGAAATTCCCCGAGGCGCCGACAATGGCGGGATCGGTCACAAGGCCTTCAATACAGCGCCGGACGTCCTCACGGTTGCCGGCGGCGCGGGACACGGCTTGATCGGCCAGACGGGCCAGGCGCGAAAATTCGTTGTTAATCCGGAGCGTCAGCAGATCGATGCGGTCATGGAGGATCTCGACCCGGTAATCGTAAAGCCGTTTATTCAGGTCAATCTGGAAGATTATCCACCAAGTAAGCTGGGCGAGGCTGAAAATCACCAGGCCGACAAATATTATCAGCGCGAAACGAATATGTCTTGAACCGCCGTTTGGCTTCATTAAAGACCCGACGTTGAATCCTGATCGCTGTGTGTCTTAATTGTAACCGTCAATTTAGCATTTTTGTTTGTTCAATTTCAAGACTTAATCGCGCTGTCGCCCAAGGAGGTCGTCAAGACGGACGGCGGAAGGTTGATGATTATACCATGACACCCGCAGGCGGCAGACGGCGCGAGGCTCAAGCCGTACCTGCCACTCGATCCGTCCAGGGATCTCTGCCTCCAATGCCACCGGAAATAGACGAGAGGTAGCGCCGGCGGCGATTCGAACACGATTTCAACGGGTAAATTAAGAGAGGCTGATCCGACGGGATCAGCCATTTTTCTTGACATCCATCTGCGAAACGGTCTTTTCGCTATTCTACGGCGCGAAGAAGCACGGCGCCGGACCACCCCGGAAGATATAGTTGATCAGATGCACGGCGTCTTCAATATTAACCGCGCCGTCGCAATTGGCGTCGCCGGCGGATTCGGGATTCGGCGCCTCGCCGCCGCGAAAGATGTACCGAATCAGGAAGACGGCGTCCTCGATGTTAACGGATTCATCACGATTGGCGTCGCCGTTGATGTAGTTGTATCCCTCCTCGACCGTGTAATCGAACGAGGCGATGATTCCGGCATCCGGCACGTTGGCATCGACGACTATGGTATTTTCCTGCAGACCGTCGATTTTGATGATGGATGAGAACGTCGCGCCGTCCGGCGCGCCGTCTTCGGCGACAAAACCGATGTCATAATCGCCGATTTTCGGCTCCGCAAGGACAATCGAATCATGCGGGTCTTCGTAGTACGTGGCCCCGGAAATCTCGTTGATTAAATTGCCCTGTGAATCCTTGCCGAATTGCAGGCCATCCGGGTCGGTCAGGATAATATTCACGGGACTGAAGGCCACGACCGTCATCGGTTTGAGACCGGGATTGGAGGCCACCGGCCAGCAAAACGGCCCGGCGAATTCCGGAGGGATTGATGACGAGGTCCCGGCTTCGACAAACAACCATGAGCCGGCGGGGGGCACAAAACAGGAATCTATGCATAACGTGCCGACTTCCCCGCTGCCGGCGCGCAGGGTGGTATAGTGGATCGCCATCATATTTTGGAGCGGCCCCGGCGCAAGACCGCCGTTGAGAGCCGTGCCGCCGGGAAAGACGGTATCCGGTGAATTGCCGTCCATGTTGCGTTCGGAAACGAGCAGGCTCGAAAAATCCCAGACACTTGCGACCGGATCCATGCGGCTCTGAGGGACGATCGTGAGATACTGCCCCCCGGTACCATACCCCGACGGGCCGTAGCCGTCGGGTTGAGAATCCCAGCGCCATTCCGCGCCGTCCGGTGAGCTGATTTGCAGCCCCAGACTGATTCCCGCCAGGGTGACGTCGTTTTCAAGAGCGACGCGGAATTCATACGGGCTGCCGAGAAAGACGGTATCGGCGGCGGGGTATCCGGTTTTTCCGGTCGTAATCTCGACCCGGTTCGCCGCCGGTGAAATCTCCGGCAACATGACCAGAATAGCGCAGAGAACGGCGCCGGCAAGATAGAAAACATTGAATTTTGTGTCCCACATGAGCGTTTTTAACGAGTGCATTTTTTCCTCCTATGGATTTTGCCCTATCGCATTTCATACTGGAAATGGAACCGCGGCTGACTATAATACGTAATAATGGGTAAATATAGTCCAAAAAATTTTCACAGGGGGGAAATATTCACATATTTTGCCGGACTCCGGTCATTTTCGGAGAACCTGAGGCCCGGAATAACGGTTATGTAGACGTGAGATGGGGTAAAGCCTAAAATAAATCGTATATTGTTCATGATGGATCGACTTATGCTGCCTGAACGATACACATACATTCGGACGCTCGGCGAAGGGGCCTGGGGCGACGTCAGTCTGGCCCTCGATTCGAAGACCGGACGGGAAGTTGCCGTAAAGTCGATTCATCTCGACGACACCATCGATCGGGCCATGCTCGACAAGGAGATCGCGACTCTCACCGGCCTCGACCACTCCCATATTGTGCGCTTTCTGGATATGTCCGTCGATCATGGCCATATCCACATTGTCACTGAATTCATCGAGGGCAAGACGCTGCGGGAGATTCTCGAAGATGGTATTCCCCCGCTGGATTGCCTGAAAAAGTATGCCGACCAGATTCTCGACGCCCTGAGCCACGTCCATGACCGGGGAGTCATCCATTCCGATCTGAAACCGGCCAACATCATCATCGACGCCGACGATAGCTGTCATCTGATCGACTTCGGCATCGTCCGCACCGCCTCGGCCGAAATTGCCGCCGATATCAAGGAAATCCGGGGGACCCTCCATTACATGTCTCCGGAACAGGCCGAGGGAAACCCCTACGACGTGCGCAGTGACCTGTTTTCTTTCGGGGTCATGCTATATGAGATGTGTACCGGCAAGAAGCCATTCGATGGCGAGTACGACATGGCCGTGGTCTATGCCATCATGTACGAGGATCCGGTTCCTCCGCACAAGGTCAATCCCGATATTCCCGAGGCCCTTTCACAGGCGATACTCGAGCTGTTGGCCAAAAAACCGGCCGATCGTCCGGCCACGGCGCGGGTGATCCGTGACCGCATCAAGGATATTTCCACCGTCGTCGTGCCGGCCGAGGCGGCAGTCGGCAATCGGGTGGCGATTCTGCCGTTCGACTATCCGGCCGATGACAACGATAGCCAGTTGATAGCCGAGGGTGTGCGCGATGAGCTTTATGCCCGCCTGAAGGGGATCGCCGGACTTGACCTAGTATCACCGATCAAAATAACGCAAGTTGCCGACAAGTTAACCGATGGCGCCGCAATCCGGGCCGTGGTCGGAGCCGATTCGTATGTCACGGGACGAATCCGCAAGAGCAGTTCGCAGATCAGATTCTACTTTATGCATCTCAATTCGTCCGACGATTCGGTGATAACGCAGGAGAAATACGACGCGCCGCTCAGCGATCTGTTCGATCTGATCGACAACATAGCCGGGAAAGTCGTCCCGAAACTCAAGACGACCTTGACCGGAACATCACCGGAACCGAAGACAGCAGGGACCACGACGACCCGTCCCGAGGCATATGAGATGTATCTGCTGGCGCGCAACTACTATGTCAAGAATTCACGGCAGGAAATCGATTATGCGCAACGGATGTACGATGAAGCGCTGAAATTCGATCCCAATTACGCTCTGGCTTACGTCGGGCTGGCTGATTGCTGCTGCACCAAATATATGAACTTTTTCGACCGCCGCCCCGAAGTGATTCGACAGGCCGAGGATTATGCCCGCAAAGCGCTGGAGATCGTACGCGACCTCCCTGAAGGATATCGGGCCATGGGACGCATCCTTCAGATTGCCGGCAATGTCAAAGAAGCGGCGGCCAACTACCTGAAAGCAGTCACCTACCGCCAGGATTTCTATCAGGCGTATCGATCGCTGGCCTGGCTGGCCAAAGATTGCTTTCGATATGATGAAGCACAGAACTGGATTCGCAAAACGCTGTCGATCAATGCGTCCGACATGGAGACGATATTCCTGAGCGGCGTCGTCCATTACGAAAAGAAGGAATCGAAGCTGGCTGTCAACGATTTCACGCGGACGCTGGAGCTTCGTCCCGATTATGGACGGGCGAATTTTTACCGGGCGCTGACGTATCATCAGATCGGGCGTCTTGATTCCGCCATCGAGGATTTGAAGCGGGCGGTGGAACTGGGCGGCGACATCAACGCACCGTATATTCTCGGTTCATATTATATCGCCGAGGGGAAGTATGATGCGGCGTTGGATACGCTGGATAAGGCGGCTGAAGGCCAGGAAATCGCCTTCATCGCCCGTTATTATTGCGGCGTGGCGCATATCTTTTTGGGGGCGGAAGACAAAGCATGGGTATGTTTCGAGCAGTCGGCGGCAATGTCCCGGGAATTACTCAGACAGTATCCCGATATGAACGTTGCCAAGGCGGTGCTGGCAGGCGACCTGGCTTTTCTCGGCGTCGAAGACGAATGCCGCCAATACCTCTCCGAACTGGCAAATTATACCGTCAATGACGGCGCAGCCGCTCATGATATGGCGCGGTCGTATGCGGTGCTCGGCGATTCGAAAAATGCCAGGGAATATGTCACCCGCGCGTTGGAGACATATCAGGGCCCGACCGAAGTCGAGATTTCCCTTGATCCCATTTTGCAGCGGTATCTGCGGTAACTATCCGTTTGTGAATCTCATTTTTGTGGCTGGCGGACGCACCCGTCTACCAGCTTTTCCGCTGGCGCACCGGGAAGTACGCCAACCACGATAACCATAATTAGTCACGAGCGGCAAATCCTATCGTTCTCTCAAACATCAATCAGTGCTCAGCCGTTCGCCGGTTGCTTGTCGTGATCGGCCGGGCCGCGCGACGTTTTAAAGTACTGCGACCAATCGAGTTTGGCCGTGAACTGCATCACGATAAACAGCGTCAGGATACACACAACCGTGATCGACAGCCCGGTATAGCCGGTGAGGAAAAAGGCGTAGGAAAACAGCACCAAATAGACAAACTGCGACAGGCCGGTTTCAAGAAACGCGAACCGGGACCCGACCACCAGCCGCATATATGACACCACCAGGAAGATCGAGACAATGGAGCAAATTGCCATCGACAAGTGGATATCGACGTGATCGACCAAATAAGCCAGAAGCAGATGGAAGCTGAAGAAGGCCGACGCCACGAAGAAATAGTTCATAGGATGGACCTTTATCCCTTTCACCGTCGTGATAATAAATAACAGGAAGAAGAACAAAAAGAGAGATACCGGGGCGAAAAACGTCACCTTGCTGACGAACGGCCCCGGATTCAACCTTTTGGGCATAACGAGCCCGATCTGCACCCCGGAGATGAGATTGGCGTACTTCCAGTCCAGTTTCCATCCGTCGTCGGTTTTCACTTTGTTCGTGGGGGAAATGGCGTTCGCGGGAAAATCAAAACCGTCGAAATCAGTCTCCATGGTTAGATGAAAATTGCGCAGTTGCTTCACCGTGTTTCCGAATGTATACCACCATTGATCCATGCCTTGGCTTCGGTAGGCAACGCCGACTTTTTTGACCTGGCCGGCCTGACAGGGGATCTTCTGGATGACAAAACCATCTTCGGGATTGATTGCTGCTATTTCCTTGTCGTCGATCGTCAGGCGAAAATTATCATAGACGCCGTCGGGGTCGGGGAAGGCGTACACAAAATAGAAATCGCGATTCGAATCGCTCTCATTGGCGAAGGTATACTCGGCTTTGAAATCCACGCCATAGGTCGAATACCAGAGAAGTCCCTTCTTACGGGGCGAATAATGGAACTTCACGTCAATATCGCTGGAGGACAAAAGCCGGGCGCCCACCTGCGACGATATAAACCGTTCAAATCTGCCCGAATCGTTGGATGACGAGCGGTCGATCTGAACGGTCACGTGATCCAGATACACCGCCGGGGCATGCTGCTGCTGGACGTTCCCCCATAATTGACCGACTTTATGCCTCAACTCGCCGTCCTGCACGTCGCTGCGCAGATCGGTGACTGTCGCGAGGACAACCCAGGCGATGGTCGTGGAGAGGAAAATTAACACCAGCGCCGTAATATGCTTGACCATGACGTCATCCTCCTTGGTTTTTTTTGAAATCTGCCTTATCTAAATATGGGAGGCGGAGGCGCAACAATCAAGCCTATAATATCGCCACTGTCCCTCCGGTTGTGTCAAGGTTATTGTGTAAATTCGGTCATGGGCATATCCGGGTGATA
>CAZJWR010000032.1:0-42552 GCA_964549765.1 uncultured Ignavibacteriales bacterium
ACTATCACCCGGATATGCCCATGACCGAATTTACACAATAACCTTGACACAACCGGAAAACCCGGAACTCGTTTTTATCTTTGGACGCCGCCATAAATTTTGTTATATTCCACAACTCATTGGTATAAGGGAAATAGAACGAATTACGACTGAAATCGGAGTCCGGCAGAGTCATCGTGAGTGACCGACAAAGGATAGACTGGCTGCACAAAGGCGTGGCCGCGGCCATACTACTGATTGTCTTTATCATCTATAACGCCACCAAAGCCCCGACCCTGTCTTTCTGGGACTGCGGTGAGTTTATCACCTGTTCGTATGTTCTCGGCATACCGCATCCTCCAGGATCGCCCCTGTATGTCCTTCTGGGGCGGCTTTTTACCCTGATTCCCTTTCATGCCGATATATCAGCCCGGGTCAATATGCTTTCGGCCATGACTGGCGCGGTAGCGGCCATGCTGGCTTTCTTGGTGACGTTTCGGTTAATCCGTTTGTGGTGGTCGGGCAATCAGTTCACCGGCTGGAAAAAGGCCGCGGCGTATTTCGGCGGCATCGTGGGCGCGTCCATGTTCGCCTTCGGAAAGACCCAGTGGAACAACTCGATGGAAGCCGAGGTGTATACCTCGGCGATGCTGCTGGTGGTTCTCATGATCTGGCTGACGCTTCGCTGGCTGGAGCGCCGCGAGGAACGGGCGTCGGACGGATATCTCTTTCTGCTCATGTACCTGGCGTTTCTATCCATCGGTATTCACATGACGGCGTTTCTCATCATGCCGGCGATTTTTCTGATCGTCATATTTTTCTCGAGTCGCCTGCGTCATGATATTCGCTTTTATATTACATGCATTCTGCTGTTCACGATTTCCTTTAGCCTGGATATTTTTCTGTATGCCAACGCCGTCTGGCTGATAATTCTCCTTGTCGGAACTCTGTCCTCGCGGCAGTATATGTGGCGGTTTTCGCTGCTTTTGATTCTTGCGGCGGTGATCGGGTTTTCGTGCCAATTATATACGCCGATCCGTTCCGCGCAGGACCCCATCATTAATCAGAACGACCCGTCGTCTTCGTTTACGGTTTTCAAGCAATTCCTCGAACGCAAGCAGTACGGCAGCGAATTGATGGCGGTCCGGGCATTGAAACGACGCGGCACATGGGGAAATCAGTTCGGGACGCATGAGCGCATGGGCTTCTGGGGATTCTTCTCCGACCAATACGGGATAAATGGGCGGAAATTCGCCTTTCTTTTCGTAGTCGGTATCCTGGGCTTGTTCGAACTGGCCCGACGGCGGCCCAAGATCGGCTGGCCGTTTTTCCTGATGGTTCTTCTCGGTACGGTGTTTCTCGTCTGGTATATGAATTTCGCCGACGGCACTATGCAGGATCCGATGACCGGCGACGGCCATATCGAGGTGCGGAATCGCGATTATTTCTTTACGCCCGGCTTTGTCCTGTTCGGGATCGCCATCGGCCTGGGTGTGGCCGGTTTCATGGAGATGGCGCGGGAATCGTTGCAGGGAAAACTCAAATTTATGGCGCCGGTGGTGATGGGTGTGGTCTCGGTGCTGGTGCTGCTGGCGGTGGTTCCGGTCCAGGCGAATTATTATTACTGCAATCGTTCCCACAACTACGCGCCGTACGATTTCGCCTACAACCTGCTGGCTTCCTGCGACCAGAACGCCATTCTCTTCAACGGCGGCGACAACGATACCTTTCCGGTATGGTGTCTGCAGGACGTGTATCATATCCACCCGGACGTGACCTCGATCAATCTGTCGCTGTCGAATATCGGCTGGTACATTAAACAGATTCGCGACTATATGCACGTTCCCTTGCGATGGAACGACGCCCGGATCGACGCCATGCATTCGGTGATCAGCAAGGACGGCCGCATGACCCGTATCCAGGATCAGGTTGTGGATGAAATTCTGGCCGTCGAGGGACAGCGCCGGCCGATCAATTTTGCCCTGACCGTCGGTACGGACGCCATTCGGTATAGGGGACGAAGTCTCAAAGACAACCTGGTATTGCAGGGGATGGTATATCGGCTGGATCAGGCCGGAGGGGCCGGGTCCATCGACATGGAGAAAAACCGGGATCTGTTCTGGAACAAATTACAATTTCGCTCCCTGGCTGATAGTTCCATATACCTGGATGAGCGGACGCGCGGTTTAACGGGAAATTATACGACGGCCCTGCTGTTGATGGCGGATTCGTTGCGTCGCATTCGCAATTTTGACCAGGCAATCGAGATCACCAAAAAGGCGATCGAGATCTTACCGTTCGAATATCAGACGTACAACTACCTGACCCAACTTTATGTCGAGGCCGGGCAGGAAGACAAGATTCCGGGATTGGTGGACAAAGTGCCGCCGTCGCAGAAACGGGAAATATATTATATTTGGGGCGTCGCCAAGAAATATATGGGCGATCGCAATCAGGCCGCAGCCATTCTGCGGGCGACCCTTGATTCGTTTCCCACGTTCAACGATGCATTTCGCGAGTATACCCTGCTTCTCTATGAAGACAAGGAGATGGATTCGCTCAAGAGTGCCATCCAGCGATGGCTGGTCAATAATCCCCACGACGAGCAGGCCCGGAAGATAATGCAGGAGCTGTTTCAGGAATCATCACCGCTGGAAACCTCCGGCGGCAAGTAGGATTCGTCTTTTGAATATACTGGCCCTAAACTGGCAGGACCTCAAGAATCCTCAATCGGGAGGCGCGGAGGTTCATCTCGAAGAATTGCTTCGGCGAATCGTGGCTCAGGGGCATGCGGTGACCCTGTTCTGTTCCAATTTCCCCGGTGGCGCCGAGGAGGAGATCGTTGAAGGCATCCGGATAATCCGGGCGGGTAGCCGATTCACCTTCAATTGGATTGCCCCCATGCATGTCCGGCGACTGATCCGCTCCGGATCGTACGATCTCTTTCTCGAAGACATCAACAAGATTCCCTTCTATTCGCCGCTCTACCAGAATCTGCCGACGCTAGTGATCGTGCCGCACCTGTTTTCGACGACCGTCTTCAGCGAGATCAATTTCGTTCTGGGGAGCTATATTTATTTGTGGGAGATTCCCCTGACACGGGTGTACAGCAGGAAAAAATTCTGCGTCATCTCCGATTCGACCAAAACCGATATGGCGGCGCGGGGGATACCCCCCGACAACATAACCGTAATTCATTGCGGTATTGATGCCGGCCTGTACAACAATGACCATGGCTATGCCAAATTCGATCATCCCTCGGTGCTGTATCTGGGACGCATCAAGAAATATAAATCGATTCAGGATTTGGTCGAGGCCTTCCGGCTGATAAAGCAAAACGTCCCCGAGGCGAGGCTGCGGATCGTCGGCTCCGGCGATTACCTCCCGCATTTGAAGGCGCAGGCCGGCCGCCTGGGACTGTCCGATTCAGTCGACTTTCCGGGTTTTGTTTCCCGGGAGGATAAGGTCGCCTTGTTATGCCGTTCCCATGTGGCCGTTTACCCGTCGCTGAAAGAAGGCTGGGGCCTGACCAATATCGAGGCCAACAGTTGCGGTACCACCGTGGTCGCAGCCAATACGCCGGGATTGCGGGATTCGGTCAGCAACGGTGTCAGCGGATTGCTGTATGAATACGGGAACACCGGGGAAATGGCCGAGAAGGTGACATCGATTTTGACCGATAACGGACTCAGAAACCGTCTGGAGGCGGGTGCACTCAAATGGGCGTCGCAATTCAACTGGGACGATGCCGCAACGGAATTTCTGGCGCTCTGCCATGAGGTGGCCGGATCAGAATGACCAAGAAAACCAAAAAACTCCTGATGCAGTTCGCTGGGATCGCAATCTCGGCCACGTTTCTTATTTTCCTTTTTTACAAGGTCAATTTCTCTGAATTGGCCACAGCCCTCAAGGACGCCAACTACTGGTGGCTGATTCCAAATGTGATTCTTATCATGGTGACCATGGTGTTTCGCGCCTATCGATGGAAACACATGGTGCGGCCGATCAAAGTGGTCCCGATCTCGCGCCTGTTTTCGATTACCATGATCGGTTTTATGGCCAACAACGTGCTGCCGTTTCGTCTGGGAGAATTCGTCCGGGCCTACTCGCTGTCGAGCAAAGAACGCGTTTCCAAATCGGCCGCGTTGGCGACGATTTTCGTCGAACGCATAGTGTTCGATCTGCTGGCCCTGCTGGTAATCTTCGGCGTCGTGTTGCTGATATCACCCTTGCGGATGTTCGACGAATTAAAAATGGGCGCGATTGTTACCGTCGGCACCGGCCTGGCCGGCCTGGCCTTCGCCATATATTTGAGCCGCCGCAGCGGCCGCGACAGCCATATTCTCAGGCGGCTGCTCAGCCTGTTTCCCCAGAGCATCCGCCCGATCGTTGAAAATACCGTGGCCAAATTCGCCACCGGGCTGGAGTTTCTGCAAAACAAGGATCGCATCTTCTGGGTGACCTTCCATACCTTCATGATCTGGGTGATCATGGGCCTGTCGAATTATTTCGTCCTGCTGGCCTTCGGCTTTTATCATTTGCCGATTGCGGCGTCGTTCGTTATTCTGGTGGTCGTGTCCATCCTGATCATGGTCCCGGCTTCGCCCGGCTTTATCGGCGTGTATCATTACGGGACGGTACTGTCGCTGGGGTTCTACGGCATCCCCAAGGAGCAGGCGTTATCGTGCGCACTGGTCATGCACGCCACGCAATTTTTGGTGATTACGTTGGTCGGTTTCTATTACCTGCGGCGCGAGCATCTATCGCTCAAGGAGATCGAGGCGGGCGCCGAGCAGGAACTCGAAGAGGAAATCGAGCATACCTGACCACCGACCGATTTTCTTGAAACATCGAAATCCGTTGAAATAGTATTTATTTTCCTTGACAGGAAAGCGGTCGGGGCTTATTATACTTTTGATTGTGAAATAATTCACAATTTTGCCGTAGGGCGGTTAATATGGCAGCACGTCAAAATGGTCACCCGCCGGTAATTCTCGAACGCACCGAATTTCAGGCATTTCTCGAACTTTTACATTCTCAGGGCTATGCGACCATCGGCCCGACGATACGGGGCGATGCCGTGGTGTATGACGAAATCGAGGCCGCTGATGATCTTCCCGTCGGCTGGATGGATCGCCAGGATAGGGGCAAGTACCGTCTGGCCCGGCACAAGAAGAAAATGCTGTTCGCCTGCACGGTCGGCCCGCATTCATGGAAACGATTTCTGTATCCCGTCGAGAAAACCGTGTACGAAGCCCGCCGCGATGGGAAGAAAATTGCACTATGTCAAACCGATGAGTATATCCCCAAACAGGCGTTCATCGGGGTACGGTCCTGTGAGCTTCATGCTATCGCCATCCAGGATAAAATCCTGACCGAGGGGCCATACATCGATCCTTCATACCTGCGCCGGCGAAAGAATACATTCATCGTCGCCGTCAATTGCGTCCGCGCCGGAGGAAACTGCTTTTGCGTCTCGATGAACTCGGGCCCCAGGGCGACGTCGGGATTTGACCTGGCGCTGACCGAAATCGTCGATGATGAACGGCATTATTTTATCGTCGATATTGGTTCGGAAAAAGGCGCCGAAATCATTACGGGCGTAGCGCATGCGCCTGCGGGCGATGCGGAGATCAATGCCGCCGAGATGGCCATCGCCAATGCCGCGTCACGAATGGGCCGGGAACTCGATACTTCGGGGCTACCGGAGCTTCTGGCGCGCAATTTCGACAATCCCCAATGGGATATCGTCGGCGAGCGTTGCTTGACCTGCGGCAACTGTACTCTGGTGTGTCCCACCTGCTTTTGTGCGACTATCGCCGATACGACCGACCTGTCGGGCGACGCCATGCAACGCATCCGCCGCTGGGATTCGTGTTTCTCCGTGGAATTTTCCTATATCCACGGCGGCAGCGTCCGCAATTCGCCGATGTCCCGATATCGCCAGTGGATGATGCACAAGCTGTCCTACTGGCACGATCAGTTCGGGACGTCGGGATGCGTCGGATGCGGCCGATGTATCACCTGGTGCCCGGTGGGGATAGATATCACCGAGGAAGCCCGAACCATTCGAAAAAGCGAATAAGGCAAGTGACTTTTAGCGAGAAGGAAATGCATGATGGAAAACCTTGAGCGGCTGTTGATGGAGCATCCTTTCCTGGCCGGTCTGGAGGAGCGGCATATCAAGGTGATTGTCGGCTGCGCGTCGACTGTCGTTTTCAAGGCGGGCCAGTTCGTCTTCCACGAGGGGGAAGAGGCCGATAAATTCTATTTTATCCGGCTGGGAAAAGTGGTCGTCGAAACGTTTGTCCCCCAGAAAGGGCCGCTGGCTATCCGTACCCGGACGGCCGGCGAAGTATTCGGATGGTCGTGGATGGTGCCGCCATACAAATGGCATTTCGATGCGCGGGCGGTGGAATTGACGCGGGCGGTGGCGCTGGACGGCAAATGCCTGAGACAAAAATGCGAGGACGATCACGATTTGGGCTATGAAATCATGAAACGGTTCGCCCTGGTTATCGCCGAACGACTTGAGGCGACCCGTTTGCAACTGATGGATGTCTATGGAAACGACAAAGCCAAATAAGACACCCGGCGCGGCCGATCCGATGCTGGTGCGGCCGTTTATCATCCGCCGGATCATCAAAGAGACTGCCGATACTTTCTCTCTGGAGTTGACGCCTCAAAACGGCCAACGGCAGTTTGCGTTCCAACCGGGCCAATTCAACATGCTCAACGTGTTCGGGGTCGGCGAGGTGCCGATTTCCATAAGCGGCGATGCGGCCCAAACCGCTCGGTTGATCCATACCACCCGCGCTGTCGGTTCGGTCACCAAAGCTATGAGCGCCCTGCGGGTCGGCGATATTATCGGCGTTCGAGGGCCGTATGGCGCGTCGTGGCCGGTTGCTGAGGCCGAGGATAGCGACGTTATCATCGTCGCCGGCGGAATCGGGCTGGCCCCGCTCCGGCCCGTGATTTATCATTTGCTGGAGCATCGCCACAAATTCGGCCGCGTTGTCCTCCTCTACGGGGCGCGGACGCCGGAGGAAATGTTATTCACGAAAGAACTGGAAAAATGGCGCTCCCGGTTCGACACGGACATACATCTCACGGTCGACCGGGCCACCGGAGACTGGAAAGGAAACGTCGGCGTCGTAACTCAGCTTATCGGTCATTCGCCGTTCGATCGGTCGCATTGCCTGGCAATGGTATGCGGGCCGGAAATCATGATGCGGTTCACCGCTTTTGAATTGAGTAAACGCGGGGTGCCGGACGACCGGCTCTACGTATCCATGGAACGAAACATGAAATGCGGTATCGGTCTATGCGGCCATTGTCAGATCGGGCCGACCTTCGTCTGCAAGGACGGGCCGGTCTACCGGTATGATCGCATCGGCAACATCTTCGCCAGGCGGGAGATGTAAGATGAGTCCGAAGCAGAAACCCAAACTTGCGGTATGGAAATTTGCCTCGTGCGACGGCTGTCAGTTGAGTTTGCTCGATTGCGAAGAGGAACTGCTGGCGATCGCCGGGGCGGTGGATATTGCCAATTTCCCTGAGGCGTCCCGCCGCGTGATCCGAGGGCCGTACGATGTGTCGCTGGTCGAGGGTTCGATTACGACGCCGCATGACGCCGAGCGTATTCACAAGGTGCGGCGTTCCTCAAAAATTCTGATCTCGATCGGCGCCTGCGCCACGGCCGGAGGCATCCAGGCATTGCGCAATTTCAAAAACGTCGAGGAATTCGTTTCGCAGGTGTACGCGCAGCCTGAATATATCGAAACGCTGAATAAATCGACACCCATTGCCGACCATGTATTCGTCGATTTCGAATTGCGCGGATGTCCCATCAATAAATATCAGCTGGTCGAGGTGATCAGCGCCCTTCTTAATAATCGCAAGCCCAATATCCCGACTTATAGCGTCTGCGTCGAATGCAAGCGGCGCGGGACCGTCTGTGTCATGGTCGCGTCCGGGACGGTCTGCCTGGGGCCGGTGACGCAGGCCGGCTGCGGAGCGATTTGTCCGTCATACGGGCGCGGATGCTACGGATGTTTCGGGCCCAAAGAAACGCCCAACACCGATTCCCTGGCCGAATGGTGGCGACAGCATCTGGACGTGCGAAAGGACGATATCATGCGCGCGTTTCGGAGCTTCAATGCCTACGCTGAGCCGTTCCGCAAAGCGAGTGAAACGTATGAAAAGTAAAAAGATCAAAGTCGACTATCTGGCGCGGGTCGAGGGAGAGGGCGGCCTCACCGTCAAGGTCCGGAACGGCAAAGTCGCCGATGCGACCTTCGACATATTCGAGCCGCCGCGATTATTCGAGGCGTTTCTGCGAGGCCGCAGATTCACCGAGGCCCCGGATATCACCGCCCGCATCTGCGGCATCTGCCCCATTGCGTACCAGATGAGCGCCGTCCATGCCATGGAATACGGATGCAGCGTCAAGGTCGGCGGCCAGTTGCGCGAACTGCGACGATTGATCTATTGCGGCGAATGGATCGAATCGCATGCTTTGCATATTTATATGTTGCATGCGCCGGATTTCCTCGGCTATGAAGACGCTATCCAGATGGCTGCCGATTATCCCGATATCGTCGCGCGGGCGCTCCGTCTGAAAAAAATCGGCAACGATATTATGGTATTGCTGGGCGGGCGCGAAATCCATCCCATCAACGTCCGGGTGGGGGGATTCTACAGCGTCCCGACGCAAAAAGACCTGGAGACGTTGGTCGAACCATTAAAGTGGGCGGCCGACGCCGCGATGGAAACGGTCAAATGGACGGCGGGGCTGGATTTTCCGGATTTCGAGCGGGATTTCGAATTCGTCTCTTTGCGGCATCCCGACGAATATCCACTCTGTGAAGGACGGATCGTATCGAACAAGGGACTCGATATCGCCATCGAGGATTTTTTCACGCACTTCGAGGAATTGCATGTCAAGCATTCGACGTCGCTGCATTCGGTCATAAAGGAGCGAGGCGAATACCACGTCGGCCCGCTCGCCCGATACAACAACAACTTCGACAAACTCCCGTCGATAGTTCAGGAGGCGGCGCGGAAGGTTGGTTTGACCGAAACGGTGACCAATCCGTTCAAGAGTATCATCGTCCGGAGTTTGGAGACGCTGTATGCCTGCCATGAGGCTCTTCGGATAATAGAAAATTATTCGCCGCCGCCCAGGCCGTATGTCGAGGTCCCGCCCCGGCGTGCGACGACGTCGGGCGCCAGCGAAGCGCCGCGCGGCATGCTGCTGCACCAATATAAAATCGACGACGACGGAATCATTGAGTACGCCCGTATTGTCCCCCCGACAGCGCAGAACCAGAAGGTCATCGAAAGCGACCTGGCCGAATTCGTCGGCGCCAATCTCGAATTACCTCACGATAAACTCACCTGGAAATGCGAGCAGATCGTGCGCAACTACGATCCGTGCATTTCGTGTTCGTGTCATTTCCTGAAGTTGAAAATCGAACGGGAATAGCCCGTGGGAGCAATTCATTATGGCTCCTGATCTGAATATCGTGATTATCGGAGTCGGCAACGATTTCCGGTCGGATGACGGTGTCGGCCCGGCGGTGGCGCGATACATGGCAGGCATGAAGTTGCCGGGTGTCCATGCCATCGATCAAGTCGGCGATGGAACCGATTTGATCAATGCCTGGAGAAATGCCGACGCCGCCTTTGTGATTGACTGTATGCGTTCGGGTTCCGAAGCGGGGACGATCCGGCGATTCGATGCCCGGCATGGGGATATACCGGAGGAAATTCTTCCGGGATTGTCCACCCATGCTTTCAACATCAGCGCGACCGTCCGATTGGCGCAATCAATCGGTCAGCTTCCCCGTCGGTTGATCGTATACGGCATAGAAGGAGAACTGTTTTCTATCGGTGACCGACTCACGCCGCCGGTAGAGGCGGCGGTGCCGGTCATCGCCAGGCAAATTATGGACGAGATTGCTCAACTCGGCGTACAAATGAGAGAACCGCAAACTGAGAAATAGGAATCACCATGCCGGATCGATGTTCACATCAGGATGCCAGCGAGTTGCCGATCACCCACCGTCCAATTCGTCGGATAGTGGTTCGCATTGAAGGCATGGTTCAAGGTGTGGGATTCCGACCGTACGTGTACCGTCTGGCAACGCGCCTGGGCCTGCCCGGATGGGTATGCAATTCGTCTCAGGGAGTGGTGATTGAAGTTGAGGGGAGCGAGGAAATCCTGACTCAGTTTCTTGATGCTTTGGAAAAAGAACCGCCGCCACGCGCCCGGATCGAACGCCGCGATGTCCATTATAAGGCAACTGTCGGCTACCAATCTTTTGAGGTCCGCGAGAGTCGTGATTCCGGCGGGAAGTCGGCTATCGTTATGCCGGATATCGCGACCTGCCCGGATTGCCTCCGTGAGATTTCCGATCCGACCAACCGCCGTTTCCGCTATCCCTTCACGAACTGCACCAATTGCGGCCCCCGGTACAGCATCATTCGGTCGCTGCCGTATGATCGACCGAATACAACAATGAATATTTTCCCGATGTGCGACGCATGTCGGGCAGAATATGAAAATCCCACCAATCGACGGTTTCACGCTCAGCCCAACGCCTGCACGGAATGCGGACCGCATCTGGAGTTATGGGACGGCAGCGGCGACATTATTGCCGTCCGAAACGATGCTCTGCTGGCGGCCTGTGACGCGGTTGCATCCGGGAAAATACTTGCCCTGAAAGGTCTCGGCGGGTTTCAACTGATCGTCGATGCGCGAAACGAAGAAACCGTCCGCCGGCTTCGACATCGAAAGAATCGTGAACAAAAACCATTGGCGCTGATGTATCCAAACATATCTGCCGTCAAAGCGCATTGCGATGTATCCGGATTCGAAGAAGAACTTTTGACCTCACATCGGGCGCCGATTGTCTTGCTCCGACGAAGAAACCCAGCAAACCAATTCGGAATAGCACCGTCGGTGGCGCCGCATAATCCCTATCTTGGTGTCATGCTGCCCTACACGCCGTTTCATCACCTGATAATGATCGAACTCGGTTTTCCGATTGTGGCCACGAGCGGCAACCGTTCGGACGAACCGATTTGCATCGACGAACGCGAAGCCATCGGCCGTCTGGGGGGTATCGCCGATATATTTCTGGTGCATAACCGGCCTATCGCCCGGCAGATGGATGATTCCGTCGTTTGCCTGGTGCATGAAAAAGAAACCGTTTTGCGAAATGCTCGTGGATATGCGCCGACGCCGTTTAGCTTGACTGCATCCGTTCCGCCGGCATTCGCCGTGGGAGCGCATCTTAAGAATGCCATCGCAGTCGCCGATGACCGCCGGGCGTTTTTGAGCCAGCATGTCGGCGATCTGGAAACATCGCTGGCCCGGACGGCCATGAAAAATGTCACCGAATCGTTATCGGGATTGTACGAGATTTCCGCCGGAGTTGTCGCTCGCGACCTTCATCCCGACTATGCCTCGTCGCGGTTCGCGGAGGATCTTGGTCGTCAGACGATTGGCATACAGCATCACTATGCTCACGCGCTGTCCTGTATGATCGATAATGATATCGAAACGCCATTTCTCGCTGTGATATGGGACGGGACCGGTCTGGGGACCGATGGGACGATTTGGGGTGGCGAGTTTCTTGCTGTTGATGACCGTTCATTCTCGCGGATTGCCCATATGCGGCAGTTTCGGCTACCCGGGGGAGAGGCAGCCATCCGTGAACCGCGCCGGGCGGCCCTGGGTGTGCTGTGGGAATTGTTCGGCGAGAAATATGTTGCGTTATCCGATTTCATCGCACAGACGGCATTTGACAAAAATGAAATCAGCGTCATCAATAGAATGCTCTGCAACGGTATCAACTGCCCGGTGACATCGAGCGCGGGGCGATTGTTCGACGCCGTCGCGTCTATCTTCGGGATTTGCCAGATAAACGCCTTTGAGGGACAGGCGGCTATGTGGCTCGGTTTTTCAGCAGAATATGGCGTGACGGAAGAATCTTATCCATTCGAGTTAGACAACTCCCACGACGCCGACGTCGTCGACTGGGCCAAGATAATACAGGGGATATTGGCGGATATCAAGTCGGGTGTGGATAAGGAGTACATCGCCGCCAAATTTCATAATTCTCTGGTGGGTATAATCGTCGGAATTGTCCGAAAAACAGGTATGCAGCGCGTCGCGCTGACCGGCGGTTGTTTTCAAAATCGCTACCTGACCGAGCGGGCTATTATTACATTACAAAGGGCGGGATTTGAGCCTTATTGGCATCATCGCATACCGCCCAACGATGGCGGCATTGCCGCCGGGCAGATTGCGGGCGTTTCGCGGTCCCGCCAAAGGAGCGACTGATATGTGTCTGGCAGTACCCGGAAAAATCATGCAGATCACCGAGGGTGACGCCATCACGCGGATTGGCCGGGTCAGTTTCGGCGGGATTGTCCGCGAGGTCAACCTGGCCTTCGTTCCCGAAGCTGTCATGGGAGATTATGTGCTTGTTCACGCCGGGGTCGCCATCAACGCCATTGATGAACCGGAAGCAAAACAGGTGTTCGAATATTTGCAGGAAATCTATGGCGGCGATATTCCCGGGGATGCCGAGCGATGAAATTTATCGATGAATATCGCGACCCGGAGGCGGTCCGGCGGTATGCCGACGAGATCGCCCGTATCACTACCCGGTCATGGACGATCATGGAAATCTGCGGCGGCCAAACCCACAGCATCGTCAAAAACGGCCTCGACTGCATGCTGCCGGACAAGATAACGCTTTTACACGGGCCGGGATGCCCGGTTTGCGTTACATCGGCGGCCATGATCGACAAGGCGATTGCACTGGCCTCGCGCGACGATGTCATCTTCTGTTCCTTCGGCGATATGCTCCGGGTGCCGGGGAGCCGCCGCGATTTGCTTTCGGTAAAAGCCGACGGGGGAGACGTGCGGATGGTCTATTCCCCGATTGATGCCGTCCACATCGCCGAAAAAAATCTCGACCGCCGCGTTGTGTTCTTTGCCATCGGGTTCGAAACGACCGCTCCGGCGAATGCCGCCGCCGTATACTATGCCCGGCAAAAGGGCATCGACAATTTCAGCATGCTGGTGGCGCAGGTCCTCGTGCCTCCGGCAATCGAAAAAATCCTGAACGCGCCCGATTGCCGGCTTCAGGGTTTTCTTGCCGCGGGGCACGTTTGCACCGTCATGGGCTATGCCGAATATGAACCAATCGCCGAGAAATATCGCATCCCGATCGTCGTGACCGGATTCGAGCCGCTGGATATTCTCCAGGGAATCCATATGACGGTGTGGCAGCTTGAGCAAGGCCGGGCACGGGTGGAAAATCAATATTCACGAGCCGTCAAGCGCGCCGGAAATCTCCCGGCTCAAAAACTCATGGCCGATGTTTTCGAGACAGTCGATCGCGAATGGCGGGGAATCGGCTTGATTCCCAAAAGCGGATTGGCGCTCCGTCCCGCCTACCGAAAGTTCGATTCCGAAGCCGTATTCGACATTGCCGCGCCCGACCCGGAAATCGTCGGTGAATGTATTAGCGGGCTGATACTACAGGGCCGGCAAAAGCCGTCCGATTGCCCGGCGTTCGGGAAACGATGCACGCCGGAACATCCCCTGGGAGCGACGATGGTGTCATCCGAGGGGGCCTGTGCCGCATATTACGCCTATCGCCAGAAGGAATCCCCACACATCAAACCCACGTCGGGAAAGCATTAGCATGTCTTCCAGCTACGACAACTGGCAATGTCCACTCCCGATCTCGGATTATCCCAAAATCCTGCTGGCGCACGGCGGCGGCGGACGGCTCATGCATGACTTGATCGATCATATCTTCATCGCCGCCTTCGGTGCGGATACGCTTGATGCCGAACACGATGGGGCGCGCCTCGATCCCGGAAGCGACAAGCTGGCCTTCACGACCGATTCGTATGTCGTCCATCCGCTGTTTTTTCCCGGTGGCGATATCGGCTTGCTGGCGGTGTATGGGACGGTCAACGATCTGGCCATGTGCGGCGCTCGACCCAAATATCTCAGCGCCGGATTCATACTCGAGGAAGGGCTGGAAACAGAAACTCTCTGGAAAATCGCCGTATCGATGCGACAGGCCGCCGATAAGGCTCGCGTCGGCATCGTAACCGGAGATACCAAAGTGGTCGACAAGGGCCATGGACACGGTATCTACATCAACATCGCCGGTATTGGTATTATCGAGCATAATCTTGTCATCGGTCCCCGAAGAATCAGAGACGGCGACGCGATTATTCTTAATGGGGATATCGGCCGGCACGGAATCGCCATCATCGCGGCGCGGGAGGGACTGGAGTTCGAGACAACCATCGAGAGCGACTGTGCCCCGCTGGCGGATTCGGTGATGAGACTGATCGACGATGGTATCGAGGCGCATTGCCTGCGCGACCTGACGCGCGGCGGATTGGCGACGGCGGCAATCGAAATCGCCCGGTCATCGGGCACCGAAATTCTGCTCGACGAGAAGTCGATTTCAGTCAACGAACAGGTCCGCGGCGCGTGCGAATTACTGGGATACGATCCGCTCTATATCGCCAACGAAGGCCGATACCTGGCGTTTGTACCCAAGCATCAAGCGCAGCGAGCATTGGAAATCATGCGTGAGGCAACGCCTAATATCGAGCCGGCGATTGTCGGCAGAGTCGGTGCGGGCGGCGACCGGGGAGAGGTGACTCTTAAAAGCGCCATCGGTTCGGAGCGAATATTGGATATGCTCAGCGGTGAGCAATTGCCCCGGATATGTTGAGGCAGGGAAACTGGCTATTTGGGATCGCGCGTTAACGCAAGACTTTATATCTATTGTCCAATAGACTATAATGTAATGTGATACAATATCGGCCGGAGGATAAAGATGAGTGAGATTCGCATGACCGGAGAGATGCGAACCGATTACGATATCGAAACGGCGGGGCTGCCATGCGAACGATGGGGCGAGGCTGTATTCAAGATCGGCGACGAAGAAATCGTTATGGAAATCAGCATCGAGGACAAGGTGATCGTGGCGCTCATGGCCGGCGAGGAAGCTGTGTGGAAAGGCACGCTGGAGGGAATGAAGCAACTGCTGCGGGGCGAAATCAAGGCTCGTTAAGGTTCGATATAATATTTCTTCCATGGCGAACGGGTAATGAATATCACCACCGTGGCTAATGCGCCGAGGGCGCTGACAAGGGATAGAATCAGCGGATCGACATTCCAAAAGAGCAGCTTGTCCAGCCAGTGAATGATAAATGAATGCGGCTCGGCAATGCCGGTCCCGTCGCCCCGGAGTTTCCACTCCCAGATAGTCAGCGGACAGGTGTTGCCCGGCCAAAACGGAGTGGTCGCCGTTGCCACCAGGCCGATTAGATGAGCCGTGCGAAATACTTTCCATTTCCACAAGCGCGGCCAGCGGAAGCCCAAAAGGGCGAGGACGACACCGGAAATCATCCATGCTGCCCACGCGAAATGGACGATCAGAATAACGTTGGCGAGTACAGTATCCCTCATTGAATTCAGAAATGACCGCGTGTGCAGGTCATAATGTAATAGTTTAGATTGCTATGACAACTGGCAAAGAATCAATTACTTGATAAGACGCGAAAAATCCTCGTACGGTATCACCGGCCAGGTTTCCGTCTCCAGGATGCCCTTCATATTGATGGCGGAAGCCAGCTTGAACGCGACCGTTTGATCGGCGGCGTCGAAGATAGCCAGATAGTCATATCGCCCCAGCGTCGCGTACAGATCCTGCACCTTGACGCCCTGCTCCTTGAAAACGTCAAGCGAATCGCTCACCTGAGTAGATATGTCGGGATGCAGTTTTTTTGCGCTGGGATTGATCGTCATCGCCATGATAAATATCGCCATAACGGCTCCTCTCATGTAAAGGAATCGACTATAGTATAGGCGGCGCGGGTTCGATTGGCAAACGTAAAATCGCCATCGTGCGGCCGGCCGTCGGCAGATAATCGGCCCCGGCCGGCATTCATTGCATGATGATAATATCTATTCGCCGATTCTTGGCCCGACCCTCGGCCGTCTTGTTCGATGCAACCGGTTTGTCCGATCCGTAACCGATGGCCGAAATACGGTCGGCGCTGAGAAGCATGCTCTGGCGGAGATACTGCATGACGGCATAGGCGCGCTTCTGCGACAGATCGGTATTGACGGCCGGATCGCCGCTGGCGTCGGTGTGCCCCTCCACGATCAGCTTGGCATCCGGATACATCTTGATCACGGTTTCGACCTTTTCCAGCAGAGGAACATGGGCGTCCTTGATCTCGCTGCTGTTGACGTCGAACGACAACCCTGACAGCCGCAGGACAAGATCGTTGGAGGCGTTGAACAGAACTTCGCCTTCCGACGGATTCAGCAGGGCTTTGGCCTGTTTGAACTTTTCCTCCTGATCGGTGCGCTGCTCCAGCTGGGCGGCCACCTCCTCATGTTCCTGCATCAGTTGCGACATCTGCTGTTTCTCGCTGATCAGTTCCGCCGATAATTGGCTGTATTTCGTCAGAAGATCGGCCACCTCGCCGTCGAGTTGATCGGCCAGCGCCATCGGTCCGGAACCGGACGGCTCGGCATCGAATTTTGCCAGAATCTTGCCGAGCTTATCCTCCAGGTCGCGATTCAACTCGCTCGATGATCCGGCCCGCGATTTGATGCGATTGATCTGTGCTACGAGGCTGTCGGCGGCGATTCCGGGACCGTTATCGAACGGCACGAGATCCATCTCCGCCGCTTCACCGGCCCGGTTCATCTCGATTTCATAGGCCAGCATGATTTTTTCCCAAGCCTGATCGTTGCGCTCCAGCGAACGCACCCGGGTGGCCATATCGAGCGCATGGCGGGCCTCGTATTCGGCGCGTTTGATAGCCGCGATCGATTCCTCACGCTCATATCGATCACCGGACAGGATCGCGTCGCATTTGGCCCGGCTGGTGCGGGCTTTGTCGAGAGTGGAGGGAGCGTATTTTTCCGCCTCGCCTTCTTTGGCTTTTATGATCAAGGCGTCGGCCGTTCCCATGATATCGGCCCGGATGGCCTCCATCTCAGCCTTGTCGAACAACGGCTTCGCTTCGGCGGCCTTCTTGAGACCTCCCTTGACGTCGCCGGATTCGACTTTCCTGCCCGCTTCGATAAAGACCGCTTCAGCCTTATCATATAATTCCGGCGTCAGAATCGGCGCCCGCGCCGCTTTGGCTTTTTCCCGGGGATCGAGATATTCCGCCAGCGTGACCTTGCCGGTGGCGGCGGCGCTGAAACCCTGCTCAGCGTATTGCGCGGCCTCGTTCAGGCGCTCCTCGATCAATGATTTTTTGCGGTTTTCCTGGATGTTCAGCCGCGCCTTTTCCATCGCCCGTTCGGCTTTCTCGTATTTTTCCGGCGCAAATATATTCGCCTCGACCAACTGCAGCGAATCCATCAGGGCGTTCACTTTCGTCAGCAGGGGATCGTCCTGTGCCATCGCGCTGGCAGCGAATACAAACGCCATACAGGGAATCACCATAATGCTACATACAAATTTCATCCTATTACCCTCGTTCCATAATGTCCATTATATAGTATCGACATCGATCCGCAATGAATGAATGGTAGATTGCAGATCCCGCCGCGGCAACTAAAATCTGGGCTCGATTTGGAGTTCAATTGCTGAGGCCGGACGTCACAATTGCCCGTCTCGGGTCTTGACAACCGTCGGTATAACGTATTTGATTGAGATTGATATGAGTAAGTACATGATTCATGCTTTCACGTCTCTTGGCCTGATAATGATGATCCTGCCGGAGATCGGCTGTCGCAAATCGTCCACTGACGCTGTCGATTTCGCTGCCGCCCGCCACAATATGGTCGTCGACCAGATCAAAGCACGGGGGATATCGGATCCCCGTGTGCTCCAAGCTTTCGACCGGGTGGAACGTCACCGCTTCGTCGACAGCAGCCGGTGGCCCGAGGCATACAACGATTATCCCTTGCCGATCGGCAAAGGTCAGACGATATCCCAGCCGTATATCGTGGCCCTCATGACCGATCTCGCTGACATCAAACCGACCGATACCGTTCTCGAAATCGGCACCGGGTCCGGATATCAGGCGGCGATTCTGGGTGAACTCGCCGATCAGGTCTATTCCATCGAAATCATCGAGTCGTTGGGAATGACCGCCGGCGAACGACTGCGAAGCCTCGGATACGAAAACATCCACGTCCGCATCGGCGACGGTTACCGGGGATGGCCGGACGCCGCGCCGTTCGACGCCATTATCATCACCTGTGCGCCGCCGGAAATTCCTCAGCCGCTGATAGATCAATTGGCCGGTGGCGGAAGAATGGTCGTGCCGGTCGGCACCCATTATCAGGAGTTGATTTTGGTAAAGAAGAAAGACGGCAGGATCGAAAAATCGCGCATCGCACCCGTGCAGTTCGTGCCTATGACGGGGGAAAGCCAGAAACGGAAATAGCCTCATCTTGGGTCCGGGGACGGTGTCCCGAGACATCGATCTAAAACAGCGTGTAGATGAATGGCGCCAGCGCCGATCCCTCCGCCAATACGATAATTGCTCCCAGGAGTATGAGGAAGATAATGATAGGCGCCAACCACCATTTCTTTCGAACCCGTAGAAAGCCCCAGAGTTCGCCTACGATGGATAGCTTGCTCATGCGTTACTCTTTTCTCTATCTATATCCCAACGACCCGAATTCATTGCGCCATCACCAAAAAAGGTTATTTTCGAGAAGGAAAGCGCCCAGCAGTTCGCCGGCCTTTCTGGCACCGGCCATATTGAAATGACAATCGTCATAGAAATACACGCGTGTTTTAGGTATCATCAGCGCCGTCTCGAATACAGGGACATCCATGGCCGCGCCGGCTTCCCGCATGATTCCATTGTACAGATTCATGGCGCTGTCCAGCATGTCTTCCCGGTAGGTAACGCCGTTCCGATAGGAAGCCCAATGCCGATCGGCGATGCCGGGATCGGTCTTGCTGTTCCATGTCGTGGCCTGGGTCATCATCACCACCCTGACGCCGTGCGCCCGCGCCAAGCCGACAATCGATATCAGGTTGTTTCCATAGTGAATCAAATCGATTCTCGGGAAATCGTCGCTGACCGGCTGTGATTTTCGGAGAGCAACTTTTTCCTCGTAGTCCGATTTCAAACCGATTGCGGTTAGGAGTTCGACGTCGCTTTTCGGCCTGAAAATCGATCGGTACACGTAATACAACCTGCGCGGAATTTGAAATTCGGTCAGGAGGAGCTTTACCTGGGCGAAAAATGTCAACTCCGCCTTTGCCCCGCTTGGAAAATGAAGATAATCCGCGTTGTATATGGCGGCCGTCAGGTCATTGATGCCGCAAAAGACTATAATCATGTCCGGCTGAAGATGCACGATCCTTTGACCGATCATGGCCAGATGATCGTAGCTGCGGTCACCCGATTTCCCGGCATTGTAGACTTTCGCGATTTTGCCGTGCGGCAACCTGCCGGCGAGAAACGACTCCAGGACGTATGCCGTCGTCATGGTATCGTCAAGATACAGGCACTCGGTCGTACTCCCGCCGACCATGAATATGCGAAACTCGCTTGGGGGTTTGGGCTGTACGATATCGGGGCCTCTGAATCCCAAATTATCGGTAGAAAATCTCGCTTTTGCCGGCATACCGGGAAGTTCTGGTTCCGGCAGCAGTTCCAGCTGCTGATAGGGCGCAAACTGCGACTCAATATATTTGGCGTCGGCGGTCATCCCCTGCTTCCGCGCGCGATACGGGTCTTCGACCGGGAAACCCAACCGCAGGATAACTTCTCCCACGACCAGCATGATCACCAGGGTGACGCCGAGAGCCAACAGATTTTTTACCATGGCAGAACGCATTTTCCGGAACTCAATAGGGTTTATCCGGACGGCTGGTCGGGCCGTCGGGATCGACCGGGATCCAGTATGATGCTGCGTTTTTGTCGAATTTTCGATGAAGAGGGTCACGGCCGACGATTTTCATGACAATCCCAAATGGAACGATGACCACATAGTAGGCGACAGCGAGAATGACATGGGTCATAATGATGCCCATGACGCGTGCGAATTTCATCCAGAGCCATTCGATTGGGGCCAGCATTCGGGGAAGGGCAAGTCCGGCGATAAGGAAGAATCCGGCAAGGCCGTAGAGGTACGGCCAGACCGCCTTATCCCGCCACAGCAGAAAGCTGGCCAGTACGGCAAAGGCGATGGCCATGGTGACGCCGAATTTGCGCAATTCTGTCGTATTTTTCGAAAACTTACTCATGGCATCATTCCCGTTCCTCCACCAAGCCGACAGATAACTCAATCGAGCTCATATACCTTCCGCCAGTCTTCGCGCTCCTCCAGTTTCGGTTGCTCATCCTTATAGAGAATGATATTTTCCAGCACCAATACATCCATTTCGGTTCTCATAAAACAGATATATGCGTCTTCAGGAGAGCAGACAATCGGCTCGCCCCGGACGTTGAACGACGTATTGACCACCACCCCGCATCCGGTGCGACGCTTGAACTCCGAAATCAATTGATGGTACCGGGGGTGATCACGTTTGTCAACCGTCTGGATTCGCGCGGAATAATCCACGTGAGTGACCGCCGGGATATCGCTTCGCGGCACGTGCAGTTTTTCAATCCCGAACAACGACTTTTGCCGGTCGCTCATTTCGACGCGGCGTTCCCGGCGCACGGGGGCGACGAGAAGCATGTACGGTGAAGGACAATCGATTTCGAAATATTCACCGACGTCCTCGGCCAGCACCGTCGGCGCGAATGGCCGGAATGATTCCCGAAACTTGATTTTGAGATTAATTTTGGATTGCATCCGCGGACTGCGGGCGTCGCCGAGAATGCTTCGGGCGCCCAACGCCCGGGGACCAAACTCCATTCGCCCGCTGAACCAGCCAACAACCTGTTCTTGAGTCAGGGCATCCACCGCCTTATCCAGAATTTCCCCATCGGCAAATCGATGATACGGATAGCCGCGCTCGGTGAGCCATGCCTCAATCGATCGTGTCGTCCAGGACGGGCCGAGATATGAGCCGCGCTGGAGATCATGGTTGCCATCCTGCGGTATCCTCTCGTCCTTCGATTTATAATACCAGGCATACATGGCGGCTCCCAAGGCGCCGCCAGCGTCGCCTGCCGCGGGTTGAATCCAGATATTCTCGAAGATATTCTCGCTCAGAATCTTGCCGTTGCCGACACAATTCAACGCCACGCCACCGGCCAGGCAGAGATTCGGCTCTCCCGTTTCCTTTCTGACATGGCGGGCCATGCGAAGCATGATCTCCTCGGTCACATCCTGCACTGACCGGGCCAAATCCATATGACGCTGGGTTAGTTCTGTTTCCGGCTTGCGCGGCGGTCCGGCGAACAGATCGTGGAATTTCTTCGACGTCATCGTCAGGCCCTGGCAGTAGTTGAAGTACGCCATATTCAGCCGAAAGCTACCGTCGTCCTTGAGATCAACGACATTATCCAGTATCGCTTTTACATATTTCGGTTCGCCATACGGGGCCAGGCCCATGACTTTGTATTCGCCTGAGTTGACCCGGAAACCGGTATAGTAGGTAAAAGCCGTGTAGAGCAGTCCCAGGCTGTGCGGGAAATGCAGCTCGTATTTCAGGTCGATGCTATTGCCGTCGCCGACGCCCCAGGAGGCGGTTGCCCATTCACCGACGCCGTCGATGGTGATTATCGCCGATCGCGAAAACGGCGAGGGGAAAAACGCCGAGGCCGCGTGCGACTGGTGATGTTCGGGATAAATGATCTCGCCGTCGAAGCCGTGCAAGGCCGATCTTATCCGTTCACCCATCCAGAGTTTTTCCTTCAGCCACAGCGGCATGGCCTTAAGAAACGATCTGATCCCGGATGGAGCGTAAGTCAGATAGGTCTCCAGCAATCGTTCGAATTTGATCCAAGGCTTGTCGTAGAACGCCACGATGTCGATCTGGTCAGAGCCTATTTGCGCCTCCCTAAGGCAATATTCAATCGCCTCGACGGGAAACCGATGGTCGTGCTTTTTGCGCGTGAATCGTTCCTCTTGGGCGGCGGCAACGATAGCACCGTCGCGCACCAGGCAGGCCGCGCTGTCATGATAGAAAGCCGATATCCCAAGAATAAACATGCGATGGCCTAATCCATCCGGTTCGGCGCCCCAAAACCGCGTTTTGAGAAAACACTCATGGTAACATTACAAAGATAGCCGATTCGCCACCAATGTCAACCGCTATTATTGCGATTTCATTGTCGGGCAAGAAGTTGTTGGCATACGGGACGGCCCTGATTCGAACCGTCGCTAATATGTCTCCGGTCGGCAATCGCCGTAACCGATGGCAGGGGCGGATACGGTAGGATATGCCGAGTCTCCCCAGCGCATTTTGCCGAATTCAGTTGAATTTTCCGAGCCGTATATTATATTGCGTCTCGTTGTGAAATTGTTCACAAATCTTGAATGCGAAAGCGAGGGTGACCGTGGCTATCGTAAGACCGTTCAGGGGGCTGCGCCCGATACCGGAACATGCCAAAGAAGTGGCGTCGCCGCCATACGATGTTTTGACAACCGAAGAAGCCCGCGCCATGGCGCAGAACAACCCGAATTCATTTCTGCGGGTGAACAAGGCCGAGTTGGAATTCGACGAAGGTGTCGATCAGTACAGCGAGCAGGTCTATCAACGGGGGAAAGAGAATCTGAGGCGGCTCTATGATTCGGGCATTATGATCCGCGACGACAAGCCCTGTTTTTATCTTTATCGGCTGACCATGGCCGGGAGAAGCCAGACCGGTTTGGCGGCGTTGGCTTCGGTGGATGAATACGATCAGGGTAAAATAAAAAAGCATGAACATACTCGTCCCAATAAAGTCAAGGACCGGGCCAATCATATCGGCTATCTGAAGGCGCAGGTCGGGCCGGTATTGACGACATTCAAGCACAACGCCGAGGCAGATGCGATTTTCAAACGGTTGACAGCCGACCCGGCTGTAGTCGATTTCGAGGCCGATGACGGCATTCGCCATGAATTCTGGGTGGTCGATAAGACCGCCGATATCGACGCGATTCGCAAAGCGTTTGCGGCCATGCCGGCGATTTATATCGCCGACGGTCATCATCGCAGCGCCTCCGCCAGCGAGGTTTGCCGCCGCTACCGCGAAAAAAACCCGACTTATACCGGGGACGAACCGTTCAATTTCTTCCTGACCGTGACCTTTCCCGATAACGAATTGACTATTCTACCGTACAATCGCGTGGTCAGGGACCTCAACGGGCTCACGGTGACGGAGTTCTTGAACCGGGCGTCGAACAAATTCCGTGTATCATCGAGCGATAAAGAAATCGCACCTCGGAAACCGCATCTTTTTGGTGCATACTGTGAAAAACGTTGGTACGAACTTGAGGCGATGCCGGGTAGCTTCGATGAAGCCAGCCCCACTCATTCCATCGACGCCGCCGTTCTCGGCGATAATCTCATCGGGCCGATCCTGGGCATTACCGATCCCAAGGCCGACGACCGGATCGGTTTTGTCGGGGGAATACGGGGCACGATGGAGCTGATAAAACTGGTTGATTCCGGAGATTATGCGATTGCATTTTCGTTATACCCGACGTCGATTCAGCAATTGATCGACGTGGCCGACGCCGGGGAAGTCATGCCGCCCAAATCGACGTGGTTCGAGCCGAAACTGCGCAGCGGCATGGTCGTAAGTTTGCTAACCGATTGAACATGTGAGGGAAATAGACATGCTTATTCTCATTTCCGACGCCTTTGACCCGAGCCTGCCGGGGATGCTCAAAAAATTCGGAGAGGTTACCGACGATCACGGCCGGCTTGCAGATGCCGAAATCGTGCTGGTACGAAGTAAGACGAAAGTGACGAAAGAATACATCGACGCCGCGTCCAATATGAAAATGGTCATCCGGGGAGGTGTCGGCCTGGATAATATCGATCAGAAATACGCCGCCGAGAAAAACATTATCGTCCACAATACAGCGGCGGCATCGTCGATCGCCGTGGCCGAACTGGCCTTCGCGCTCATGATCGCCCTGCCCAATCACATCACGAAGGGCGACGCCTCGATGCGGCAGGGACAATGGCTCAAGAAGGAATTGAAACGAACCGAGCTGTATGGCAAAACCCTCGGCATCCTCGGCGTGGGCCGTATCGGCACCGAGATCGCCAAACGCGCCAAGGCCTTCGGCATGGACGTGATGGGATTCGATCCCTTCGTGAACACCAATGAATACGCCGATATGAAATCGGGTATGGGCGATGTCATCAAAGCCGCCGATTATATTTCTTTGAATATGCCGTTGACCGACGACACCAAGGGACTCATCAACAAGAAGATACTGGCCCAGTGCAAGGACGGCGCATACATCGTCAATACCGGACGCGGCAAATGCGTCGTCGAGGAAGACGTGGCCGAGGCCCTCAAAAGCGGCAAGTTGGCCGGATACGGCAACGATGTCTGGTATTCCGATCCGCCGGAAAATTCGCCGCTTGTCAGTGCTCCCAATGTCATCATGATGCCGCATATCGGCGCATCGACCAAGGAAAACCTGCTCCGTATCGGTGACATCATCGTGCAGCTGATCAGCCAGTATACGGGAAACAAATAGAAGCAGCCAAACGCGACAAAACATAAGGCGAGGCGATACTATGGCAAACAGAGTATACAATTTCAATCCCGGCCCGGCGACTCTGCCGCTGGAGGTGCTCGAAACGGTCCAGAAGGAATTGCTGGATTATCGCGGCACGGGGATGTCAATTCTGGAAAGCTCGCATCGGGCACCCGAATACGACGAAGTCAACAAGCAGGCGATGGCTCTGGCCCGAGAGTTGTTTGGTCTGGGCGACGACTACAAAGTGTTATTCATGACGGGCGGAGCGTCGACGCAGTTCGCCCTGATCCCGATGAATTTTATCGGCCAGGGACAGGTCGTTGCCTATGTCGATACCGGGTCATGGTCATCCAAGGCGATCAAGGAAGCCGAAATCTACGGGGCCTGTCAGGTGGTGGGCTCGAGCAAGAGCGACAGTTTTACGCACATCCCCAAAGTGGGCGATATCAAAGTCCCCGACAATGCCGCCTATCTGCATGTTACCAGCAACAACACCATTTTCGGCACGCAGTATCACGAATTCCCGAATCCGGGCAAGGCGCCGATGATCGTCGATATGTCGTCGGATATCGCATCGCGCAAAATCGATTATACGCAATTCGCGATGATTTATGCCGGCGCCCAGAAAAATATCGGCCCCGCCGGCGTTACGCTGGTCCTGATCCGGGAAGACTTTCTTGCGCGCTGTCCCGACAAGATCCCGACCATGTTCAATTACAAGACGCACGCCGGGAAGGACTCCCTCTACAACACGCCGCCGTGTTTCGCCGTGTACATCATGAAGCTGGTCTTCGAATGGGTCAAAAAACAGGGCGGATTAAGCGGGGTCGAAAAAGTCAATCGGGAAAAGAAAGACATCATCTACAACCTGATCGACACCCATCCCGATTACTTCAAGGGAACAGTCAAAAAGGACAGCCGCAGCTGGATGAATATCACCATGCGCCTGCCCAATGAAGATCTCGAAAAGAAATTCATCGCCGAAGCCAAAAGCGCCGGATTCGTCGGCCTCAAGGGCCACCGGTCGGTGGGCGGCATTCGCATATCGATGTACAATGCTCTCCCGCTGGAAGGCGCCAAAAAGCTGGGCGAGTTCATGGAATCGTTCCGCAATACGAATTCCTGATCCGGGGCGATTGGATATTTGATTCGGATTATTTCCGAAGATAACAAGACCGCGTCGGAATCCGGCGCGGTCTTTTATTTCATACCAAATCGGCGGAATACACGGGATCCGCGAATCAGCTTTTCCCGACCGCATGCGTCCCGAGTAGTTTCACGAAATCGACGGAACCGCTCTTGAGTTGATCCGGTGAGGGAAACCGGTCCGTGCGCATCGATTCCTGAACGGCGGCCATCTGTCGATCGCGTCCCATCCCGGCCACGGCGTGCACCCTGCCCTTCCTGACGAAATACGCGAGAAAATTCTTCTCCGCAATTTGCCCGTCCACGATGATTTCATCCCAGTCGTGGGCGTGACCGACGTACTGCAGGCTAAGTCCGGCCTGCATCGTCCAGAAAAATGGTATGCCGTTGTATTCAGTCGGGACACCAGCCAAGTTGCGTCCGGCGACATAACCATGCTGGAGGGCGGTACGCCAGTGCTCGATGCGGATGTCTTCGCCGGAATGCCGGTAGGGAAAACGGGCGATGTCACCGACGGCATAGACGTCCGGTGCGGCCCGCAGATATGTATCCACAGTTATGGACCCGTCATCATTTAACGGCAAGCCGTCAACATAATCCGTTACGGGAGCGATTCCGATCGCGAGGACAACCATGTCGACCTCGACCGTGTCACCGCTTTTGAGAACCACCTTTTCTACTTTGTCCTTGCCTTCAAAACGTTCCACGGTTTGTCCCATAAGCACCTGCGCGCCGTACTCAGCATGCGCCGTCTGGAAAATCTCGCCGATTTCGCGGCCTAGAACCCGCTCGAACGGAACCTTCTCGGGAGCGATAAGGCTGACCTTAATATTGTGGAGGCTGAGCGCATAGGCGGTTTCCGTGCCGATGAATCCGGCGCCGATAACCGCCGCCCGGTCGGCGTTCCTGGCGGCCACCAGGATGGCCCGCGCATCGGCATAGCTGCGCAGCGTAAAGATATTCCCCAGCTTGATGCCCGGGATATCGGGAATACGCGGCCTGCCGCCGGTTGCCAGAAGCAGGGCATCGAATGATATCGTCGCGCCGGTTTTGGTGGTTACCTTTTTTCGCGAAACATCGACTTTGGTGACGGTGGTATCGAGAAGCAGTTCAATATCCGCTTCGTCATAGAAGCTTTTCTTCCGCAACGGCATGGATTCGTCGCCGTATTCGCCGGATAGGAATCCCTTGCTGAGATTCGGGCGATCATACGGGGGATCCTTTTCCCGGGTGATCATGACGATACGACCCTGGTATTTGTTCTGCCGCAGGGCATCGGCGGCGGCATACCCGGCTGCACCGGCGCCGACGATAACAAAGGTGCGGCCATCGCCACCCGAGTTCCTCTTGACCCGAGCAGCCCGTCGTGTGCCGGATATGCGTTCCGGCAGTTCGATGATTATATCCTCGCCTTTGACCGACACTGGATACGTCTCAAGATGGTCAAGGGCGGGCGGTTCGAGGGTATCGCCGGTATTAATATCGAACGCGGCATGATGCCACGGGCAGACGATGCGATTATCGCTGTGCGCGCCGTCGGCGAGAGGCGCGCCGTAGTGCGGGCAGTGGCCGCCGAAAGCTCTGTAGTCGCCGCCGATTCGAACCAGCAGTATTGTCTGGCCGTCATCGGTCATCACCGATTTCATCTGGCCGTCATGCAAATCATCGATTTTCGCTGCGGTAATGTGTTTGCCGGGCATATCCTTCCATCCTCCTTCAATTCACCGAGGAATTCATCGACATCGGCATCATTCATCGTCGTCGGTTTCGTCTTCGGCCTGTCCCGCGGACCGCATCCTGGAATCGAACCGATTCATTTTCGAGGTTACCAGCATAAACACGAACGCCAGCACACCCAGTATGAAAAAAAATACCGTCGGCAACGTCCGCGTCAAAAAGCCCGCCTGATATCCGTTGCTCATCTGAAACACCTCCTCACGATCGACTTCTGTTCCATCAGTTCCGAATCGTCCTTATTTAAATGATACGTCTCTTTATCCGCAATTGCTTGTTTCATCGTACGTGCAGGCAGCCCGAATTCCGACATTCATGATAGCATTTCCCGTAGCTGCAGCGCATTTTGCACCGCATAGCCGCTGTCGTCATTGTCGAAATAACAGTATACGTCCTTTCCCTCCTGCGTCCACGACCGGACGGCCTCCGACCATGACGATAATATCTCGCCGCTATAGCAGCCCTGATAGGCATCACCGGGACCGTGCAGACGGATATAGACAAAATCGGCGGTCACGATGTCCGGCGTCCGCAAGTCGGCCAGCTCGAATATGCAGAAAGCCGCGCCATATCTTTCCAGAAGATCGTACACATGATCGTTCCACCAACTGTCATCCCGGAATTCGATGGCGAAGCGGCGCTCTTCATGGAGATATTTCAGAAAGGTTTCAAGGCGCTCCTCGTTGTATTTCCATCGGGGCGGCAGCTGCACCAGGACGGGGCCGAGTTTGTCACCCAGGGCGCCGATGCGCCGCATCATGCCGTACATCGGGCGGCGGACATCCTTCAGCTTCTTCATGTGGGTGATATACCGGCTGGCCTTGACGGCAAAAGTGAATTGTCGGGGCACCGTTGCGTGCCAGTCCTTGATCGTCGATAATTCCGGCAGATGATAGAAACTGTTGTTGATTTCAACAGTGTCCATATGCCTCGCGTAGTAATCCAGCCAGTCCTTCTGCGGCAAATCCCCCGGATAAAACACCCCCCGCCAATGCGGGTAGCTCCATCCGGAGGTGCCGATATGGATCCGTCCCGATCCCATTCCGACGTTCGGCGCTGTCCCCGCCCTACCTACACTTCGATTTCAATCTTCTGTTTGCTTTTCGATGACAGCAGATTGTAGAGCCACGCAAACATCGCGCCGCCGATTGTCCCGTCGATCAATCCCCACGCCAATCCGATCAGGCTGCCGAACGGTCCTGTTTTGTAACCGCGGTAAACGCTGCTGAGGAAAATCGGTTTGTTCTTCTTTCCGTCGAGAAGCCATATCCATAACGAAATGAACGAAAGGGTAAATCCCCAGAAGATTCCGAATGCGGCGGCGAACGGTTTCACATGCAATCTCATATTCCCGGCTCCTTCCTCGATTCCGTGCTCATAAACTATACGCGAACAATCCTTTCATTTGGCAGATCATTCGCGTCGCGAACGTCCCGACGTTTGAATGACGGGTCGGGAGCTGCAATGAATTCGGGGGCGATATACTGTCGCCCCCGAAGCTATGACAATCTACGGGCCGGGCCTATTTGACGCTAACCTCGACCTCCCGCGGCTTGGTTTCCTCTTTCTTGTCGAGACGGATTTCCAGCATGCCGTCCTTATAATCGGCCTTGATGGAATCCGCGCTGATTCCCGTGGGCAGGGCAAACCGGCGATCGAATGAACCCGTCCTGATTTCCCTGCGGATATAATGACGATCCTTCTCTTCCGTCCGCGTCACGCGATGTCCGGTCACCGTAAGGACGTTGTCCTTCACCGAAACTTTGATATTCTCTTTCTTCGTTCCGGGCAGTTCGAAATCCATGATCAGCTGCTTGTCGGTTTCGTGCACGTCGACACGAGGCGCGAATGAATCGCCGTCGGTATCGAAAATCGACGGTACCGCGAAGAAATCCTCGAAGAAAGGATTCATCCATCCGGTTTTTCTGACGATATTGGCCATGGCTCACCTCCATTTTTCATCCAGGTTCCGGTCATTCCAGCATTTAGGCGTCTTATTTCAGTGAATTTATTGAGCAACAACTGTGCCGACGCAAAAGAGGGGAGGGTTGCCGGGACCGCCCGGGGGAGCGGAGGCAACTTAGGCCGGTTCGTGGAATATTGACCCAGAACATGGGCCATTCGGTGTGGCATAATGATACATTTCACCCTTCCGAGTCGTTACGGGATATCAACGATCCGGGATAATTTGCATGCTTACCGCAAAAAACATTACTAATGGGCTAGCATCGCCTATGCGCCGAATTTTTCGAGACGATGAGCGTTCGCCATGGCCAGCGGCATAAGATCGATCGCCGGAAAGCGCGCTCCCAGGGCGCCCGATAGACAGGCCTGCTCGCCGAATTGCGCGACGGCGTCGGTGCGGCAGTTTTTCGACCATAGCAGGGCCGGAACGGGATGCCAGCTATGGCTTTTCATCATCGACGGAGTCGAATGGTCACCGGTGACGACAACCACGTCGGGATTCAGATTCCGGAGGCGCGGGATCAACGCATCGGCCTCCTCGATCAGTTTTACCTTGCGGTTAAAATCGCCGTCTTCGCCCGCGCTGTCGGTTTTTTTGACGTGAAGATAAAAGAAATCATAGTCACGCCAGTGCTGTTCGAGCGTGGCGAATTCATCTTCGACGTGATCGCCCGTTTTCAGCACATCCATACCGACCAGACTCGCCACTCCCCGATACATGGGATACGCCGCAATGGCGGCCGCCCGGACGCCGAAAATATCCGGAAACGCCGGCCAATCCGGCCGCTGCGAAAATCCGCGCATGAGGGCCATATTGGCAGGGGCATGACCTGCCAATCGTTGGCGCGCCTGATCGGTAAACTCGGTTACCAGCCGCGCCGTCTTGCCGGCTTTCTCGGATAATGGCGTGACGGCGAGCGGTTCGACTCCGGTTGCCTGAGGGTCGGTATCGGCGATATCGCCGGAGAGATTTTCGCCGCGTATGACTACCAGGAATCGATATTCTTTAACCGGACGCACGAAAATTTCGCCATCGGACGGCTTGATATCCGAAAGGATTTTGCACAGCTTTTCGTTTGTCTCGGTCGGGATGCGGCCGGCCCGGCGATCGGTCACGCGGCCGTCTTGATCGACCGTGCAGAAATTGCCCCGCGCCGCCACGTCGGCATGTTTCAGGTCAAATCCGATCCCGAGAGCGGCCAGGACGCCGCGCCCGACCCGGAACTTGATCGGATCGTAACCGAAAACGCCCAGATGCGCCGGTCCGCTGCCGGGTGTGATCCCGGGCCGCACCGGTTCGTGAAGCCCGCAGATTCCCTCTTTGGCGAGCTGATTGAGACCGGGGGTCTTCGCCGTCTCAAGTTCGGTTTTGCCGCCGGGGGATTGTGGCAACCCGCCGAGGCCGTCAATTACCATAAGAACGATCTTGCTGTCGTTTTTCTTCACCAGCGCCCGAATGTCGTCGAATTCCATATACGGCACACCTTTCTTATCCAATGCGTTCTCAGTCACATCATGCGGCATTTCATGCTACGAACGCAACAACATTTATGCCGAAATTGCCGCTTACCGTAAATGATAGTTATTATTAATAACAACAAGAGGTTCGGCGCAATATATAAACCAAAACTGGAGGTAAGCGGGGATGAAGTCGACCGGATGCGACTGCGGACTGGCCGGCAGGCTGCGTAGTTATTATGAAATGGATGCGGTTGCCGGAGTGACAATCATAGTTGATCACCGGCGGTGAACGACAGGAAGTCTAACGATGGCGAAACTGCAATTTGGTCGCTATGTCTTTGAGGCGACCAATGAGAAAAACGTTCTCTTTCCCGACGGTGGCATCACGAAGGGATATCTCATCGCATACAACCGCCGCGTCGCCGCGCATATGATCCCGCATATTTCCAGGGCGCGCTTGGGCCCGGAAACGACGCCCGGTAGCCGCCTGGGAATTTCTTGGCACGATTATTGTTGTACATAAGGTGCGAAAGATGCACGGAATTGAAGAGGTAAAGATTTTGTAAAAGAATCGCTCACGCGAATCCCGAAAACGAGAGAGGCGCAGAAAATTATGTTCGGAAAGACAATAAAACTCTTCAAACTTTTTGGGTTTGAAGTCAAAATAGACCTGAGCTGGTTCATCCTGGCTCTGCTCATAACCTGGTCGCTGGCCAAAGGCGTGTTCCCGATGTATTTCCGGGGTTTGCCCACGGCGACGTACTGGTGGATGGGCGTCGGTGGCGCGGTCGGCCTGTTTATTTCCATTGTGTTTCACGAGTTTTCGCATTCTCTGGTCGCGCGCAGCTTTGGTATCCCCATGCAGGGTATCACCTTGTTCATTTTCGGCGGCGTCGCCGAGATGAACGATGAGCCGCACAACGCCAAATCGGAACTGCTTATGGCCTTGGCCGGGCCGGTTTCGAGCGTTGTCCTGGCCGGAATATTCTATGTCGTCTATCTGCTTACCCATGGCGGTGTGTGGCCGGTAGAGGTGACCGGTGTACTGGTGTACCTGGCCTTCATCAATCTGCTTTTGGCTGCATTCAACCTGATTCCGGCGTTCCCGCTTGACGGCGGCCGGGTGTTGCGGGCCATACTCTGGTCATGGAAGGACAACATTCGCTGGGCCACGCACATTTCGGCGCGGATCGGATCGGGTTTCGGGATCGTGCTGATCATTCTCGGCGCCCTCGATTTTATCGGCGGCAATTTCATCGGCGGCGTCTGGCTGTTTTTAATCGGTCTCTTTCTGCACAACGTATCGCGGGGCTCATATCAGCAGCTCTTACTGCGCAAAGCTCTCGAAGGGGAAAACATCGATCGCTTCATGCGCACCGATCCCGTAACCGTGAACGGCGATGTGACGGTGCAAGAGCTCGTCGAGGATTATTTCTATAAATATCATTACAAAATGTTTCCCGTTGTCAACGGTTCACGGAAGGTTGGCTGTATCAGCATCGATCTGGTCAAGGAAATTCCCCGGGAAAAGTGGGCCACGACGCGGGTCCGGGATATCGCCCGGGAGTGTTCGCATGACAACACGCTTGAAATTCACAGCGATGCCGTCAAAGCCCTGTCGGCCATGCGGCGCACCGGCAACAGCCGGTTTCTCGTCATGGATCACGGCCGGCTGGCGGGGATTATCACTATGAAGGACTTGTTTGAATTTCTGTCCATGAAGATAGATCTTGAAGAACACAAATAGCAGGCCACAGCCTGTGCGGAATGGGCTGATGATTAGAACCCGTTGATTTGAGGAGACACGTCCATGCAAGTGGAGCTGCAAATAGCCTATCGGAACGTGGATAAGTCCGGAGCCATCGAAGAATTGATTCACGAAAAACTCGCAAAACTGCAAAAACTGCACGATCATATTATAAGTTGCCGCATCAGTATCGAACGGCCGCAGAAAAGCCAGCAGTCGGGCAGCCCCTACCGGGTGCGCATTACGACGCGCATTCCCCCGGGACATGAGATCGTCGTCACGCGGGATCCCAAGGATTACAATATCCACGACCCGTTGGATATGATCGTGCGCGATGCCTTCGACGTCACGGCGCGTCAATTGAAGAAGTACGTGGATCGTCAACAGCGTGAAGTGAAGGTGCATCCCCGCCAGCAGGCCTCGGCGATTGTGGCCGAACTCAACCAGGCCGAAGGGTATGGATTTCTCGAAACGATCGACGGACGGCGCGTGTATTTTCACGAACGCAGTGTCCTGCACGACGCCTTCAAACGGCTCAAAGTCGGCGACGGCGTCAACTACGAGGAGGAAATGGGCAACCAGGGGCCGCAGGCGAGTTCGGTACACCTGGTCGACAAACCGGGGGTGCGGATGGCGGATGAGGAGGGAGCGGATCGTTAAGGAATGCCCTGCGCCGAAGTAAGTATCAGAAGAAGGCGTGAAATGCATGCACGATGATACTCCGATGATCATCTACTGAAGGCTTGAATTACGTACGGAGGTCGATGTGGAAACCAGAGCTCTGGAGAGCATAAATCGGGTGGTATCGCGGATCGGCCTGGGCACATGGGCGATAGGGGGCTGGATGTGGGGCGGGACGGATGAGAAGAAAGCGATGCGGACTATCCACGCCGCCTTCGATGCGGGCATCAACGTCGTCGACACCGCTCCCGTATACGGGTTCGGGAAATCCGAGGAAATCGTCGGGCGGGCGCTGGCCGAGTATGGCCGGCGCGATGGGATTATCGTGGCGACGAAAGTCGGACTTGAATGGGACGATAACGGTATCCATCGCAACAGCAGCCGCGAACACATCTTCAAGGAAATCGACGATTCCCTGCGGCGGCTGCAGATCGATTATATCGATATCTACCAGATACACTGGCCGGACCCCAAAACACTGTTGTCGGAAACGGCCGACGCCATGGGAGAACTATATAGACAGGAGAAGATCCGCGGCATCGGTGTCAGCAATTATTCACCTCTGCAGATGGATGAGTTCCGTCAAGTGGCGCCCATCCAGACCGCCCAACCGCCCTACAACGTCTTCGAAACCGACATGGACAAGGACGTTCTACCGTACTGCAAGAATAATGAAATCGCCGTCCTGGCGTATGGTGCGCTCTGTCGGGGGCTGCTTTCGGGTAAAATGACCGAAAAACGGGAATTTCACGGCGACGATCTGCGCAACATCGATCCCAAATTCCAGGCGCAGCGCTATGCCAAATACCTCAAGGCTGTTGACCGCCTGGATGAGTTTGCCCGTGAAAGGTATCATCGCCGGGTGATCCATCTGGCGCTGCGCTGGATACTCGATCAGGACGTCGATGTCGCCTTATGGGGGGCGCGCCGTCCGGAGCAGATCGAACCGCTCCATGAGATCAAGGGGTGGACCATTTCCGAGGACGAGCGTAAAGAGATCAGACGGATCGTTGATGGTATAATAGACGATCCTGTCGGTCCTGAATTCATGGCGCCTCCGGAATAAATCAATCGGCGGCTCTTTCCGGTCTTACACCATTTGCCGAATCATGTTGAATTTTATGCGACCGTCCGTGTATATTGGGCGATAATATCGCACGAGTCTCGGCCCGCCGGGACAGCGCCCTTTTTCGGTAAGGAGGAAAATCATGGTTGCCGCACACAGTCGACGCACCGATTTACGTCCGATTCTCGGTGCGTTCGTCATCTTGATAATTTTCTTGCTCGGTTGGTTTTGCGCGCCGGCCCAGGCCGACAAAACGGCTCATACTTGGCCGTATGGGTATCCTCTGAATGTCATGCAGGACAGCGCCGGATTCACGTTCTATCTGAATGAAGAAGTCCTGGTTGTCAGCCAATGTGACTGGCGGGATGGCGGCGCATTTTCTTCCCGATACACGATGACCATGGCCGGGCAGTCCGTCACGACCCAAATGAACATCGATGTCGATACGAGTGGCTTGTGGACGGTAATCACAATGAAAGCGCCCACGGGAGAAGTGACCATCACCCGCGAGGACAGCATTGCTACAATTTCCGCCAAGGGCGAAACCCATACGTTGAATCTCAAGCCAAACACGATTCTGTTCGAGAATTTCAGTCCGGCATTGATGAGTCAGGCGGTACTTGCCTACGATCAGGAACTCGGCGGGAAACAGACAATCCCCATTTTCATTATCCCCGCGGTTGTCATGGACGGCACGCTTGAACGGCTCGATACGGTCACGTGCACCGTCGCCGGGACCATGCAAACCTTCACGACCTATCGCTACGGCCTGCCGGGTGTCGACATTACCCTCTGGGTTGATCCGCAAGACCGGGTCTGTTACGGTGATGTTCCCTCACAGCATGGGGCATATGTGCGCGACGGCTACGAAATCTTGATGCAGAAGGAAACGTCGGATACTCTCGTATCGCAGCCGACATACGATATTGTCATCGATAGCAACGTCGGCGTTCCCATGCGCGACGGCATGGCACTGGCCACGGATATTTATCGCCCGGACGCCGATGGTGCCTATCCGGTTATTCTGGTGCGGACACCGTATAAAAAGGAAATGGACGAGTTGCAGGCCAAATATTATGCGCGTCGCGGGTATGTCTACGCCGTGCAGGATTGCCGGGGGAGGTTCGCCTCGCCGGGAACCTGGGTGCCGTTTTTCAACGAACCGAATGATGGGTACGATGCCGTCGAATGGCTGGCCGTCCAGCCTTGGTCGAATGGCAAAGTGGGTATGATCGGCGGCAGTTACCTGGGCTGGGTGCAATGGTGGGCGGCCCGTAATCGCCCACCGCATCTGACGACCATCATTCCTAACGTGTCGCCGCCCGATCCATATTTCAACATCCCCTACGAGTACGGATCGTTCTTCCTCTTGGGTGCCATCTGGTGGGCCGATGTCCTGGAGCAGGAGGCGACCGCCGACCTCTCCGGTAAGGCCATGATGGATATCGGCAAAAAGGAATATCATGATCTCCTGAAACACCTGCCTGTCATCGAACTCGACAAGATCATTCTCGGAAAAGAAAATCAATACTGGCGCGACTGGATCGCTCACCCGAACAACGACGACCATTGGGACAAGGTCAGCTTCCTGCGCCATCTCAGCGACCTCGACATCCCCGTGTATCATCAATCGGGATGGTTCGACGGCGACGGCATTGGCAGCAAATTGAATTACCTGGCGATGAAGGCGAATGGCCACGACAACCAGAAGCTGGTGCTCGGGCCATGGGGGCATTCTGCCACCGCCACGAGATGGGGACCGCTCGACACCGATTTCGGCCCCAATGCCATCATTGACCTGGAAACGAGTTATACCCGCTGGCTGGATCACTGGTTGCTGGGCGTCGATAACGGCATCGACAAGGAACCGCTGGTGTCGGTCTTCGTCATGGGATCGAACCAATGGCTGTACGGTGACGAATACCCTCTGCCGGAAACCGAATTCACCAAGTTTTACCTGACAGGCGGCGGCCACGCTAATACTTCCGATGGCGATGGCGTTCTTGCCACCGATCCCCCGGGAGCGCAATTAGTCGCCTATGATGCCTACGCGTACGATCCCGGCGATCCCACACCGGTTCCGACGATGTATTACGATCTTGATAAGACGGATGACGTCAAAGAAGATTCCAACCAGGTAGAATCAGTCGAGGAAATCCGGGCCAGGCATCGGGCGTTTTATGGGCGCGTTGACAAGGAACGCCGGGATATTCTGGTGTACGAGACGCCGCCGATGGATAAACCCCTGACCTTTGCCGGCCCGATCTCGGCCGTGCTGTATGCTTCATCGTCGGCCAAAGACACCGACTGGCATATGCGGTTGTCGATGGTTAAGGAAAGCGGCGATATCTTCCCGTTGACGCACGGTGTTATCCGGGCGCGATACCGCAACTCGTTTTCCGATCCGGAACTTCTGGAACCGGAAAAAATCTACGAGTTCCATCTCGATATGTGGCAAACGGGCATCACCATTCCGGTTGGTGCGAAGGTTCGTGTAGAGGTTGCTTCGGCGTCTTTCCCGATGTTTTCGCGCAACCTGAATACGGGGGGGCACAATGAAACCGAAACCGATTACATGGTCGCCGATCAGAGAATTTATCACGACCCGGATCATCCCTCGCATATCCTCCTACCGGTCATTCCCGATCCCAAGTTCGGTGAGACCAAATCGCAATAGGATATGACGGTCATCCCGCGGGGCGCGCAAATCATCGCGCCCCACTTTCAATCATTCCCGCTACCAATTCCCTTCCTGATAGATTCCGAATGCATCATAAAATCAATCCGATAGATATTTAGTTGAGCTGTTCCGCTTGATTGCGTATTAATAAGTATGAATCATCAAAGCCACGAGGAGGAGTCATGGGACGGCGTGTGTTTCAGATTGTCATTGCCGCTGTTATGATTTTTGGAATGGGGATAGTATCCGGGTGCGCGGGCGATCAGGGGCCGGAGGGGCCTCAGGGGCCAACCGGCGCCATCGGACCGCAGGGTGATCCGGGGGAGACCGTACCGTATATCACCGGGACAATCTCGGCGCCACGGCATACGGTCAACTGGGATGAGGTGTACGGATCGGCCGATGTCTATGTCGTGAAAGCGCCCAGCTTGCCAAGTGTAACCGTCAATTCCCTTCCGATCGATCTCAACCTGCAGTATCCCGATGGCAAATTGAACTATCACAGCGGCGATCTGCCGGTATCCGGGGGAAGCAACGCCACCGTCCGCGTCAGTTATGCCAAGACGGATCAAACCGGTGCGCTGGCGCAAGGGAGTGTCACCGTCCCCGGAGATTTTGCCGTCACCGGCGATTCGCTGAAGGTTGGCCCGGCCGATTCCGTTCGGCTGGATTGGTCGCCCGCTGCCGGCGCCGATGGGTATTTCGTTATGCTTCGTGTTTTCGTCGCCTATGTCGATACCAGCGGCAGCAATCACGGCCTGACGTTCGAAATGGATACCGTCGTAACCGACACTACATTCAAACAGCCGGCTGATGTGTTCTTTCCCGACTCCAATACCCTCGCCGGATATATTTCCTACGATGCGCAAATGGATATCTCGGCGGTATCGGGTCCTCTTTATGTCGGTGATGCGGGAAATGTAACTGGCGATGGTTATGGTTTTATCTACGGCTGGAATGACGGCCCGGAAGTATCGCTTGATCTGGATATCTCGCTTGTCCTGAAATCCGCGGCTGCGAGGAAATATACTCCTCGGGAGGCATTCCAAAAGTACACGGATCGTCTTTTGAATTGGCGTTGATACTAAGATAAGGGTGAATGCTAGAGGCTGTTTCTCGGTAAGGATCGACTTCACACAATATGGCTTCGGTATCCCACCCGCGTCTTGCACGGGTGGGATATAATTGAATGGCAGGTCACGTGTCGAGGCAATCATCATTCAAGATTGATATCCTCGCAGAATCTAAATGCCGCTTATGAGACAGCCCTTTTTGGAAATTGATCGATTCTACTGGCTTGCTGTCTGCATCAATTTGGCCGTCAGTGTGATTTCCGGAACTGCCAGCGCCTGCGATACCGGGCATCCTTCCTTCGCCTGCTTGGCGTATTTTTGAAAATCGCTCTCATTGAGGTCAGGAATATCGGCGGACGTGCTCAATTCTATTTTCGTGATTTTCCAGCCTTCCCCAACCTTGTGGATGTGCACCGTGGCGTCGGTTGTGATGCTTTTTGGCTTGAAGCCGGCCTTGGTGAGGATCGACGAAAACGCCATCGAAAAACATCCCGCATGGGCCGCGCCGATCAGTTCTTCCGGGTTCGTCCCCGGCTCGGATTCAAAACGTGATCCGACCGAAAATTTGCCCTCGAACGCGCCGCTTCCCAGCGCCATCGTGCCTTTGCCTTTGGCGATTTCGCCTTCCCAGGTGGCTTTTGCGGTCCGTATCGGCATAATATCATCTCCTTGTTATTGTGTTCCTATTTGCGTCCAAATCACATACTATACGTGAAGAGTGCAGAGATTAATAACGACAATGTAGATATTGATGTCGGCAGTTCGGCACACCGGAATTTACCGGAACGACAAGCGCGCAGAAGCGTAAAATTGTCAGATTCAGGGACAGGGAAAAAACTATGAAAGCAGCGAATTCATTGTTCATTGCCGCGCTCCTGCTAACCGCGACGGCGCTGGGATCGTCGGCTCCGACTGCGCGGGAGGCATTCGAGCATTACCAGAAGGCGCTCACGGATGGCCGCTATGCCGATGCCGAAAGCTGCTGGACGGCGTCGACGATTGACGCCTCGAAGCGCCTCGGCATCTCCTATGATGATGTTGCTGCCAAATACGACTGCGCTTCGCCGCTGGTAAGTCTGCTGCCGGACATGGGCGATGGGCGGATTATCTTCTCCATCGATACGGTCATCGACGAAGCCGACTATTCGGAAATTATGGCGAGTCTATATTCGGCATCGGATACTGCCGAATGCCGCTACTTCGCCGTTCAATCGGACAGCGGGTGGCAGCTGATATCGCCCCTTCAGGCCCTGACCGGGGGGTGGAATATCCGTGAGACGAAATTCGTTACTCTATTTTATTCGAATAACGCCATCGTGAATGATCATGCCTGAGCCGAACTCGATCGATTCATTGTGGAAACAGGGAGGAGACTCGGGCTCAGCGACGACGATCTGGATCTGCTCAGCAAGAGGAAGATCTACTATTGTCTATGCAACGAATCCCAAATCAAGAAAATCACAGGATACGACACGCAGGGCATGGCTGATCTGCCGCTCGATGCCGTGGTCAGCCGACAATTGCCACATCGGCACGAGCTGACACATCTTCTGGTAAATTTCGCGGAGAGGCATATTCCGTTGTATACTTTGCCATTTCTTCAGGAAGGAACGGCCGCATATTTCGGAGGGCGGTGGGGCCGGTCGCCGCGAACCATTTTGTATACGGGAGCCGCGATTATCGGCAACCAAATCAACGATATCGGGGATGTTCTGACATACGACGATTTTCATACCAAGGTCGGTACACCCGATATCAGCTATCCGTTGAGCGGGATTTTTGTTAATTGTCTGCTGGGAAAGCTGGGACCTAAGCGGTTCCTTGATCTCTATCGATTATTCTCAGGCTCTCTTGAAGACGTTCGCGCCTTCACAAAAGAAGAAGTGATGGCAATTGTAGCCAAATATTGCGGAGTGACGTGGGATGAAATCGCCGATGATTGCCGCCGGGGCGCAGAGAGTATGGGGACATGTGGAATCAGCCCTCTAACAGATACGCCGGCGCCGGCTCCTCTTGCCACAATATCGGATAGCGGCGGCAAGATACAGGTGAGCATCTGGCAAACCGATGATGCTTTTCGATTTGAAATCTCCGCATCGGATTCTGCACGGCCAGGAATTCTGCTGATTTCAGACGGCGCGGATGACTCGACTTCATATGTCAGCCGCTTGTTTTCTCAGCATGCGCCGGGGAAAGTATATCATGGTGAACCATTCGGCATAAAATTCACAGAAGCGGAGGTTAGCTGTTACGATTATCGCTGTGACGAACTGACGGGGATATATGTGCCCGGCTTTGCAGGGACGATCGAATCGCCGGCGCCGTCTTTATGGGATGCATCTGCCCGCAAATATCGATTTATTATAGAAAAGGCGTTGTTCCCGTCGTCGGATCTGACGAAATGGCGCCTGCGAATCGTTGAACTCTAAGACCGGCTGAATTCCCGCTTCAAACACACTTCAGCAGCTATTCACAAAAAGAATTGACCCTGCCCGACTTCCCAATGTATATTTCGACCCTATGTCCGATGAGAACCCAATCAATGCCGGGCCGGTTCTGCAGGCCCGAAATCTAACAAGGGCTGTCCGGACGGACGATCGGTCACATACTATCATCGATGATTTCTCATACGAATTCAACTCGGGCAACATCTACACGATTGTCGGACCGTCCGGGGCAGGAAAGTCCAGTCTTTTGCGCCTGTTCAACCGCCTTGACGAAAAAACCGGGGGAGAGGTGCGCTTTCGGGGACAGCCGGCCGAGTCCTATCCCGTGACGGAACTCCGCCGCCGGATCGCGCTGCTCTTCCAGGAACCCTACCTGTTCGCTGGCACAGTCGCCGACAACCTGATCTATTGCTGCAAAGACAGAAAAAAAGCCGATCCCCAATTTACAGCTCATTATCTGGGACTGGTCGGCCTCGATCCAGCTCTGGCCGAACGATCTCCGGAGAAATTATCCGTGGGACAAAAGCAACGAGTCGCGCTGGCGCGTATCCTTGTGCAGGAGCCGGAAATCCTCCTCCTGGATGAACCAACCTCGGCTCTCGATCCCGGCGCGGCGCGCACCATCGAAGAACTCATCACAAAACTGAACCAGGAACTCCAGCTAACCATCATTATGGTCACGCATAATTTTCGGCAGGCGCTGCGTCTCGAAGGCGCCTCATTAGTCGTCATCAATGGGCGTCTAATCGAATCCGGAATATCCAAAGATATCTTTGAACGTCCCGCGAACGAAATCACCCGGCGATTCGTGAATGGGGAGTTGCGATGATCGACACCGGGTTTCCCCAGGTTGCGATCGCCGTCTCCCTGATGGTCCTCGCCATCATCCTGGCCCGCTGGCAGCGAGTCGGCACGGAAAAGGAAATGGCCATCGGCACGGTCCGGTCGTTTGTCCAATTGATTGCCGTCGGCTATGCGCTTGATTTCATATTCAACCTCGAGAATATCTTCGCCATCCTCGGCACCCTGATGATTATGGTCGTCGTGGGGTCGTATACGGCCGCCCGGCGCGCGCCGAAGATCCCCGGCGTCTGGATAATCTCGTTCGTCGCCATCCTTGCCGGATCGGTTGCGACTCTGGGACTAATGTTGGCGGTCGGCATCATATCGGCCAAAGCGCAATATCTCATTCCCCTGGGAGGCATGACCGTCGGCAATTCCATGAATTGCTCGGCGCTGGTCATGGAACGCCTGCATTCCGATATCACCGGCAACCGCCTGGCGGTCGAGACGGCTTTGTCTCTTGGCAAAAGCTGGCGGGAATCGGTTCATACCTTCTTTACCAAGGCTGTCAAGGCAGGCATGATGCAGATGCTGAATTTCTTTAAGGTAGTCGGCATCGTCCAGCTCCCCGGTGCCATGACCGGCATGATACTGGCCGGGGCCTCGCCGCTCAAGGCTGTCTTCATTCAAATCATCGTCGGCTATATGCTCACCGCCGCCGTCACCGTCACCGGTCTTACCGCCGCGCATCTTAGCATCCGGCGCATGTTCACGCCCGCCCAGCAGCTGAAAATATAATGGCCAAGCTAGGCGAATTGAGCCATCGGCGGATTGACCAGAAATAGGTTGCGTTTGGCGGTGAATTGCATATAATGGGTGGCGATTCCGGCACAGGGCCGGGTGTTCTTTCAAATTTGACTGAATTTTAGCGGCTTGATAAAATGACGCGGAGAGGTGTCCGAGTTGGTCGAAGGAGCACGCCTGGAAAGTGTGTAGGGGTCAAAAGCCTCTCCTGGGTTCGAATCCCAGCCTCTCCGCCAGAAAAATGGCTCGCTTCACAAGTTTTTCATTGACAATCATTTACGTTTCCCTATATTGAAAATGAATCATACATGTGCCAAATATGTGCCAATTTATGGAG
>CAZJWR010000033.1:0-12815 GCA_964549765.1 uncultured Ignavibacteriales bacterium
TCAAAGCCGGCGTCGTACCGTCCGGGTCGGAGGCCGTGATGGTGAAATTCAGATTAGAGGCTTCGGCAACACTCTTATTGCCTATCGAAGCAAGGATCGGGTTCTGGTTGGTGTTGGTGACCGAGACGGTGATCACTTCCGAATCGATGGCGACACCGTCATCCGCATAGAATGTCACCGGATAATCACCGGAATCGGTATACCCCGGCGTCCAATCAAACGTCCCCGTCCCATCGAGGTTATCATTAAAGGTCGCGCTGCCGGGAAGAACCGACGTCGTCAAAGCCGGCGTCGTACCGTCCGGGTCGGAGGCCGTGACATTGAAATTCAGATTGGAAGCCTCGGGGATACTCTTATTCCCCACCGGATCGAGTATCGGGGCCTGGTTACCCGCCTCAGTAATGGTAATCGTCACTTGCTCGGAATCAATATCCACAGTGACCGCATCATTAGCATAGAAGGTAACCGGATATGAGCCGCTCTGGGTATATCCCGGCGTCCAGTCAAAAGTACCGGTGCCGTCAAGATGATCGGTAAAGGTCGCACCGGTCGGCAAAGTCGAGGTTGTCAAGATCGGCGTCGTGCCGTCGGCGTCGGAGGAGGTCACCAGGAAATTCAAGGTTACTCCTTCGGTCGTTCCCTGAGCGCCGATCGGGTCGAGCACCGGCGCTGATTGCGCCGCGGCCTGTCCGGCCCATATTCCCAGGAGCAATATCAGAAAAAGCGATACTCTATACATGCGTGCATTACCCTTCATGATCCTCTCGCCTTTTACTTCAGCAGCATCATCTTCTTGGTTTCGCTATCATCACCAACCCTCAGGCGATACAGGTAAATCCCCGAGGCAGCATGGTCGCCGTGTTTATCGGTTCCATCCCAGACGACCGAATGCTGACCCGTCGGCAGTTGTTGATCCACAAGGGTTTCCACCAACTGCCCCAGAAGGTTGAACACCTCAAGTGTTACGTGCTCTCCGCCGATCGGATCTGAGCTGTTTATATAGAAATCAATCGTCGTATTCGGATTGAACGGGTTCGGCCGGTTCTGGAAGAGCGCGAATGTGGTCGGAATCGCCGGACCGCCGACGCCCTCAACCGGAATATTCTTGGCCGACCCGGTTGAAACGAAGGCCCTGGTAATTCGCAATTGCCCGTTGTCGGAGGCGGCAATCGGGCCTTTTGATATGAATGGCAGTTTGACGATATCCGATAATCCCGCGCGGATTAATTCATCCTCGTTCCATGGATGAGAGCTGTAGATCAGCACCTTCATGGAGCCGTGACCGTCGTCGTTCGTACGAAGCTCGAACCCATTGGCGCCAGGGGCCAGCCGGGGCGGGAGCATTTCGATGGAGTTGGGATTATACTGGATATCCAACTCGACACCGGCGACCGAGGCCGGCATATCGGCGTTTATCTGCATTTCGGATTCCATGCCCGCGCCGGACACTTCATCATGATATACCTTCAACATAGCATAATCGCCCTGCCACACGGCCGACGGCGCCGGTGTCATCGGCCAGCCGAAAATGGTATTGATGATCCCGACCAGATCGACGACGTTGACGGTATCGTTTATCACGATATCGGCCGTCGCAAACTGCCGACGGGACAGGCCGTAGTTGCCGATAATATAGGCGACGACGTTGACCAGGTCGGCCACGTCGATGCGCCGGTCGAGGTTGACATCGCCCCATTTGTCGACATACAGGACACCGTTGCCGGTGATAAGTTCCAACGACGGAACGTTGGGGTCGGGATCGATCGATTCCCAGCCGTTGTAGATATCCAGCGGATAGCCGCCGATTGTAGCAAATTCATCGACGGTAAACGCCATATACAGCACGGCCGACGAACTCCCAGACACCATCGGGTCGTTAGCCAGGCCGAACGTGACCACCCGCACCGATCCCGGGGTCGCCCCGACGTTGTCGTAGACTACCCAATCGGCGATTCGATCGGTCGTGAAGATGGAATCGAGGTCGAAATTCGTGGCGTCATACTCCATATCGAACTGGATACCGTAGATGGTTTTCTTGGAGACGACATTGATCGGTACCAGAACTTCCGGCAGGCCGGGAACGCCACCCTCCGGTTTCAAGCTGTCATTGGAGGCCGTAAAGAGGCGGTCGATATCGAGTTCGGCCACGTTTACCGTCACCGCCTTGGTTGCCGATGTCGCCCCCGAATCATCGAGGGCCACGAAGGAGAAGGCGTACGATCCCTGCTGGGTGATGTCCGGTTTGAAGGAGAATGTCGCCGTGACAATTCCTCCGCCCCCTATGGCCGGGTTGGTGGGCGCCAGATTGGCGTTGGGCGGAAGGTTGCCGTTGTTAGCGGTAATCCGCACCTCACCTCCTTCCGCGTCGGTCGCCGTGACCGTGAAACTGACTTGTTCCCCCTGTTTGATGTCGAACACGGTTTGGCCCGAGCCCAATGTCAAAACAGGTGGATCGTTGGTATCCGGGTTGGGTCCCGGGCCTCCGCAGGTATCGCACGTAGTGTCGGTCTCGGCGATGAATAACGATGTCGTCAGGGTAGGTATAATTTGTTTTGTCAACGCAAATCCAACGCTGTCCCATTCCTCGGCGAATTCCGTCGTGATATTATCTTTGTCGTGAGAGAGATACCGAAGGGTTGTCTGGGTGCCTGAGTCGACACCCGGATTCACCCAGAATCTTACCCACGCGACGGCAGCTCCTTTGCCGCCGTTCTGGTTGCCCGGGATATATGGCGCCACATAGCCCTGAGACGTATCGCCGGTTTGCGGCGCCATCAGAAAACGCAGAGTGTCGGGGCTCCTCAAATTATGAAGCCCTTGGACAAATCCATAATTGAAGTTCCAAGTCGGCATTGCGAAAGTTGTCAGGCCCACTTCGACATCCCATAATCCCGAGTCATAAGCCGGGGCCGCCTGCCAGTCGGCCGAATCGATGATCAAATCTTGCAAACCCAGGCTATCGAGTGTGTCAACCATCCTCTGATAACGGGCATCATGGTCCAATACCGGCCATAAGATATCCTTGTCAAACCCGATAATTGCACTGATGGCTGAAACCACTGAGTCCGTCGAGATGAAAATGGGCAGTTCAAACGTGTCACCCGGAGCGCACCGTATCGTATCTCGGATCTTGTCTCCAAAACCCAAGGAGTCGTAGATGGATGTGGGGTTCGTCTGTCCGAACGCAGGTGGCCCGAGCAAAACCGTTATTATACATACTAAAATTGGGAGTACCAGTCGCCTCATGGTAGACCTCTATGTCCTAATGCGCTTTTTTTTCGGAAATTCATCATTTCATCAACACCATCTTTCGGCTGGCGGAGTCAGTCCCGGCCACGATCCGGTAAAAATACATCCCGGACGCCGCCGGACGGCCGCTCCCATCGACCCCGTCCCAGACCACGCTATGACTTCCGGCCGGATAATCGCGATCGGCCAGGCGGATAACCTCCTGGCCGAGGATATTGTATACCGACAGCGTCACGTGTTGCGGCGCCGCCAAGTCGAACCGGATTTCCGTGCTGGGGTTGAAGGGGTTGGGGACGTTCTGATGCAGGGCAAACGTGCCCGGCACCGCCGCCGTTTCTTTGATATTTATCTGCAAAGGTCTTCCTTCGGCATCGGCCGCATCGACAAAGTCCAGCGACATATCCAAATTGGGATCGCCGGACAGTTTGACGGCCGAAATTCCGCCGGAAGATATCGTTTCGCGATCATAGCTGATCAGCAGGCACGAGAATTGGTTATCCCCGGTTTCCGCATGGTAATCCATCGTTGTCAAATTTTGCGCATCCAAGCGGTCGATATCCGGGCCGTTCAGGCGGAACAGCACCCCGCCGAGTTCGACCGGAGATTCGAGGGCCAGATACAGACCCGAATTGTCTCGCAGAAGCGTCGCCGTCACCGCTGCGGGATTTGGCAGTACTTTCAGCACCGGCGGCTGAACCGCTCCGGCGATAACATTTATCAACAAAACCAAATCGGAGACAGACGGCGCGATGCCGTCCCGGTTGATATCGGAATTCAGCAGTTGCTGATCGTTCATCGGGAACATCCGGGGACTGATATAGAAATTCGAGAAATAAACGGCATCGCCGATTTCGTAGGCCACTCCGTTCAGGTTGATGTCGCCCAGGTTAATGGGGCCCGGGGCCGCGATCATAATGCTTCCGTCGGCATAGTCGATCTGGCTTCGAGTAATCATCGTACCGTCAGCCAACTTCAGAGTATTGTCGCCGGAAAACCGGAACATGAAGGGTACCGGCACTAGGCTGCCGACATATGTCAGATTGGAACTCACCTGGACCGAAATTCGGCAAATCGACCCCTCCCCCACGGCGATCGGCGGTGTATCGGGACCGCCGGCAACGTCGGCTTTTCCGGTAATCAGGACATCGCCCGTAACCCCGACGTTATTGAGACGATAATCGAAATATTCGAAATCCTCGGAACGCGTTCCGGTGAAGGTAACGCCCAGCGGCGTCAGAAGCGAGGGATCGAAACTGATCAGCAGACGATATTCCCCGATTTCCACCCGGTTCTTCAGGAAGACGTCGATATTGACGACTCGCCCGGCAAAGCTCGTTATGGTGTCAATCCGCAGGGAATACATGGTCACCGCCGCCAGGTCGATCAGCATATCGGCCGTATCTGCCAGCCCGGAAGGATCGGTCACGATCAGCTTCACCGTGGACTGGCCGGAATCGGCGAAATGGCTGGCCCACGAGATCATGGCCGGGCTGTGCTCCTCGAAAGTGGCGCCGTCCGGCAGGCCGCTGACCGTCCAGGTAATCGGATCATAATCGGGGTCGACCCCGGCAATCGTTATGGCCAGCGAATCTCCGGCCTCGCCGGAAACCGTCGGGGGGGCCGTGATCTGCGGTGGCCGATTGATATTGATGACCATGACTTTGACCTTGATATTGCTCGCCGCGTCGCCGTCGGACGCCCGGAAAACGACTTCAAACGGATTCTTATCCGACGATTCCGGCCCGACATAGTCGGGAACCCAGATAAAACGGCCGATTCCGTCGCCATTGTCGGTGAACGCGGCCGCGTGGGGGTGAATCGGATTACTGAGAACAACCGCATTGCCTTCCGGGTCGGTCGCCTGGATATCCACGATCAAAGAATCCCCTTCGGCGACATAGAGTTCGGGGATGGGCGAGAAGTACGGTGGTTGATTCATTTCGGAGACGGTGACGGAACCGGGACGAAAGGCGGGGAAGATGGTCTTCGCGGCCGCGTCGGCCAGGACCATATAGGCGGGTGAAATCGTAACCGAATCTATGACGGCGACCACGCCCGGCGCCAAGCCGTCCTTGACCCGGAACCGCAGGGAGAACATGGGCCCGTCGCCGCCGGGAATATACGCTTCAGTGATGACAATGGCGCCGACGAGGATTCTGCCGGCAGCGGTATCGATAGTGACGGGTTTGTTGGCGATATAGGCCAGCCGTCCTCCGGAAAAATCGAGTGATATGAATTCAAGCTTATCTTTGGGGTAGGAAATCGGAATGGTGACGCCGCCTAACAGCTCGTCATTCCATAAATTGATATCGACGACGCATTCTTTTCCCGCGCCGGCGGCTATGTTATCGACATAGACCGTATCGATTTGGCCGTTGGGATCGTTCTGAGCCATCAGGCTACTGAACAAAGCCAGCCAGCAGAGGGTTGTCAATGCAAATATCTTCATCATCAATTCGAACACCTTAGCCATAATATCCCGGCTAAGCTATGAGCAAACGCCTTACCAACCACGAACCGAACCCTCATGGCGTCTGTGGAGATAAAGCGATGATTCCCTTTCCGTTTGCCGACCGATGCCGACCGCGCTTCCAATGCGCTCGTGTCGCTATAAGTCACTTATGTTCAATACACTATAGCAATTGAACTTTAGCTTTCAGCACAACTCCTGTTTTTAAGACCCGAAAGACTCATTACTCCGTGCTTAAATGCGCGATTACATAGCGGCAGGTAAGGGAACATAAGATGAAGAGAATCTGCAAGACTTTGCAGTTTTTTGATGGCGGTTTTGATTGGAGGCGCTGCCCCCCAAAATACAAAAGCCCGTAACCTTTTGCTTTTTAGCTTATTAAGCTGATTCACGGGCATGGGTACTGTCCTTTTTTCTCTCGTTTCTCTGCGCTTATCGCATTAGCACTATTCGATACCAACCTCCTGCTTGCTCTAAGCTGCTTTTTTTTTAATGTGGTAAGGGCCGAAAGACCCTTACCACACAAGTACTAACGAATGCTTGCTTACTTCATTAGCACCATCTTCTTGGTCTCGGAGAAATTGTCAGTCGTGGCGCGGTAGAAGTAGATACCAGAGGCAACAGTGCTGCCGTTGGCATCGGTGCCGTCCCAGACCACTTCCAGGACGCCAGCCGCACTATGACCGGCAAACTCACGAACCTTCTGACCGGCCACGTTGAAGACCGTGATCGAATAGTCGGACTCAACCGGCATATTCAGAGCGATCGTCGTGGTGGGGTTGAACGGGTTCGGGAAGTTCTGCTGGAGGCTGAAGGTCAGCGGCAGTCTGTTGATCGTCGACTCGACCATGAAGCCGTCGTATGAGGCGACTTCGGCGCCGGTCAGTTCAACATTGCCGGGGACCGTCACCAGCAGATTCTCACCAGCCGGAATGGCCTTGCTGCCGATGTTGTAAACGAGGACGCGCAGCTCATTACCCTCACGCGCATACTTCATATCCATGTCGACGCCGAGGACCGGGGTGCCGATCTCGCCGTTGACGTGGAAGGTCAGAAGGGCCGCGCCGAGGTTAAGCGGAGCATCCACCGTCACCGCACCGCCCTGAGCGCTGACAACAGCCTTCGCATCGGGCATCGGTTTCGGATACGGATTGGCATCGCCGACGATGACACGAACCAGGTAAACCAGGTCGGCCACCGACAGGGAGATACCGTCGGCATTCACGTCGGAGGCCGCAATCGAGGCTTCCACATGAGTGCCAAATGCGCTGAGACCGCTGATGAAGTAGTTGGTGAACATAACCGCATCAGCGACTTCGTAGCCGATACCGTTGACGTTGATGTCGCCGCGGGAGTCAATGCTGTCGCCGCAAACGATGTCAATGCCGCCGTTGATGTAGTCAACGAACCGGACCGGGGTGACCTTGTCACCTCTCATGCAGGTGCTGTCGGGAGCGCCGAACCAGCCCGGGAGGCCATAGCCATAATCCTGAATCTCGGCCATGTCGTTGACATAGTCGTAGACGTAACGGTTCAGGGCCAGCGTGTCACCGCCGATCGTCGAAATGGTGTTGTCGCCGCAATCCATCCAGTAGAACCGGATCGGGACGTACATGCATTCCAACGTGCGATCGTTGCTGACGAAGAACGTCATCGTCGCGATCGCATGGTCCTTCGCACCCTTGATGCAATTGATATCAGGATGGTTGGCTCCGTTGTTGGTTTCGGCCATACCGACCAGGCGGAGCAAACCGCTCGGGCAGGCGTTACCGCAGTTGCCGTTCCAGTTATAACGATAGGTGAAGTACTCCCATCCGCAGTCCTTCAGATACTGGCCGAGATCGGCCTCGGTGAAGGCCAGCGCGGACGCGTCGTACGCCACCAGGAAGTCAAAGCCGCCCATCGCCTCGGAGCCCTTGTTTAACGTGATCGCCACGTCGACAAAATGACCCTGAAGCGTCTGGTGCGTCTTCTCAATCTGGACTTCCCACGGCTCGACGGCCAAGACTTCGACATCAAAGCAACACTCAGCGGTTTCGAAACCGTCCGTCACCTCAATACAGACAGTATGATGACCGACGTCCGCATCGGTGGTGACAATGCTGAAATCACCATTCGACGGATCCACGATCGGCGTATTCGTGAACGACGGCGTAGCACCGCCATCGGAATAGATCAAGACATCGCAACCATCGGCATCGCTGCCGGTGATATCGGTCTTGACCAGGGTGTTACCCTTGCCAACCGGGTTGTTGGGCGCGCCGCAGGTGATGGTCGGAGCGTTGTTGGTTACGGTGACGTTGACTACCATTGGATCCGCGGCGCAACCGCCCTCTCCGTGGAACGCATCGGTCGCTTCGACGCTAATCGTAACCGGACTACCCACGTCCGCCGCAGTCGGCGTGTAGGAAACCAGGCCGCTGGTCAAGCCAACGGAGGCAGTGCCGGCACCGGTCGTGCCGATAAGATAATAAGACACCGTCTCAGCTTCGGGATCCGTGGCGTGAACAGTAGTCTGACCCACTGCGCAGTGATTAACCGTCATTGAGGTCGGATTGGGCGTATCCCAATCGGGGCACGGATTCGGTGCCCTGTAAAGGACATAGCACTTGCCGGCCTGGTTAAACTGCGGAGTGCCGCCGGGGGAGAAGACGAAGTCCCCAGCCGGGCCGTATTTCGAACTGTCAATACAGACCGTCCTGGGATCATCGATTCCGGCTCCGCTAAAGGTCATGTGGACTTCCATCATGGCCTGAAGCGGACCAGCCGCCATTCCGTCTCCAAGAGCCGCGCCGCCTACCAGGAAGGAATCCACATCGGTACCGGGAACGGTAACCAGGGTTCCGCCAAGATCCCAGCAGCTACCATCGGCGTGAGCACCGCTCATCCAACGGCTTCCCGGAATACCCTTGACGAACTTCGGACCTGGCGGAATTGTGACAAAACCGCCGGCTTCATCGAAGGTCCAGGTGGCTCCGTCCGGCGAGGTGATGATGAAACCGACACTCATCCCGCCCAAGGCAGCGTCATTCTCCAAGGATATCGTGAAGTACCCCGACATGTCATTGAAGATAGTATCCGCCGTCCATGAAGTCGGAGCGAGATCCACGATGTTGGCAGCATTTGTGAGCCCAAAAGAAAGAAGCAATGTTGCAAGCAAAACGACTGTTCGTTTCATGTTGTGCTCCTTCATTACATATTCTAATTTCTTAACTTTGCCGTTTCAGATTCAAAACGGCTCGCAACACAATCCCCCTCTGGATTGAACCCGTGCCGTCATTTTCGGTTGAGCCGACCGAAAGTTCCGCCTTGGGTTCCGTGGAGAACGAACGAATGTTGTGTTCTCTCTTTTGAGCGCGTGTTAAACAAACCTCTTGTGTGCGTGTCACCTCCTTTCATTATGTTTCAGGGTTGAAAACGCGGCTCCATTGCAAGAGGCACGCGTTTTGTTTTTATATTCGTTTCTTTGCGTCTTGGTAATTTCATCCTCGTCGTCACGCCGGGAAGATTCTCTCTTCGCCTCGGCTAAAAGCCGCAATAGGGCGGCGGGCCGCTTTTGAAAATGTAGTTAATCAGGAGCACCGCGTCGCCGATATTTATCCGGTTGTCGTAGTTGACATCGCTGCACTCCGGATACAAAGGCGTCGGACCGCTCTTGAAGATGTAATTGATCAGGTACACGGGATCGCCGATATTGATGCGGTCGTCATTGTCGGCGTCGCCGCACATGCAAGAAATCGTGACAACCCGCAATTCGCCCTGGTCGAAGGAAACCGTCTGGTAGTTCCAGACCGTCCAAGCCAGCGAATCGATATCCTTGAAGTCAGCCGTGGTGGTATCGTCCGGGGCCGGGATCTGCGTCGGATCACTGTAGGTATCCCATTGGAGACAGCTGTCTTGACCCTGGCTATCAATCCCCCACTCGCGGCAATAATGCCACCGGAAGAAGGTATCGACCAGCATCGTATCGTAGACTGCCGGGACCGTATCCAGAATCGTCGTCAAACAAGAATCGCCGCCGTAATCCCAAGATTCGCAGTAGGTTGTATCGCAGATGCTGTAATCGGTGATAGTCCCGATGGCGTTGCCGTACTGATCGGAAAACGTCGTCTGGCTCAGGTCCTCCGACATATAAAGCGTCACCAGGCTGTCCTTGTCCTCCGGCAATGAGTCGTAGATACGGACACTCATCCGGAACAGCAACCCTTGAGTCGATCGCGGCTTGAGCCCCGGAGTATAGGGCGGGCCGACATCGTCGGCAATGCCGATAACACGGATATCGTGCCGGTTGGGATTCCACGAGGTGGCGTTGATGACCGACCAGTAATTGGTGAGACAGCCAGCGGTATCGACCCCCTGATTAACATAACAAGTGTCGATCCGGGGGCTGATCGCCTGGGAATCGAGGCAGACGTTGTCGTTCCACCACGTACACTCGTAATAGGATGTGTCGATTACCGTATCCACGAGATCAGTGCGAAACTCCATAATATCCGGTCGGTCGAGCATAATCCTCATCGCGAACGCCGACAGGGTGTCCTGGTAGTTCCTGACAAATACGCTAATCCATGCGATTGAGTCGCCTGCGGACACGGTCGTATCGCTGATGATAATATCCAACTCCGGAAACTGTGCCCGGGCCGGCTGCGCCACGACCGCTACGGCCACGAAAACGAGACCGATAAAGAGGAACTTATGCGACTGGCTTCTGAAGGACATCTAACTACTCCTTCTCAAGGGTTCCTGTAACTTCGATTACCGTTGCAACCTTCCCTTAGCTAAAGACAGCCGCTTACCTCCGCCGCTTCTGGCGTTTATATGTGATCAACACGGTCTTTTGTCAGCCCAAGAACTGCCTTGATTTGTATCGTGCCCTCAGGAAACGTTCTCGGTGCGATCCCAAGGACTGCAGTAACATGATCCACTTTTTAACTTCTCAGGCCCTTGAACTAAGCAAAAATAGGAGACTTCACCTGCTTTAATAGTCAGTTAGAAAACTGTGGAAAACGTTGTATCATCAAGCCTAATATACATGCCTCCCGGAAAATTGTCAACCATATTTTTGGCTTTCCGGCGCTATTTTCTGGGCCGTTACCGGCGTGCTTATCACAGCATCGGGCCTCCTTCAGCTTAATTCCCGCAATCCCGATCAAGCAAAGCTCATGCCCGCCGCTTGAATTGGCGCCGGCCGACGCCCGGTCCGGCAACCTGATGTCCGAAAACATCATTGCTGCCGCCGGGTGCAGCTCGTCGGCGATTTGAACCGATGTGTTCGGCCTTGACGGAAACAAAAAATGCATAATCTGCAAATGAATGCAGATTATGCATCTCTTTCAAAGCTGTCGGAATTCGGTCAGGAACTACTTCCCGCCGCCTTCTTCCATCTGCCCGGTGGTGTCCTCGGGCTTTTTGGTAAACATTTCCGGATTGGCCGCAAAGGTCTCTTTGTCGGTCTGCGAGCAGAAATAATAGGTTTTGCCGTCGTATGTCGCCGACGGGGTCGTATCCTCGACCGTTACGCTCATACCGCAAACCGGGCAGGCGGCTTCGGTGCCGATTTCAGCGCCGGTCGGCGTATGATCGACCACTGCCGGCTTGGTCGCAACCTCTTCCTGTTGCTGGGTGGCGGGCTCCTTATCCTTCGACTTTCCGCATCCAACCAGCGCGAGAAGCGCCAAGGCGAGCATCCCTATTACGAGCACTTTCCACAATTTCATAATCCGTGATCTCCTTTCCTCACTGATTTTCTCATTCAGTGTGTCAAGTTGCCGCTTCTTGATTCATATGTCAAGCCAAAAACCGCCCCAAAACCCGGCGTCGCAGTTCTCCCAGCGTCTCCTTTTCGGTTGCCGTCAAACCGAAAATATAAGCCCCCGGGAGATATAACGCTCCGGCAGCCGTCGTCAGCAGGATGAATCGCCAGAAGCCGTCGATAAGATGGGCGGTGAGAATCACCACCGCGGCCGGCGCCAGGACGGCCAGCAGGGCCGGTCCGATCACCAGTCGCAGGAACTCGGCGGGTTTCCCGCCGACAAGCCTCAGTGTCACTGCCGGAACATATCCCAGCGAAAGCAGCGCGAGCGGGATAGTCGTTCCCCAGGCCACACCGGACAGGCCGAGCGGCCCGATCAGGACAATCGACAGGACGATATTGATCAGCGCTCCGGCCAACGAGAGCATCGCAAAAGTACGGTGTCGCGCGACGCCCAGCAATATCTCGCCGCCTATCCCTTGGGTAAACGATAATACGTGACCCAGGAGGAGAATTCGCAGGATGGTTTCCGAGTAGGCGAACTCATCGCCCACCCACAGGCGAACGAACGGCCCTCCCCAGAAGAAGAGAATAACCGTCAACGGGAGAGAAAACAGCAGATTCAGCCGGCTGCCGTCATAAAACAGCCGTTTTAGAGAAGCGCGGTCGGTGTCGGGGTCATAACGGGCAGCCACCGGGGAAAACAGCCGGGTCATGGTGAAAATCAGCTGGCGCAGATACTCGGTCAATTTCACGGCGATGCCGAACACGGCGACTTCGACGACGCCCCGGAAATACCCGACGATGAAGGAATCGGAGTAGAAAGCGATCCGACCCGAAAGCACTAGCATGAACGAAAAAAACGAATACCCGCCGATCATGCGGATCACCCGATAGCTGAACAGCCGGGGATGAATCGACAGATCGGGAAGCAGGCGGAAAAGCAGCCCGGCCCGCCAGAGATAGCCCCCGGCCGATACGATAAGCGCCGCCAACCCAAGCCCGACCAGCCCCCAGCCTAATTCGAGGAAAAGCACGGTCAGGCCGACTCGTGCCACGGCCATGAACATGGCCACTATGTTGAACAAGTCAAACCGCCACAGGCCGCCCGACAGTGCCTCGGAAAAGACCGACAGAGGGAAGCCCACCGCGATGGTAATGCCGATCAACAGGATGACCCATCGGGACGACACGGCCAGATCGGCCGGGATGTTAAAGAGGGAAACGGCATTGTGCATTATAATGAGGGTGGCGATGACGACGATGAGCGAGAGGAAGGACGCGAGATAGAAAGCCGTGGCCACGACCTCGTTGCGTCGATCCGGTTCGCCGGTACGCTGAAAG
>CAZJWR010000033.1:12825-41297 GCA_964549765.1 uncultured Ignavibacteriales bacterium
CGGGCGACATAGCGGACGACGGCGTAACCGATGCCAAAATCAAAAAGGCCGAGATACCCGGAAAACGACCCGACCAGAATCCATATGCCGAGGGCAGCCTGGCCGATTTTGCCCAGAATGTAGGGCATCAGGAAAAAGGAAATAACGGCCGAGGCGACGTAGACGGCCCAGTTGGAGGTCAGATTTTTTGCGAACTGGCGTTTCATCGACCGTGTAATGTACAGTATTTATGGAGGTATGTAAACGATTGGATTTTCGGACGCGGGCCGGCGATCCGGCCCACGCCCGATCCGAATAATGACAGGAACGATAGGTGACATTTGGCGGAAAACCGCACACCTATCACTCCCGGTACACATTCGATCGAATGTTGAAATCAGAAACGTACATGCGGCCGAGGACCTTATGGCCAGCAACAAGGACCATCCGTGTAGCAATTCCATCCTCCGCTACCATCCGGGCAACATACGTACCATGACCCGTTTAAGCAGGTGGCGATGCAGTAGGGCCTCGCTTCGGCATTCGAAACCAAAATGCCGACCGTGAATGACACCGCAAACACAACGACCAAAATCGCGGTGATGATCCGTTTCATACCGTTCACCTCCTTCCGGTTCAGTCTGATCGAGCCGTCTTCACGGTATGCGAAAAGGCGTCCGCGTCCGAGGGACCCGGATTACCATCGCACCGGACACATCGTGAATCAGGCTCTTTCTTTACCGCCGCATTTCTTATGGCGGCCTTTACCATTTATGTGCGAATTGATGCCGAGCGCTATTATTACACCAGAAGATACGAAGACAGTCGGTCTGACGGCAACAGGAAATACCGGTTTTCGCAAATATTCCTGAGTCTATGCGGACGCGAGTGATTTATTCAGTCGTCTTCGTCTGACACTCTACTCTTTTTTCAAGAGGCAGCGGACGACCTCCCCGATATACATGCGGTGGTAGTCCTTTTTCGGGTATTCGTCGTCGATCTTGGCGTCCAGAAAATTAGCCGGATCGATATCGTGAATGTAGATCTTTTTGCATTCCATAACCAGGCGCGCCTCCTCGAAATAAACCGCGCCCGATTCGGCCGCTTTGGGTGTCAGGCCGGTTTCAGCGATTTTATCGACCTCGCGGCCCGATTTGCTGCCGCAGAAACGAAGCACATCCCGGTATTTTTCATCGAAAAACGACAGGGTATAGTACTCGACCTGCTCCATGAAGGAATAGGTATGCCGCACCGGGCGGATGAAGCAGATCGCGATTTTCTTGTTCCACAGTTCGCCCATCGTCCCCCAGTTGGCCGTCATGGTATTGAACGATTTGGTCGTCCCGGCCGTGACCAGCATCCAGTCGGTACCGATAAGTTTGAAGACGTTATCCTTGATCAAACAGGGATCGACCGGCATCAGTTTTGGATTCATCCGTCAACCTTTCCTCTATTCTCCGCCCATACGGTAAATGAAATCATAAAAAGACGCAACCATATTTTTGGAGTCATGAGTCGTGGGAAAATAATCTTATTCAGGCTTACCGTTCGGTGCGGTTAAGGATAATCACTCCCAGCGCAAACCCGGCGAGGGCGATGCCCAGGAGAATGCCCACCGGCAACATCATCTCGGACAACGTAAATCCGCGCCAGATTCCAGCCTCGAACGACAGGATGCCCCATTTGACGGGGCTGATCATGCCGATCATTTTCAGCCAGTCGGGCATGACGAACGTCGGCACCATCGCCCCGCCGGCCATGGCGAGAACGAGGAGAATGGCCCATCCAGCGCCGCCGACGGCTTCTTCGGTTTTGCCCAGGACACTGATCATCATCATGATCCCGACAAATGCCAGCGAACTCGCCAGCACGGCCAGTAATACTATTCCCGGCTCGGCGATGCGGACGCCGAAGACGATATTCCCCACCGCCAGAAGCAACACGCAGACAAATAGACAGGTGACGAAACAGGCGACGCCTTTTCCGGCCAGGATGTGCGCACGGGTAATCGGCGCCAGGCGCAGCCGCAGAAACGTTCCGGCGGTACGCTCCTTCACAATCGATACGCCGAACGATGCGGCGCAGGCTATCAGCGCCCATAAAAGCGCCGACGGGAAAAAGATTTCGAATCCAGAACGGGGCTGGGCGGTATCGCCGGTAACCGAGACGACGTCGACCGGCATCAGCTCGCCTCGGGAAACGGCGGCGCTATCGGCCGCTCCCGAGGAATCGGAATTCTGCATCGTTCCCAATAAATCGGCTAAGTTGGACATGAAGCCGCCGGCGAGTTGTTTCTGGGTCGAATCGAGACCTCCCCAGTTGGTTTGTCCGCTTGACAGACGGGCCAGTTCCTGCCGGACGAAGTCAGCCGATAAATAGCGGCGCTGCATCAACGTGAAGGCCGTCTGCATCAACATGCCGCGCAGGTAACCGGCTTCGGCCTGCCGGGCCGGGTCGATACCGACCTCGATCGAGGCGCTATCGCCGAACATGCCCAGAGTCTGCCCGAAGCCTTTTCGCAGTACGACGCAAGCAACATATTTCCCCTGCCGGACTCCACCGAAAGCGCTGTCGCGGTTCATCGTGGTCACGCGGGCCGACGGGAGGCTGTCGAGTTCTGCAATGAACGTCTGTGAATAGGCCGTTGAATCTTCATCGACCGCCGCGATTTTCATGCCGCTCATCCGGCCGCCCGAACCGGAAAATATCGCCCCAAAGAACAATGCAAAAAGAAAAGGAAATCCGACTACCCAAAAGAGTGACCCTTTATCCCGGATCAGGATACGGATGTCCTTGCGTGCCAATGTCCAGATCTTTCCCATCAGTCGCGCAGCGTCCTTCCCGTCAGATTTAAAAAAACCATTTCCAGATTCGGCCGCTCCACTTTGATCTCGACGAAGTTGATTCCGGCATTGGATAATTCGGCGAGTATCTTCATTGGATACGCTGTCTCGATTCGCAGTCGATTACCCTTGATATGCCCCGGCAGGCCGGACAGGTTGGCCGGCATTTCGGTAAGCACGGCATCGATGATCGAGGCGCCGCCGTGCTTTTCGGTCAGCGCGGCCACCGTATCCATCGCCAGGATTTTGCCCTGATCGATAATCGCCACCCGGTCGCACAACCTTTGCGCCTCTTCCATATAATGTGTCGTATAGACAATCGTCTTGCCCTGTTGCCGGAGTTGCTCGATGCTCTCGAAAATCATATTGCGCGACTGCGGATCGACGCCGACGGTCGGCTCATCGAGTATCAGCACCGGGGGATCGTGTACCAGAGCGGCGGCCAGATTCAGCCTCCGTTTCATACCTCCCGAAAACGTCCCGGCGGTGTCTTTTCGGCGATCCTTCAGGCCGGAAAATTCGAGCGCCCAGGAAACTCGTTCTTTCAATCGCGATCCGGCCAAACCGTATAGCCGCCCGAAAAAGGCCAGGTTTTCTTCCCCCGTCAGGCGGTCATACACGGCCAGCGATTGAGGCGCATAGCCGATATCGATCCGGACTTTGCCGTGCGACGGATCGCCGCCGTTGATCTCGACCCGCCCGCCTTCGGGTCGAAGCGCTCCGACCATCATATTGATTGTGGTGGTTTTTCCGGCGCCGTTGGGTCCGAGCAGGCCGAAAATCTCGCCGGCGGCGACGTCGAACGATATGTCGTCGACGGCCTTTAGCCCGTTATAATTCTTTTGCAAATTCGCAGCAGAAATCATCGCATCGGTATCCGACTCATGGGCGCTTTCACTCTTGGCTCTTCATGGTTGATCTTATGATACGAATATTAATGATCGGGGATACAGAAAAAAACTTCGAAGAAGCCGCCGCTCGTCAAAGATCATAAGTTGAAACCGAATGACCAGGTAAACCGCCTGGTGTCATAATCCGACAGCTGCCAGGTGAAATCCATGGCCAGGTTGAACGGCATGAGAAACGGCGTGAGGTTGGTGATGCCAAATCCTATTTCGGCATAGGCGGTCGGGGCCGTGCGCACGGATCGATCGTGGAGAATCTCCGGGCGATGAAATTCCGTCCACATCGTTCCGCCGTAGAGCACCAGGCCGAAGGGGATTCTCTTGAGATACCGGTCGCCGCTGCTGCGAAATATATATGGCCCGAAATCGTGCGCGGCATAAAGCATCGCCGCCCGGTCGCCGGCAAAGTTGGTTTCGTGCACGGTGTGGAAACCGGACGCGGAGAAAAACTCGGGGACGTTGAAGTCGACGACAAAATATCGCTGCGGCGGCAATCGGCCGTCCGACGATCCAACGTATCCCGAAAACCGGGTTATCCCCAGGCGTCCGATTTGGGTTCGAATCCGCAGTCGCATATGGTATCGCCTGAAATCGAAATCATTGTCGATAAATCGCGGTGAGGCATATTCGATACCCGATTCAATGATAAAATACCGGGGAGCATCGCTGATGAAATCCCGTCCCTTGTTGTCGATCAGGTTCCGGGAATCATACCGCAGCGTCAGCGAGAGCGACCGCATCGTGCCGTCGAGGATCGCCGGATTCTCCCGGGGAGTGATACTTTTCCGGAAAAAGCCGTAATCGGTCGTCTTCAATTTCGAAGACTGACGAAAGTCGTTGTATTCGACCTCCATGCGGGTATGGCCAATCGGCCGTATAAACCCGACTATCGAATAGCCGCGTTCACGGAAATAATCAAACGGATCGATCTTGAAAAACAGCGCATTGAAAGTGGCATTGTAGCGTTCGCTCGATACTATCGTCGGGCGATGCACGACTTCGTCCTTGATGGATGCCCCGGCGCGTAATCGGCGTTTGTGCCAGAGTTCATAGGTGGCCCCGAATTCGTACTGCCATTCCTTGTCGTCGAAGGCATAGCCGGCTTTCATCCGCAGGCGGGTCCAGGGAAGCCACTCGTCGGGCCTGAGGCCGATACCGACATATGGGCCTTCCAGACGGTTAAAACGGAACAGGTCCGGCTGGCCGACCGTCAATAGAAATGCGGCCGCCGCCACTCCCCGCAGCGCCTGCTTGTAGATCGACTTCGGCGCATGCTCGATGGAATCGATACGTTCATAGCCGCGCGTTTCCGTCGCCGTCAGGGGCAGCAGACGGAGCGTCTCCCAAGCCGACGAATCGATATCGTCGGCGTTCTTGTCAACGACCATATCGTATTCGCCGAAGGTGCCATCGGCCAGACCGGCGTCGATGCGATAGTCCGAAATCGACGCCACGTGCGAAAAATTCATCCGTCTCGGGATACCGGGAAACGGCACATCAAATGTGACCCGTCCTGATAATCCGATTTCGATCGGCATCCAGTACTTATTCTGGAACTTTGCCATACTCTGGTAATACCGGGCGCTGTCGACCATCGGAAAATGGACGCCTTTGCTGAATCCGACACTCACGCCGACGACGTCGAAAGTCGAATCGGCGATCTGGATTTGGCCCACGAATAACGGCGAGTATTCGTTTTTGGGTTCGAGTTCGAGCACGAACACCGGCCGGGTATCGATGAAGACCGTATCCAGCAGATAATAATTGTAGAAATCCATGGCGTCGCGCGCCGTCGGCGACACGATATCATAGGAGCCGATTTCGATACGGTTGCGGTTGAAATTGAGTATAGCGCCGGCGCCGACCAGATTGCCCTCGGCCGATATATTGGCCGACTGAGTACGAGCCGTGATGACTTCTTTGTATTTGTCGGGCTGTTCCCAGAATGATGTGGAACGGGTCTCGGTGATCAGGATGATATTCTCCGAATCCGGCTTGTCGGCATTCGCGAGCACAAGGCGGGAGTAGGCATCGAATGAATAATCGTGAATCTGCGACAGGATATCCTTTTTACGGGCGATCGCCTCGGCGATAATCCGCTGTGCCGGATCGTACGCCCTCGTGAAGACCCTTCGCGTACCCAAGTCGATGATTGATGATTTCAGACGGACATCACGGATGACCAGCGAATCGGCGGCGGCAACATGGAACGTATTCGAATAATATCCGACGTGACTGACTTTGATATCGTAGTCGCCGCGCGGCATAACCAGACGGTATCGGCCGTCGGCGTTGGCTTTGGTCGCCATGCCGGTACCGAGCGCCTGGATAGTCACGTGGGGCAGCGAATCGCCGGTGGCTTCATCAAAGATCGTCCCTTCGACGATCACGCGGCCGTGGGACTGAATCGCCGTCGGAATTGTATCATCACCCGCAGCCATCGTGGGCATACCAGCCGCTGCGCCGATCGCCGTCAGGAACCACATTATAATGAAAAATCTCGCCTTCACTCTTTGCCTTTTCGTGTCGCCTTCCCGCAGCGGCCAATTATTTCAACCGGCAATATACTGCAATAGACGAAGAATTGGGGATGGGGATTCATGAAAATTCGGCTGGATTTTATATGTTCGTAGTAGTGAGCAACCCGCCGCGGCGGGCGCTCATCTGCCGCACGTTTTCCTTTTTGTCGGCGGTCCGCAGCGACCGCCCCCAATTCAGCGTTTGCAGGCCGCAATCGTCGGCGCCAGGTATGACACCATATCCGATATGTCCCGCAGGGAGGCATTGGTGCAGACAACCCCGCGCGTACCTACAATCTGAGCGCTCTCGACCTGCGCCATCTTGACGGAAATCGTCAGGTCATGCCCGGTCTTCCTGACGCTTCCGTAGATTAGATACTCGGCCTCCAATTGCCGGCCGATTTCGATGGCTTTTTGATCGGTCATCCCCGATTGGGCGAATTTTAACTCCTGCAAAATGAGATCGATCCGGTTTCGTTCTATCACCTTCAGGCACGGCGCGTTATTTACCAGTCTGCCCTCGAGCTCATCCGTAATCATCCGGCCGATACCGTCATCGACACCGTACGGATCAAGGTATATCACCGCCAGAGTATGAGATGACCCGTCGTCGAGAACCGCCGTATCCGGGCCGGTCAGACTGATGGTCCCCCCGAATCCGGTTTCGGCAATCGGCGTGGTCGTTCCGGCCTCGGGAGGCGCATATCCTCCCACACCCGTTACGTCCCAGAGCACGACGTGGGCATCTTTGGCGTCACCGGTGTAGGCCACCGCCAGGTGGTTGCCGTCCATCGATATGTCGAAACCCGAAATATCGCCGTCAATCGGATAGGTCGTTTCGATGACGCCGCCGAGTATATCCCAGAAGGCAAGCTCATGGCTGTGCATGGGTGAATTGTCCGTCAGAACGAAGTTGACGTCCGGCGAAAGCGTCAGGTGATCGATCCGCTTGTTATTCCCTTCTAAGACTTTCAGCAGGGTGCCGGTATTCCAATCATAGAAGGTGACGTTGTGCCGAAATTCCATACGCCTGCCGCCCTTGGCCAGCACATGCTCTTCGATCCCGACTGCAAGAAACCGCCGGTCATCGCTGAGCGCCGCCGATATTATGTCCAGCCCCGAATTGGCCAGCGTATGGACGGCGATTTCGTTTTCCCGGATCGGACTCAGCTTTTTCAAATCCCAGACGATTATTTTCCCATCTTCACCGACCGAGACCAACCGACTGCCGTCGGCGCTGAAGCCGCAGAACACAACATCCTTATCGTGGCCCTTGAGCGTGCCGCGCGGAAACCCGGAGGGAAATTCCCACAGCATGATTTCCTTTTTCGATCCGCAGGCGGCCAAATAGCGGCCATCGGGGCTGACCTCGAGATGGGCAACATCGTCGCCGAAATCTTTGATAATGTTCTCGGGTGTGCCGTCGGCAATGTCCCAGATGATGATGGTGTGATCGCGCGAGCCCGTGACGAGATATTTGCCCTTTGCATCAAAGGCGAGGGTGGTTACGCCTTTGTCATGCTCACGGGTCGAAAATACCGTGTCGCCCTCGATCACATCCGTTACAATAACCTGCCCTTCGTCTGTGCCATAAGCCAGAAGTCGGCCGCTTCCGTCAAACTCGACGGCAGTAACGCCCTTGGCATCGACGGGAATGTCTCGAAGAAAGGTCAACTCGAACCCCCACGACGACGAAGCCACGGCAGCCACGAGAAAAAACGCGCCAATGATTCGTTTCATTGCCATGCACCTTTATGTATAATTGCGGATATGGCTACGCCTAAAAGAAAGCCGAAAGACCGCCCATTATCGTCATGACTGCCGACCCGCTGCCCAGCGAAAAGCCGAGGTTGGCCGACATGTCATAGGCAAGGTACTCGGTGACGAAAAATTTCGTCCCTGCCCCGAATTGGACATAGGAGTAGTCAGTGAAATCGCCAATATCCGGAGAAAAATCCGCCTGGTACCATACCGCCGAGAGGTACGGAACCCGCTTGGTGTTTACGTTGAAATTGTAGCGACCGAAGAATACGCCCCCGACTACCGTGTAGCTGAAGCCGTAGGCGCTGAAATACATGATGGTTGGGCCGGCGCCCAACTCAATTTCCGGCGTGACGAACACCCCGTAGGTCCCCTGCATCAATACCGCTGAAGCACCTTCGACAAATGTCAACGTACCCAGGGCCTGAATTTCTTTGTCACCCTTTTCGACCTGCGCCATAGCGCCCGAGACCATGAGGGTAAGCAACCCGACTACGAACAGCACGTTTTTCATTGCATTCTCCTTAATTGAGTATCCCTTCGCGGCGGACATCGCCTTCGTCGGATATCAAGTAGCTACAGCGTGTGGACAACCCCGACGCCGCCTGCCAAAGAACGAAGCTCACGATTGCCCTTTTTGAATTCATGCGATTTGCCATGAACCGGCTCCGGACCCATGTCTGATGATATTTTCCGGACTGCCCTAATATATCCGATCTGAACATAAAATCAACGAGAATAAAAAAATCCGGATCTACCCAAAGGTTCGGGTAAGGCGGGCGATGATCAGGCGGCCGATCTTTGGACCGCCGATAAATTCGATATGCCGATTGTCGAAGAGATTTTGCACCGTCAACACCAATCGGGTACCATAGAAAAATCCGACTCGCGATGTCAGATCGATGATGTGATACGCTTTGACCGATTTGCCGTAAAACGGACTTTCCACATCGAAGGCATCGACGAATCGATACCGTGCGATGGCGTCCAGGTTCCATCGCCGATTGATATACTGCAGCGACAACCCCGCTTTGTGACGGGGCGCATTGAGATAGATATCATGGACCTGCCCGGCTGATTTGGCGAAGAAATTCTTGGAAATGTACGAATAGGCCGCGCCGACATTCCAGTTGCTGTGAATATTATAGGTGACGGATAAATCCGCGCCATAATAGCTGATGTCGCCGAAATTGCGATAGGTCACCAGCACCGCTGTCGGATCGAGCGCCTCCATCGGCGTCACCGTTCCAAACGGCAGCATCGTCGCGCCCGACGTGAACACCGATGAAATTTCGTCGGCGGGGGTGCCATTACCGTTGCCATGAATTTCGGGAAAGTAGGGATTGTCGATTGCCGCCAGAATGGAATCGTAGGCGGGATTGGCGTCGAGCGAATCCTGAATGACCTGCATCAGATAGTCGTTTAATGTCGCCGAATCGAGAAACACGTTGGGCGTCTCGACCGCCAGATAACCGATGAAATTGTTCTTTTCGGTGCGGTAGACATCGACGCTGAATTGCATCCGGTCGCCGAGAATGCCCTTGTATCCCAATTCCAGCGTCTGCGTGATGGTCGGCTTCAGCCGCTCGATGTCGGCGATATCCGACACCGTCGACGGTCGAAAGGCCTGATCGTCCGGGCTTAACGTCATCAGAGCGTTGCCGACGCCGGATAGATTCCTGGGAGTGACTCCGTCGATGGCCGTCATCGCGGCATCCATCGTCGCCTGGTCGATCAATCCGGATCGGACGAGGCCGGACAGCGTGCTGTCGACCTGATTCATGACCTGCTGCCGTCCCACCTGCCAGATCGCGTTGGTGAATACCGGATCGTCGAAGCTGATACAATCGTTCGGCGTTAGATGGCGCACGGTATCCAGCGGCGCGAACGGCGATCGGTAGCGCGGGCCGTTTTCGTCGAAACTCCAATGGAAACCCGTCTCGGGGACGCCCTGCACGCGGATATCGATTTCCGGGCGAAATCCCAGCGACGGTTCCAGAAGCGCCCCGATCCCGCCAAGATCGGCGGTCTGCAGCAGATCGAGATACAGATTGTTATCGTCGGGCGTGCTGAAGGCGCGGTTGTACGTGAATCGAATATTGTTATCGTCGTTCGGCCGATAAACCATCGCCGCTCGCGGCGACACCACGGCGTCTTCCAACCGATTATGTTTGTCCACGCGCAGTGCCCCGATGAAGGTCAGGTGATCGGTCAAGGATAATTCCGACTGCAGGTATCCGCCGAGTTCATTTATGTTGTCACGGGTCTCATTGCGGCCATTGATGGTCGAATCGGTTTCGGGGCGAGTCAGGAAGGCATCGACACCATAAGTAAATGTCAGTTTTCGACTCGGTACATATTGATGCTGCACCTGAAACGCCCAGAATTTGGAGTTGTCGATGATCAATTGTCCCGTCGGCAGAAGATAGGTGTCGCCGGCATCGCTCATATTCACATATGCCTGCGCAAAAAGATTCTTGAGACGCAGCCGGGCCTGGACGAAGGAATACGTCCAGTCGATCCCCTGCGCCGCTCCCAGCCCCGTTAATTCGATACTGCTGGCCCGGTTGATGCCGCCGTTGAGAATCACGGTGGCGTCGTGCGCGATCAGAAAATCGAATCGCGCCTCGCCTGCCAGTTTCTTGATATCGAAGTTCCGATTATTGGGGATCGTATCGCCGATCGGTATACGCCCCGACGCCGTCGGGCGGAATTTCTGGATCGAATCGGGCTCGGAGGGATCGTGCGATTCCCAGTCATGGCCCTGATAATACTGCCCGGTAATTTTGAATCCGATGCGGCTACCGATGGATCGGGCATGGCGGAACGACCCGAGCGCCAGATCGCGCTGGCCGCCGCCGACGCTGACGGTCGTTCCCTGATCGACAAAGGGTGATTTGGTGATGATATGCATGACGCCGGAGGCAGCGTTCGGGCCGTAGAGCGCCGACCCGGGACCGGAGACGATTTCGATGCGGTCGATATCCTCGTCGGTGGTCGGAATGAAATTATAGGCATTGAATCGCAGCGACGGAACGCTCGCGAGGCGATTATCGGTGAGCACCAGGAGCGCGCCCGAAAAGACATTGTTGAATCCGCGCACGACCATCGTCGATTGGTTCAGGCCGGTCGTGGCGACGTCGACCCCCGGCAATCCCTTGAAATATTCGGTCGGAGTGAGTGCGACCCGGGCTTTGATCTCCTCGGATTCGACGACGCTGACCGATGCCGGAGCGTCGAGGATTTTTTCCGGCCGGCGTGACGCCGTGACCGAAACCGAATTCAAATTGATCGACGACGGCGCCAGCGAGACGTCGAGGTTTTTCGATCCCGAATTGGGAACGACGATCCGGGCGATGGATTCGGGTGTGAAGCCGATGGCGGAAACGGTTGCTGAATATGTTCCCCCGGGAATATCGGCGATTTCAAAATATCCGTCTTTATCGGCGGCAACGCCGAAGGTTTTGCCGGGATGATCAGCCGGCTGCAACCGGATGGTCGCACCTGCCAAGACTCTGCCGCTGTTCTTGTCGACGACGCGACCCGTCAGGGTACCGGCGGCTGCCGTGGACGACAAACATACGAGGACAAACAACATCGCCGAAAACCCGATCTTCAGCCGACGTTTGACGGTATGGCGCATTTCAATCCTCCCGGGTGTGGCGCATGCGGTTTCGTGACCGATATCATCGGTAAATCGGCGTGGGCGTACAACATCGAAAAACTACCGTCTCGCCAACCGTTTGGCAAGCCTGTTTTGGCCTGCCGGTCTTTTTCCGGGGCGGCAGACAACGCCGGCATAATCCGGTTGCATCCCGGCGGGCCTGAATGTATATTTTTTTGCGTCGATAATAGTAATAGCGGATATCCTTTCGACCTTTTGCGTCATATATGGAGATGAATTGCCGAATAATGCGTATTCGGCAAGAGGTTGGAGTTATTATGGCCAAAAATCAAAAACCGGAAATGCGGACGTTCATGCTTATGACCAAGCTGTCGCCCGAGATTACCAGCAAGGTGAAAGACCGGGCCCAGATCGGCCGCAAATGGCTCAACGAAGTCAAGAAGAAATGCCCGGAGGTGAAATTCAAGGCCCATTACGCTCTGCTGGGACCGTATGATTTTGTCGATATCTACGAGGCTCCCGACGAGGAATCGGCGGCTAAGGTATCGATGATCAGCATGGCCAACGGCGCCACCCAGGCTGAAAGCTGGACGGCCATCCCGTATAAGCGCTTTTTGAAGCTAACCCAGCAGGTCTGATGCGACGTTGCGTCGATGAGCCGTCCGGCGGTATGGGCGTCGGCGGGGGGCGTATATTATTTTCGGGCAGGGCTTGATTGTCGCCTCGTTATTGCGTATATACATCGATATATGCGGTCAGGCAATCGACGGCCTGACCATTTTGTTTTATCCCAGGGCGTGGCGGTATGTCTCCGCCGCCGGATTTCAGCGGAGTGGATATATGCCATGCGGATAAGCACTACGGTGGACACGAAAGTTCGCCGAAGATACGGGTAAGAGATAGAGCCATGGTGAAAGGAGTATTTGCATGGCAGAGGCAAAACCAGGCGACACCGTAAAGGTTCATTATACCGGCAAGCTCGATGACGGCACCGTCTTCGACAGCTCCCAGGATCGCGATCCGCTGGAATTCGAAATCGGCGCCGGGCAGATTATCCCGGGATTCGAGGACGGGATTGTCGGGATGAATATCGGCGACTCCAAATCGATCGTCATCCCGCCCGAAGATGCCTACGGACCGCGCCATCCGGGATGGCCCAAGCAGGTTGAAAAGGAGCGTATGCCCGAGAATTACACGCCGAAAGTGGGCGATATGCTTCAGGTCCAGGGTCCGGACGGCGATTACATTCGTGTCATGATCACCGAGGTTTCCGACAACGCCGTGATCCTCGACAATCATCCGCTGGCCGGCAAGGCGCTGCATTTCGACGTGGAGCTGGTGGAAATCGGCTGACCTATCGATTCGTCTTCTCTTCCCGGCGGCATGGGAAGATGATTTTCCGTGGATATTTTAGGCCTGCTTCCGTATATTGCGCCCGATGGCGGCGCCGGTGGGTCGCGCCGCGGAGTAGAAGAACCGAAGCAGGCGGCACGGTATGCATAGCGAAGGTATATTCGGCGATCTTCCCCAGTTGGAAACAGAGCGGCTGATCCTGAGAAAACTGATTCCCGACGACGCCACGGACGTCTTCGCGTACGCCTCGGATCCTGAGGTGACCAAGTATCTGCTCTGGGATACGCATCGGACTATTTCCGATTCGCTGGCTTTTGTCTCGGCGGCGCTGGCCCGCTATCAGACGGGCGCTCCCGCCCCATGGGGGATCGTGCTCAAAGACGAGGGCAAAATAATCGGCACCTGCGATTACATCTCCTACCACGATACCCACAATCGGGCCGAGATCGGGTATGCCCTGGCTCGCCCCTGCTGGGGCCGTGGGATCATGACCGAGGCGGTGCGCAAAATCCTCGATTACGGGTTTCGCGTCAAGAATTTCAACCGCGTCCAGGCCATGTGCGACGTGCCCAATATCGGGTCGGCGCGGGTGATGGAGAAAGCCGGCATGACCTTCGAGGGCATTCTCCGAGATTACATGATCCACCATAGCATCCCCCGCGACGTCAAAATGTATTCGATTCTCAAAGACGAGTGGCTGCGGCCGGCGAGACCGGCGTGAGGCTCAGGCGACCATGGACCGGAACGAATTCGATATCGAAACCCTGCGGGACGGTGTTCATGTCGTCCGCCGTGCGGGATTGTGCAACATCGGCGTCTGCGTCAAGGACCGCTTTGCGCTGGTAATCGATTCGGGGTATCTCCCCCGGGCGGCCAAAAAGATATCGTCCGGCGTGCAAAACCGTTTTGATTGCACAATCGAACTATTGTTCAACACTCATTATCATTCCGACCACACGTTCGGCAATCAGGCTTTTTCCTCCCCGATTCTGGCGTCGGAACGGTGCCGCGAGATAATGGAATCATGCCGCGCCACCTACTGGAGCGATAAGGAAATCGAGGCGGCCCGGCGGGAAGACCCGCACCTGATCGACGAGTGGCGGGATCTGGTCATCACTTCGCCCACGATCACCTTCGACGAGAGCATGGAGTATGACTTCCACGGCATCCGGCTGATATTTCAGCGCTTGGGCGGCCATTCGCCCGATTCATCGGTGCTGTATTTGCCGAAACAAAGACTGCTGTTCGCCGGCGATATCGCCTTCGGCGGCCGCTACCCGACGATTTTGGATCATGACAGCGATCCGGCAGAGCTTGTCGATGTTCTCAATAAACTGACGCTTTATGATATCGAGACGATCGTCCCCGGACACGGAATCACCGGCGGCAAGGAGATGCTGAAACTTCTTGTTGATTATTTTGCCGGCCTGCTGGAGGCGGGTCGCCAGGCGTACGGCAAAGGCATAAGCCGCGACGAAGCGGCCGACTGGATGCGGAATCGCTGCCATATCCCCGATATCCCCTTCGACGAACGACGCCATCGCCGCAACAGCATGTCCGTCTGGCAGTATCTCGATCATCTGAAGGACAACAGGGAGACCCCGACATGATGCCGAATTTCAAAATCGAGGGCCGGCGCGTCAACCTGCGGACGACTGTAACCGAGGATATCGCGGATTATGAGCGATGGAACAACCCCGAACTTCTCACCTGGCAGTTCGACGGCCCCTATCACAAGCATGACCTGGCCGGGCGGGTCCTCCAGCGCAAGAAATGGCTGAACACCGACCAGGCCCCGCCCTACACGTTTCTTGAAATCGAGACAACCGACGGCGTGCATATCGGCTGGGTGGTCTTCTATTTCAATGTGGGCCTTTCCTCGATGCCCGAATTCGGCATCAACATCGTCGAGGACGCTTACTGGAATCACGGATTGGGAACCGAGGCGACGGTTTTGTGGATCGATTATCTGTTTCGAAGCTGGGACTTCCATCGAATCGGCTTTTCCACGTGGAGCGGCAACGAGCGGATGACCGCGGTCGGCCGCAAACTCGGCTTTGTCGAGGAAGCTCGCATCCGGCGGGGATGTAAAGTTCAGGGCAAATATTACGATCGCATCAAAATGGGTATCCTGCGGGAGGATTGGCTGCGGCTGCACGCCTCTTCATCCTGACCGCAATTTCCATTCCCGGAACCTATCCATGTATGAGACCGCCGTTGATCTGCAGTTAATTCAGATGGTAGCGGATGAGGCTCCATCTCTCCAGAAGTGTTGGAAAGACATACACAGTATCATGCTCGAGGATTATCGGGCCGGTGCGCGGCGCATAATAGAATTTGTCTTTCGTGCTCGGATCGGTGTAGGTGCTCTCATAAACATAACAGTAGAACAAGGGAAGCAGCGGAATCGCGACTAATTGGGATGTGGCGGTGATTTTGACCGATTCCCCGCGGACCGGATCGGCGTTATATATCTGCCCGATGATACCCGGAAATCTCAGCCACAAGTATGGGACGCCTGTCTCCGCCATGCGCCACAGGCCGTCATCCCGATTGGTTATCAAAACGGTGTCATTGACGATGAACCACTGTTCGGACTCGATAGTCGTATCGCCCACGACCAGGATGGTATCGTAGGACGTGTCGGGTACGACCGGGTTGGTGTAATTTATCACCTGATATTCCCACCGATTGCCGATGGCCAGCGGCATGATATCACCGAAAGTCGTCGTGAACGACCAGACGTAGTTGGAGTCCATACGATTGCCGGCCACGTCGGTGACGGCGGTGGTGACCGTGGCCGTGTACGTCCCACCATATTGGAAATTGGAGTCGGGATTCAAGGCAGCGTTTCGGCTGCCATAGGTGATCGTGCCAGGCATACTGCCGTTGAGATAGAACGACGACCCGGTTATGGTGAGAGGATCGACATCCTCGTTGAAAGTGACCGTTACCAGCGCATCGAGAGCCACATTGGAATCGCCGTCGCCCGGCGAGGTAGCCGTGACTCTCGGCCCGGTCGTATCGGGTACCAGCGGCGCTTCCTTGTCCTTGCCGCAGCCGCCGGCCAGGATCAATACCAGAACGGGCATAGTCATCACGGCTGATATTTTTGCGATATCGCGTCTGCTACCCATCGTACGTACCTTCCCGCCTGGCCTTATTCTTCTTCGCGATCATCAAGGGATCACGACCCCGGCGCTTACTGCACGAAGGAATAAGACGACAGCTTTTCCGTTCTCCCATCCATTATATATTCCGCCGCGTTTTCGTATTGCACCATTCCTATACCGTCAGCATAATATATCCGAAATCGCCGGGGCATTATAGCGTCATACAAAATACCTTCGTACTTATCGCATACAAAATCTCCGGCAGGAACGGTAATCAACGTGTCCACAGCAACCAGCGTCAAGTGCGCGCGTTGATACGTGACGACATAAGTTGCCGAGTCACCCAGACGGCCTGGAGAGGCGGCCGCGCGGTAGAGGGAGTCGGTCTTAATTTCCCACAAGCCATCATCCCGGTCGGTATACTTTCTCCCAAGGTTATCCCGGAACCAGATTTCATCCCCGATGGTCGTTGTCGATACCAACGTTATCGTACTGTAGCCGGATGTCGTGTGCCCAAGCGTATCAATGGTCGTTACATAATACTCCCAGGAATTTCCTATCGCCAGCGGCATAATGATCGGAGCAGCGATGGTGGTAAACGACCACGAATAATCCGCTGCCAGCGCGTTGCCCAGGGTATCGGTGATACCCGTAGTCAACGTCGCCGTATACGTATGATTGGACATCAGCGTATCTTCCTGGATAAAGAGCAAGGTGTCCTTGCGGGTCTCGACTGCCCCCATAACGCCGTCGCTGAGATAAAAGGTGGACGTTGTCACCGAGGCCGAATCGATTGGCTTGGACATCAGCACCCGGATAATAGCGTAGGTAGGGACATTCACGGCGCCGTCGGCGGGATCGGTCAGAAAAACGATCGGCCGCGTTGTGTCCGATCCGGTGGTGAAATGCCACACGTAATTCTGCGCCAGCCGATTGCCCGCCGCATCGCGCACATTCGTCGTCACCGTGGCCGTGTATTCGTGATAGTATTCCAAATCTTGCGCCGGGATCAGCGTCGCCGAACGGCTGCTCGCCAGCACCGAATCGCCGGATAAGCCGACGATATATATGGTCTGGCTAGTGAGCATCGATGTGGTCATATCCTCGGAAAAGCCGACCTGAAGGTGAATATCCACAGCCACGCCGGTGTCGCCGTCGGCGGGAAACGTCGTCGTCACCCGGGGCGGCGTGGTATCCGGCGCCGACTCGGTCGTCTTGTCCTCGGAACATCCCCAGATGATGAGACCGGCTATCAGCACTCCGGCCCAAAGGCAAACTCGACTAAGCATATTATCTCCTCCCTCAGAATACCTATGATGCCATGGCCCCGGATTTTTTCGCGTTCCCCATAGTCATGAGGCCTCCGGCTCGTCAGCCGCCCGAATCGCCGCTCCTGGCGGAATCGCCCTGATGTTCCTTCAAATATTGACGCCGGAGCGCCTCCTGGCTACTTATCAGATTGAGTTCGGCCAGCATATCCATAGCGATCGGCTGCTGTCCGCTCCGGTCCATAATTTCCATTTTGACCAATCCCACGCCGGGGGCGAAATAATAATTGGTGACCGCGTTCAACGGCATGACCTTCTGAACATATTTGTAGCAATAATAGGTCCCGGCAGGCGATTTCACCTCCACCCCCGTCCCCTCCACCGTCGTCTGGGCCGTCGAGGCGCCGATGAGGCTGGTGAAAGTATCCCCCGGTTCGGCCGGATATTTGGCGAACAGAAAAGGCTGCCCGACCGGAAGAGCGAACCAGAACCCGTCCTTACGGTTCATCACCCATCCCTCCGTCCGCTGAAGCCCCCCGATGTAGAACCAGCGCTCACGATTGATCAGGGTATCGGATATCACCGACAGGGTGTCGATCAGAATGGCCCGGAGTTCGTTTTTGGCCGTATCCAGGCCATAGACATTATACACCCACATATTGCCGACTTCGAGCGGCATGATGATATTCCCGACTCGCTGGCCGGGACTTATGTCGATCGACGGCTCATCTGATTCCTTCTTGCTGCTGCAGCCCAGAAGGGTCAAAATGACGATTCCCGTTAGAAGTGCGTTCCGCATGATATCCGTTCCTCCGATTATTCTGGCGTAATATACCCAAAAGTTGTACAAACGCAACGGTTACCGTGATCGATAAAATCGAAAAACGCCAATATCCTGTTTGCCATCGCCAGTCAAAATTATATATATTTGTAACTTGTGCCGTCCGCCTCGAAAATGGCCGTGAGCGCGGTCGGCGGGATACGATCAACGAGGTGAAACATGAGCGAAAAATCCCCGCGTGAAGAACCGGAGCGGACTATAGATCAGCTTATCGCCGGCCGAATCGACAAACTCGGCCGCCTGCGGGAACTGGGTATCAATCCCTATCCCTACCGTTACGAAGTCACCCATTCAACCCGAACGGCGCTGGCCGAGTACGATAATCTGGCCGAGGACGGAATCGAGATTTCGATGGCCGGGCGGATCGTCGCCGTCCGCAGGATGGGCAAGGCCTTGTTTTTCCATTTTCAGGACGAGCTCGGCCGCATGCAGGCTTATATGAAAAAGGACACGGTCGGCGATCGGCTGTGGGAAATTTTTGGTCTCATCGATATGGGCGACATTATCGGGATGACGGGAACGCTGTTCACAACCAAAACCGGCGAAAAAACACTTGCCGTCAAAAAGTTCGAGGTGCTGGCCAAGTCGCTGTATCCCCTGCCGGAGAAATATCACGGCCTCACCGACAAAGAGATGCGCTACCGTCAGCGCTACGTCGACCTGATCGCCAATCCCGAGGTGCGGCAGACGTTCCGGCTGCGGTCGGGCATCATCGGCGCCTTCCGCGAATTTCTCAACGGCCAGGGCTTCATGGAAGTCGAAACGCCCATCCTCCAGCCGCTCTATGGCGGCGGGGCGGCCGAGCCGTTCGTGACCCATCACAACAAGCTCGACCGGGATCTGTATCTCCGGATCGCCGACGAGTTGTATCTCAAACGCCTGATTATCGGCGGCTTCGACAAGGTTTGGGAATTCTGCAAGGATTTCCGCAACGAGGGCATGGACCGGCTGCACAACCCGGAATTTTCCATGATCGAATTGTATCAGGCCTACGCCGACTACAACGACATCATGAAGCTGTTCGAGGATCTCATGCGATTCGCAGTGGAGAAAATCCACGGCGGCACGGTCATCGAATACGAAGGCCACGCCCTCGATTTCGGCAAGCCGTTCCGGCGGCTGCCCATGCTTCAGGCGATCATCGAATACGGCGGTCCCGACCTGTCCGACTTCGATTTCGAACGGGCCAAGAAGCTGGCCAAGGAGGCCGGTATCGCCACCGAGGGCATGGTCAACCACGGTCAGGTGGTGGAGGCGTTCTTCGGGTTGCTGGCCGAACCGAACTTGAGTGCGCCGACGTTCATCACCGATTTCCCGCGCGACGTGTCGCCGCTGGCCAAACCGCATCGGGATAACCCGAAATTAGTGGAACGGTTCGAAGCATTCATCGCCGGTATCGAATGTGGCAACGCCTTTTCCGAACTCACCGATCCCATCGACCAGCGGGAACGGTTCGTCGAACAGCGCCAGGCCGCCGCCGCCGGCGACCTCGAGGCGCATCAGATCGACGAGGATTTTCTGATGGCGTTATCCTACGGCATGCCGCCCACCGGCGGGTTGGGATTCGGCATCGATCGGCTGGTGATGATTCTGACCGATGCCCACAACATCCGCGACGTCATCCTGTTTCCGCAGATGAAACCGGAAGCGGAAGGCGAATGATGATCGTGTAACCGCCGATCGGTGCGGCGGTGGAAGTGAGAAAACGTGCTGACCTATACCCGGCCCGATGTCGACGAACTGGACAAGCTGTTCGACCTGATGCGCAACGAGGCGTCGGAGTACCTGAAGGACAGCCTGTGGCTGATCGGTCTGACGGTTTCAGCCTTTCGGGCCAAGTTCAAGTCGGTCGGCGAAGTCGTGGAAGTTCTATCCGACGAAGAACCGGCCGGGTTTTATTGGATAGAAAAACGCCGCGATATCCTGCACCTGCATGGTATAATCCTGAGGCGCGAATTCCAGGGACGCGGCCTTGGCCGCGAGGCCATGCTGAGGATCGAGGAAGAGCACGGCCGGGGAATGTCGGCGATAGAGCTTGGCGTCTATCGCGGGAACGGCGCCGCCCGGCGACTGTATGAAAGCCTCGGATATGTGGTCGTCAGGCAGCTCGACGACATCCATTTCGATATCATGCGCAAGACGCTGTCGCATGATAACGCCGAATCGGCTGCCTCTTCCGGCCCCGCCCGGCGGGACGGGGGATAACCCGGCTTCGCGCAAGGAAGGAATACAATTTGCGGTATGAATGGTTCATCGCCCGGCGCTATCTGATGTCGCGCCGATCCGGCTCCTTTATCTCCCTCAACAGCTTTTTCTCCATCGGCGGCGTTGTGGTCGGCGTGGCGGCGCTGATCTTCGTCATGTCGATGATGAACGGCTTCGAAACGGAACTACGGACACGCATTCTGGGCGTCACGTCGCATATTACCGTCTTCCCGCGTTTCGCCGAAAGCATCACCGATCCGGACGCGGCCATGGCCGATCTCCGCAAAATCGACGGCGTCGTGGCGGCAGCGCCGTTTATTTATTACAAGGCGGCCGTCGCCTCGGATGAATCGGGCGACGGCATTGTCGTGCGCGGCGTCGACCCCACACTGGAGAACGCCGTCACCGGATTGGGCGACGATATCATCGTCGGCAATTTCGACCTCTCCCCCAACGACGAAGGGATCGGGGGGATTATCATAGGCAAGAGCTTGGCCTCGTCTCTCGGCGTCCTGCTCGGTGACCCGCTGGTCCTGTTTTCGCTGCGCGGAGAAAAACTGCGGGCGGGCGCGCAACCGAAAGTCAAAAAGTTCGAGGTGCGTGGTATTTTCGAGACCGGCATGTATGAATACGACGCGTCGATGGCGTATATTTCGATCCCCGACGCAGCCGGCCTGTTCAAGATCGACGGGGTTTCGGGGATTCATCTCAAGACCGATGACTTTTTCAATGCCGACAAAATTGCCGATCATATAAACGAGATGTACACCGACCGCTATGATGCCGTCGATTGGAAGCAGATGCACAAGAACCTGTTTTCGTGGATGGAACTGGAAAAGATCGGCATGTTTATCGCGCTATCGCTGATCATCGCCGTGGCCGCCTTCAATATCATCTCCACCCTGGTGATGATCGTCATGGAAAAGCGGCAGGAAATCGGCATTCTCAAAACCATGGGTTCGATCCCGGCGGCGGTGTCGCGCATATTCATGGGCATCGGCCTGGCGGTGGGCATCGTGGGATGCCTGCTGGGGTGGGCGCTGGGGTATACCCTCTGCTGGCTGCAGCTCCGGTTCAACATCGTTCATCTCCCCCCGGAAATCTATTTCATCAGCAGCCTGCCGATCGACATGCACCCCTTCGACTTTCTCGTCGTCGGCCTCGCCGCGGTGTTTTTGTGCTTTTTGGCCACGATCTATCCCGCCCGCCGGGCGGCCAAATCGTCGGTGGTCGAAGTATTGCGTCAGTAGCCGGTGTTTACATATTGAACACGAAGCACTTGACAAGACCGAAATATAGTGCTAAGTAATTATTGGGTAAAGAATTTGCCGAATTTGGCGAAATATAGAGTAGCTACAGAATGGCAGATATGAGCCAAGCGCAACGGGTTGACGACATTATTCTGCGGTCGGATAATATCCACCGTGGTTTCGATACCCCGCAGGGACGCATCGAGGTCTTAAAAGGGGTGGATTTGAAATTGAAACGGGGTGAAATGGCGGCGGTTTTGGGTGTATCGGGTGTCGGCAAGACTACCCTTCTCCACATCTTGGGCGGTCTGGACCGTCCCGACCGAGGCGAGGTGCTATTTGACGACCGGCCCTATTCATCGTTATCGGAAACCCAACTGGCGGCCTTCCGCAACCGGCATGTCGGATTCGTCTTTCAATTTCATTATCTGTTGTCCGAATTCAGTGCCTTGGAAAATGTGATGATGCCGCTGTTGATCGCCTCCCATACTCCGCGCGACGCGCAGAGGCGGGCGGAACTAATACTGAGTGAAGTGGGTTTAAAAGATAGAGTCGGTCATCGACCGGCGGAGTTGTCTGGCGGGGAACAGCAGCGCGTTGCGGTGGCACGGGCATTGGCGACCGATCCGGAACTTGTTATCGCCGATGAGCCCTCGGGAAACCTCGACATCGATACCGGCCACAAACTCCATCAGCTCTTGGTCGATTTGAACCGGACGAAAAAAACGACGTTTTTGATCGCGACCCATAATCAGCCGCTGGCGGAAATGTGCAGCCGGGTGATTCATATGAGCGACGGGGTCACAGGCAAAACGACGGCGAATTAGGGAGTGAAAGTGCAGGTGATGACATGAAATGTCAGGATTGCGGCGAACGGGACTCGACCGTACAGGTAACGCAAATCGTTAACAATGAAAAAGTCGTATTGAATCTTTGTAAAGAATGCGCCGGGAAACGAGGATTCCATTCGCCTTTGGACAACACCCCGTTTCCACTGGCCAATTTTCTCTCCGGTATGCTGACCAAGGATACCTCCGGCAAATCCTCCAAATCGATGACACTGCCCGATATCACCTGTCCCAACTGCGGCCTGACGCTGGAAAAATTCAAAAACCTGGGACGGTTCGGCTGCGGCGAATGCTACCAGGCTTTCCGCGAACAGCTTCAGGATTTGCTTCGCCGAATACACGGTTCCTCGCTTCACCGGGGCAAATTGCCGCCGATGCTTTCCGAGGAAGCCACCACGATCAAGGAACAGGAACGACTGCAGGAGGAATTAAAACGGGCGATTTCCTCTGAGGATTTTGAGCGAGCGGCCGATCTACGGGACAAACTGAAATCGCTCAAAATGGAAATCCGCACGGTCGAGGATAAAGAGCGCGAAAATGTTTGATACGATGGTAAAAAAACCGGCGGGGTGGATTAACGGCGAGGGTGAAGAATCTTCGGTCGTGCTATCCAGCCGCATCCGGCTGGCCCGGAATATCGCCGGGATCAAGTTTCCCAATTCGGCCGAACCGGAAACCCGCGAAAAACTTCTCGAATTATTCGATTCGGCCATGGGCAAGTCCGAATTTCTGCAGGACGGGACCTTCTACCGCACCTCCGGAATGGACCGTACCAACAGCAGTTTCCTCGTGGAGCGGCATCTGATTTCCCCCACGATGCTGGATCACCTCGACGGGTCCGGCGTGTATATCGCCTCCAGCGAGCAGGTATCGATTATGATTAACGAAGAGGATCACCTGCGGATACAGGCGCTGACCTCGGGGCTGGAGATGGATCGCACCATGGAGCTGGCCTCGCAGTACGACAACGAAGTGGGTCGGCTGCTGGAATACGACTACGATTCCGATTTCGGATTTCTCACCGCCTGCCCCACTAATGTCGGGACGGGCCTGCGGGCGTCGGTGTTGATTCACCTGCCCGGGCTGGTGTTGACGCGAGAAATAGAAAAAGTGATTCATAAAGTGACGAAAATGGGTTTAATTGTCCGAGGATTTTACGGCGAGGGAACCGATGTCCTCGGAAACTTGTTTCAGATATCGAACCAGACGACGCTCGGGCAGTCCGAAAATGATATTCTCGAAGCGATCGAGCGGGTGACGAGAACGATAATCGCCGACGAAGCCACGGCCCGGAACCGTCTGAAAGAAGAAGCCTATGATCAGATCAGTGACAAGATATGGCGCGCCTACGGCATTTTAAAACACGCCCGGGTGCTGTCATCCGAGGAAGTGATGAACCTGTTGTCGGCGGTCCGGTTGGGCCTGGCGATGGGGATCATCGATATGATCAGTATCGCGACCATCAACGATATCCTGCTCCTGTCCCAGCCGGCGCATTTGATGAAATACTACGGCGAGGAGATGGACGTCGATCGGCGCGATATTGTCCGAGCCGAAATGGTCAGGGAAAAATTGTCATAGGACCTTACAAGGGAGGTATTACAATACCATGAATGAGATGTTCACCGAAATGGCCCGTAAGGCGATCGAGTACGCGCGCGACGAAGCCGCGCGGCTCCGCCATGACTATATCGGGACCGAACACCTCCTGTTGGGGCTGATTCGCCTGGGCGAGGGTCGTGCGGTCGAGGTTATCAGCAACCTGGGACTGGAAATGACCGACCTCAAGGCCGCCATCGAAGAGGTGGTGCAGCCGTCGGGCGGGACCATGACGATGGGACAGCTCCCGCTGACCGCCCGCGCCAAGAAGACCCTCGAGATTTCCGGCCAGGAAGCCCGCGCGCTCAAATCCAAGGATATTGATACCGAGCATATTCTTCTGGCCCTACTCAAGGACGAAGAAGGCGTGGCGTCGCAGGTGCTGTCGATGTTCGAGATCGACTACAAGGAAGTCTACGACGAACTGAAAAATATTGACAGCGGCAAACCGTCGTCGTACAAACGGAAACGCCGCAAATCCAAAACCCCGGCCCTCGATCATTTCGGTCGCGATCTGACCGAAATGGCCCGTCGCGGCCGCCTCGATCCCATCATAGGACGGCAAAACGAAATCGAACGGGTCACCCAGATTCTGTCGCGCCGCAAAAAGAACAATCCTGTCCTCATCGGCGAACCCGGAGTCGGCAAAACCGCCATCGTCGAAGGACTGGCGCAGCGTATTGTCGAGGGCAAAGTCCCCCAGACGCTGGAAAACAAGCGGGTCGTGACGCTCGATATGGCCTCGCTGGTGGCCGGCACCAAGTACCGCGGCCAGTTCGAGGAACGGCTCAAATCGGTTATGACCGAAATCATGAATTCCCGCGACGTCATCATTTTCATCGATGAGTTGCACACCATCGTCGGAGCGGGCGGCGCCGAGGGATCGCTTGATGCCTCCAATATCTTCAAGCCGGCGCTATCGCGCGGCGAATTGCAGTGCATCGGCGCCACGACGCTGAATGAGTATCGCAAATATATCGAGAAAGACGGTGCGTTGGAACGTCGTTTCCAGATGGTCATGGTCGATCAGCCCGGCGAGGAAGACACCATCAAGATCCTCAAGGGACTACGTCCCAACTACGAAGAACATCACCGGATCAAAATTTCCGACGAGGCCGTCTATTCGGCGGTGCGGCTGTCGAGCCGGTATATTTCCGGCAAGTTCCAGCCGGACAAAGCCATCGACGTTTTGGACGAAGCCGGTTCGCGGGCGCATCTGTCGTCGTACACGCGGCCCAAGGAATTCACGGAAATAGAGAATGAGATCACGGAACTGGTCGAAAAGAAAGAACAGGCTGTCAAGAACCAGGCGTTCGAAACGGCCGCCCAGTACCGCGATGAATTGAAATTCAAGAAAGACAAGCTGGCCCAGATGCAGAAGGAATGGGAGGAGCAGCGCGACAAGGAACAGATCGTGCTCAACGACGAGGATATCGCGCAGGTCGTCTCCAGCATGACCGGTATCCCCCTGTTCCGGCTCGAAGAGAAGGAATCCCGGCGTTTGCTTCGCATGGAGGAGAGCCTCAAAGAGCGCATCGTTGGGCAGGATAAGGCCATCCAGGCCATCACGCGCGCCATCCGGCGTTCGCGGGCGGGTCTCAGCGACCCGAGACGGCCAATCGGATCGTTCCTGTTCCTCGGCCCCACTGGTGTCGGCAAAACCGAATTGGCCCGTCAATTGGCGGAATTCCTTTTTGAGGACGTCGAATCGCTTATCCGTATCGACATGTCCGAGTACATGGAGAAATTCGCCGTCTCGCGTCTGATCGGCGCTCCGCCCGGATATGTCGGATATGAAGAAGGCGGCCAATTGACCGAGCGCGTCCGGCGCAAACCGTATTCGGTGGTTCTGCTCGATGAGATCGAAAAAGCTCATCCGGAGGTGTTCAATATCCTGTTGCAGCTCCTCGACGACGGTCAGCTCACCGACAGTTTCGGGCGCAAGGTCGATTTCAAGAATTCGGTCGTCATCATGACGTCGAATATCGGCACCCGCCAGATCGGCGACGCCAAGTCGGTCGGTTTCGACAAAATCCAAGTTTCTCAGGATTACGACGCCATGAAGAGCAAAATCGGCGACGAGGTCAAGAAGCTTTTCAATCCCGAGATGCTCAACCGCATCGACGAATTGGTTTACTTCCGGGCATTAACCATCGATCATATCAAGCAGATTATCGACATTCTGCTGATCGATCTGGCCAACCGCTTGGCCGAGAAGGGCATTTCCTTCAAGCTGACCGCTCCCGCCAAGGATTGGCTGGCCGATAAGGGCTTCGAACCGCAGTACGGCGCGCGGCCGCTCAAGCGGGCGCTCCAGAAGTACCTCGAAGACCCATTGGCCGAGGAAATCCTGCGCGGCCAGTACGCCGGCGATTGCGAGGTGGAAATTGTCGTGGCCGATGACAACGAAAAGTTGGCATTCAATATCCATCCCGGCAAAAAGGAAGAAGAAAGCGAACGGATCGACACCGTAAATTCGAACTAAATCGTCGCAATAACCGATACACGGGGCGGTCCGTTGTGGCCGCCCCTTTTTTTTAAGGAATGAGACCGGCCTGAAAATTGGCGGAAAGTCGGCGACTTTTCGCTTGCGCTTTTCGGCTCGGGACGTATATTACAGGGCTTGTGCGGCCGGAAAAACGACGCGGCCCAGCGACAGAATTGAAAACGAAAGACAGGATGATACGGATATGGCACACAAAAAAGGCGTAGGCTCATCCAAGAACGGGCGTGACAGTCACGGTCAGCGGCGCGGCCTCAAGGCGTACGGCGGTCAGGCCGTTCCGGCCGGCGCGATAATCGTCCGCCAGCGCGGCACCAAGTTCCTTCCCGGCGATAACGTCGGCGTGGGCCGGGACTGGACGATTTTCGCCAAGATCACCGGAGTCGTAAAATTCGAGCGGGTCGGCAAAGACCGCACGCGCATTTCCGTCGTCGAATAGCGGCGAGACAAATTTCTAAGTCAAAGGTCGATGCCCCTCGCGGACATCGGCCTTTTCTGTTTCGATAATTCGATCCCTTCAGATTCAATGCCAACTATCCACAAGCAGACGATATGTGCACAATTCGCCAAAACGCACGCCTCGGCCTGGAGAACCACCTCCAAAACAATAGCATAGGTCATCGGCTGGCACCCGGCCATCGCCCGAGCCAGAAGCTTATTCAGTTGAATCGAACAGTGAAAGCTGAAAGATATTTCGTTTCTCACATGAAAAGAAATCTGGATCTTCGTTTGTCTCTGTAGGTGCAATCTTATGTCCATGAAGCAATGCGGCAATTGAAACGGCTGCCGACCATGCGGGATTCCTATCTAGACAGAAGTATGATTGCGGCGGCCTGAGTTCACAATCTACGAGGTGTGACAATCGGGTGACAGGAATTGCGTCAATGTAAGATTTGATTTCATCTAACACTATTGCGTAAACGTTTTTTTCATTGCCAACGTAATTGTCAAAATCCTCTTTGCTAGCGCCTATCTCGTTTTCATACTTCATCCAAATTGTCTCAGGAGACTCATAATCAATATAACTAATGCGGGCCTCGCCGACCAAGGAAGCGACCGGTCTTGAAGAATATAGGTTTACACGACTCCCTTGCCATTTCATTCGGAATCTCTTTCTAATTTCGACTCGTTTCCGGCCCTCCAAAATCAGATTGGCATTATTTGGATGCAGACTAAATAGTAACCCGTTATTCATTGCGAACCCGCCTATGGCATATTTTTTTGCTAGATCCGGCAATTTATCGAGAACAGATGCCCAAACAATTCCGATCCGGGCAGAACATCGCAATTCATCCTCAAATAAGCGATATTGAAGCGACGACTTTTGGGCATCCCTAAATCCAAAAGAATCAAAGAACTCTTTCTTCTCTATCCATAGGCTCTCCGGCAGTGTGAAATGTATTTCCTCTGCAATATATCGAACCTTCTCAGCCATTAGCATAAAAAAAAGGTCGCCCAGGCTTTCATTACGTGCATTGTCCTTTAAATGCAAATGACAAAATTTCGAAGATTCACCCCGTTTTACGATGGCGGATGCAGCGGGTTGATTATCAAGATACCCAATTATACCTACGCGCTCAGTGGTACGCATTCCAGGTATCACCTTATTTTGAAACCATTTTTCAATCCCAGGATACATATCCCCATGTAGAAAAATAAGATTTTGCAAATCATAAATTCTATCCGTTAAGCGCACCGCATCAATATCACTCAACGTCTCAATTCGGAAATTCCGGACATTTTTGGAGATATCACTCATACTATCACTCTATTTCTTCTACGTAACCATCTTGCAAAATGTTTATTCTTGCGGGCCATGGTTTGAAAAGCCTCGACAGTTCAAGAATCTGATTAGTATAA
>CAZJWR010000034.1:0-4252 GCA_964549765.1 uncultured Ignavibacteriales bacterium
CACCCTTTTAACTTTCGCGCTTGGAGGCAAGAACTTCTCGCTAAAGCTTCTCAAATCAAGCCACTTATAATGTCTTAAGGTGCGATGATTATTAATAAAATGATAAAGATTGAACCCGTCGATAAAAACAACTACTTTGGACTCTTTATACGATGCCATCCCCGTCACCGAAATAAAAAACCCCAAGGGTACGTACCCTTGGGGGCCTATAGGGCTGAATACCCTATAGGATGTCTATATTCTAATAATAATATCGGCAATCATTTTAACATGTCAAGCACTTTTTTGTTCCCTTTGAATTTTTCTTATTGTCTATTGACTCCGTACAACTTTAAGGCGGATTAATCGATTGAACATCAACCGAATAGCACGGGTGTTCCACAGCTCTGCTATGGGATTTGCGCAATCCATTGCAATCCGGCCTCCCAAAACACCATCAAATCGATGCAGTTTGTGTTTCCGCGCCCTTATATAGAGGCACTATTATTGAAAGGCAGGTCCACGCATGCGTCCGAAAATCCGAATCAATCGTCGCACCGACACCCGGCCGCATAACCCGTTGCGACACAATAAGGGCATTTCTGAAACAGTAAATTTGACAAAACGAACCCAATTCGCTGTAACCCCATGCCCCCCATCCTAGTCCAACGAATTTTCCGCATTTCTCCCCTCTCCTTCTGGGAAAGGGGCTGGGGGTGAGGGGCACACTGGGACAGGCGCTTGGGGTGAGTGAATCTTCTGGGACAAGGGCCGGGGGTGAGGGACATTGCTTGGGAGAGGGGCCGGCCACGCATATTGTCACTCCCGCGAAAGCGGGAGTCCAAGAAGAGCCAAGCAGGAACGTTTATATGATTAAGATGGATTCCGCCTGCGCGGGAATGACATATATGTGGAATAAATCGTCAGACTTTGACATACCCCGACGGATTCGTGATCTGGCCGGTGAGAGCCGACGCGGCCGCCGTTGCCGGCGAAACCTGATAACACTCCCCCGCACCGACGTCGAAACTGCTTTCGAAATGCGTCGTCAGACCTTTTTCGTCGCCGGCCAGAGCCGTCATTTGACTCGCCATCGGGCCGCCGGGATTGAGCACGATCCCGCCCGCTTCGATGAACACCCGCAGCAGACCCTTCTTGAGCGACTCCAGATACACCGCCCGCGAAACGGGATGCACAAACAAACGCACCTCGGGATTTGCCCGCTTCCCTTTCAGGATGTCGGCGGCGATCTTGAGATCGTCGAACCGTCCGTTGGCCATGCCGCCGATACACACCTGCTGAATCGGCGTGCTCTCCAGTTGCTCGACGGGCACGACCGTATCGAAACTGTTGGGGCCGGACGCGGTCGGTTTCATCTTGTTGGTTTCGAACGTGTATTCATCGGCGTAGATGGCATTGCGGTCGGCCATCATCGGCGCGAAACCTTTACGGGCGCGGGGATTGATATACCGCCGGGTGGTGGCGTCGAACGCGCAGAACGCTGCCGCCGCCGACACCGGTATCGCCGCATGGCACAGCGTCATCCGTTCCGAAATCGACATCCGCTCAACGCCGATCCCGTAAAATTCGATGATGCGTCCGCGGACAACGTCGGTGCCTTTAAGGCGGGCGATGATGTCATGGATAATATCGCGGGCGAAAACCCCGCGCGGCGTCCGCCCCTCGATGAATATCCGGATCGATTCGGGCACGGCAAACGTCACGCGGCCGTCGGCCCACAGGCAGGGTATGTCGTCGGGCGGCACCGACAATGCCAGCGCTCCGATTGATCCAATGGAGATGGCGCGCGATTCGCATCCGACGCCGAGCTGTCCCGGGAGAATCAGCCCTTTTTCGACAATCACCTGCGGCGGGCTGCCCTCGCCGACGTCGAAAAAACTCCGCATCTGCTGCCGGCGGGCAAAATCGCGGACGGTCTTATGCAATTCCGCCGCCTCGCCGGCGGTGGTCGCGACCGACCCGTCCAGCGGCATGACGACGCGGTTCGGATTCCAGACATACGAGGTCCCGGATTCGAGGAATTTTTTGACCACGGGAGCGCTGTCGGCCGGCGCCAGCACCACATCCGGCTCGATCTTCACCTCTTCCCCGACCGATACACTGTCGCGATCGGCGCGCAACGCCAGGATTTTCTGCGTCACCGTTTGGTGTCCGCCCCCTACCGCGCGGCGCGGTTTTTCTCCCGGGGTATGCAGTTCCAGCGAGAGTTGTTCAAGCTTGAGCGCTTCGGGTTTCTTGGTGATTTTGTATCGCCGCCGCCAATTATAAAAAGCCGCTTTGGAAATACCGATTTCCATCCCGGCCCGAAAATCATCGCCGAAACGATCCCACAGCTCGCGAATCTCCTTCTCGGAAAATTTCGGAAATGAATGCCGGGCGATACCCTTTTTGCGCCGCCAATACCCGACCAAATGCTCGGTCACGCCGTTGCCGAGCACCTCGGCGATCTTCTTATCGGTGCGGTACAGTTTCTGCAGCCGCAACAGCTCGCCCCGGGTAGGTATTTTGCGCGGCGGGCTCATAGTTCGCCGAATCCCTCCGCCAAAGCGTTGTATATATCATCCATCGGAATCGAATACACCCGTGTGTTGCCGACAACGGTCATGAAATTGGCGTCGCCGGTCCAGCGCGGCACGATATGCATATGCAGATGCTTGGGGATGCCCGCTCCCGCCGGCTGCCCCAGATTCATGCCGAGGTTGAAGGCACTGGGACGAAGTTTCTTCTTCATCACCGTCAGAGCCAGCTGGCTGAGTTTGATCAGCTCGATCGACTCGATCTCCGTCAGGCGTTCCAGCACGCCGATATGGCGATTGGGAACGACCAGAAGGTGTCCGCCGGTATACGGAAATTTGTTCATGACGATATACGACTTCTCGGTGCGATACAGGATCAGATTATCGATACTCGGTTTTTTCTCCCTGGCGAGGCGGCAAAAGACGCATCCCTTTTCCTTTTTGCCGAAAATAAATTCCGAGCGCCATGGAGCATAGATAGAATGATCGGCCATAGGCAGATAATATAATGAATGACAAAAGGAAGAAAAGGAAAATTTAGACGGTGTCGGCCTGCGGGACGGCGATTTCGCTTTCTTCCAGAGCGATCAGGTGAACGTCGGGGACACCGTCGAGACGTTCCGGGGTCAGGTATAGAATCTGCCGGTCGAGAGCGATTCCCTGCAGGAGCCGCAGAAGGTTTTGGCGGCGATTGCCGTCCATGCGGGTTTCGGCCTGATCGAGGATTATCGGCGGCTGGAAATCCGCGCCCAGATGCGACACGCCGGCCAGGCGGAGCGCCAGGTAAACGCAGTCGCGGGTCGACGACGACAGAGCGTCGGTGATCTCGACCCACTTGCCGGTTTCGTGGATTTTCAATTCGAACCGGCACGGATCCTTGGTAACGCGGGCTTCCTCATACCGGCCGTCGGTCAGAGCCGAGAGATGCAATGAGGCTTCCTCGCTATAGGCCGCGAAGGTGTCCTCGATAAGTTGATCGGCGGCGCGATTGAGCGCCAGGCGGGTGACTTTGAGAACTTCGAGCCGTTCGGTGACCTCGTGGTGCTGTCGTTTGAGGGCTTCGATCTGCTTGTCGACTTTGGCCATCTGCTCCTGGATAGCGGTGATAACCGAGCAGCGTTCGGTGAGCAACGCGGCCCGCTCGCGAAGAGCATTGGCCCGGACCCGCTTGACTGTCAGTTCCTCCTTCAGGTCGGGCAACTTATGGGAGGAAGCGGCAAAACTCGTCAGAGGCGCCAGTTCCTTGTTGAGTCCGGCGACTTCGGTTTCGAGTTGGGCTTTGATCCGGTTCAGTTCGTCGAGACCCTTGCCTTCGGATAACGTATCGATAGTATCTTTCAAGTTCTTGGCGCTCATTTCGAGAGCCTTGTGCCATTGTATCGATTCTTCGAGCGCCTTGACCGGATCGGCCGCCCGGAGATCGTATTCGGAATTGAGATCGGCGTAGAATTTATCCATCCGGCCCACCTGCTGCCGGAAAATAGCCGTGGCCCGTCCCTTCTTGGAGCATTGCATGAGATAGACGCTCAGCCGCAGCGTCCAGACCAGGATCATGACCGGAACGGTATAGGGCAGGATCGTGCCGACGGTTTCGGACTGCAAGGCGCCTTGCTGAAAGACGATGTAGGCCGCGCAGAGCAAAACGAGCAGCGCCGTCGCCGCGTACAAGCCCCCGCCCGACGTTTTTGGGCGGAGAAAAAAAACCTGCCAAATAATAATTGGTGAGTATACGGCGG
>CAZJWR010000034.1:4262-41190 GCA_964549765.1 uncultured Ignavibacteriales bacterium
AATAAGCTCGTCCATCTTCTTCTTGGCTTCTTCGACGTCGGCGCCGATTTCATCGCGACGCTGGGCGATATCCGCCATCGTCTCGGGTTCGGGAATCTTGAAATCTTTGATCTGGTCCGCGATTCTCTGCAGATCGTCGGCCATTTGTGAGGCCCGGGAATAATTGTTGAGGTGAACCTGGAGTCGTTCCTCGAGATTGACCATCCGAGCATTGACTTTGGCATACGCCTCGGCCCCCTCGACTTCTTTTTCGAGATGCTCGACCCGGTCTTCATATTCGGCCGCTTTCAGCTTGACCTCTTCCAGTTCCTTCTGGTCTTTGTCGAGCGCCGCTTGGCGGTTTTCGAGTTCGGTTTTCTCCTGGAGAGCCGCCGAGATTTTGTCGCTGATCATATCCAATTCACGAGGACTGTGAGCGCGCGGATTGTCTAGCTTCTTGATTTCCTCGTCGAGATACCGGTCGGCCCCTCCACGGTCGAATCCGGATAGCACCGGGGTTTCGATAGCGGATTGAAGCCGGTTTCGGGCGGTTTCGGGCGCGTCGGGATCATCGGAGGAAACGCAGAAAATCGCCTCGTACAGGGCGCGATCGGCGGCGCCGAAATACAGGTGCAGCTTTTCGTTGATCGCTTTACCCTCATAAACGATACCATCGGAATCGGTCATAAGGTCTTTGTCGGCGCCATAATCACGAATCAGCGTGAACTGTTTATCGCCGACTGAAAAGAGCAGGGTCAATTTGTATTGGCCTTCGGTAGCCCAATTGCGGTCGCCTTCGACCGCCTTTTTAGTGGTGGCGCCATCCTCGAATATGGCGGTGGACAAGGCCTTGATAATAGTCGATTTGCCGCTCTCATTGGGGCCGACGATCTGGTTGAAGCCGCTGGCAAACTCGACCGTCTTGTCCGGAAAACAGCCGAAGTTCTGCATCCGCAACGATTTTATAACCGTCCGATTTTCGCTCATATTTCACCCTTGATCAGCTTGATACCCAGCTCGGACGCTCTCTTGTATATGGCAGCCCGCTCGGAACTATCGCCCTCGCGGAGACGCTCCAATTCAGCCTTATACGCTTCGATCAGCGGCTGATTGACCTCGCCCATCGCCACCGGTGGCGAACCGGCCAATTTGAGCTTTTGGCTGTTTTCCTGCACCAACAAGAACCTCGCTTCGGCTTTCGAAATAATCTCTCTCACTTCATATGTTTCTTTCAACTTATCGGAATATCGGAGGTCCATCTTTATAATTGTCTTATCGTCGGCGTTGGCGTCGAGCAGATTTTCGAGGTCCTGCGGATGATAAATATCGGCCGTTACCTTTTTCAGCCTAATCGTCGAGGTTGCAATCGGTTCAGGCGAATTCGCGGCGTTTTCGTCTATTTCGACGAAAAAGACCGATCCCGGTTCAGGATCGGAATGCGAAATCGGCTGCGGGATACCGGGATAGGCGGCCACGGTCCGGCCGTAGGTCTCGACCCGGGATGAATGCCAGTGTCCCAGAGCGAGGAAATCGAGGCCGCTTTTTTCGATATCGGCGGGATCGATGGGAAAATCGGAATCGATTCCCGGGCCGCCTAATTTCAGGGATCCGTGGGCAAGTCCTATATGATACCCATTATCTTGCCACCGGCGGAAATCATGGATCGGCGATCTTGTCGACCGATTAGTATGATTTGGCCGGAAATAGAGATAGGCCTTCGAATCGGCCAAATGGAGCGGCATCGGTTGTTTGCCATTCAGAATAATGACGTTGGCGGGCGCCCAGGCCTTTTGCGAAGGCGAAAATATCGAGCCGTCGCTCAGAAAATCATGTGTGCCGGGCAGAACAAATACAGTGACTTCAGAAAAGCTCGAAAATATCGATTGCGTCTTTTCGATGATCGCGGGAGTAGGATTTCGGCAATCGAACAAATCACCGCAGATCAGCACGAAATCCGTTCGGCGGGCGACGGCCGCTTCAAGAGTTAATTCCAGGGCACGAAATTGAGCCATTTCCAGATGCGTTCGAGCGGAGCCGAAGCGACGGAGGTTCGCCCCGAGATGAAAATCGGCGGCATGGATAAAGGAAAGCGGCATTTATTTCAGCATTTTCTCCCTAATCAGTGAAACCGGAATCGAACCTTCCGATAGGAGACGGTCGTGGAACCGTTTCAGGTCAAAAGCATCCCCCTCGCGAGCCTTCATTTCGTCGCGCAACTCCATAATCTGGCGTTTACCCATGAGATAACTCATCGGCTGGCCGGGGGTCATGGTATAGCGCAGAACCTCGCTCTTGATATAGGCAGTATCGGCGTCAAGCGTGCGGATCATCCAGTCTACCGCCTGATCGAAATCGAATTGCCCGGTCTGTAGTTTGACATCGATGACAATCCGCGCCGCCCGGAAAACAATCCCGCCCAGCACCCTTAGATATCGGCGCGGCTGATCCGAATAGAGACCGGCCTCGTACGCCATCTGCTCGCAATACAGCGCCCAGCCTTCGATCAGACAGTTGTTCATCTGCCAGCGGCGGACATCGGAGGGTGCGCGGGCGGCGAGTTGCAACTGCAGATGATGACCGGGATAGGCTTCGTGAACGACTGATCCCCGGAAACCGCGATCGTAAATCTGGCGGCAATACCGTTCTTTACCCGTTGCCGACAGCGAATCGGGTATCGGCCTGACATAGAAATATCCGGTGGCGGCGGTGTCGAACGGCCCAGCCGGTTCGTAGGCAACGGCTCCGACGACACCACGGAGGAATTTCGGCGTTTCAACAGCGACACAGGGTCCAATTTCCGACGGCACGGAGACGAGATTATGATCGATGACAAATTGCTTGACGGTATTGATTTCCCAGTTGTAGTAATCGATAACATCCTGTTTATTCAATGACGAGATGACATAGACCGGGGATCGGGAGGTATCTCCCGCCTCGGCGAGTTTCTTTTCGTAGTCTGCATACGCCGTCTGCGCCTCGGCCAGCAGGTTTTCCCCGAGAGTCAAAAGCGAATCGGCGTCGAACGAGAAGAAGGCGTCGTGTTCCAGAAGGTAATTGTAGTATTCTTTTCCGATGGCAAACGATCCGGGCTCGCCCGATCCCAGGGTGGCAAGGAAATCCGCGTACTGATCCAGGGCAGTGACGGCAGTATTCGCAGCAGCGGCGATTTCATCAGCGCGTTGCGGGAACCGCGAGGCCAGATCGTCGGAAACGGCAATGAAAAATTCCTTTACGTGTTGGACGTTTTTTCGGGCATATTCGAGCCAGACCGGAGGCGGGGCATCGAGGTTGGCCTCGGCCTGAGCCAAGAATCGTTGGAGGTCCCACATTCGAGCAATGATATCGTTAAGGCGTTTTTCCATCGGCGCGTAATCGCGGATAAGGATATAATAGATTCCATTGGCGGCGTCATCGAGATAGAGATTGGGATTAGTCTTATGATACGGCACTTCCCAAAGCCGCAGGAGAGCCATTTCGCAGTTGGAAGCTATGAGTTGATGATCGATTTCAATGTCCGGTGAAAGCCTGACGCTTTTGTACTTGTAGAGCCGGGCGAGAAAATCGCGCAGCTGCCGCCGCTCCTCGTCGACGCCCGCGGCCGAATAGTCGCCATACCGATCATCGAACGTATGTACTCCCATATAGGTAGCGCTAACCGGCCAGAATTCCTGGAGATTTCTGAGTATATCGGCGGCGAGTTTCTGGAAATTCTTTTCGGCCTTGGTGGCCGCAATTGCCGTTTGGCATGTCAGCATAATGAGCAGACAGATGAGAATACCGCAGGCTCGTTTCATCGACCCTCCTTGGTGTCTTCGCACGAGGAAGTATATCTTCCGCCGGAGACGGCATCAACCATTTTTTTGGAACCGGGACACTAATTCGATATGCATCGTATGGGGGAACATATCGAACGGAATCACTGTGTCCAGTCGATAGCCGGACATCGTCAGGAGTTGCGCGTCGCGGGCGAAGGTCGCCGGGTTGCAGGAGATATAGATAAGACGGGGGGCGTCGATTTCCAGCAGGCGCCTGAGCGCTTTCGGATGCATTCCGGCTCGGGGCGGATCGATGAAGACGCGATCAAAGTCCCGATCCTGAAACTCATTGCCCAGCATAACAGTGCGTACCTCTCCGGCGTGGAAATGAGCGTTTTTAATATGGTTAAGACGGGCGTTGATTCGCGCCGCCTCAATAGCCTCGTGCTCGATTTCGATTCCGACAACTTCGCGAGCGGCTGCGGCCGCGCACAAACCGATCGTGCCCGCCCCGCAATATAGATCAAGCAGGTTTTGTTTCGATTCGATTTCAGCCAGTTCGATTGCCGTTCGGTAGAGCGCCTCGGTTTGGCGGCTGTTGGTCTGAAAGAACGCAGCGGGATTAATTTGAAACCGCAGACCGAGGATCGTCTCTTCGATGTAGCCCGGCCCGTGCAATATTTCGCGCACGTCTCCTTTGGCGATATTGGTTATGGTCGGATTGACCACCCATACGAGCGTTGTGATTTCGGGAAATACCTCAATCAGAGACTTTGTCAATTCCTTTTTTTGTTCGAATTTGCCTTCGCCGCTCACCAGCATCACCATGAGTTGGCCCGTGTTTTTCCCCTCGCGGATGATGAAAAAACGGAGAAATCCCTGGTGGGAGATAAGGTTATAAATCGAGATGCGCAAGTCGGCGGCCTTTTGTCGGATAAAATTCACTAACCGATTGGACATTTCGGATTGCAGATGGCATTTCTCGACGTCAAAAATTCTATCGAATCGTCCCCGTTCATGGAGACCGAGGACGAAGCCGCGCGGTGTATCTTGATTTTCGGCGACGTGAAAGGAGAATTCCATTTTATTGCGATAGAAAAACGTATCCGGTGACGGGTGGATTTCCTGTACGGCTACATCATCTAATCCGCCGATATGTTTCAGCGAGGCGATGACTTGATTGCGTTTGTAAAACAGCTGCTTGCTATAATCAAGGTCCTGCCAGGTGCACCCGCCGCAGATATCATAGTGCTTGCATTCAGCCGGTATTCGATCGGATGATGGCGAAAGGACGCGAAGCAGTGTCGCCTGATTGAAACGTCGTTTGGTTTTTACTATTTTGGCCGCGACCCGCTCGCCGGGCAAGCCGCCATTGACGAAAGTGACCTTGCCGTCGATATATCCGACCGCCTTGCCGTTGTAAGCCAGATCGACAATATCGAGTTCCACGTTCCGGATCATCGATGATCACCGTGGTGCGGCCGCAGGCTGGACTGGACAATATGCTCGGGGCATTGGTCGCCTTCAGGCTGGATGGTGGCATGATCGATCCCATACGCTTCCCGAAGAGCTTCATGGACGGCCAGAATGACGGCGGGGTAGTCGGTGAAATCCTCCTGTGAGAGGCAAATATGACAAGAGAGTGCAACCTGACTGCTGGAAATCGACCAGACATGCAGATGATGGACACCTTTGACTTTCGGAATCGAGGCGATGGTGCGAGCGACCTCGTCGACGTCGATTCCCTTCGGCGCGGCTTCCATAAAGACGCCGCCGGCCTCTTTGATGATATCCAGGCTCGACCAGAAGATCATCATGGCAATGATCACCGACAGGATGAGATCGACCAAGTACCATCCGGAGAGCAGTATCACGATACCGCCGATGATAACGGCAACGGAGGCAAGCGCGTCATACAGCAGGTGAAGAAACGCGGCGCGGGCGTTGATGGTCTTGTGGCGGTCGCGGCGAAGTATCCATACCGAAAGAAGATTTCCCAGCAGTCCGATGGCCGCAATCGAAAGCATCAGCGTCGCCTGGATCGGCTGAGGATTTTTATAGCGCCCGAACGCCTCAATTACGATAAACAGCGATATTGCGACAAGCGCCAGGGCGTTTATGAAAGCGGTGACGACTTCGAGCCGTTTGAAACCGTAGGTCGACCGTTTGGTGGGTTTCATCCGCGCGCCGCGGGCGCCGAAATAGGCCAGGATCAGCGCGATAACATCGGACAGGTTGTGCCCGGCGTCCGACAAAAGAGCCAGAGACCCGGACAAAACACCGCCGATCGCCTCGGCGGCGGTGATACCGATATTGAGCAGGATGGTGATTCCCAACCGTTTCCCACTAGCGTCGTGCTTATGATCGTGTCCGGCCATGAATTCCGGTCAATCCGCCTTTCCGCGCCGCTGTCATTATCGGATCCGAGGCTTTCGCCGGGAACGATAATCGGCGCAACGCCGTTTCCGAAAGTTACTTACAGTATACGACAATTCGGTGGCGGATTCCAAGCCGAAAGCATGGAATTGCCGGATTGCCGGCAAATATATAGCGCAGACGGCTTTCCTGAACGCTCAAGCCGCCTGCTTCGTTTCTATTCCGAGGACGATCAGCCTTCAGCGTTTCAACAGATCACCGACTCCTTTGATGAGATAGAGCATGTACTCGCCGATACCCGGTCGATTGGGTTGGGCGGCTATCAAAGAAATATCGATTCCTGCGAATTGACGCTGTCCGGGCGTCAGTTCCAGTCTTTTCCGAATCATGTCGATCTGGCGGGCGTTTCCATCCTCGATCCAACCGAACGTGAGAAGATGTTCTGTCCCAGTCAGCATGTGGACGATAAAATCACCTGACCGTATCGCCTTTTCGAGCTTCCGGCCGTTACCGGTCGAACCGCCGAATAGATTCCCGCCCGTGCAGGTAAACTTGGTAATATCGCCAAGCGCCCCGATGTCGGTCAACACGGCTTTGAGAGCGCCGGTGGGAACGCATATATCAAGCTGGGCGGTATCCGAATCGGCGACATATCCGTGATTAACGGAGGCGATGGCGGTGATATCATCGATGGCACCGGGGAGATCGACGACCGCCAGAGATAGCTTAAGGCGAAACAGTTCAGCCTCGTCCGGCTGATCCATAATGTCGTCGGAATCCGCGAAGGAGTCGAAGATTCCCGACGTATCATCAATAATTTCCGCAAGGCCTATCGGCAGCCCGGCGTGTCTTCCCGGCGATGGCGAATGATGAGGGACTTGAACAGCCGCGCACCCCGGGAAAAGGCCGAGGACGATAATAGTGATAAGAGAGCGTTTCATACTATCCCCTCCTTTCCTGAGGTTCATGATGTTTTCTGTCGAGGGGTTAGTACGTGAGGCTCTTCATAATTAAGACGAATGATGCGGGCGAAATATCAAAACACACGAGATGCGAGGCGAATAAAAACGGCCCCCCGATATCGAGGAGCCGCGTATGAAGAATTCGCGATAAGCTGGGCGCCGATCAGTCGCCGCTCTTCTCTCGCTTCCATTTGGCCTGAATAATCGGTTCGAGCAGGTCGATCGGCACCGGGAATATCAGCGTAGAGTTTTTCTCTGATGCAACTTCGGTCAAAGCCTGCAGGAAACGCAGTTGGATGGACGCGCTTTCCTTGGACAACTCTGCGGCTGCCTGGCGAAGTTTCTCGGCGGCCTGCATTTCGCCCTGGGCATGGATGACTTTGGCGCGCCGTTCCCGCTCGGCTTCGGCCTGCCGGGCGATGGCGCGTTGCATATCTTGTGGAATGTCGACATTTTTGACTTCGACCTTGGTTACCTTGATTCCCCACGGCTCGGTGTCCTCGTCGATAATCTGTTGAAGCTGATCATTGAGCCGGTCTCGCTCGGCCAGAAGCGAATCTAACTCCGCCTGCCCCAGCACGGCCCGAAGAGTCGTCTGCGAAATCATGGACGTGGCATACAGGAAGTCCTCGACGGCGACCACCGCCTTGACCGGATCCATAACCCGGAAGTAAACGACCGCGTTGACCCGAACGGTGACGTTATCACGGGTGATGACGTCCTGCTCGGGGACATCCATGGTGACGACGCGGAGCGATACCCGAACCATCTTATCGACGATGGGAATCAGCAAAATCAGACCCGGGCCCTTGGCGCCGACGAGCCGCCCCAGTCTGAAGACGACGGCGCGTTCGTATTCCCGGAGAATACGAATCGCGTAAGCCAGCAGGATAAAGACGACGAATATCCCGGCGAATATGATCGATCCAAAGGCATTCATGATCAGTCTCCTAATTTTTCAACTTTAAGGCGCATGTCATCTACAGAAAGCACCTTGACCTTGTCCCCGACTTCGAGTTTTTGATCACAGTCGGCGCGCCAGAGTTCGCCGTGCACGAAAACGAGCCCGCCCTGGCGGACTTCACCGATGGCGTCGACCAGACCTTCCATGCCGGTGACCACCTTTTTTCGATGCGTCTTGATGACGAATCCGATAATGACGAGGAAAAAGGCGGCGGCGAACGCGACCGTGGCGATGATCAGCGTCAGCGAAATTTGCAGGTACGGCGCCGGGGAATCTATCAACATTAGCGACCCCAAAAGCATAGATATCACTCCTCCGATACCCAGAATGCCATAACTGGTTACCTTGACTTCGAGGATAAACAATATAACGGCGAAAATGATCAGCCCCAATCCGGCATAATTGATCGGAAGCTGCTGGAACGAGAAAAAGGCCAGGATCAGGCTGATGCCGCCGATGACACCGGGGAATATCAATCCCGGACTGTACAGTTCGATCAAGAGTCCCAGCCATCCTATGTTGAACAGAATAAACGCGATGTTCGGATCGGTGATAATTTTCAAGAAACGGTCCTTGAAGTTCATCGAATATTCGACGACATTTTGGCCGGCGACGTGCAAGGTATCCGGGCCCGTGGCAATATCGACCACGCGGCCGTCGATTTTGGCCAGCAGGCTGTCCACATTATCTGCCATAAGATCGATGACATTGGAATCAAGCGCCACTTCGGCGTCGACCGATTCGCTTTCCAAAACCGCCCGTTTGGCGAATTCGATACTACGGCCGCGTTTCTTGGCTATCGAAGTCAGATAGGCCACGGCGTCGTTTTGGATTTTATGCTCCATGACCGAATCGATCTGTCCACCCAGGCTGACCGAATGAGCGGCACCGATATTGGTTCCCGGCGCCATGGCGGCAATATTGGCGGCATAAGTGATAAACACTCCGGCCGAGGCCGCGCGCGCGCCCGATGGCGCCACATAGACCACGGTCGGGATGTCGCTGTTGAGCAGTTCGCGGCAGATAGCCCGCATGGATTTATCGAGGCCGCCGGGAGTGTCCAATTCGATGATGAGAAGTTTCCGGTCTTCCTCAATGGCCTGTTTGAGCGCGTCGGTGATGACCTTATTGGCGATGGGCCCGATGGCCATATCGACTTTGATCAGAGCGACGCCGTCGGCAAAAGCAAATGCGGGAAGGAGTAATGATAAGGCGAGTAGCACTAGAAAAAACACCATTAATCTGCCGTGGAATAGATGTTTTGCCCGGGCGGCGGCGGTCGGAGACTCAGCGAACGCCACGGTAGCACCTCCTCATCATCGGTATAACCGGCTTTGCGTCTACTGGGTGTTATACGCGAAGTCTGTTCCCAAGGTTAATATAGGTCAACTAAAATCTTCACGCAACGGTTCATTTGGGTCATTTCTCTTGACGGACGCCGTCATTTGTGTGTATATGAATAGGAACTGAGATGTAGGGAAAATCTGTTGAGAGCGTCGACATGATAAAAAGCTGCAACAGCGACGAGGATTACCGACAGCTCGTGGAAACCAGCACGGAACGACCGGTTTTCTTGTTTAAACATTCGACCGTGTGCCCGCTTTCGAAAGGAGCATGGCGGCAGTTTATGGAATTCAGCGAACAGGAACGGCGCCCGGAATATTGGCGAGTCCTAGTGCGCGAGAACAAGGAATTGGCCCAGAAAATAGCCCGGGAAACCGAGATTCCCCATGAATCCCCGCAGGTGATATTATTCCTGGACGGCAAGGCGGTCTGGAAGGCGTCGTCGCGAGGTATAAACCCGGACAACATGGCCCGCCAGATCAAACGACTTAAATAGCGGATTTGTCAGAAAAGTGAAATTTTATTCCGAGTCGGGCGGGGGCTTATCGCAATTTCGAGTTGGGACAATCGTCATTTATATCGTTGACAAATACCGGGTGCGGTTTATATTAGATGGTTATTATATTCTATTTAACCGGAATGCTGTATGGATTTGGATCTGCAAGGAAACATTGAGCGCTTTACCCTCCCGGAGATTTTCCAGCTGGTTTCGGCCAGCCGGAAGACCGGGACGCTGGGTATCCAGCGCGACGATAATATCGTCATGGTCTATTTCCGCGATGGCGCGGTGATCTACGGGTACGGCCCGCACAAGACCTATCATATCGGCCGCATGCTGGTCGATATGGGCCGAATATCATCCGATCAGCTGGACGAATCGATCACCGTCCAGGCCGGCGACAGCGGCAGGGGGAGACGGCTGGGCCAGATAATGATCGAAAAACGTTATATCGACCGGGCTGATCTGGAGCAGGTCGTGCGGCGGCAGGTCGAGGAGTTGATCTATTCGCTCATGACCTGGGACAAAGGTTCGTTCAAATTTTATGAAAATCAGTTTCCGACCGAAGAGGAAATCACCGTCAAATTGTCCACCGAAAATGTCGTGCTGGAGGGTCTGCGGCGGCTCGACGAAATGACCCGCCTGAAAGACGCTCTCCCCGATTTTTCGACCGTGTTTGCGGTAGCGCCATCGGAACCGGGGCAGAGACGCGACATTAGCCTGCAGCCGGAAGAATGGAATGTGCTGGCGCTGGTCGACGGCCGCCGGGATATCAATGACATCGTCGCGGCTTCATCGCTGGAATCGGTCGAGGTGCTGAAACATCTGGCGTCGCTGCAACTGGCGGGTCTTATCCGTCCGGCGGAGAAGCGGACATCCGAGGGCAATACGCTTGACAATATGGTCGACCGTCTGTGCCGGCTCATCGAGGATTATCTGGTCGACAAAACCGGCCGGAGCGCTGGCAATCCCGGAAACCCGATGCAAAATTAATGGCTGATATCAAGAGCATAGAGCGGCTGGAGTCGCGCCTGAAGCAGTTGATCGAGGGCACGCTGGCGCACAAGAAGGAACAGATCACCTTTCTGGGAGCGCTGAACCGGATAGACGACCTTGTCATCAATTTCGACCGGGGCGACTCGATTACATCCGATATAACGGTACTTTTGAATGATTATCGCACTACTCTGAACAAAGAATCGCTGTCCGATTCCCAACGGAAGCGGCTGGGCGATTTTTTGAGCGAGCTAATGCAGCGCATCCGGCAGCGTGAGGATGGCGACAGCCAAAAGCTGGCCGATGAAATCCGGCAATGGCTCCGCGATCTCGACAGCGGCGGCTTTCGGATCACAATTAAACGGCCGGCCGAGCAAGTCAGCCTCGCTGAACAGTTTCAGTCGCTGCTCCGCCGGGAAACGGTCGAACTCGAGGCGCTGCTGGCCCAGCGGGAGCATCTGCTCAGTTGCCTCGACGACGCGCTGAAATCGGCCGAGACGAAAACAGACAAGATATATCGTCACTTGGCGGCATCGATGATTTTCTTCCTGCAGATGGAAGGGTACAAGGTCGAGCCGTATCTGGAGCGTTTACGCCGCTTGCGGACGGAAACATAATGGGCGCAGGATTGTTAACGGAACAGGAAAAGTCTTACTGCCGGGCGCTGGAGGCGCTGACAGCGAAAGATTACGCGGCGGCCGATCGGGAATTCGAGGGATGCAAAACGCTTTTCGAAAAAAGCCCCGGATTCAATGTCGTAGCCGTCGCCACCAAGCTTCTGGTGCGGCTCGGGCGCGAGAAGATGAAACTGTCGAAAATAAAAGCTGAAATAGAGGAGACTGAACGTCATGGCGAAGAGACAATCGTTTTCGGACAAGGCGAGCAAGAAGAAACACGTTGATACCTGCCCGGTATGCGGCGGCGAAATCACCCATATAAAGTTGATGAAAGCCGAAAGCAGAGACGGGAATTGGAGATTCGTCAACAAACCGGTCGGGGTTTGCAAGTGTAACGAAGCCGAAGTCTACGGCTGAGAAAAACCCCGGTCACCGGCCGGGGTTTTTAGTATCCGGTATGATTGATGAACTGGAACGGAAATTTTTCCCCTACGTCGAAAAACCCGCCCGGTATTTCGGCCGCGAGTTGGGGTCTGTCACGAAGTCCCCGGAAGGGCGGGTGGGGTTTGTCCTGGCGTATCCCGATTTATATGAAATCGGGATGTCGTATGTCGGCGGCCAGATTCTATATCATCTCATAAATTCGCAGCCGGATGCGCTCTGCGAGCGCGTTTACGCCCCGGGGATCGATGCCGAAGCGCTGTTGAGGAAGCAGGGCCTGCCTCTGTTCTCCCTCGAATCACAGCGGCCCGTGCGAGAGTTCGACGTTTTCGGTTTCACGCTTTCGTACGAGATGGTATTCACGAACGTTTTGAATATGCTCGATCTGGCCGGGATTCCTTTGTTATCAAGCGAACGATCCGAGGACGATCCGCTCATCGCGGCGGGCGGGCCGATCTGCTATAATCCCGAGCCGATGGCCGATTTCATCGATTTTTTCTTCATCGGCGAGGCGGAAGAAGCTATCCCCGAGCTCATAGCAGCCCTGGCCGAATCCAAGGGCAAGCCGCGCCGTGAAAGACTTCTGCGGCTGGGCGGAGTCGAATCGGTATACGTGCCGGCGTTTTATGATCGTGAGACTATGCGTCCCACCGTCGACGGAATTCCTGAGACAATAAAAGCCCGCCATACCCAGCCGCTGAAACCGGAATATTATCCGGAAAAACCGTTCTTGCCGTATTTGGAAATCACTCACGACCGGGTGGCGGTCGAAATTATGCGGGGGTGTCCGCAGGGTTGCCGCTTCTGCCAGGCGGGCAAAATATACAAGCCGGTACGGCTGCGCAGCGTCAATGAAATCAAGCAACAGGTCATGGCTAACCTGGACAATACCGGCTACGACGAGGTCAGCTTGTTGTCTCTGTCGACTACCGATTATCCCGATATCGAGCGGCTGGCCGCGGCGCTGGCGGGGCCGTTGGAAAAGAAGAAGGTCGCTTTATCCCTGCCGTCACTGCGCCCTTCGACCTTTACCGGGCAGGTGGCGGAATCCATCAAAAAAAGCTTCAAGACGGGCCTGACATTCGCCCCCGAGGTCGGCAGCGAACGGATGCGTCAGGTTGTCCGCAAAAATTTCCGGGAAGAGGATTTGTTGACGGCAGTGCAGACGGCCTTCGATAAAGGCTGGCAATTGGTCAAACTCTATTTCATGATTGGGTTGCCGACCGAGACCGACGAGGATATCGCCGGGATTTGCCATTTGATCATGAAGTGTGTCCGGATCGGGCGGCAAGCCAAAGGCCAGCACAAAATCAATGTCACTATTTCCCCGTTTTCACCGAAGGCCCATACCCCTTTTCAGTGGGATCGGATATGCACCCCCGACGAAATCGCCCGCAAGCAGGATCTCATCAAGCGCGGCGTCAGGGCACATGAGGTGTCATTGAAATTTCGCGATCCGAATTTGTCTCATCTGGAAGGGATCATCGGTCGCGCCGACCGGAGGATGGGCCAGGTGATTCTGTCCGCTTTTCGCGCCGGAGCCAAATTCGACGGCTGGAGCGAGCATTTCAATATCGACATCTGGCATAAGGCGTTTGCCGATAACGGCATAGCCGCAGAAGAATATGCCGGGGAGTTTAGTTTCTCCAAGCCTCTTCCGTGGGATATCGTCGACCGGGGCCAAACCAAGGAACGGCTGTTCAAGGAGCGATCGCAATCCTCGGAGATCGCATATGAGACTCCTCCTCCCCGTACCGCAACCGCAAATGCAGCCGATGACGATGACGGAAGCGATGTATACGGTCGCCGCAAGCGCAAGTTGACCGGTCCTCGAGCGAACGTGCCTCCGACTCGGGGCAAGGTTCGCCTCAAATGGGGCAAAAAGGGGTTGGTGAGGTTCCTGTCCCATCTTGACAACAACCGGGTTTTCGAGCGGGCGATCCGCCGGGCTGATGTTCCCGTCGCGTACAGCCAGGGCTTCCGCCCCCATCAGAAACTATCATTCGGGCCGCCTCTCCCCCACGGCTACAGTTCCGAATCGGAATATCTCGATATCCAAATCGAAGGCGCCTGCACCCGTGAGAATATCGAAGCGCTCGGCCGGGCCATGCCGGAAGGTTTTTTCATTCTGGACTTCAAGCCGATCTATACCAAAGCGCCGGCGATATCGACCTTACTGAATCGCGCCGTGTATCGAATCACGGGGGATTTCGGCGATCCGGACTTGCTCAAGGCGCGTATGGGCGCTATTTTGCAGCGGGGATCGGTGATAGCCAATCGTACCGGGAAAGAGGGCGGCAAAGAGGTGGAAATACGTCCGGCGATTTATCGCCTGGAACTCCATGATGACGAAGGACGTTTTATTTTGGAGATGGAGTTGGGATTGGGTGAAGGGGGATACGCCCGCCCAACGGAAGTGATCGAAGCTCTGGATTTATACGATGCTGAAAGAATCGCATCGTTCCATTTCCACCGCAAGGCTATGAATTATTACGACGAAACGGGACGCTATCTCGATCCTTTGAGCGCCTTGGTGTAGTCGTAGTTCGCTTGACAAAACGGCGTAACTGCCGATATAGTTTAACGAAGTACCTTTGGAGCGTACGAAGCAACTCCGGCTTCGGGCCGGGTAGACGGAGCAGCGTTGGAGAAAAGCGCACAGAAGAAAAGTCCCAAATACGATCCGGTACGGGCCGCCTGCATTATGGCCATCGGGATGGTCCTGGATCGGGGATGGAAAACCGACGAGGCCATCACCGAGGTTTTATCCGGGGGCGAATTCAGCGAACTCGATCGCCGGTTTATGCTGCAACTTTGCCACGGCGTGGTCAAAATGCGCCGACGGCTCGATTTCACCTATTCCTTTTTCCTCCAGAAGCCAAACGCCCGGCTCGACCCGGTAACACGGAATATTCTGCGGCTGGGGCTGTATCAGTTGATTTTCACCGATCGGATACCGCACGGCGCCGCCGTTTCCGAATCGGTTAATCTCGCCCGGGGCCTCGTGCATCACAGCCGGGGATCATTCGTCAATGCCATTCTGCGCAATTACCTTCGCACCCCCGAAAAGGTCGTATTCCCGGACAAATATGAGCGGACCGAGGAATACCTCGCCAATTATTACAGCTATCCCGATTGGTTCGTGAAATACTGTCTCAGCGAATTCGGGCCGGAACGGACCGAGCAGTTGTTGATCCGCGGCAATTTGCCGCCACAATTGACGTATCGTATCAATCGCCTGCAAATCCATCCCGAAGAATTGATCGGCCTGCTGGAGAGAAATAAGATCGATTATTCACCCGGGAAATATTTGAAGGACTATTATTATATCCGCAAACAGGGTCTTCCGCTGGAAAAGGAGTTGATTGATACCGGCAAGGTGTATATTCAGGACGAATCGGCCGGGATCTCAGTGCGACTGGTCAACCCCCGCCCGAAGGATTCGTTTCTCGATCTCTGCTCGGCGCCCGGCGGCAAGGCTACCTACGCGGCGGCGTTGATGCGCAATACCGGACGAATCACGTCGGTCGATATCAATTTGAAGCGGCTGGAAACGCTGGTGGATAACGCCCGCCGTCTGGGGATCCGGATTGTCGCGCCGGTCGTATGCGATGTGCTCGATTTCAAAGGCCCCGCGGCCGGCAAGGTGCTTCTGGATGCGCCGTGTTCGGGCTGGGGCGTGGTCGGGCGGCATTCCGATTTGCGCTGGTGCAAATCCCGGGAGGATTCGTTGAAGCTGGCCCGGTCGCAGGGCCAGTTATTGCGTCACGCCGCCGATCTGTTGACTCCGGGCGGCACTCTGGTGTATTCCACGTGCACGATAATCCGCGACGAAAACGACCAGATCATCGAGGAGTTTCTGCTCGACCGGCCCGACTTCACGCTGGTCCGGCCGGGATCGTTCGTGGCCAGGGAGTTGGTCAACGAGCGCGGTTTCATCAAGACCTACCCCGTTTTCGACAACATCGACGGCGCCTTCTGCGTCGCCCTCAAGAAAAAACTTGGCAGCGATAGAAAAATGCCGTAAGTTGTGTCTCTTTGTATAACATATAACTATGATAGTCTATAAGAAACACAAAGGACACGGCCAGCGATCGTCGCTCCCATGGGAAGTAGCCTTGCACCCGACCACGACCCGGGGGAAACTCGCCCTCTGGGCCGGAGTCGCGCTGGTCATCTTTATCTTTCTCTACGTGCTCATGAATAACATCGTCATGCCGAACGTGACGCGGCACGGTGAGGAATTTTCACTGCCTAATATCGTCGGGATGACGGTCGTCGAAGCCGAACCGATCATGAGTGAGGCCGGGTTGTCCATGGAAGTGACGTCCGAAGAATATCATCCGGATAAGCCGAGCGGCACCATCCTGACCCAGTTCCCCATCGGCGGCACCATGGTTAAATCCGGGCGGACTATCAAGGTCGTCACGTCGCTGGGACAAAAGCTGGTGAAGGTGCCCGATCTGCGCGGTTTCTCCGTCCGGCAGGCCCGCCTTAATTTGGAGGCGGCCGGATTTAAGCTGGGCAATCTGGAATGGACGACAGCCGATTCCCTGCCGGAGAAAGTCGTGGTATTCTCCTATCCGCGTTCCGGCACGGAAATCCCCTACGGCAGCGATGTAAACCTCATGGTCAATCGAGGTCCCTATCAGCAGACAATATTCGTCCCCCGGCTGATCGGCCTGTCTCTCGACGATGCTCGCGCGCGGCTCGAGGAAAAAGGCCTGAAAGTCGGTCTGGTTACGCGGGTTATCAACGAAAATTATCTTCCGGAAACGGTCCTGGAGCAATCCGACGACGCCGGATCGGAACTTTTGCCCGGCGAAGAGGTTGATTTGGTTGTATCGAGCACCGATTAGGACGCAGGAGACTATAGTCCGGGAATAACTTGAAAGTACCTATGACAAAAAAAAGAAAAAGCGGCAATCACGGCAGTTGGTGGGAAGATCAACCCTCGTATAAATTGGCCTTTCTGGACCATGAATTCATCATGCAGGACGCGCTGCGTCCGGTGCGTTTGCAGCTCGAATTGCTCAAGACGGAAATGCTCCTGACCGATCATAATATCCGGTCCACCATTGTCGTCTTTGGCGGCACCCGGATACTCGAACCCAAAGAAAGCTTCCGGCAGCTCAAAGCGCTCGAAACCGAACTTAAAAGGAGCCCGCGCAACCCCCTGCTCTTGAAAAGGGTTTCTATCGCCAAACGGATTCACGCCAAATCGGGATATTATGAGGAAGCCCGGCGGTTTGCCGAACTGGTATCATCGGAGATGCAGAACGCGACCGGCGCGGATTACGTGATCGTGACCGGCGGCGGCCCGGGCATCATGGAAGCCGCCAACCGAGGCGCCTACGACTGCGGCGCCAAATCGATCGGCCTCAATATTCAGATTCCGCAGGAACAGAAACCGAATCCGTATATCACACCTGATTTGTGTTTTCAATTCCATTATTTCGCCATCCGCAAGATGCATTTTCTGATGCGGGCCAGAGCGTTGGTGGCTTTTCCCGGCGGTTACGGGACCATGGATGAATTATTCGAGGCGCTGACGCTGGTGCAGACCGACCGCACCAAGGGGATTCCGATTATTTTGTTCGGCAAAGACTATTGGACGCAACTGATCAATTTCGATTTTCTCGTCGCCGAGGGCACCATCGGGGCGGACGATTTGAGTTATTTCCGTTTCGCCGACACCGCCGAACGGGCCTGGGAATTGATCAAGGAATACAATCGCGAACCGATCGGATGGAAAGGGTAAGCCCCGTCGGGACCGTTTGCGCCGTCGGTTTCTTCATCGGCCGCATATAATTCCGGAATAACGCGGGTAGATTATCCATTTTATCGCGCGCGAGACTTGCGCGACGGGCAGGTTTCGTACTATATGCCTGCGATGGCGGAACCGGCGATGATAGAAGAAAAACACGGTCGAAAAATACAGACAATGTTCAACCGAATCAGCCCCCGGTATGATTTTCTGAACCGGCTGCTCTCCGGGGGGCATGATATGCGATGGCGCAGACAGGCGACCGATCTGTTGGGGGATTTGCGTCACAAGCGGGCGCTCGATCTGTGCTGCGGGTCGGGCGACTTTCTTTCGATTCTTCGGCGGCGATACGGCGACGATATCGATCTCTACGGAGTCGATTTTGCGTCCCAGATGCTGGGGCTGGCAGCAAGACGTCTCGGCCGGGATACTCACTCTTCCCTGTTATTATGTCAGGCCGACGCTCTGGCGCTGCCGTTTGGAGATGATTCCCTCGACGCCGTCACAATAGGGTTCGGGATTCGCAATATCCAGGATAAACCGTCGGCCCTGAGCGAGATCGCGCGCGTCCTCGCGCCGGGCGGTCATCTCGCTATTGTTGAACCGGCCGTGCCGCGCCGGGCGCTGGCTCGCTCGCTTTTCGGCTTTTATTTCAAACGAGTCATGCCGCTTATCGGCGGCGCCATATCAGGCGATTACGACGCGTACAAATATCTGAACGATTCCGTGATGGCCTTTCCCGAGCCGGAGGAATTTCTCAGTCTGATGAAACAGGCGGGGCTGAACGAAACGCGCGCCATTCCACGCCTGTTCAGCGCGGCTATGATTTATTATGGCCTGAAGACGACGTGATGGCACAGCAAATCAATAATCCGCAATCGGCTAAATGCTGTTTTTTTCCCTTTAATCATCCCGAGCAAATTTCATAATAGACAAATTCTTGATTTTGCCTATATTAGATAATGAAGACTACGTTGCGCGCTTGTCCCGCCGTCGGCGATCCCACCTTCGCCGATAAGCGGTCGATTAATACTTCGGAGCTACCGCCTCTCCGCCGAAAGGAGCCGGATATGTACCGTCGCGCCAGAGATCGGGAAAGAACCAGGAGCCTCTTCATCATCGCATTATGTTTCGTACTGGTTGTGGGCGCATTCACCGTTCCGGCGTTCGGCAGCATGACCGACGCCGAAATCGACAGCCTCCGTCAGCAGGGCAGGGTCGAGGGGTGGACATTCAGCGTCGGGAAAAATCCCGCCACGGCATATTCACTCGACGAGCTGTGTGGAGTGGTCATCCCCGACGGCTGGGAGAAAATGGCTCCGTTCGATCCTTGTATCGTCAAGGCGGACCTACCCGAGAAATTCGATTGGCGCGAGGAGACGGGCTTGCCGCCGGTGAGGAATCAGGGACAATGCGGAAGCTGTTGGGCGTTCGGCACCGTGGGGCCGCTGGAGTGCAATATCAAAATCAAAGACGGCGACGTGGTCGATCTTTCGGAACAATGGCTGGTCAGCTGTAATCGCGACGGTGGGAGTTGCGGCGGCGGCTGGTACGCTTTCGACTATTTTCAATGGAAGACGGACAATTACGGCGATTCCGGGGCGGTGTTGGAACAATATTTCCCGTATGCCGCGGCCGATCTGCCGTGCGACGGCCCATATCCGCACGATTATTTCATCCGCTCGTGGGCGTATATCGGCGAGGAAAACGGCATACCGAGTATCGAGGCCATGAAGCAAGCCATTATCGCTCACGGCCCGATCGCGGTTTTGATATGCGTCGGTCCCGCCTTTCAAGCGTACACAGGGGGCATTTTCAACACGTATGAGCACGTGGCGATCAATCATGCCGTGGTTCTGGTGGGGTGGGATGATACGCAGGGCACCGAAGGGGTATGGATACTGCGCAATTCCTGGGGCGACGGCTGGGGCGAAGGCGGATACATGCTGATTCAATACGGTTTTTCCATGGTCGGCTACAGCGCCTGCTATGTCGATTATGTGCGCGCCAAAAAAATGGCGATACTTGACAACGACATCTATGACGACACCGAAGGCGGCGACGGCGACAGTATCCCGGAAGCGGGCGAAACAGTGCAGGTGGTTCTTACCTTCGAAAACAGATATGCGACTGATTTGAATGACGTCACAGCCTATTTGTCGTTCGACGACGCCAGAATCGACGTCACCCAGAATTCGGCGTTCCTGGGAGTCGTACCGAGGGGGCAGACGGTTCAGAACAGCGCCTCCCCTTTCGAAATAGTCATCCCGGCCGATTATGGCGCACGTGTCGACTCCATGTATATCACGTTCGTTTGGAATGGCGGTGCCGACCGAGATTCGCAAGTTGTGGAACGGCCCATCGGGGGCATTCCCGTCATCCTGGTAGACGAGGACGACGGTGATGCACTGGAGGAATATTATCAGCCGTATCTGAAAGCGAAACGGATTCCCTATACGATTCGTTCCGGCGGCGGGACGCCCGGTCCCGGGACCTCGTACCTGGATAACGGAACGGTCGCCGTCTGGTTCACAGGAGATTACCGCACCAACCCGCTCAGCTTGATGGATTTGACTGTCATCAGAGACTGGATGAACAGGGGCGGCGGCCTATTCCTGACCGGGCAGGGGATCGCGCCCCAACTGGCTGTGTACGATCCGCAGCTTCTGCAGGATTACCTGAAATCCGAATATCTATCGGCGTCCAGTATACCGATTCTGGGAGATGATCCGGCGGGTTCGATCTTTTCGGCCGGAGATTCGGTCATTTTATTCGGCCGCACCGGTGCGAACAATCAGACGGCCACGGATAAGATCATGCCGATTAACGGCGGTGTAGGCGAATTGGGCTATTACAATAATCAGGGTTTAGGGGCGGTGTCGTACTCGGGAGACTACAAAAGCCTGTTTTTCTCGTTTGGATTCGAATCCATCACCGACGGCGATTGGCGATGGCAAGGACGCGATTCAATCATGGCCGATGCACTCAATTTCTTCGGTGTGACGGCGACGGGAACCACTCCGACCGCGGCCGGGCTGGCTGTCCTGGCCGATGATCCGACGCATGTCATCGATGAGACTCCGATTTTTGGCTGGCAGTATAACGACCCCGGATCGAATCCGCAGCAGGCATATCAGATACAGGTGGGCGACGATAGATTTTGGGCCAGCGCTCCGATATGGGACTATCAATCGCCGATTTCCATAGATACGCAGGCCGTTTATAGCGGCCCCGGCCTTATCGACGGCGGAGTTTACTATATCCGGGCGCGCGTATTCAACGGCATATTTTGGTCCGATTGGACATCCGCTGAGATGCGGACAAATTCGGTGCCGGTGCCATTCGGCCTGGCGCCGGACGAGGGACAGGAAATGTACTATGACGCCGTCGTTCTCACTCATACCAACAGCGTCGATCTTGAAGACGACTCCCTGACGTATTCGTACGAACTCTATTCCGACAGCGTTTTGACCGATCTTGTGGCCCAGGCGTTACATGTGGCTCCCGATTCGGGCGCGGTCAGTTCGTGGGCGATTCAGGACGCCCTCTCAACAGACGAGGATTACTATTGGCGGGTGCGGGCGTATGACGGGTTCGAAGAGGGACAATGGGGCGCGGCCGCGCGGTTCCATACGGTATCGTACGTTATCGGGGACGCCAACCGAGACCGGGCGATCAACATCGCCGACGCGGTCTATCTGATCACCTATATTTTCCGAAGCGGCCCTCCCCCGGATCCGGCGAGCACGGGAGATGCCGATTGCAGCGGCGCCTGCAATATCGGCGACGCCGTTTACCTCATTAATTATATTTTCAGGGGAGGTCCTGAACCGGGATGTGATTGACGTGATCCCGGCCGCACGGTCCGCTACGACGATGCGATTTTCACCAGTATCATATCATGGAGGCGGTCGGCAGTGGCCGGCGCGTAGCCGGCATAGTGGTTGTTGACATATATCAACGTTTCGATCTCCCGTTCGACCAGTCCGGCAATAAGGTCGGCCCACCGTTGCAGTCGATCGCCCCGGTCGATCACCTCCTTGTCCCACGTCGTGGTGACGGCTTCGATTTCTTTGCGATCCCCCAACAGGCGGACGTAAACGAAATCAGACGTGACGATGTCGTATTTATCGGCGACGTCATCGCCGTGCGGCATCCACGCCTGATCGACCAGCACCAGCGCCGCGTTGTGACGTTTCAATAGATCGACAAAAGAGCCGGTCAGCCAGCTCCGGTTGCGGATTTCGACCCCGTATCGAAAACCGCCGGGAAGATCATCCAGGAATCGATCCAGCCGATCCATGAATTCCTTCGATGACGCGAACACGGCCTTGGCAAAATAGGGGAACTGCAACACAAGCGGTCCCAACCGTTTGCCCATGACGCTCATCACGTCGAGAAAGCGGTTACGATCATCGTATGTCGCCTCGGGAACAAGGACGATTTTGCCATCGGGCCTGGCCCCTTCGCCGCCGTGCACGATCGATCGCGGGAATTTGGCGGACAACACAAAATCGTTCGATATCTTCCGCGACCATCCCTCGACCGTCCGGCGCGACGGTATAGCGTAATACGTGGCATCGACTTCGACCGTGGAATAGCGGGTGGCATAGTAGGCCAGGAAATCCGTCGGCTTGGTTCCCGGAGGGTAAAACGGCCCCACCCAGTCATTTTCCGAGAATGACGATGTGCCAAGGCGGATACGGTCCGGCAATTTTGCGAGGGGATTCGTCATATCCATCTGTTTCCTTTTGGAATATACGCAGTCTGGCGCGAAAACAGCGGGAATTCGACGCAGTGAATTGTCGGCGAGATGATGCCAATAAAAAGGGCCGGCGCCCAAGCCGGCCCTTCGTTCGTGCTCTCTCAAAAACGATTACGGACAGCCCGGAGGCGGGCCGCCTTTGAAGATATAATTGATCAGGTAGACGGCATCGCCAATATTGACCGCGCCATCGCAGTTGGCGTCTCCCGCCTCCAATGGATCGGGCGCGGGGCCGCCTTTGAAGATGTAATTCACGATCGCCACGGCGTCGCCGATATTCACCGTACTGTCGCCGTTGGCATCCCCGGGGATATAACCGGGACCGACCGGGCCGGCGAACGCCGCGGCCTTCTCATAGATGGTGGCCAGGTCCGCCACGCCGGCGGTGGAATACATCATGGCGACAGTAAACCGCAGAGTATCTCCGGCTCCTAACTGATTCTGACCGAAGGTTAATAGTATCGTCCAGTCGTCCAGAGTTGTCCCGTCAGTTGAATTGGTGGCAGCCATTTGCCTGTAAGCCAGGCCGTCGGTAAAGGCATTGTTGTAGACCTGAGTGGGATTATTGATGGCCCGCAGGTTCCGCGCGGTCGCACCGAGCAAGGCCATACCGGTGGCGCGCGTGCCGGTATCGTACATATAGACCATCTGCACGCTGCTGTCATATCCCGTCCGATCATTGCCGATATCCAAATCGGCGGCCATGCCGGTCAGGACATTCAAAGTCGTATCGCAATCATTGAAAATTGTGTAATCGACCAGGAAAAACTCACAACTATCGGCGTCGCTCGGATTCCACCGGTACCTGACATCCCCCTGGACGCGTCCGTCATCAGTCGAGAACCGATAGGCGCTCACACCCGACGTCGTTTGAAAGATGTCGATCGGCGCGAATTTCTGGGTTCCGAAGATGGTGCGATAGACGGTCGTGTCGGCGCCGTCACGCAAACCGATCAATAGGCTGGCTCCGTAGAGCACGTCGTAATTGCCGCGGGAAAAATCCGAGGCGCTGGCCGTATTATCGACATCCAACTGGGCACACTGTGTCGAAAAAGCCGCCGTCTGAGTACTCGCCGTGGTCAAACCGACGGTGACCTCCACCGGTACGCGCAGCTCCGTCACGCCCAGACTGGTTGTCGCATAGAACTGGAGGGTGTCGATATACAGACCGAGGTTGCAGCCCGTCAGGGCCGTTGCATCGAACGTGACGATATATTCCGAAGAGTCGCCCGCCGGAATGGAGGACTGATATCCCGGCCCGGGATCGAGGCTCAGCCCGGTAAGGGTCGGCGCCAGGTTGGACATCGAGGGCGCGCCGGAGAAACCGCCGGTATTATGAATCCAGAGCGAACTCGTGCTCGAGGTCCCGAGCAGGGTATTGAGAGCAAACGATTGAGGAATCGCGAAGACGGTGCCCAGGGCAACGTCGGCAAGGGCATTTTCGACCGCGATGTGTTCGGGGCTGCCGAAACCGTACAGGTCTATGGCCGACTGGGTGAGCATCCCGGCCCAGAAATAAAATCCGGAATTTGGCGTCAGATAGGTGAATAGCGTGCGGTACCAGATGCTGTCGGCTCGCACTCGTTGGATACCGTAAACGGCGACGACCCGGTAGAAGGTATAGTTGGGAATGCCGGAATTGACATGCACGCCGCCATTGTCGACGTTGATATCATAATAGCGGTAATCGGTCATGGTTTTGGGCTGCCCGGTCAGACTGGGATTGGCCATATTGCGGATATATCCCGGCGATGTAATCCGAATATCCTCACCCAGCAGCCAGTCGGTCGTATCCACTCCGGATCCGAAGACATCCGAGAAGGATTCATTGAGCGCACCTGGCTGGAAGGCGTAAAGCAAACCGCCGTGCCCGTTGTATTCGGTGATAGCATGAGTATACTCATGGGCGACGACGTCGGGTGAGCCGGAAAAGGGCAGGTAATTCACGCCGTCCCCGTCGCCGAAATTCAACGAAACGCCGTTCCAATAGGCGTTATTGACGGTGTTGGCGTCATGGGCGTTGGCGATGACAATGGCCCCGAGACCGTCGTAGCTTTCGCGGTTGAACAAAGTTTTAAAGAGATCGTAGGCCCATCCGGTAAATACATGCGCCGACACCTCGGCCCGCTGCGGGATGGAATCGTTCCACATTTTGTCGCCGTCCAAATCGGACGATAGCCCCCCGCCGTGAAGATAATTCACATACGTGTCGATTTCACCGACGCGGGTCACGTCGCGGAGCACATAGATGCCGGCCTGCTGATAGATGGGAAAGGTGCGCTCAACCTCCGTCACATCCGGTCCCGATCCAGTGTCCGGGCCGTCGTAGGCGATATCGTTGAATTTGAACAACACGTCGCCGGTTTGGGCGTCGACAAATACCCGCCAACGGAATGATGGATTCTCTGAATCGGTGATCGTCAGCAAACGGCTCAAATGCGGATCGCCGTCGTCAGGATAAATCACCAGTTCCGACCGGACGATCACACCGGTGGTATCGATGGTTCCTTTCAGATCGTTTAAAGCCGCATTCCTGGCGGTTATGTCGGAGACCGACGGGAAGACATCGATATTGGGCGTCGCCATTGTCTGTCCGCCGGCCAGATAAATCGTCGTATCGTCGGTAAAATGGACGATTATCTGGTTGCCCCAGACGGGGACGCCACGATAGACCTGTTGAAATCGCACGTGGCTGAGACCGAGATCATCGGTCGATTCGTTCAGCAGTCTGAATTCTTGCGCGGGTTGATCGATTCGGTAGACATCTCGTTTGGCGGCTATGAATCTAAGAGCCTTGTCCGCTTTGGTTCCCGGGCCGGGTGCCGGAAACAATCCGGAGACTCGTTCGGCGGTGCCGAAAACGGGATTGAAATCGATTTTTTCAGCACGGGATGCCTGCATGATCCGGGTCTTCGCCGTTGTGGATGACGCGGCCACGGGGTTGCCCGGCCCGGTCGCTGCTGAAACTGATACTGAAAGTACGATTGCCCCCACGAGTATCGCGGTTAACTCTTTACGCATGTCAATTCTCCTGTCGAATCGGCTGTGTCAGTCCCATGGTCCGTTCCTTCCATGGCGTAGCCTCTATGAAAATCGGTCCCGAAAACACGATCGCCGTCGCAGAATCCCGGGTAGTACTGGTCGTGGTCATATACAATCCTCATAATACTTAATATGGACGCGCCGCTTACGATAGCAAAGAACAATTACACGTATTATATAACCGCAGGTAACCTGCGGTCGGTTCCCGGAATTACAGCCGGTTGCGGGGATATCCAGTGAACGGCGAAATCAAGCTATTCATCTGAGAATTCAACCAAATCGGGGACAAAAAAAATCGTTTTATAAATTCAGCATTGCGTTATATTGCTATTATAAAGGCTAGCTATATTTGTCTCGTATCAGCAATTTCTATCTTTTGGCGGGGGGTAAAAGCATGAAGAAGAAATTAATCATGGCTATCGTTGCCATGGTCACCGTCGCGGCCGTGTACCTGATTTGGCAAGACCATGACGCCGATAAGACCGCCGCCGTCGATCCATATTATGCACAGGTGAGCGGATTTATGTTGAAAAATCACGGCAAAGTCCCGCATAAAATCCGACGGCCCAATGAATGGTATTATCTGCAGCGCGCCTACCCGCACGCCAGCATTCCGGACGGCAAGCAATTGGCGGCGCTCACGACCGCATCGCGGCAGCGGGCGGAGTTTGCCGCGCAGAAAAACAGTGTCACCGCGCCGTGGGAAATGGCCGGGCCGACTAATATTCCCGGACGGATCACCGACTTGGCTCTCGATCCGAGCGGGTATAGCAACATCTACGCCGCGTCCGCCAGCGGGGGAATTTTCAAATCAACCACCGGCGGCACCCAATGGACGCCGGTATTCGATAATGTCGGCTCGCAGTCGATGGGGGCGATTGCGATGCATCCGACGGATCATAATGTCCTGTACGCCGGCACCGGAGAAGCGAACAGCGCCGGTGATTCATTCGAAGGAACAGGCATTTACAAGACGACCGACGGCGGAACCACCTGGGAATTCAAAGGGCTGCCGAACAGTTTCCACATCGGGCGGATCGTGTTCGACCCCAATCGGCCCGAAACCGTCTTCGTGGCCGTACTGGGCAAACTATTCGGCGCCAATCCCGACCGGGGCGTCTACCGGACGACCGACGGCGGCGCGACATGGGAACAAAAGCTTTTTATTTCCGACTCGACCGGCTGCATTGATATAGCCATTCATCCGTCGACGGGGACGATCATCGCCTGCATGTGGGAGCGGATTCGCCACTCGGCCAACCGCAAAATCGGCGGTATCCAGAGCGGCGTATACATGTCCACCGATGACGGAGACAATTGGACTTTGATATCGGGAACGGCCGGCCTTCCCGCGCAGGCTCCCGACGTGGGAAGAATCGGCGTCACGATCGATTCTTCGAGCAGCACGGCGTATCTCCTGTACAGCGATTCATCGGGAATATTCGACGGCGTTTACAAGACGACTGATATGGGCGGGTCCTGGTTCCGCGCGGACAACGGCGGCGATTTGAGCGACTTGAATGGCTCCTGGTGGGGCGGCTGGTATTTCGGCAATATACGCGTGGCCCCGGGTAATCCCAATCTCGTCTTCGCCCTCGGTCTCGAACTCTTTCGAAGCACCGACGGCGGCGTATCTTGGTCGGCCGTCAGCGGTCAGATGCATGTCGACATGCACGCCATGGTTATCAGCCCGTTGAACAGCGGCTTCGTATACTGTGGCAATGACGGCGGCACTTACGTAACGGGAAACGGAGGAAATTCATGGACAATGCGCAGCAACATGCCCAACACCCAGTTTTACGCCATCGAAATCGATCCCGGCAACCCGCTTCGGCTCTTCGGGGGATCGCAGGATAACGGAACCATGGGAACCTATACGGGATATCCGTACGGCTGGACGCAGATACTCGGCGGCGATGGCTTTTACGTGCTGATCGATTACACGAATTCCAATGTCATGTATTGCGAATATCAAAACGGAGTGTTGTACAAATCGACCGACGGCGGTAGCTCTTTCGCCTACGCGCTCAGCGGCGTCGACTATAATAATGAATTGCACAATTGGTCCACGCCGATCGCGATGGACCCTGTCAATCACAACACTTTGTACTACGGGTCGAATTACCTGTACCGAACGACAAACGGCGCTTCCTCATGGCAGAAAATCAGCGGCGATTTAACCAACGGCCCTCATCCCGGCAATCTCGGCCTTGGCACCATCTCCACGATCGATGTTTCACCGGCCAATACCGACGTTGTCTGGGTCGGTACTGACGATGGCAATGTCCAGGTGACAACCAACGGCGGAACCGACTGGTATCTTCGCGACGCCACGCTTCCCGATCGGTGGGTAACGCGCGTCACGGCCGACCTCGAAGATGCGGCGGTCGCCTATGTGACCCTGTCCGGATATCAGGAAGGCGTCTCGGACGCTCATATCTACCGCACCACGGATTACGGCCAGACGTGGAGTGACATTCAGGGGAATCTTCCGGACGCGCCGGTCAACGATATCGTGGTGGACTTCCATAACAATAATATTCTCTATGCCGGGACCGATGTCGGCGTCTACCAGACCACCGACCTCGGCGTGACCTGGACTCCCATGGATCAGGGGATGCCGATCGTTCCGGTGTTGGATATCGACTTTGATAACACATCGCGGACTCTGGTCGCCGGAACTCACGGGCGTTCCATGTATCGCGTCACCGTCGATTGTCCGGACTCGGTTGATTTGGACGGTGACGGCATCAAGGATTTGTGCGATAACTGCCCCCAAGTCAGCAATCCCGATCAGGCTGATCTCGATCACGATCTTCTCGGCGACGCCTGTGACGACTGCACCGATACCGACGGCGACGGCTTCGGCAATCCTGGCTATCCGGCCAACACCTGTCCGGTTGATAATTGCCCTCAAGCGTACAATCCTGGCCAAATCGATACCGATGGCGACGGTATCGGCGACGTGTGCGATTTCCGCGCCACCGTCTGGGACACGATCTCCACGGCGTGCACGAAATTGATTGTCGGAAACAACGGGAATTTCGCAGATGGCGGCGCTGATGGCTATACCCTTGATTATTCCCTCGGCGGCGACTGCGACCCGAATGCGACCGTTTATGCGTTTGATGGTTCCCCGATCATCGCCTATATCACCGACCAGGGGGATACGGCGGCCTATACATCCGTGTTCAATCGCCAGCCGTTTTTACTGGTCGATAATCTGAAGCCGACCGTCCCCGTACAGACCACTCCGGATTACGACATATTCGAAACCGGGACGTTTGTCACTCCGGATTCGGATTTGGCCCTCGAAGTTAACTGGTGGGCGCCCAAAAGCCCTGATAGCTGTTCGTTCGTTATTCACCGTCTGCGAATTTTTTCATTCAATGGGCAGGTGCATACCGGTTTGAGAATCGGCGAGGCCGTCGACTGGGATATTCCGACCGATTACTACAGCTACAATTTCGGAGGCCTCGAGAGCAATCACCACCTGATCTACCAGCAGGGAATAGAAGGCGATTATATGGGCTGCCAGATGAACGACGCCCGATACGGGGGAATGGCGTTTCTCGGCGCCTATCTCAATGACTCGTGCCGGTTTGAGACACCGCAGCCCTATGGCGCCTATGTCGAGAGTAACGTCCTGTACGTCTATCCCAATGGCGGATTCGTGCCCCAGGAATTGTATGAGAATATGGGACGATCCGGGTATAATGTGTACGCCGAATATGAAGACGTCCACTCGGTCATGACTTATTACAATGACTACTCGTTGGGCGCTGGTGACACTCTGACGATTTTCACGACGCTGACGACGGTTCATGACGGTCCGTTGACGCAGTTACTCGACAATGTCGATAAAGCGCGCCAATGGATGTACGATCATGTATCGGGCCCGTGCTTCGTATGCGGCGACGCGAACGGCGATCAGCAAATCAATATCGTCGATCCGGTTTATTTGATCAGCTACATCTTCAAAGGCGGCCCTGCACCGGATCCGCTGGAGGCCGGCGATGTCAATTGCGACGGGGCCGTCAATATCGCCGACGCCGTGTACCTAATCAATCATATCTTCAAAGGGGGGCCGGCGCCGTGTGACGGCTGCTGAATCAAACTGACGGGGATGCCGGGTTTCTCCAGACGCGAGGCAAATCCGGCATTCCGGGAAATGAGTCGGCGTGTTTGTATCTTCCGTCGGAACCCAGGAAATCAGCATGATGAGTATCAGAGTTTGGCCGCCGTCAGATTCCATGATCCTTCTCGTACTTCTCAATCAGCGCCTGGAAGCGCGGATCGCTGCGGATGAAGGTATATTCCGGTGCGATCTTGAGCCAGTTAACAGATGCATCACTGGGTACTGAAAGCAGGGAATCCAACTGATCAACAGCCAGATCGACTTCGCCCAAATCGGCATACGCGGTGGCCAGATCCCAGATACGGCCCGGGCCCTCGAGCGCATCGACACTTACCGGCTCCAACGCGACGCCGCGACGAGCGGCTGCAATGGCTTCGTCCTTTCGCCCCAGGGCGGCATAGATCTTGCCCAAGATGCTATGATTGGCAGCGTTACTCGAGTCCGCTGCGACTATGTTCTCCATGAGAATTCGAGCCGAGTCGAGGAACGGTCGCGCCTTATCGGGTTGCCGCATTAGCCCATATATCTCACCTTTCATGTAATAATAGTCGACGCCATCGTTGTAATCCCACAAGAAGACGTCCTTCGGTGCAGTCATCAGTGTCAACGCTCGTTCATAGTCGCCGGCACACAAATTATAATACATCGCCAAATACGTTAACAAAGGCGATCGAGAATTATAAGTAAAGCCCTCATCGATTACACGCAGTGCTGCCTCCGGATTGCCTGTCATGTTCAGTACACACCAGGATTTCCCCACGTAGGCCCACTGGTTGTCAGGCTCAAGATCGATAGCCTCATCGTAGGCAATAATGGCTTTGGCGAACCGGCGACTCCTGCCATACGTAATGCCGAGCTCATGGTGGTACCAGGATTCCCGGGGGGAAAGTTGTATCGCGCGCAGCAGGCCCTCTGTTGCCTCGTCCCACTTGCCCTGCCGACGCTCAACCCACGCGATGCTGGCGATTGCCAAGCTGTTATTCGGCTGTCGACGAAGCACTTCGGAAAAGGCCTCAAGGGCGCTTTCGAAATCGAACAAGCCGTGATAGTAGTACCATCCGAGCGCCTGGTAGGGTTCGGGTGAATCCGGCGCTAAGCCAATTGCAATATCAATCAATGTCTTAGCGCTATCCAGTATTGCCGCGGTGGTATCGACACTTTCCCAATGCATCTCAGAATAGAGAGCGCCGAGCTCGGCATAGGCAGGTGCGAAATCGGGAGCCAATTCGATAGCCTTCATATGCATTTGCTCTGCGATCCGCAATTCATCCTGGCGGTAGCGCACCAAGGAGAAATACTGCTTGCCCCGCAGGTAATAGTCGTACGCCTCGGGATCCACCTCCGGGTTGTCGGCAAATGCCTCCTTCTCCGACTGTAGCAGCGCAACATCGAGGGCTGCAGCCACTTCGCGGGCAATCGCCGACTGCACTGCAAAAACATCCGTCAATACGGCGTCATACCGATCCGCCCAGAGGTGCATATCATCGGATACGCGGATTAATTGGGGATTAATGCGTACCCGATTAGTATCGCCCGACCTGTCCCAGCGGATTGTCCCCAAGAGCACGCAGTCCACCTTGAGTTCCTTCCCGATTTGCCGTAGATTCTTGTTGGTGCTTTTGTATTGCATGGCGCTGGTCCGCGAAATGATTCCCAAGCCGGAGAGACGAGCCAGACTTGTCGTAATCTCTTCGGTAATCCCGTCAGCGAAGTATTCGTCTTCGGGTTTCCCCAGATTTTCAAACGGCAGAACCACCAGCATGATTTTATCGGGTACATTAGAGACGGTATCGCCGACCCAAGGTTTTGTAACGACGAGAACAATAGCTGCTGCAACGACTATCAAAGCGGCTGCAATCAACCATGTCCGCGATGATCGGCCTTCCCGCGGTGAAGTCGGGCCGACAGACGAACCCGGTTCCAGCGAGCGTTTCACTCGCATGAGATCAGACAACATCCCGTCGGCGTGCTGGTAGCGCGTCTTGACGTCTTTTTCCAACGCCTTATCAGTAATAGCCTGTAAACCATCCGGCAGCCCTGATTTGAAGCGGGCCAGAGGCTCCGGGAGATCATCGCTCACGGCTTTCAGCGTTGCTGCCTCACTATCTCGCTTGAATGGATTGTGTTTGGTGATTAGCTCATAGAGGACGACACCCAGCGAAAATAAGTCACTCCGATAATCGATTTCCTGCCCGCAGACCTGCTCCGGCGACATATAACCGATGGTGCCGAGCGTTGAGCCGGTTTTGGTCAACTGGTCTTTTCCAACCACAGAGGCCAGGCCAAAATCGACGATCTTTACCCTGCCATGCAAATCAATAAGAATATTTGACGGTTTAATGTCCCTATGTGTCACACCCTTTTCATGGGCGGCGTGTATTCCTTCACATATTTGGACGACCAGCTCAAGAATTTGCTCTATTGAGGGATCCTTACCTGAAGAGAACTCCTTAAGAGATCGCCCCTCCACGTGCTCCATTGCAAAGAACGGTCTCCCCTGATAATCCGAAACCTCATAGACATGGATGATATTCGGGTGACTCAGCTTGGCCGCTGCCTGAGCTTCGCGTTTGAAGCGGGCCCGGCAATCCTCGTCCTGACACAGATGCAGCGGTAGAAATTTAAGGGCGACCTTGCGGTCAAGCTCGGTATCTTGGGCCAGATAGACCTCACCCATCCCCCCGGCGCCGATCTTCTCGACAATCCGGTAGTGCCCGACCATGGTGTCTTTCAATAGAGGAATATGGGTTTGCGTCTTATCATCGTCGCGATGATTTTCTGACAAGAGAATATCCCGGCTCGAATCGATTGATAATAACAAGTAAGGAATTTATCGTCAAAAAATCAACTCCTAAAAGGATACTTATCGCAATGTAGGAAGTAAGGTTATCCACGCGACAGCCAAAAACACGATGGATTCGTGGCGATCCGTCGCGGACTATTTTCGAACCGTCGCCTGATTTCAGTTTATGTTCTGTCTGGTTATTCGGCAGTATCGTGCCTGGCGTACCAGTCAGCCCAAGCGTCGAGCAAGCCCGCAATGTGGGCGGGTTCCTTGAATCCGTGAGGTTCCCGCGGGTACACCAGGAACTTGACTTCACAATTGACATCGCGAAGCGCCCGATAGAGACTCATCCCTTGGACAAACCCCACACGCTCATCCTCGCGGCCATGAATAATGAGCGTTGGTATTGTTGCCCCTGCCAAAAATCGAACGGGATTGGCTTGTTCAAAGTTCTCGGGCTGTTCCCAGGGATTGCCCTTAAATTCCCATTGCGCGGCGATGCCGTGATTGATATCCGATACCACATATTGATTGCGAACGTCAGCCACGCCGGCGCCAACCACGGCCGCCCGGTAGCGATCGGTATGTCCTATTGCCCAGGCCGTGAGATATCCTCCCCACGACCAACCACCGTAAACCAGGTGATTGGAGTCGGCCTTTCCCGAAGCGATCAAGTGATCAACACCGCTTTCGATATCTTTCCACTCGATCTCACCGAGTCTTCCTCTATTGGCCGCATAAAAGGCGAATCCATATCCGAGACCGCCACGGTAATTGGGGCGGAATACGGAATAGCCTTGGGCGGCAAAAAAGTGAACCCAGGTATCAAATGTCTCCATAGATACCCCGTCCGGACCACCGTGCGGCATGACCATCAATGGGGCCGGCCTGCCGGGATTAACCAGCGGAGTGTTATAGAGGATACCTTCCAAGGCGACGCCTTCTGAATTGGTCCAGGTCACTATTTCAGCTGTGGCCAACGCCCAATCTCTGGTTTGTGCCTTGATGGCACTTAGGACCCGGAGTTTCTTCTGCTTCAAATCAAGAATGCTGATTTCCTCCGGCTCTGTCGCCGCCTCCGACAGGCATGCCAAATAACGGCCGCTATTATCCACTCTCCGACTCTGCCGACCAAGTACTCTGCGCTGCAAACTGAATTCATGTACAGTCCGGCCGTCGATTGACAATTCATACAAACCGGATACGGTGCGGTTGATTGTGTGGACAAATAGTGATTTCGAATCGTTCGCCCATACATAATCGGTTATGGTCCAGTCTTTGTCATGAGCCGGATTCAATATTTCACTTGTTTTCAGGTTGTGGATGCGCAAGGAGTGCATCATAGACAGGCCGCTGTCAAGACAGATATATGATAAGTATTGTCCATCGGGCGAATATTGTATCTGGCTGACCGGGAGTGGGTCTGATTCCAGCTTCTTTATAAGCGAGTCTGACAGGGTTATTATTCGCGGCGACATGAACGACCAGGCAATATAGGGATCCGACGAAGCGGCCGAAACGATGGCAAAGCCATCACCGCCGGGCGACCAGCAATATTCCACAATGTGATCAGGTCCTTTTGTCACTTGTTCAACCGTGCCGTCATCGACCGCGACAGTCCAGATTTGGGAGGATTTCCATTCTCCTTCAAAAATTTCTGCGCCTCCGGCTCGCCACTTCCGTTCTTTCTCCGCCATCTCAGTCGGAACTTCGGCAGTGAATGCGATTTTGGACCCGTCCGGCGACCATCTATGATTGGCGGGTTCGAGTTCACCCAAATCGATCTCATGGCCTTCGCCCCCGTCGACCGGTATGATACACAATCCGGTCGTATCATCCTTCGTTCTGAGAAAGGCGATCTGCTTGCCATTCGGTGACCATTGCGGCGAATGATCTTTCTCGCCTTGAGTCAACTGTTTGATCTGTCGACTCTCCACATCAAGAGTCCACAGCTGTTGTTTCTTTGTCCAGCCGCCGAGATGATCATCCTCATCGTACGCAGCCATGGAATCGAAGCTGTTGGTTGAGAGAGTATAGACAATCGTCTTGCCGTCCGGCGATATCTGCACATCGGATATTACCGGCATAGACGCTATATCAATGGCGGTTGGACGCAGGGCTGTCTGATCCGCCTTGGCGTGACGCGCAGACAGAAATGCGCAAGCCGTTATGACTATATAGACCAAAGCAGAAATTCTTCGATTCATGGCTTTCTCCTGTTTATAAAATGGCGATAAAAGCAGGCCCCATCCCGCCGGCCCCCGGCGGCTTTTCGATCTCGTACGGTCCCGGTCGTTGTCCTTTCTCAGGCGCCATGATGTATCATCTTCATATTACTTGTTTCTTCGCGTATTTTTCAATCAGCGCCTGGAAGCGCGGATGGTCGCGGAGGGGATCGCAACCGGGATCATACAGAAGTTCAAAAAGAGTTAACACCGAAGGCCTTGACATGAGAGCCTCGAAGATGTCTATGGCGCGCTCCTCGTCGCCAATTAGAATATACACATAGGCACAGGCCCTAGGCATGACGGCGAGTGATCCTTTATCCTCTACCGGAAATTGTCTCAGCACTTGATCACACAGGCTGTCGGCGACTGCCGAATCGCCCTTCATGGCGTAGTCGAAGGCCAAATATGATTTCGAGAAACCGCAGGCAAAAACAGAGAGCGAGTCCTCCCCCAAGAAACTTTCTGTCGCTTGAATACTGGAATCGGCATAGATCGAGCACCTCTCATCTCCCATCAGATAATACACATATGCAATGCCCATATAGGCTTCGCCCGTGTCCGAAATTGTCTGGCACGTTTTCAGCCGGGCACGCGCCGCTTGAGAAGCCTTTTGATAATCGCGATTGTCCATATGAACCGAGAATATTTCTTCCGACTCCCATCTTTTGTTTATCAACGTATCGTAGCCCTGAGGCAGAGCGGCATTGAGCGAATCAAGACGGAGTGTTTTGTTACCGATTGCCCTGGCTCGTTTCAACTTCCAGACTGAACCGTCTGGATCCAATTCGAACGCCCGATCACAATAGGCATCACATCGTCCCATCGTCTCAGCCACGTTAACGCCTCAGCGTGCATTGTAATTGGATGAGCGGGGTCGAAGATAGCGGCCTTCTCGAAGAATTGAAGAGAGGTCTGAAATCCGCCCTGCCAGAACATTACCATTCCCAGAAAACTCAGTACTTCCGCATTATCGGGTTCGAGCGATGAGGCCTGTTGTAGATAAAACAACGCCTGTCCCGGATCGTTGTCAACCCAGAGTGCGTACTGAGCCAGAGCGGCGTAACCATCCGCGTCTGTCGAATCAAGTTCGATAGCGCGCTCGGCGAGGCTTCGAGCCTGTTCGATAGACCCTATATAAGCCTCGCCAAAGTTTCGAAAGTGGTGTGCCATAGCCGACGCCAGCCTTGCGAGCGCCGGAACAAAATCGGGGTCCAACTCTATTGACTTCTGCAGACATTCAATTGCCGCCAGACTCTGGTCAAGCTCATACGTCGCGTAGTTGCTTCCTCTCAAGTATAAGTCATATGCCTCCGGGTTAATGTCGGCTTCTTCGCCCAGATCGTCCCGTTCAGCTGACACAAGCGACAAATCCAATGCATCGGCCACCGACAACGCTATACGAGACTGAAGTTCCAGCACATCCTCAAAAACATCATCATAACTGTCAGCCCATATATGTACGTCATCCTTTACTCTGATAAGCTGAGGCTGAACACGTATATGGCTTTCGTCGCCACTACGAACCCAGCGCACTGTTCCCTCGAGGACGTAGTCGACACCGAGTTCTTCTCCGATCTGACGAAGACTCTTTTGGGCCGCCTTATATCGCATGGAACTGGTTCTGGAGATCACCCCCAGTTCGGACAGACGGGCCAGTTTGCCGATAATCTCTTCCGTCATACCGTCTGCAAAATACTCATCCTCAGGATTGCCGAGATTCTCGAACGGCAACACCGCCAGCATGATTTTGTCAGGCTTATTCGATGCGGTTTTGGTTTGCCACGGTTTCGTTACCATCAGCACAACGGCGACAGCGACAACGATGAGGGCTGCCACGAGCCGCCACACTCGCGGTGAACGCTTGGCCGTCACCAGTCCCGAAGCCGGCGCTTCCCCTGACTCCATTGACCGCTTCACTCGTATAAGATCGGAGATCATGCCGTCGGCATGCTGGTAGCGCGTTTTGATATCCTTCTCAAGAGCTTTGTCGATGACGGCCTGTAATCCATCTGGAAGCCCTGATTTGAAGCGGGCCAGAGGTTCCGGTATAGCATCGCTGACAGCTTTGAGAGTAGCCGCTTCACTGTCACGTTCAAATGGATTCTGTCTCGTGATTAATTCGTAGAGGACGACTCCCAGCGAAAATAAGTCACTGCGGTGGTCGACTTCCTGCCCGCGGACCTGCTCCGGCGACATATAGCCGATGGTGCCAAGCGTTGAGCCGGTTTTGGTCAACTGGTCTTTTCCAACCACAGAGGCCAGGCCAAAAT
>CAZJWR010000035.1:0-40950 GCA_964549765.1 uncultured Ignavibacteriales bacterium
ATCACGGTCTCGGTGACCAACACCAATCAGGCTCCGATCCTCGCGACAATAGGCGCAAAATCTATCCTAGAAGGCGGCAATTTAAGCTTTACCGTCACAGCCACCGATGCCGACGGCCCGATACCAGCACTTTCGACGACAACACTCCCGACGGGCGCGAACTTCATAGATAACGGAAATGGCACTGGCTCATTTACATGGACGCCCGATTATACCCAATCCGGCTCCTATCCGGTCACGTTCTATGCCACCGACGGTGTGGCGACCGATTCGGAAGCTGTGACGATCACGGTCAACGAAGCCGGGAATCAGCCGCCGATTCTCACACCCATCGGCAACAAATCAGTGATTGAAGGCGGCACTCTCAATCTGACTATCACCGCCACCGATCCCGAAAAGGTCCCGCCGTCGCTTTCAACGTCGGCCCTGCCGTCCAACGCCAGCTTTATTGACAATGGCGACGGTACTGCCCAATTTCTGTTCCTGCCCGATTATACCCAGGCCGGGTTCATCGATGTGACCTTCTACGCCACCGACGATTCAGCCGCCGTCGATTCCGAAGTGATCACGATCAATATCCTCGAATCCGGAAATCAGGCGCCGGTATGGACGACCATCGGCGATAGGTCAACGACTGAGGGCGTCAACCTGAATTTCACCGTGATTGCGACCGATCCGGACGGCACGTTCCCGGGCCTTTCGACGTCGACGCTGCCGACGGGAGCGACATTCATCAATAACGGCAACGGGACAGGCACGTTTGATTGGACACCGACATATCTGCAATCCGGAACGTACCCGGTCAATTTCTACGCCACCGATGGGATTCTCACCGACACCGAGGCGGTAACGATTACCGTAATCGATGCCGGAAACCAGCCGCCGGTTTTGGCAGCGATAGGCGATCAAAGTATAACCGAAGGCCTTAATCTGAATTTCGGCATTTCGGCCACCGACGCCGAAGGAGCCGATCCGGTCCTGACAACGTCGACCCTTCCGTCCGGCGCCGGTTTTGTCGATAACGGCAACGGCACCGGAACGTTCGACTGGACGCCGGTATTCAACCAGTCGGGACCGTACCCGGTGACGTTCTATGCCACCGATGATTCATTGTCGATAGATTCCGAGCTTATCACGATCACGGTCAATGACGCTGGCAATCAGCCGCCGGTTCTGTTCAGCATAGGCGATAAATCGACGACGGAAGGGACAAATCTTAATTTCAACATTTCCGCCGCCGATCCGGATTCGACCGTCCCGACGGTTTCGACCTCGGCGCTTCCAACCGGAGCAAGTTTCAACGATAATGGCGACGGTACCGGCACATTCGACTGGACGCCGACATTTACCCAGGCCGGTCCGTACCCGGTAACCTTCTATGCCAGCGATGGCGTCGCCACCGATTCCGAATCGATAACGATCACTATTATCGACGCCGGCAATCAGCCGCCCGTCCTCGCGGCGATCGGTGATAGATCGACGACCGAAGGAATAAACCTCAATTTCAATATTTCCGCCTCCGATCCCGATACCACTATTCCGACGCTGTCGACGTCGGCCCTGCCGTCGGGCGCAAACTTCACCGATAACGGAGACGGCACCGGGACGTTCGACTGGACGCCGGTATTCAACCAGTCCGGCCCGTACCCGGTGACATTCTATGCCTCGGATGGTGTCGCCACCGATTCCGAATCGATAACGATTACCGTCAACGATGCGGGCAACCAGCCGCCAGTGTTGTTCACCGTAGGCGACCGGTCGACGACGGAAGGAATAAATCTCAATTTCGCCATATCCGCGGCCGACCCGGATTCGACCATCCCGGCGCTATCGGCATCGGCCCTGCCGTCGGGAGCGAGTTTCCTCGATAACGGCGACGGCACCGGGACGTTCGACTGGACACCGGTATTCAGCCAATCCGGTCCGTACCCGGTCACATTCTATGCCTCCGACGGAGTCGAAACCGATTCCGAATCGATAACGATTACCGTCAACGACGCGGGCAACCAGCCGCCGGTGTTGTTCACTATCGGTGATCGGTCGACGACCGAAGGGATAACTCTCAATTTTGCCGTGTCCTCGGCCGACCCGGATTCGACCATCCCGGCGTTGTCGACGTCGGCCCTGCCGTCAGGAGCGAGTTTCCTCGACAACGGCGACGGCATCGGTACCTTCGACTGGACGCCGGTATTTAATCAGTCGGGTAATTACCCGGTGACATTCTATGCCTCGGATGGAATCGAAACCGATTCCGAATTGATCACAATAACGGTCAATGACGCCGGCAACCTCCCGCCGACGCTCGACCCGATCGGCAATAAGAGCGTTCTCGAAGGCGCGAACCTCAATTTCATGGTGACCTCGTCGGATCCCGACAGCACCCTTCCGGCCCTGTCAACATCGGCCCTGCCGACCAACGCCACGTTTGTCGACAATGGCGACGGCACCGGGACATTCGATTTCAATCCGAATTATATCCAGGCGGGATCATATCCGGTGACATTCTACGCCTCGGACGGCGTCGACACCGATTCCGAATTGATTACTATCACGGTCACCGAGGCGGGCAACCAGCCGCCGGTGCTCGATCCGATCGGCGGCAAGTCAGTGGTCGAAGGTACGAATCTGACGTTTATCATAACCGCCAGCGATCCTGACTCAACAATACCGACCTTGGCCGCTTCGGCCCCGCTGCCGGCCAATGCATCATTCACGGATAACGGCGACGGCACCGGGACGTTTGTCTTCGATCCCAGTTATATTCAGGCCGGATCTTATTATGTAAACTTCTCCGCCTCCGACGGAATCGCCATAGATTCCGAAATCGTGGGCATAACTGTAATTGAAGCCGGCAACCAGACGCCGATACTGGCGGCCATAGGGAATAGGAGCGTAGCCGAAGGCGGCAATTTGAACTTCGGCGTTTCCGCGACCGATCCCGATGCGACGACACCGGCTCTTTCGACATCGACTCTTCCGGCCAATGCCACTTTCTTGGATAACGGCAACGGCACCGGTACATTCGATTTCAATCCCGATTTCACACAGGAAGGTAGCTATCCGGTCACGTTCTATGCCACAGATGGCGTAGCGACCGACTCCGAAGTCATCACTATCACCGTCGTCGGCACTAATCTGCCGCCGGTTCTCGACCCGGTCGGCAATAAGACAATCGCCGAGGCCTCGAATCTGAATTTCAACATTTCCGCTTCCGATCCGGACGCCACGATACCGGTCCTGACGACTTCGGCTCTGCCGACGGGTGCGACCTTTGTCGATAATCTGGATGGATCGGGCACATTCGACTGGACGCCGGGCTACACCGACTCCGGTGACTATCCGGTGACATTCTATGCATCCGACGGCATCGCGACCGATTCGGAGCAAATCACGATTACGATCACCAACACCAACCGGACCCCAATCCTCGATCCGGTCGGAAACAAGATTATCGCCGAGGCCTCCAACCTGAATTTCGGCATAACTGCTTCAGACCCGGACGGCACGACGCCGATTTTGACGACGACGCCTCTGCCGGTCGGGGCGACGTTCGCGGATAATTTGGATGGAACGGGGACGTTCAACTGGACGCCCGGATACTCCGACTCCGGGATCTACCCGGTGACATTTTATGCAAGCGACGGCGTGGCGACTGATTCAGAAGCCGTGACCATCTCCGTCACCAACACCAATCGCGACCCGGTGCTCGATCCGGTCGGCAATCAGACCGTCGCCGAGGGCGGCAATCTGAATTTCACGGTGACTGCATCCGATCCCGACGGGACTCTTCCGGGTCTGACGACGTCGACCCTGCCGGCCAACGCCACATTCCTTGATAATGGCGATGGGACGGGGACGTTCGATTTCAATCCCGACTTTACGCAGGCGGGGAGCTATCCGGTGACATTCTACGCCTCCGACGGTGTTGCCACCGATTCCGAATTGATCACGATCACCGTAACCGGCACCAACCTGCCTCCGGTGCTCGATCCGGTCGGGGACAAATCGACGACCGAAGGGATAAATCTCAATTTCGCCGTGACCGCCAGCGATGGTGACGGCACCACCCCGGCGCTTTCGACGTCGACGCTGCCTTCTGGCGCGAGTTTCGTTGACAACGGCAACGGTACGGGGACATTCGATTGGACGCCGGTTTATAATCAGTCCGGCCCGTATCCGGTGACCTTCTACGCCACCGACGGTGTCGCCACGGATTCCGAATCGATCACGATTACGGTCATCGACGCGGGCAATCAGCAGCCGGTTTTGGCTCTGATCGGCGACCAATCGACGACCGAGGGAATAAATCTCAACTTCGCCGTTTCGGCGGCCGATCCGGACTCGACGATACCGACGCTGTCGACCACGACGCTGCCTTCGGGCGCGAGTTTCACCGATAATGGTGACGGCACCGGCACGTTCGACTGGACGCCGGTCTTCAACCAAGCCGCCGCGTATCCGGTGACGTTCTACGCCTCAGATGGCGTTGCCACCGATTCCGAATTGATTACGATTACGGTCATCGATGCCGGTAATCAACAGCCGGTTCTGGCGCTTATTGGTGATCGATCCACGACCGAGGGAATAAATCTGAATTTCAACGTGTCCGCAGCCGACCCGGATTCGACGATCCCGGCCCTGTCGACATCGACGCTGCCGTCAGGAGCGAGCTTCCTCGACAACGGCGACGGTACCGGCACGTTCGACTGGACGCCGGTCTTCAATCAGTCCGGCGGGTATCCGGTGACCTTCTATGCCTCGGATGGCGTCGCCATAGATTCCGAATCGATAACGATTACGGTTATTGACTCGGGTAATCAAACCCCGATTCTGGCTTCGATTGGCGATCGGTCCACGACCGAAGGGATAAATCTGAATTTCGGCGTTTCGGCGGCCGATCCGGATTCGACCATCCCGGCGCTGTCGACCTCGACGCTGCCTTCGGGCGCGAATTTTGTCGACAACGGCGACGGCACCGGCACGTTCGACTGGACGCCGGTCTTCAACCAAGCCGCCGCGTATCCGGTGACGTTCTATGCTTCGGACGGCGTCGCCATCGATTCCGAATTGATCACTATCACGGTCAATGATGCCGGCAATCAGCCGCCGACACTTGATCCGGTCGGAGATAGAAGCGTCCTCGAAGGGACGAACTTGAACTTTGCGGTGACTTCATCCGATCCGGATTCGACCATCCCGGCCCTGACGACGTCGACCCTGCCGACCAACGCCACCTTCCTTGATAACGGCGACGGCACCGGAACATTCGATTTCAATCCGAATTATATCCAGGCCGGATCATATCCGGTGACGTTCTACGCCTCGGATGGAGCGGCGACCGATTCCGAACTGATCACGATCACAGTCACTGAAGCGGGTAATCAGGCGCCGGTCCTCGATTCGATCGGCACCAAATCGGTCCTCGAGGGCGTAAACCTGACCTTTACCGTCACGGCCAGCGATCCCGACTCGACCATCCCGGCCCTGTCGACATCCACGCCGCTTGCGCCTCATGCTAGTTTCACTAACAACGGCGATGGCACGGGGACGTTCGTATTCGATCCCGACTATACCCAGGCCGGAAGCTACTTCGTCTATTTCTACGCCAGCGACGGTATCGCCACCGATTCCGAATTCGTTAGGATAGATGTAGTGGATGCGGGCAATCAGGCGCCGGTGCTGGCCGCAATCGGCGACAAGACCGTAGCCGAAGGTGCCAATCTGAATTTCAACATTTCCGCGACCGATGCCGATCAGACCACGCCGACACTGTCGACCTCGACGTTGCCGTCGAACGCTACGTTCGTAGACAATGGCAACGGCACGGGCACGTTTGATTTCAATCCCGATTTCTTCCAGGCGGGCGGGTATCCGGTCACGTTCTACGCTTCCGACGGCGTTTCCATAGATAGCGAATCGATAACGATTACCGTCACCAACGCCAACCGCGATCCGGTGCTCGATCCGATCGGCGACAAGGCCATCGCCGAAGGTGGCAATCTGAACTTCAACGTGACTGCCAGCGATCCCGACCTGAACATCCCGACACTGACGACGACTCTTCTGCCGGCCAACGCGACCTTCATAGATAACCTCGACGGGACCGGAACCTTCGATTTCAATCCCGACTTCACACAGCAGGGAATATATTCGGTGACGTTCTACGCCGATGACGGCGAAGCGATAGACTCCGAAACGATCTCCGTAACAGTCGTCGAAACCAACCTTCCGCCGGTGCTTGATCCGATCGGCAGCAAGACCGTAGCCGAAGGCGCCAATCTGAATTTTGCGGTGACCTCGTCCGATCCCGACGGGACTTTCCCGACGCTGACGACGTCGGCTCTACCGGGCGATGCCGTTCTCACCGATAACGGCGACGGAACGGGCACGTTCGATTTCAATCCGACGTATTTCGACTCCGGTGCGTATCCGGTCACGTTCTATGCCTCCGATGGTCTCGCGACCGATTCCGAGACGATCACGATTACCGTGACCAACACCAACCGCGCCCCGACTGCCGACGCCGGTCTCGATCAGGCGGGTGTCTACGTCGGCACGACCGCGACTTTGGACGGTTCCGGATCGAGCGATCCGGATCTCGAAACGGTTTTCTACAGCTGGGTGCAGATCGGCGGCGCCGCTGTTACCTTGTCTGATCCGGCCGCGGTAGCTCCGACTTTTGTCCCGGCGGTTCCCGATACATATGTTTTTGAACTGACCGTCAATGACGGCAGCCTGTTCTCTGCGCCCGATACGGTCCAGGTGTCGGCGATCAACGCCGCGCCGCCGGTGGCCGTGAACGATCTCAGCATCGGCATAAGCGCCGGCGCGGTCAGCTTGTCGTGGTCGGCGGTGACGCTCGATACCTCGGGTCTGCTGACGACAATCGACGGATACATAATTTACCGCAACACGACGGCGTACTTCACGCCGGGGCCGGCCGATTCGATCGGCTTTGTGGGCGCGCTGACGGTGGATTTCGTCGACAACGATATATTCGGCGCCGATGTTGTCGGCGACACGATAAATAATTACTTCTATGTCGTTGTTGCCCAAGACGTATTCGGAAATCGGTCGGAGGTTTCCAACCGGGTGGGCGAATTCGACTATCAGATCATCACGACGGCGACGACCGATTTCAACCTGATTTGTGTACCGTTTGCCAACAGCGGAATTGCTACTGCCGATCAACTGATTGACAGTATCGGTCGATCTAATGTATTGACCGTCAATAATTACCAACCGGCGTCGCAGAGCTTTGAATCGCGTTTTGCGGCCGGGTTCGGCGTTAATTTTGCGATCGTCCCGGGCGGCGTCTATCAGGTCAACGCCGCGACGGCCACGGTCTTCTCGGTGGCCGGGGATATCCCCGCTCCGGGAACGGCGACCTATCCGTTAGTGACGACGGCCACAACTGATTTCAGTTTTCTGTCGATACCATTTGAGAGAGAAACAGACTTCTCCCTTGCCCAGGATGTCTTGAATAATCTCCCGGGCAGTTTCAATACACTGAATCGGTATGTTGCCGGTTCGCAGAGTTACGAATCGCGCTTCGCGGTCGGGTTTGGTACGAACTTCCCGGTGCGCGCGGGGCGGCCTTATCAGGCCAATGCCGCCGCCAATGACGTCTTTCCCGGACCGTGATTTTGGAGCGGAATGAAGATATGAAAAAAATGCATGTAGCCATACATGGAGGTGCCACAGTGTTTGCCCTTTCAAAACGACCGAAGAACAGGCTGATTCTGCCGATCCTGACTTTGGCGGTGGTTCTTCTGTCGTCGTCGGCGGCTTTCGCCCAAGGGTCGATATTCGGCTCGGTGACCAACTCCGACGCGACAGTGCCGGCCAACGGCCAGATCAGCTTCTTCGGCTACCTGGACAATACTGACACGGAGATCCATATCGAAACGTCGGTCGGCGCCGGTTACGATGCCGGAAACTGGTTCGATGATTTTCAGAATTATCTGACCGAAGCGCCCGGCAACCCCTACGACTATCACTTTTACAACGTGACCAATTCCGAGGGGTTCGTCTTGTCGAAGCTGATCCCGAACAACTCCTTCCAGCAGGAGGATGTTGTTCTGGTCCCGGTGATCTGGCCGGCGGAAGTGACGGGACTGGCGGCGCATGCCCTGTCCTCGTCGCAAATGGTAATCAGCTGGAATGGAATTCCGGGGGTTACCTACCACGTGTATCGCCGAATGGCGACATCGAACGGGTCGTTTTTCCGCATCGATGATCCGACTGGCTCGATGGCCAATCCCGGCGTGAGCACCAACTATTACGTGGATAATACGGTCGACGGCGCCAGCACGTACCATTATCTAATCATTCCGCAGGACGGTTCCGGACATCTGGGTCCGCATTCGGGTATCCTGACCGCCGTTTCTTCGTCCATCGAGGCCCCGCTTGTCACCACGATCACGCCTGATACCGGTTACACTGTGGGTGGAATGTCGGTCACGATTTCCGGCAGCAATTTCGACGTCAACGGCGCGACCGCCACCATCGGTGGCGCGGCCCTGACTTCGGTAACGGTGGTTTCTCCCTACGAAATCACGGGCGTAACGCCTCCCGGCGCTGCCGGCCCGGCTGATGTCGTAGTCACCAACACCTCTTCCGGATTGGCGTCCGCACCCCTGGTTGGCGGCTTCTATTACATCGCTAATAATCCTCCGGTCCTCGACCCCATCGGCCCGCAGACGGTCGCCGAGGGCGGCTCGCTGAGCGTCCCGGTGACGGCCAGCGATCCCGACGCCACCATTCCGGCTCTGTCGACCTCGACCCTCCCGACGAATGCGAATTTCGTCGATAACAGCGACGGCAGCGGCCTGTTCACTTTCAATCCCGATTTCACGCAGGCCGGTTCTTACCCGATAACTTTCTATGCCTCCGACGGCATATTCACCGATTCCGAAATCGTCATCGTCACGGTTACCGGGACCAATCAGCCCCCGGTACTTGATCCCATTGGCAATAAGACGGTGGCCGAGGGAGCCAATTTGAATTTCGGCGTCTCAGCGTCCGATCCCGATGCGACGCCGTTGATATTGACAACTTCGACGCTCCCAACCAACGCCACGTTTGCCGATAACGGCGATGGCACCGGGACGTTTGATTTCAATCCGGATTACACTCAGTCAGGGAATTATCCGGTTACGTTTTACGCCTCCGATGGCTTGGCTACAGATTCTGAACTGATTACCATAACTGTTACCAATACCAATCGCTCGCCGGTTCTGGCGGCGATCGGAGCGCAGACCGTTGCCGAAGGCGGCAACCTTAATTTCAACGCCACTGCGACCGATCCCGACGGCACGATTCCGACCATGACCACGTCGACGCTGCCGACCAACGCGTCATTCCTCGATAACGGCGACGGCACCGGGACGTTCGATTTCAATCCCGATTTCACGCAGGCGGGAAACTATCCGGTGACGTTCTATGCATCGGACGGCGTGGCGATAGATTCCGAAGCGGTGACCATTACCGTCACCGGCACCAATCTGCCGCCGGTGCTCGACCCGATTGGCGACAAAGCTATTGCCGAAGGCGGCAATCTCAATTTCGGCGTAACGTCGTCCGATCCCGACGGCAACAGCCCGGCGCTGACAACCTCAGCGCTTCCGGCTAACGCGACCTTCAGCGACAATGGCGACGGGACGGGGACATTCGATTTTACTCCCGATTACACTCAGGCGGGAGACTACCCGGTGACGTTCTATGCCTCCGACGGCCTGGCGACTGATTCCGAATCGATTACGATAGCCGTCACCAATACCAATCGTTCGCCGGTTCTGGCGACGATCGGAGCGCAGACGGTGGCCGAGGGCGCCAACCTCAATTTCAATGCCACCGCGACCGATCCCGACGGCGCTATCCCGACCATGACCACATCGACGCTACCGGCTAACGCGACCTTCCTCGATAACGGCGACGGCACCGGGACGTTCGATTTCAATCCCGATTTCACGCAGGCGGGAGACTATCCGGTTACTTTCTATGCATCGGACGGCGTGGCGATAGATTCCGAAGCGGTGACAATTAGCGTCACCAATACCAACCGCTCGCCGGTTCTGGCGGCCATAGGACCGCAGACAGTCGCCGAGGGCGGCAACCTCAATTTCAATGCCGCCGCGACCGATCCTGATGGCGATGTCCCAACCATGACGACGTCGACGTTGCCGGCCAATGCGACCTTCCTCGATAACGGCGACGGTACCGGGACGTTCGATTTCAACCCCGACTTCACGCAGGCGGGAAGCTACCCGGTGACCTTCTATGCCTCCGACGGCGTCGCGACCGATTCCGAAGCCGTGACGATCACCGTCACCGGCACTAATCTGCCGCCGGTGCTCAACACCATTGGTGATCAAACCGTCGCCGAGGGCGCCAATCTGAATGTTGGCGTAACGTCGTCCGATCCCGACGGCACCTCGCCGGTTCTTACGACAACGACCCTGCCGGCCAACGCGACCTTCGTCGATAATGGCGACGGGACCGGGACCTTCGATTTCAACCCCGACTACACGCAGGAAGGGTCATACCCGGTGACATTCTACGCTTCCGACGGCATCGCCATCGATTCCGAAGCGATTACTGTTACCGTCACCCACACTAATCAGCCGCCGGTGCTCGATCCGATCGGCGCCAAGCTGGTGGCCGAAGGCGCCAATCTGAATTTCAACGTGACGTCGTCCGACGGCGACGGCACGATCCCGGCCCTGACGACATCGACCCTGCCCGCAAATGCAACCTTCACGGACAACGGCGACGGCACGGGAACGTTCGATTTCAATCCCGACTTCACGCAGTCGGGGAGTTATCCGGTGACCTTTTATGCCTCCGACGGTCTGGCGACTGATTCAGAAGTCGTCACTATCAGCGTGAACGAAGCCGGCAACCAGGCCCCGGTGCTCGATCCGATCGGTCCGCAGGCGGTGGATGAAAATGTCAATCTGAATTTCTCAGTCACGGCTTCCGATGCCGACCTGACCATTCCAACGTTGACCGCCGTCAATGTCCCGGTAAATGCCACGTTCCTCGATAACGGCGACGGCAGCGGCACGTTCGATTTCACGCCCGATTATACTCAGGCGGCCACCTACAACGTGACTTTCATCGCCTCCGACGGCATTCTCGCCGATTCAGAGATCGTCGCGATTACGGTCAACGATGTCAATCGCGCCCCGGTGCTCGATCCGATTGGCCCGCAGACGGTGGATGAAGGCGGCAATTTGAACTTCACCGTTAGCGCCAGCGATCTCGACGCCACGATTCCGGCGTTAAGCGCATCGGCTCTGGCCAACGCCACCTTCACCGATAATGGCGACGGCACCGGCGTTTTCGATTTCAATCCGGACTATACCCAGAGTGGGATTCTGGCAGTCACGTTTTACGCCACCGACGGAATCGATACCGATTCCGAAGTCGTGAGTATAACCGTAAACGATGCCGGCAATCAGCCGCCGGTGCTTGACTCTATCGGATCCCAGATGGTTTACGAGACCGCCACGTTGTCGCTTGCGATTACATCCTCCGATCCCGACGGGACGTTCCCGACCCTGTCGGCGCTCAATCTGCCGGCCAATGCGGCTTTCGTGGACAACCTCGACGGCACCGGTAGTTTCGATTTCACGCCCGATTATACCCAGGCCGGTGACTATTTCGTGACCTTCAAGGCTTTCGACGGCATTGCCGTCGATTCCGAGGTCGTTCAGGTCACCGTCCTCGACACCAACCGGCCGCCGGTGTTGAGCACGATCGGGGCGCAGTCGGTCGCCGAGGGCGGAATTCTCAGCCTGACAATCCTCGCGTCCGATCCGGACGGGACCATTCCGAGCCTTTCGACGTCGTCCCTCCCCGCCAACGCCACCTTCGTAGATAACGGCGACGGGACGGGCGCGTTCGATTTCGCTCCCGACTTCACGCAATCCGGGACATATCCGGTGACCTTCTATGCTGCCGATGCCGCGGCCACCGACTCCGAAGTCGTGACAATCACCGTCGGCGACGCCGGTAATCAGCCACCGGTCCTCGATTCGATCGGCCCGAGGCTGATCAGCGAAGGAACGCATCTGGCTATCACCGTAACCGGTTCCGACCCAGATGGCACCATTCCGCTACTCCAGGCGGTCAATCTGCCGATCAACGCCACCTTCATCGACAATCTTAATGGAACCGCCGCTTTCGATTTCACACCCGACTTCACTCAAGCCGGCTCCTACGAAGTGATCTTCATCGCCAGCGACGGCGTTCTGGCCGATTCCGAACGAGTGTTGATCACCGTACGTGAATTGGGCAACCAGGCGCCTATCGTCGATTCCATCGCCGACCAGTCGATTACTGAGGGCGATACGCTGGCTCTGGATCTTCACGCCACTGACCCCGAAAGTCAGGCGATCAGGTTCAATTATTCATCGACGCCGCCGTTGCGGGGCGCGACACTGGTCGATAACCTCGACGGCACGGCCGTCTTCACCTACATGCCCGATTATCTGTCGGCGGGAACCTATACCGTCCGCATTTTCGCCACCGACAACGGCACGCCAAACCTGACCGGCACCGAGGTATTCACCCTGACCGTTTTTGATTTCAACCAGCCGCCGGTCATCGATTCGATCGGGCCGTTCGGTATCAAAGTGGGCAAAACGCTGACATTTGTCGTGACGGCTCACGATTCAACCGATCAGGGCGGCGGTGAAATCTACCTGCTGATGAACAACCCGCCGGCCAACGCCACGTTCGTTGACAGCGGCAACGGCACCGGCAGGTTCACATTTACCCCGACCACCAGCCAGGTCGGCGTGTTGACCGTGCAGTTCATGGCGGTTGACAACGGCACGCCGCCGATGTCGGCGACCCGCGACGTCCAAATCACCGTCGTGGCGACCAACAGTGCGCCGGTTCTGGCCGATATTCCGCCGCAGATGGTACCCGAGGGCGGGACGGTGACCTTTACCGTCAGCGCTACCGATGCCGACGGCACAATCCCGACGTTGTCGGCCAGCAAAGTGCCGGCGAATGCATCCTTCGTTGACAATGGTGACGGTACGGGCACATTCACATTCAATCCAAGCTTTATCCAGGCGGGGCTGTACGGAGTTGAATTCCACGCTTCCGACGGAATCGAGACCGCCAAGAAAAACGGTCTTATCCAAGTTCTCGAGGCCGGCAATCAGCGGCCGGTGCTCTTCTTTATCGGGGACCAGCAGACCACCGAGGATGTTCTGATCGAGTTCGACGTGAGCGCGGGCGATCCCGACAGCACCATCCCGTCCATAACAGCTGATCCCCTGCCGGATGGCGCCAGCTTCGTCGATAATGGCGACGGCACCGGTTCGTTTTCCTGGCTGCCGAGTTTTTCTCAGTCAGGCGACTATTATGTGACCTTCGTCGCCTCCGACGGCGATCTGGCGGATTCCGAGGTAGTGTATATCCAGGTACTGCCCGGACCGGAGCATGCTCCGGTGATCGATTCCTTCACGGTCACGTCGGTCGAGGAGACGGGTACAGCGTATTTCAAGGTGTTCACTTCGGACATCGATTCCGTCCCGCCAATTCTGACAACGTCGACCCTACCGGGGGGGACGTTCACGGACAAAGGTGACTATACCGGATTTTATCAGTGGGCGACCACCTATGACGATTCGGGGACATACGACGTAACCGTCTATGCCAACGATCCGGACAGCGCCGATTTGATCGATAGTGTGGATATCACGTTCACGGTCACCAACCTGAATCGGCTGCCTAACGTTCGCTTCCCGGGATCGCAGTCGATCAATGTGAACGAGGGTGATACGCTGGTATTCAATGTCCAGGGGTGGGACTATGACGGCGATATTCCGATTTTGTTCATAGAGGAGGATACGATCCCGAATTTCGATTTCGTCGACCATCACGACGGGACGGGATCTCTGACCATGACTCCGGATTACACTCAGGCCCGCTCGTATACAATACATTTCCGAGCGGCTGACGGCGCCTTAGACAGCGTGGGTGAGCTTCTGTATCCCAATGCGCTGGATACAAACCACCTGGTTCAAACGTTTACCGTCCTTAATGTCAACGTGGGACCGATTTTGGATTCGATTGGGCCGAAGACGCTCGCAGAAGGCGATACCCTTGATTTCATCGTCCACGCCTCGCATCCAGGCGGCGAATCGATGCAGATATTCACCGAGAATGTTCCGCCGAACATGACCATAGCCGGCTTCGCCGACACCCGTTTCGTGAACTTCCGGCCCGATTACACCCAATCCGGAGTCTACACGGTGCTATTTTTCGTGACGGATGCGACCGGTGACGCTGATTCCGAGTATGTCCAGATTACGGTCACGGAGGCCGGCAACCAGTCGCCGTACTTCCTGTCGACCATGCCCGACACACAGGTCATCGCCTACGGCGATTCGGTTTATAACCATGTCGCGGCAGTCGACCCCGATCTCGATCCCGTGACGTTAAGCCTGCTGAATCCGCCGGCGAATACGGTCTTTGTTGATTCCGGCAACGGCGCCGGGAGCATGAAATTTATACCCGATCAGACGCAATACTGGCAGACCTTCAGTTTCCGCTTTATCGCGACCGATACGGCCGGTCTGGCGGATACGATGGTAAAATGGGTGCGGGTGGTGGCCTTTATGCGGGGCGACTCCAACAGCGACGGTTCGGTGGATGTTTCCGATGTCACCTTTATCGTCAGTTACATCTTCCGCAGCGGTCCGGCGCCGGTATCGGACGATATCGCCGATGCCAATAGCGACCTGCGAGTGGACATCAGCGACGCCCTGTATCTCGTGAACTATATCTTCCGGAGCGGTCCGCCGCCGTCGAATTGACCGCGCCCCTAAGAATCAATGCCGAGAGCCGCGTCCATTTCGGACGCGGCTCTCGCATGATCGGACGGCGCATTCCCGCACAGGAAGAGCCAAAAATAAAAAAGACTCGTTGACGATAGGCGGTTTTATCGTATATTGTTACTGATGGAGTGAGTTTGATTTCAGCGTCTGAAGAAAGTTACAGATCACCTCACCCGCCCACCGCCGCCGCGCGTAACAAGAATATTAAAACCCGGAGTAGTCCGATGCGCATTGCTATCGTGTTCATCATCATAGGTTGTCTATGGATGGGAACGGCGGCTTTGGCCGCGTACGGTTCCCCGACGGATAGGGCCCCGGCTGACCAGTTGATCATCAAGGGAAGATTCGGCGTCGAATTCTCCGCCGCTGCCAATCTCGAGGGCGTCACCAAGGGATTCGGCATGTTCCGAATCGGAATTCCCTCGGTGGATAAAATATTCGATGATTTCCGAGTCAAAGACGTTCACGCCCTGTCGCCGTACGACGTCGGGAAGTCGAATTCTATGAGCCGGGTTTATATCGTTGAGGTTCCCGATGATGTCGAAGACGCACGTTTCATGGCGGCCATGAAGGCCAATCCCTACGTGGTACAGATCCAGAACGATATCATGTGCCCGGTATATGGCAATCCCGATGATCCGGCGTTCGGCAACCAGTGGCACCATTATCAATCCGGGGATCATGACATCGACACGCCCGAGGCCTGGGATATCGAGGTCGGGTCCGACACCGCCATCATCGCCATCATAGATACCGGTGTTCTTTACCGGCATCCGGATTTAGCAGGCAACATCTGGGTCAATCCCGGCGAGGATATCGATGGTGACGGAATCGTATTCGATTCCACGGACTTCAACCATGTTGACGACGATGGCAACGGATATATCGACGACGTGATCGGCTACGATTTCTTCACCGGCGGCGGTTCCTACCCGCCCTGGCCCGGCGAGGACGGCTCGGTGACCGACAACGATCCCAGCGATTTCAACGGTCACGGCACCCATTGCTCTGGGATCGCGGCTGCCGTTACCAATAACGCCAAATACGGCGCCGGTATCGCCGGCGGCTGGGGACCCATGCGCGGTGACGGCGGGGCCCGCATTATGTGTCTCCGGGCCGGCTATTCGGCCAACGTCGACGGTGAGGAAATCGGTTACCTGGTCATGTCCGCTGTTGTTCAAGCCGTCAATTACGCCGCCCACAACGGGGCCGATGTCATCAGCTATTCGGCCGGTGCGTCGTCTTGGCCCGGCATGGCGGCGGCGCTCAGCACGGCCATGGACTCCGGAATTGTCTTCTGCAACGCCGCCGGCAACGATAACGCCGACCTCCCCTCCTATTTCGGCACCTACCCCGGCATTATTTCCGTGGCCGCCACCAATAGCTCTGATCGCAAATGGACGTGGAACTCCAGTGCGGGGTCCGATTTTGGAGCCTGGGTGGAGGTTTCCGCGCCCGGACAGGATATCTATTCGACGGCGTCGTACCATTACTCCCCCACCTACGCCACCTGGACGGGAACATCGATGGCGGCGCCGATGGTGGCCGGACTGGCGGCGCTGATCAAATCGCATCACCCCGATTGGGACAAGACGATTATCGATACCGTCATTATGAACAACACCGACAATATTGACGCCGAGAATCCGAGCTATATCGGCCTCCTCGGCACCGGCCGAATCAACGCGTACAATTGCCTGCAAAACTCCGCTTCGGCCGATTTCCGCGGTTCTCCCCGAATCGGGACGGCGCCCCTGACGGTGGACTTCACCGACCTCTCGCCGGCGGCGACGTCCTGGTCATGGACGTTCGGGGACGGCGACGTTTCCGCCGATCAGAACCCGCAGCATATCTACGCCAATCCGGGTCTGTACACGGTTTCTCTGGAAGTGACCGATCCCAACGGGACCAATACGAAGATCAGAAAGTACTATGTGCTGGCCACTGCCGATACCGTGACCGGAGATTCGACCGTCATTATCCCGTCCGGCGGGTCCGATTCCGCGGCCGTGGAGATTTATTTCAAAAATACCATTCCCATCGATACCTTCACCCTGGTGTTTATCTACACGGCGCAGACCGGCACGGCTGTCCTCGATTTCCGCAGCGTCAGCCTTGACGGTACGCGCGGGCAGGTCTTTGATACCGCCATCGTGCGGGCGGAAGCGCCCACGACCCACAAGGTGGCCATCGAATTCTGGCCCTACCGGACGACCGGCAAAAATCCGCTCATGCCGGGGGATGGAGCCGTGGCCAAGTTGTGGTTCAGCGCCACTGGAGCCGGTACGGTCGCTTTCGATACAATCACTCTCGTCGGATATACGTATAATTTCAAGGACCAGTATGCCGACGGATATATTCCCGATTTCAGGCCCTTCACGGTGACGGTCGGCATGCGCGGCGACGCCGATAGTGACGGGAGTCTCAATATCGCCGACGCCGTCTATTTGATAAATTATATTTTCAAAGGAGGCCCGGGACCGAAGACGATATATCAGGGAGACGCCAATGGAGACGGCAGCATCAATATCGCGGACGCCGTGTACCTGATCAACTATATCTTCAAGGGCGGCCCGCCGCCCCCGCCGTGATGAAAAAATGTGGTTTTTTTGTTGACTACAGGACGTTTTTTGCTAACTTGTACTGGCTTATCCCGCCTCCGAGGGCAGCCCTTTCGACGGTCGCCTGCGGGAGGGGATAGACGAAAGATGAGACTAGAGAAAAACAACCCTTTAAAACAAGTGCATATTGTGCATGGAGGCTTAGTCTATGAAAAGTAAATTGGTAATGTTTTTGGTAGTACTGTTCGTCGCGGGCGGTGCGGTGCAGGCGGCCGATTCCCTCGCCTTAGTGGTGTACAATTCCACCCAGGACATGGTGATTGACACGGGCGGGGTCATCTACATGTATGACATGGCCGACAACCCGCAAAGCTACGAACTCCAGATCTACATCTCAAACGATTCCAAACTCAGCGGTATTTCGCTCCCGTTCGAGATTTCCTCGACGGACGGCGCCACGTGGACGTTGGATAACGTCTCGACGACTTTCGCCCCGGCAATACCCGACGGGGGCCTGTTCGTTACCGGCGTTACCGGTTCGCGTTGGATGGCGGGGCCTCATGCCGACGGAAGCTGCTGGGATCTCACCGGGACGTTGATCAGCGACGGTTTGGCCCCAGCCCAGTTTCTGATGGGCGGCGCGGCCCTTTCGGCAGGAATGGTTTCCGGTCCGCTTGAGCATATGCTGTCGGTGCATTTCTCCGTCGGCGGTGTGGGACCTGCCGATGATCCCAAGACGTTGGTCATCGACTCGGCCAAATATCCCCCCGCGGGCGACTTCGTATTCCAGCCGGAAACCGGTGGGACCGTGTTACCAGAATTCAGCGGACAGGTCTCTTATTCGGTGTCCTATTATCCCCCCACGGACGCCGATGATGCGAACCCGGGTATGTCATACTCCTTCGACCTGGATCAAAACCATCCCAATCCGTTCAATCCGGCGACGACGGTGGAATACAGCCTGGCCCGGAAATCTCATGTGAACATCTCGGTCTACAACATCCTGGGTCAGAAAGTTATCACGCTGGTGGATGGCGAACAGGAAGCCGGCCCGCACCATGCCGTATGGGAAGGCCGCGACGGCAACGGCAGTCAAGTTGCCTCCGGTATCTATTTCTATAAAATGGTCGCCGGCGACTACGTGCAGACGCGCAAGATGGCGCTGATGCGCTAAACTGTCGATACCGAAATTCGATACTCAAAGCCCTTCCCGTGCGGAAGGGCTTTTTTTGCCTCGCGGAATGCGGAACGACACGGAATTTTCTCTTGACGAATCATGGACGTATTTATATAATTTAATAAGGCACAATGATCCTTCGACCCGCCTCCGCGATGCCGCAATATCATCATGACCACGACCGAGGGGAGAGTGCTACGCAAAGAAATATAATCCACCGATTGCAGCCGCCGCCCGGCAGGCTGTTCCCGAATCCGCGTCTTGGGCCTTAGTGGAAATCTTTTTGGGGAGGAAGAATAATGTTCCATGTAAACCGTATTGCGATGTCAACTGATCTTCGCGCCATTCTTCTTTCGGGATCATTCATACTTATTGCGATTATTGGCTTTTCTTCACCCGCCCCGGAGGCAAACTCCGTCACGGTTCAGGTCGTAGACGAAAACGGAAGCACCGACACGATCGTGGCGGGCTACAACTCGCGGCTGGAGATCACCATCGCCAACGATGTTCCTCTGACCGGCTTGGGTCTCGGTTTCACCGCCTATTCGCCGGATGGCGCCTACTTCGCCACGGGGATCTGCTATGATTCGTCAGGATCCTTTTCGGGATTCCCCGACTGTCCCTGGGCCGGCATTGTTCCCGGAAGCCGCGCCTCCCAGGTCTCCTGGCTGGTCGGTTGTCTCTCCTATCCGTCACCGGATCAATGCTATCTTGGGCTCACTGCCACCGGCGACGCGATGGCGGCGGGTGAGGCGGAGCATATGCTGTCGATCTGTTTTATCGCCTCGGGGCCGCAAGCGGAGGGTGAAATCCGCACTCTCTGCTTTGACAGCATGCTTTATCCGCCCGCCGGTGAGTTTGTCTTTGTCGACGCCCAGCAGAACAGCATCATACCTGATTTTAACGGTCCTGTCTGCGTGCCGGTCCTCTCGGCCTACGAATGCTACGCAATAATCACGAATGACAATCCAACCGAGGTGACCGTGGACCATGGCGAAACGGCACAGGTAACTATTTCGGCGTGGACCCTTGATCAGGGAGCGGCGGAATTCCGCATTAACTCGGTCACCGGGGGCAATGGGATCGCCACCGTCACCCCAATCGGTGACCCCTATGGCATCGTTACATATGCGCCCGCCCCGGAAGACGTCGACAATACGGTCGCCATCGAGGTAGCTGCGACCTGCGTTTTCGGAGATTTTTCGGGCGCGGAAATCTGGACCCTGCTCGTGCACGTTACCAACCAGCCGCTGACAGCCGAATTCGGCCGGGACGCGTACTGTGCGGCGATCGATAATCCTTTCAGGAAGAGGGACATCACGGCGTCCGATTCCGCCGGTGCGCCGTTGGAATTTTTCCAGATTTCCGGCCCCGGCGAAACGGACCCTGCCACGGGATACTATCTTTGGACACCCGATGTGGATGATTACGGTCTGCATACGGTCGAGATGGGCGTTACCGACGGCTACGACACCCTGACCGGGTCATTTACCATCGACGTACGGGATATAACCTGCTGTCCGGGCGACGTCAACGCCGACTGCACGGTCAACATCGCCGACGCCGTGTATTATCTCGATTATGTTTTCCGGAGCGGACCGACTCCGCCGGTGATGAACTGGGCCGATCCCAACTATGACTGCGGCCCCGGTATCGGCGATATCGTGTTCATTATCAATTATATTTTCAAGTATGGACCGGCGCCGGAAGTCGGATGCCTCGAATTTAACCGATAACGTCGTGCACATCCGCGGAATTCGCCGGGCCTTTTCACATTCTGAAAAGGGCCGATTTTTCTCTGTCCACCGAGTAAATCCCGACGGGCCAAAGCCTCTTTTGCGTGTATAATCCTATTGACTATGGCGGGATATCTTTTACCTTTCAGTGGACGATATGAAAGGTGTTTTTTAGGCGTGAAACAGATCCTCATCGGCGCAGCCATCATTTTGATACTATCCGGCGCGACAGCCGTCGCCCAGAATAATCCTCCGGTTTTCGACACAATATTTACTACAGGCGTAGTCGCCGAGGGAGATATCATCAGCTGGGATATATCGGCCACCGATCCCGATCTCAACGACACCGTCACGTATTTCATCGATCCCCCGATTGAACCACCCTACGATGATTCGGTTTACAAGGGCGACGCAACATTCCAAACCGTCGGCGAAGTCGAAAATTTCCTTTTCACGCCGTTTTACGATTGGACCGACGCCGCCCCGGTCGTTTTGCAGATTACTTTCGGGGCCACCGATGGAATTGACACCGCCCGTATGCCGGTGAGTATCACGGTCGAACATTTCAATCCTCCCCCGGAATTTGATCCGGTTCAGGATTACCGCACGGCGGAGGGGGTACCCCTGCAGTTCACCGTCAGGGCGTCCGATCCCGATGGAGCCGCCCCCATTCTCAATGCCGAACCGATTCCGGCCAATGCGACCTTTCGAGATGTCGGATTCGGCTACGGCGTTTTTGATTTCACACCGGACGCCACGCAGTACGGCGACACCGCCCAGGATTACCTTATTTCGTTCATAGCGTCCGACGGGGAGAAGGCCGACACGGCCCAACTCACCATCCGAGTCGTCGGGCCGTACGTGCAGGCGTTTTTGACTATTGTGCCGTCGAAAACCGTGGCCGAAGGCACCCCGCTGGAATTCGATATTTCCGGTGAGGACCCGAATAACGTCATGCTGGAATTAGGCGCCCGAGGCGATTCCACGATGGATATCGTCGTCGGCGAGACCGTCGGTGATACCATCGCCCATCTTACGTATGACGCCAACTATGTGAAGCAGGATACGACCTATACGATAACCCTTTTTGCCTATAACGGCCGCGATACCACGTTCCACGACGTCCTGGTCACCGTCACCGATTCGATGAATTATCCCCCCGTGTTCGCCCCGGTTGCCCCCGACTCGATCTACGAGGGAATCGACAGTATCACCGACTTGGTCATCAGCGCCGCCGATCCGGAGGGCAACCCGGTATCGCTGGTTATTTCCGCCGCCGATACGGCGGGGTTGTCGAGCGTTTCCTTTGTTGACAACCACGACAACACCGGCTTGTTCAATTTCGCACCGACGATAACCGAAGGCGGGGACTATGATTTCCGATTCATCGCCAACGATTATCTCGACGGCGAAAACGACGCCGCCGTGGGCACCCTGACGGTCGCCGTCAAAGTCCTTGAAGTCGATAATCCGCCCCAACTCAAAGTGGTTGCATCGGGAAACACGTCGGGGATCAATGAGGGCGGCTATGTCCGCTTTGACATCTCGGCCACCGATCCCGAACAGGGGGGCCTGCCGATTACAATAACCCCCGCCCCCGACAGCAACGTCTACAAGGGCAACGTTGTCTATGCCGAGACCAGCGACAGCACGGCGACATTCGAATTCTATCCCGGATTCAACCAGGTCACGACCGGTTCCGACACCACCTTCCGGATCATCTTTTCGACGCAGGATACAGTCGAAACAGTTTCGCAACAGGCATATGTAACCGTCTATGATGTGCCCAAGGGCAATAACGATCCCTGGCAGGCCGATACCCTGACGCTCCTCGGCAGCGTCTGGGATTCCCTGATAATACCGCGAAACGACACCCTTATCGATACCCTGATCGGATTCGAAATCAACGCCCGCATCTGGAACGACTCCAATATCACCGCCGGGATGACCGGTTTTCGATGGTCCGAACCGTGGCTGAAATGCGACACCGTCCGTTTTGGCGAATCATTTGTGTCGGGCCCGGGCGCGCCGGGATATCTCAAGGCCTATATCGACAATGACAGCCTGGCGTTTCAACCGGAGTTTGTCTACACGGGCGGGACGTCCCTTCCGCCGGTTACGGACGGCACCTGGGATTATTTCACGGCCCGCTTTGTGATCGACACGACCATGATCGACATGAATACGATTCATATCGATTCCCTGCCCAAAATCCGTTTCCGAATCGGGCCATATGGCACTAATGCCGGATTCCTTTTCGATAAAAAGCCCCAAGCGAAAAAGACAGCAGACGCTGTCCAGGAATATCTCGCGGAGATGGCCGCCGATTCCTTCTCCTATCCGCCGCTGACCAGTATCGGCGATGTCCGATCAGCGAACGATTCGGTGAAAATATCGCTTTTCGACGTGCAAAAGGGTGTGACCATGGGGACCGGCGACGTGCTGTATATGTATGACGATCAGGATTCGGTCAAACAGTACCAGTTGCGGATCAGCGTCGAAAATCGCGCCCGCCTTTCCAACCTGTCCCTTGGATACCGAATCTACTCCGGGGACGGCGCCGTGTGGGAATACGGTGACATTGTCCCGGTCGTCAACCCCTTCAGCCGTATGGCCCCGGATACGGCCGTGTGGCCGGGATCGGGCGGCCTGACCATGACCGGCTGGAGCATGGACGGATCGGGGATCGATTCGTTGGTTCTGAGCGGAGACGCGGGAGTCGACCCCGAAAGGGGCCTGTCGCGCGGCTTGATGCAATATATCGCCTCCGTGCCGTTCACCGTCGGCGGCGTGGCCGACTACGAGACAAAAGCCATATGCTTCGACATCCTGAGCGCCGGGCCGGATTATGTCTGGAATTTCACTCGCACGACCGGCGACAGCCTGAGTCCGGGGTTTTCCGGGGCGGTATGCTTCCCGGTAAAGTCGAGAATAGTGACCGACGCGAATGATCAGGGACAGGGATTGCCGCTGGTCTACAGCCTCGAACAGAACTACCCCAACCCGTTCAATGCGACGACTACCATAAAATTTCGCATTCCCCGACAGGAACATGTGAGGATTACCGTCTACAATGTCCTCGGTCAAACGGTATCCATTCTGGCCGATCAGACTTTCCTGCCCGGCGAACACAGAGTTGTTTGGGACGGGTGTGATCATCGCGGCAAACAGGCTGCGACCGGAATATATCTGTATCAGATTAAATCCGAAGGGCTTACAAAAACGCGAAAAATGATCTTGTTGAAATAGACTAATAATCGGCATCCGACCTGCCATTTTGCCGTTGCGGTTAAGTAATTATCTGACAGTAAATTATTTGCAATTATCAAGGCCCTTGATATTTGAATAGAAGCCATTATTCACGAGTGACTTATGAGACTATGCAAATATTTTCATTCTGTCGCAAATATCTCGTGACTGTTTTCACAATTACAAGTTTCTCGACGACAACGCAATATATTTGAACTTTTTGTCATATAAGGGATTGAACGGGCGAAGATAGACCTCGCAGGGTTATTTTTGTTGACATTTTGCCCCCAATTTGTTACTATCCATGTACGGCGAATTCGTGCTGGTTTTGTAATTTATTGTCTAATAAGAGGTTATATGTTAGGCGTTGATCAGAACCGACTGACGATCGGAAAAGACATCTATTATCCTTTCTCGGTCGAATTGCATTACTTCCGCGTCGAAAAACGGTATTGGTCGATCTGTTTCGAAAGAATCAAACGCGCCGGTTTTCGCATTATCTCTACGGCGGTCCCGTGGAGTCTCCATCAGGACAAAAACAAGGATATCGATTTCAACGGCTTTCAGGATCCCCGGAAAGATCTGGTCGTGTTCCTCGAATTGGCCCGCGAATTCGGCTTCAAAGTGGTGTTGCGTCCGGGACCGTGGATTGCCGGGCAGTGGAGAAACGGCGGTATCCCCGAATTCGTCATGCGCGACCGCGAACTTCTGGCGCGTGACGCCGCGGGAGAAACCGTCACTCTACCCGATGACGCCGGCGTCACCGGTGGCAAGCTGGTCAGTTATCTCCATCCTCATTTTCAACACTTCTTGAAGAACTATTTCAAAAACCTGATCGAGACGACGCGAAATTACATTCATCCGCGCGGCCCGGTATTTTTGGTCGAGTTTGATTTCGAAACCTCGTTCTGTCACAAAACCGGTCCCGGCGAGGCCGATTACAACGATTATGTCGTCAAATCCCTGTACCCGGCGTTTCTGCAAACCAAGTACGAGGATATCAAGAATCTCAACAGCGCCTACCGCGAGAAGCACAAAGATTTTGGCGAGGTCGAGCCGCCGAGAGATTTCGCCAGCCCCGATATGAAACTGCTCCCCAAATATTTCGACTGGTTTCAGTTCAAGGAATGGTACCTGTCCGAGTTCCTAAACGACTTGGAAGAGCTCTTCAAATCCTACACGGTGTTGCCGCTCTTTTTCCGCTCGCTGTTTTTCAAAACAGAGCATCCGCTGCCGGCTTTCGATCTTCGCACGCACGGCGAGGCCGATCATCTGGTCGGCGCATCGGTTTTTCCCGACGGTTTGGCGTTCGACCTGATGCAGAAAGCCCGGTATATGCGGACAATGACCGATTTCGCCTGGGCTCCGGCCTTCATATCGGGCAATGTGACCGCCAATCGCGCCGAATCGGAACGGATGTTTCCGGTCAGCGATGGCCGCCAGCGCTTTTTTGTGGCGGCCGGTTTGGCGGGTGGATTCAAAGGGCTCAACCACTATATGTTCGTCAACCGGGATCACTGGTACGGTTCGCCGGTCGACAACGATGGCACGGTCGGACCCGGCTTTGAGATAATCAAGCGTTTCAATATCGCCATACCCAAAATCGAAGTGAATCTGCTGGAACCGATCCAGCCGCTGGCGGCGGTGTTCCATCGTCCTTACCAATGGCTGGCGGATATGCCGGATTCGAACACGTTCGGATATTTCAACCGCCTCCTGCACGAAACCTACAACGGCGTCTGCCGCGATTTCGACCGTCTCGGAATCGATTTCGGCGTCGGCGATATTGACGCCCCGGACCGGCTCGAAAAATTCAAAACGCTGTTTATCCCCGTGGCCGAGGTCATGTCGGAAAAGGCCCAGCAGAATATCGTCGGCCTCGCCGAAAAGGGCGTCAATATTATCCTGGTCGGCCTCATGCCCAAGTACAACGAGCAAGGCCGCGAATGTTCCATCCTTAGCAAGGCGCTTCGTATCCGCACCACCCCGGGCGCCGGCGTGGTCGAGGTCAAGTGCCAGAAGGGTAGCACCTTCGTTGCTTACCAGTACGGCGTGATCCGTTGCAAGGACGCCAAAGTCAAACAGGTGGCCGACGCCAAAGGCAAACGGGTTGGCTTGGTTTCCACCCGGCTTAAAGGAAAAGTCTTCGTTTATTCCTTCGATATCGCCTCCGGCGGCGATTTCCGCAAACTGGCCCACGTCGAAACCATTCTGTCCGAAGCCAAAATTTCCTCGCCGGTGTATGTTTCCGATCCCAATATCCAAGTGATACTCCAGCACAGCGACAACGCCTTCGTCGTTTTCGTCCTGGCGCCGCCGCCGGGAGAACTCGACGACGCCACCGATATCCGGCACAAGGAAATCCTGCTCCGGATCGATCTGCGCAAGGCCGGCTTCCGGGGGACGAAAATCAAACTGGTCGACCAGTTCGCGGACGAGGAAGCCGCTCCGATCAAAACGACCGTCGATGAATTGAAGAACGGCATCGCCCTTAACATCAGTTTCCCGGACGGAAAAATACTGCTGGTCGAAAAATAGATAAGCATAGGCGCACGCCGATGAAAAGCAGCCGCCTCCGGCTGCTTTTTTTTGCATTGGCGGCGGCCGATGCACATATTATCATGGAACTGTATAATTCGGATTTATCAGTGAGGTGCGGCATGCGTGATATAATGATCGGTCTCCTTTCCCTTCTCCTCTGCCTGTCGATATCGTGCAGCACTATCGGTTCCGAGAAAGTCTACCATCACGGTGTCGTGGTCTGCTCGGATCGCATTGCCGCCAAAACCGGCGTCGATAACCTGAAAAACGGCGGCAACGCCGTCGACGCCGCCTGCGCCACGGCTCTGGCGCTGGCCGTCACCTATCCGCAGGCGGGAAATATCGGAGGCGGTGGGTTCGCTCTCGTCTATATGGCCGATTCCGGCAAAGTCTATTTTCTCGATTTCCGCGAAACCGCACCCGGGGCGGCGACGGCTCAAGCCTACCTCGACAGCGACGGCCGACTGGATCCCCAAAAATCGTTGATCGGTCCGTTGGCGGCGGGGACACCGGGCACCGTCGCCGGTCTATGGGAAATGCATGATCGGTTCGGACAAATTCCATGGCCGGATCTGGTGCGTCCGGCCCGCATGCTGGCCGCGCACGGATTCGTTGTCGATTCGCCATTGGTCGCGGCTCTGGCCGGCGATGAAGAGACTCTCCGCCAATTCGACGCTACCCGCGATATATTTCTCCCCGGAGGAGCGATTCCGCGGCCCGGCGACAGGCTGATTCAGCGCGACCTCGCCGCCACCCTGGGCCGGATCGAACACGACGGGCGGGACGGTTTCTATACCGGGGAAACCGCCGACATGATCGCCGCTTATTGCGCCGAACAGCGCGGTTTTATCACGACCGGCGACCTTCGATCATATAAGGCGATCTGGCGCGAACCGGTGCATTTTCGGTATCGCAACCTCGATGTCTACGCCGCCGGGCTGCCCTCGTCGGGCGGAATCGTCATGGGGCAAATCCTGAAGATGCTCAATACCTACGAATTGGAACGATACACGGCCGGCAATGCCGAATATGTTCATCTTTTCACCGAGGCCGCGCGCCGGGCGTATGCCGACCGCGCCGAATATCTCGGCGATCCCGATTTCGTCGATGATCTCACCGGACAACTGCTCGATGACGACTATGTTCTGTCCCGCCGGCGCTCGATTGACCCCAATCATGCCACGGCCTCGTCCGAGGTTTTGCCGGGGATGCCCAAAGTCGGGCGCGAATCCGATCAGACCACGCACCTGGTGGTCGCCGACGAGAAGGGAAACATCGTCTCGCTGACCTATACCATCAACGCCTGGTTCGGATGCAAGGCGGTCGTGCCGGGTGCGGGTTTTCTGCTCAATAACGAGATGGATGATTTCGCCATTGTTCCCGACGCGCCCAATCAGTTCGGCCTGACCGGGGGCGACGCCAACGCGATCCAACCCGGCAAACGGATGCTGTCGTCGATGACGCCGACGATCGTATTCAAGGGCAAAATTCCATATCTCGCCCTGGGATCGCCCGGAGGATCGAAAGTCATCACCGCCGTCGCCCAGACCATCATCAACTATCGTATATTCGAAATGCCGCTGCATGAAGCGGTTTCGCATCCGAGGTTTCATCATCAATGGCGGCCGGATACGCTGTACCTGGAACGAGGCGGCTATGACCCCGCGACCATCGAGAAGCTGACCGAGATGGGACACCATGTTGTCGAACGGTCGCGGTACGGTGAGGTGACGGCGATAGGATTTTCCGAAGACGGCCGGTTTATGACCGGCGCGGCCGATCCGCGTCGCGGCGGAGGATGCGCCGCCGGGTATTGACAGAGTGACGGTTATGCAGGCCACTGATCGCAACATCAATCCGGGGGAGAATAAATCATGGTCGATCAAACAGCGTGGTACGAGGACGATAGACTTTGGGAATTTTGGGAGACGTTTATTATGTCTCCCCGCCTCATGGATGCGGCGCCCGCTGATGCCGAAAACGCGCTGAAATTGCTTGATGTTTCGCCGGGATCGGCCCTGCTCGATCTCTGCTGCGGCTACGGACGTCACACTATCGAATTCGCCCGGCGGGGATACAAACTTACCGGTGTCGACCGCACTACGCGGTATCTCGATCACGCCCGCCGTCGGGCCGCCGATGCAGACCTCGACATTGAATTCGTGCATGACGACATGCGCACGTTTCGCCGTCCGGAATCTTTCGACGGCGCGACCAATCTCTTGACATCGTTCGGCTATTTCGACAATCCCGACGACGACCGCCGCGTGCTCGACAATATCCATGCTTCGCTCAAACCCGGTCGGCGAGTCGTGATGGAGATGGTCGGCAAGGAGGTATTGGCCCGGATATATCAGAAGCGCGACTGGGTCGAGTGGGACGGCGTGTACTGTCTGGAGGAACGAGAGCCGATCGACAACTGGTCGCGGCTGAAATTGCGCTGGATATTCGTCAAGGACGGTAAGGTCAAAGAATTCCATCTTACATTGCGACTGTATTCGGCCAGCGAATTGACGTCGCTTTTGACATCGGTCGGATTCCACGGCGTGCGCATTTATGGCGGTCTCGACGGTTCACCGTACGACCAGACCGCCCATCGCCTCGTCGCCCTCGCCGCGAAATAACCCCCGCTCATCCGTTGTGTGGATCGGTGGCCCATCCGATGGCCCGCCGCAGGCGGACCGAGGGTGGGTTCCCGCTTTGGTATCATACCACTATCTGGAAATCGTTCCCGCAGGTCATTGCGAGAAAGCCGTTCGCCGAAAGCGAACAGCCGACGAAGCAATCTATCGCATCCCTGCCGCACCGTCACTGTCTAAGGAGGGATAGCCGTTCTCGTCCTCTACCTGACCAAGATTCTCATAGTGAACGCCTTTCTTGTGGACCTCCCATAATTGTCTTTTTGTGAGGATCATCTCAAAAAATCCGGCGCTATCGGTTTTCTGAAGTTTGGTATCGGTCAATTCGGATACGAACCGATAATCCGCGCTGTCGCGTAAATCAACTATTACTCGAAAGCTGGTTGAATCCCCGTATTTGTCCATCAACTCCTGATAGTACTGTTCATGCGATAATTGTTCAAGTCTTTTGAATTTGTATTCGCCGCGATTCCGGGCCCAAATTTCGCCGTTTACTTCAATATGCTGGACATCGGCGTCCGTCAGGGGTTCGCGCTCCATTTGATGCATTTTCTCTTCATCGGATGGTGTGTGTACCGTGATTTTCGGCGGCGGCGCCGGATGACCCGGGCCGTAGGGCAGTTCTTCACCATTTACTCGGTTATCGTTGATCACATAATCAGAATCGGTAGTTATCGGCCTTAGTCTTAAATCCCATTTATACATTTGCAATCCGGCGTCTGACCGCACGAAGAAGACTTGTGATGATGGCAGGTTGATATTGGATTCAACAATTGTGGGCCGGATCATGACGCCACAAGTATCACTGGACCCAATGACAAGTTCAAAGGCGTGAGTTACCGAATCTCGCGCCATTAAATTTGCGCTCCAGCTTTTTTCGCCAATGTAAGTGATATCGCCCGTTGTGGTTACATCGAATTTTACTGATCCAAAATCCTGTGCGGAAATGGCAATATACTCGAAATTCAAATGGTATCCGATCCTGAGTGAGTCGTTAGCGAATATATCGCTACCGAAAGGAATTCGCGTCTTACCACTCTGTATGTTATCTATCAAAGGCCTCGATCCGGATGACATAAGGTGACTGTGCGGTGCTGGATGATCCGGGCCGTAGGGGAGTTTATTACCGGTGTATTGATTTTCGATATAAGCATAAGCAGATTTTCCGGTAAAAGGGTTCTTACGAGGGTCACCGCGATGCACTTCCATGGAATCTATGCTCGTAACAAAGTAGCAGTACGCGGATGTCAAGCAGCTGCCATCCTTGTCAATTCTGATTTCGATTCCACATGTATCCATAACGGGGACATTAACGATAATTTCGCGAGACAGAGAATCGCCCTCATGCGTATCAGCGGCCCAAGACATGTTGCCAGCATAACCAAGCGCGCCATCGATATGAATACTAAAGGAAACCGGTCCGAAGCTGTCATTAAATTTGGCGAAATAGTGCAGCTTCACCGCGCCTGGATGATCAACCGTCGTGACCGGCCAAAGGCCTGATAGGAAGGGCGGTGTTGGCTTTGTTCCTGTGGCTATGCCAGCCAATCCGAAAACCAAACAAAAAATAACGCCGAATACGTAAATAGCCTTTAATTTCATCTTTCCCTCCTTGTTCTCCAAATATTAATCTCCTCCGCCGCTTTTCTTCCCGGCCCAAACCAAAATTCTACATAAAATGTTTGAGGCCATATCCGCTTTTTCCTTAAGCGAGGACCCATAATTCATTGAAAATTGCCCTGGTTGAAATATGCGTGATTTACACCCTTCGCGGTTCCAAATGCCTTATGATTTGTAGGGGAGTAGGTCGAAACCCCTTTGGGTTTCGACATTTTTCCGATGCCTCGGGTCGACGAGATTATTGCATCAATACAATGTCTTGAGATCGGTGCCCTGGTAATAGAGCGACAGGATGGAATCGTAGGCGACTCCGTTGGCGGCCATACCGCGCGCACCCATCTGGCACATGCCGACGCCGTGTCCGTAGCCGCGGCCGTTGAATGTGACCGAAACAATATTGCTGTCGGCATCGCGCTGGATATCGAGGTCGAAATTGGCCGACCGCAAAATCGATGTCAGATCATCGCTGCGGCGCACCACCCAGCGGACGGTTTCTTTGTTGAAAATGAAATGGCCGCTGGTCGTTTCGAATACGATCGCCGCCGTCCGCCCGCCCGGCGTCCGGTCCAGGATACGCACATCGCGGAGCTTCCCCAGATGCGGCTCGGTGCCGCGCTCCTGCGCCAGATACCGTTCCAGGCGCATGATCAACTGATCGCCGCTGAACCGTTCCTGCCAGGTGAAATATTTGGATATTTTGCAGGCGCTGTCGTCCTGCACCGCCCGCAAGTATGGCTGCGGATCCTTGTCCCAGACATCCTCGATGTCATCGGTGGAACCGCCGCAAGTGGAATGATAATAGGCCTCGATCAGTTTGTCGCGATAAACGATCACTACGCCGCGCGTGTCCTCGATTGCCTTGTTGATCAATTTCTGCTCGACGGCAACGCCTTCGTAGACCTGATCGCCGATGTCGGCCTTGAGATCATAACCGGCGTCATCGCCATATTGCCCCAGGTGCGCCATCGAGTAGGTCCGCGCCGCGACCGCCTGAGCTTTGATCGCCTCGAATTGATCCTCGGGAGTGGGGCCGATTTCGAGCGGGACGACGCCTTTGAGGTAATCCTCGATATAGACGACGTCGACGGCGACAAGCTGACCGGAAATCGACTTGAACTCGATCAGGCCCCGGTAATCCTTGCCGTCGAGAGACAGCATCGGATGCTGGGCGCGGGTGGAAATGACCATGTGGTCGATGTTATAATCGAGATTGTTGCGGTCATTCGCATAAAGTGCCACCTTGTCGTTTTCCCCGGCCACGATAACCGGCTGGCGGGAATAATACGAGACGCGCTTGTCGCCATTGTAACAGTCGATGGCCAGTTGTTTACCGTCGGCTGATGCGATGTCATGCTGGCGGGAGCCGTTGTCGAGCAGTACGCGCACGAACGGCAGGCGGCTGGACGGCGGTGCCTGTTCCGAAAGTTTCGGAACCCGACCGCATCCCCAGACAAGCATAATAAGCAGCGCGATTGCAGACAGCCGCGCCAGGTATGTTTTGAACGAGCTCAGGGTCATGGTTTTATCAATTATCGGCGTAAATGGCGTAGAATTGACCATATACGGATAAATATATCTCCTATTCTATATCGGCGGCAGGGCAAGTTTGCCTGCGATCCCGCCCGATTTTCCCCCGGTGACATTCGGCAGAGTCGAGGGAATGCCGAAAACGAAGCATCCCGCCAGCGCCGCGAAACTGATCGCTTCCAGCAAATCGCCGTCGAAACCGAGCGCCTCGATCGGCCAGACAACGCCAGTCTCGCATCGCGCCTGCAGTCGCCTCACGACAAAAAAGTTCTTGCGCCCGCCGCCGGTAAGGTAGATGCCGTCGAGACGGGCATCCTTGAGGTATTTCCTGATGGATCGATGGATAAGCATCGCCGTGGCACCGGCGACCGACGCCATGATGTCGTATTTGCCGGCATGCTGCCGCCGGGCGGTGTGGATAAGTCGCGCCAAAAGTTGCCAATCGAACTGTTCTCTTCCGGCCGATACGCGGCGTCTCCCGTTCGCCTCGACAATCGGGCGGATGATTTCTTCGATGATCTCACCTCGACTCGCCAGCGCGCCGTCGTGATCGAGTTTTTTGTGAAAGAGCATGCGGCAGGCCAGGTCGGATAAGACATTTCCCGGGCCGCAATCGCCTCCGGCGACGTCGGCCAGACCGCCCCCGGCGGGATGGCAACTGAAGTTGGCGATGCCGCCGATGTTGACGATGATGCGGCTCTTGGTGCGATGGCTGAGAAGCAGATGATTGACAAACGGCGTCAGCGGCGCGCCTTCGCCGCCGAGCGCAATGTTGGCGCGGCGGAAATCATGTACAACCGGGAGGCTGGAGGCCGCCGCGACGGCGTTGCCGTCGCCGATCTGGATGGTGGCGCTGAGGCCAATCCTGCTCAATCGGCTTTTGGCCGGGAAATGTCCGATGGTTTGCCCGTGCGATCCGATCAAATCGACGCTGTAGCCGGACCTGTTCAGGAATTCACGTGCGGCTGTCCCGAGGAAATGACCGTAGGCGAGATCCCACCGGGCCAGTTCTTCTTTATCGATGATTTTCCCGGTGATGAAATTCTCCAGCGCCTTCTTGATTCGCGGCGGATACGGTATCATCGTTCCCGCGAGGAATTTAACCTGCGGTTTCCGGCCCAACCGTTCGAATGCGATCAACGCCAGGTCGACGCCGTCGGCCGATGTGCCGGAATTGATCCCGAGGATGGTCAGTTTCCGTTTGGCCGCAAGTTTGTTCAGCATGATCTATTTTACCAACTCAGGTACTGTTTGGTTTTATCCGAGGCGTTTTTCCAGTTGGCGGCGTTTTTATTGACGACGTCTTTCCAGTCAATCGGCTCGATATCAATATCGATTTTTGCGCACAGCGCGAACAGATCTTGTCGCATCCGATCCGCTTCCGCTCGCGTTGTTATCGGTGCGGTATAGGCCCGCTTGATTGCCGGAAAATAAATGGCTTCCGGGACGAGGTTATTCTCCAGATAGAAAAACGGCCATTTGCGCATATAGGGCCGGAACAGGCCGTTTCGGGCATATATCCAGAGAATGATATGTTCGGCAGCGGTTCGCAGCAGGTGAGCCAGGTTGTGAATCCGCCCCCGCTCTTTCCATGTCGGATACATATAATTGAGTATTTCGTCGGCCCAATGATGATTGTCGTGAAGAAGTTTTTTTCGCTCCGATTCAGGGAAGACGACCTTCTGCGAAATAAGCGTAGCCATACGGTTGCCGGTATCGTGGAGAATAATCGCCTTCTGCAGCGCCCAGCGTAATTCCTGAGACCAGTATGGCGACGGGACCCGATGGTTCATCGCTCTTCTGTATGATTCGACGGGAATATCGAAATCGATGCCCTTGTAGTTTAGCTGCCCGATGGCAATATACCGGCTTATCTCGCGCCATGCAGCGTCCTCGGCGTAGACGATCAGATCAAGGTCGGAAAATTCGTCGCTGTGGCCACGGCTGATGCCGCCCGTCGCGAGGATTCCGATAACGCCGTCGATGGCGGCAATTTTGCCGGCGATGAATTCGGCCGCCCGGCGAAATTTCGGATTAAGGTTACGGCTTTTGTAGCAAAGTTCATTCATGCAACTAACTGCAAAGCCCATCACGGGTTTTGGAACGCGCCCGGATCCTCCCAGAGATTATAGGTCGTGCCGAAGGGATCCCGGATGTAACAATCCTTGCCCTTACCTTGCCACGTAATCACGCGGCATCCGGCGGCGACCAATTCATCGCGGGCCTTTTCGAGGTCGGGAACGAGCAGTTCCAGAACCAGTTCACGCGGTTGAGCGTTGTCGACAAAAAGGCGAATCGGATCGGTCTTCATCTCGTAGGCTTCGCCGACTTTCCCGACGACGTCCCATCCAAGAACCTCCCGATAGAACTTCACGACGTGCTCCTGCGCGGGGTGGCGCAGGCTTATGCAACGGCTGAGTTTGAATGGCATGGGCGAATTCCTTTCCCAACTGGTCGACCGGTACCGTTTTATCGGCCGAGACTCCGACGTACCAGAAACATTAGGAATATATCATTCGATTTCCGGCATGTCTATATTTGAATGCATCGCTTTACTTCTATGGAATCTTCCGCACCAAAGCTTGCAACCGTTTCCCGGCGTCGGCTTTCCGGCCTTTCTCGAATCGTCCGCCCTCCCAGTCTTCCTCAAATGCCCTATACATTTTTCGTGTTCGTTTAAAATTCTGCCCGAAGAGAAGTAGGTCGGCCCCGGCGGCGAAACTCTGGGATGCGAGTTTCGGCGACGGGTCGATATCCGAAGCGCCCAGCATGAGCAGGTCATCGGTAACAACCGGCCCGGCGAAGGCCAGTTTATCCTTCAGCCAACCCGATATGATCGTCTGTGATATGACGGCCGGCCGGTCATCGATTTTCGGCGCCGACAGATGGGTCACCATAACGGAGTCGGCCCCCGACTCGATCGCGGCCCGGAAGGGGGGGATCTCGGTGTCCCAGAATTCCTTTGCGTCGCGGTCCACGGTCGATAGAATTTCGTGGGGATCGCCGACGCTGCGTCCGAGGCCGGGGAAATGCTTGGCGCATGTCAGCAGTCCCTGCATATGATGAATCCGTATCGTTTCGTCGGCGAAGCGCGCCACGATTTTGGAATCGTTCGAAAAGGTGCGGGTATCCAGAACGTGACCGGGTTCGGTATCGAAGAGATCGACGGTCGGGACGAGATTCATATTAATACCGATTTCATGCAATCGTTCGCACACCCGGGCGAGATCGCTGCGGTATTGATCGATACGCCCCCGGTGCCCGTAATAGCGAGGCGCTTCCAGCGACGGGAAGGAATGAGCGAACCGCCGGACCCGGCCGCCCTCCTGATCGACGGCGACGATAAACGGCCGGCCGAGGCTTTTCCTGAAATCAGCCAGCCAGCTCCTGAGACTGTCCTGGTCGCGGCAATGCCCGGCAAAAAGGACGATTCCGGCGATGCCGTTGTCGCCGATAAAATGTAGCGTCTCGTCGCGAGGTCTGTCTTCGGGAAATGAGACGATAAAAAACCGGCCGATATGTTTCGACGCGACTTCCATGTCGCCTCAATATACGCATCCGGCCGCCGTTATCAAACGGTGCAGACGGTATTTTTGCCGGAGCCCTTGGCCCGATATAAGGCTTGGTCGACGGCGTTGATGATCTCGTCCTCCGTCCGCCGATTTTCCGGAAAACTGGTCATCCCCACCGACACAGTGACTTTCAACGGCGGAATTCCGCCGCCGCCGCCGAATTCTGCCGATTCCACCTCGGAACGGATTCGTTCGGCAATCTGCATCGCCTCTCGTTCCACCGTCTGCGGCAGGATGATGATGAATTCCTCGCCGCCATACCGGCACAGGATATCGACGTCGCGGACGCAACGCTTGATGACGGCGGACAGCCCGATCAGAACCTGATTGCCGACCTCGTGCCCATAATTATCGTTGAACCGCTTGAACCAGTCGATATCGATCATGATCAGAGCCAGCGGTTGATCATAGCGCGCGGCGCGCCGTTTTTCTTCGTCGATCTTGGCCGCAAAATAACGGTAATTATATACGCCGGTGAGATCGTCGATGATCGTCAGCTCCTCAGTTTTCCGATGCAGGATGGAATTTTCGAGCGCCATGGCCGCGGAACGGGCCAGGACGGCGAGGAATTGTTCATCCTGGTCGACGAATGCGCTCGCGCGAGGCGATTCCGCCGAAAGGAGACCGGTCGTTTTTCCGTGCGTCTCCATCGGCACCAACATCACCGATCGAGCCGATTTAAGCAATGGCGCATAGTCGGTCCGCGCCGACAGATTATTCACCCGCACCGGTTCGCCCATGTTGATGATCCGGTACGCCAATTCCATATTATTGCGGCTGACCGATCTGAGCCGGGTGTTTTTTGCCCCCCCTACCAATCGACCGCGATAAATCAAATTGCCGCCCGGGCCGATGAGCATAATCCCGAGGGCGGGATAATCGAGCACGCGCTCGCCGATCTTGAGGATTTCGTTAACGATCTGATCGAAATCGAGAATTCCGGCCAGAATACGACTGTTTTCGTAGACCATTTCCATCTGGGCGTGGATCTTTTCCAATTCGCTGGTGCGGCGATTGAGGGTATTGAAGAGGTTCAAAAGACGCGTTTCGGACTGCCGGAAATAGCGGGAGACGTAATTGACGGTTATGGTGTACAGCCATATGACACCGATACGAACGCCGACACCGAACATCGAGGCGTGGCCCAGGCTGTCATGGACGCCGATAATGTAAAGGATCGATGTTACGGAAACAAAAATCACCGCCGACGTTGACGACAGGATATAGGCGCCGACCGAGACCGCCGGAAGATAGAACAGGTAAAAGTCGGAAGTGGATTTTCCGGTAAACCAGATTGCCCCGGTGATCAGGGCAATATCTATCAGAATCGTAATCAGGTAGGAATACGAAATGCTGCCCCGGTTCCGCCGTCCGAGCTGCCAGCAAATGCCGATGGTTGTCAGTTGGCCGACGGCAATGACCATCAGCGGGCCGACATTCATCTTGGTCCGGGCGTCGAAGACGAGATAGACAATTATTCCCACGAGGAAAACGGCGCGTGATATCAGATGCATCGATTCCACGCGGGGAATAAGAGATCTGGAATCTTCCTGTAAAATCCTCATAAATTGCACTTCCAGGCAGTCTCATATCATGTATCGGCGGGGAATGCGAAAAGATTAACTGCATAGCAAATAAGAGATTAGACAAAATAGCGGAAGAGAGAAAAAAGCCCGGTCAGGCTTGACGGGTTTCCAGCCAGAGTCCCACTATGGCCTTGAATGACAATCCGATAACGCCGACGGCCAAACCCAGAAGCAGCACGTCGGCGGCGATCAAGACAATATTTCCGGCCGGCATATAGGTGTTGACCAAAAGATAAATCAACGACGCAATGGTTGTGGTGACCATGAAAACCGCCGGAATCATGGCGAACCAGCTCTTGCGACCCCGGCGATAAAGCCAGGCCGATACCGCCACCAAGGCCAGCGCCGCCATCAATTGGTTGGCCGACCCGAACAGCGGCCAGATCAATTTGAAAGCATTGAAGTACGCCAAAAGAAACATAACTACGACCGAGAGCCCGGAATTAAACCAGAATTTGCTCATTACCGCCGGAACGCGGTCGAACAGCAGCGCCCATAACTCCTCGAACAAGTAGCGGTTAAGTCGGACGGCCGAATCCAGCGTGGTGACGACGAATCCCTCGATCATAAGAATGCCCATGATGGCGCCGATCGATATCGGGATGCCGAAGCCGTGATGGATTATCGAACCGACCGCCAGGGCGAACGCCAGCACCGGGTTGGAGGCGGCGTTGGCAGGCCAGACGATATGCAGATAATCGTTATAGGCCAGCCCGGAACCGATTGTTACCAATACCAAGATTGCCAGCGCTCCTTCGAGAATCATGCCGCCGAATCCGACCCGGCGGGCGGCCGGTTCGCTGACCACCTGTTTGCAGGATGTCCCCGTCGCGACCAGGGAATGAAATCCCGATATGGCGCCGCAGGCGATGGTGATGATCAGCATCGGCCAGACCAGGCCCAGATGTTCCACGCCCGCGTCGAACGAAAATGATGGGAAGCCGATTCTGAGGCCGGTGAAGCCGCCGATAATGATCGAACCGACCAGCAGCGCCATGCCGCCGTACAGAATCTGGACGTTGGTGAAATCGCGGGGTTGCAATATGGACCACACCGGCGCTCCGGCCGCGAACATGACATATATCGAGATAATGACCATCCAAAGCGTCGGCGACAGGCTTACCGGATACTGGAAGCCGACGATAATCGAAATGACACAGACGATTGCCGCCAGGAGGTATCCGTATGACGTTTTGATTCCTTTGCGGTAGATGAGAAAGCCCAGAAGCGGCGCGAAGCAGGTGATGATGATGACCGAGGTTGACGCGATGCCGCCGATTATTCCCATTTCGACGCCGTTGACGACGGTTGTCTTAAGGAAATGCTGGCCCGCCTCCAAATGGAGTTTATCGAGCGGCCACATCGACGTCAGGGAAATCGCGGTCATACTCAGGAAGGCCGACGTGACCAGGAAAAGCATCAAGAGGGTGAACGCGAGGAAAAGAAACATCCCCGTCCGGCCCAGCGACTTGCCGGCGATATCGCCGATCGATTTGCCGCCCTCGCGCAACGATGCGAATAATGACGTGTAATCATGCACGGCCCCGAAAAAGACCGCTCCGAAAACCACCCACAACCAGGCGGGCCCGAAACCGTAGAGAATACCCAGCGTCGGCCCGATGATGGGACCGGCCCCGGCGATGGTGGAAAAATGATGGGCGAACAGGATATGCGTTTTGGTCGGGACGAAATCGCGCCGGTCAAACTTGGCCGTGGCCGGCGTCGGGCGGGATTCCTCCTCGCCGACCTGACGGGCGATGAACCGGCCGTAGTACCGGTAGCCGATCCAGAGCGCGGCAAAAGCGGTGATGAACGGAATAAGTATATTCATATGTCAAGCCACGGTGTCGATTTTTGTCTTGCCGTCGGCAATTAATATAATATCCTTATATATCGCTTACAAGGACAATTCTGCCGGAAACGCAACATGCCGGCTGGCTTTGCGTAAATATAGTAGTAGATATAGAGGATCTATACCATGACCCGGAACCGCCGCATAACCGCCATATGGGCGATTTCGGCAGCTATCTTCATATTGTTGCCGACAATTTCTTTCGCCTCAGTCTTTTTCACCGAAAACCGATATTTCGTCAGTCCCGGCGATACGATCAACGATGATGTTTACGCCGCGGTCAGCGAGGCCGCTATCGACGGCGTCGTGACCGGCGACGTCTTTTTGGCTTGCCGGAAATACAGCATTTCCGGCGATATTCTGGGCAGTCTCAATTCCGGCTCCCAGTACGCCACCGTCCGGGGTAACATCGGTAGATCGGCGAGGATTTTCGCCCAGACTATTATCCTCGACGCGACCATCGGCGATAATCTGATCACATTCGGCCAGGATATCGACCTGTCGGAAACCAGCCGGGTGGGCAAGGATGCGACTATCATGGGCGGCCGCGTGTCGTTGTCGGGCGAGATCGACGGCAACGTCGAGGTCCATTGCGACGAGTTGTTCATCTCGGGCGTCATCAACGGCAACCTCAAAATCGAAGCCCAGAAAATTTCCATCCTGCCTCCGGCGCAGATCGCCGGCAATATCACCTACAAGAGCAAGAACGAGATTAATATTTCCGACGGCGTCACCGTCGGCGGCGAAGTCGAGTGGACGGAGGTGACCCCCGAGGAGGAGAGGGAAAAAGCCGGGGGAATCAACATCGGTTTCCGCATCGTGCTCTTTTTCGCATCGCTGGTCACCGGTTTGCTGTTGATCGGTCTGGTCAATCGGCACACCCGCACGGCGGCGGCGCAGATTACGCTCAAGCCGCTGGTATCGCTTGGCGTCGGTTTTGTAAGCTTCTGCGCCATCCCGATCGCGATTGTCGTTCTGCTGGTGACGCTGGTCGGCATCCCGGCGGCCATTATTCTCGCGTTCGCCTATACCATCTTTTTCTATATCGCCAAAATTTATGTGTCCATCTCTCTGGGACGGATAATCCTGCGCGCGCTTCGCAAGGATTCCGATCCGCGTCAGGGATGGTCCCTATTGCTGGGTCTGATTATCCTGACCATCCTGTTCATGATCCCCGTTTTGGGTGTGGTGATTTATTTCCTGGTGATATTCTGGGGATTGGGCGCGATCCTTTTGGGCATCCGCGAATGCCGCTGGGCGCCGCAGCCATCCATCCCGGTCTCTCCGGAACCCCCGCCACCACCAGCCTCAGCGTAATCGGCACATAATAGCCCTCGTAGGTCGGGAGCCCCGCGCTCCCGACACTTGGTTCGATCTAAATTTCTCTGTCATTGCGAGGAAGCCGATTACCGAAGGTGAACGGCTGACGAAGCAATCTTTGGAATCCCCACCACATCGCCCCGCTTGATATTCCTTCTTTGGCCAAAATAGGACACAATTATGATTGACAAATTCGACAAATGAATATATAAGTCTGGTACGCGTTGGCACAGCATTAAAGGATGCATTGTCCAATTGCACATGGTTCAGGGTACACGGGATGTGTCTTTTGCGAGGGAGGAGTCCCAATTATGAATTCTTGGATCTGCCGCCCAATCCCACAGCAAGCTGTGGGGCACCCGGCGGGTATAGACCGGGCAGATAGGTAACAGTTTAGACCGGGGACATAGGTAACAGGTATATTGCGGTATAGAGGAAGGAGAAGCTCTATGCCATGGAAAGAGACCTGTCCTATGAAAGAACGGCTTAAATTCGTGAGTCATTAGCTTGACGACGGGTGGCCCATCATTTATGATGAGATTTGTCGGTTCAATGCCATGCCGATTTTACCCACCGTGAACGGTGGGCCACCCGCGTGTTACAACTGGTATCAGGGTGAGTGGGAGGTGCCTTTTGCAATGGATGAGTATGAATTATGATATCTTGGATGTGCAAACTAATCCCACAGCAAGCTGTGGGGCACCCGTGG
>CAZJWR010000036.1:0-3586 GCA_964549765.1 uncultured Ignavibacteriales bacterium
GAATTCGAGATATACGAAGACGCGGGCCTCACCGTTCTGTTTGATTCACGCGCGGACGTACCGGAACAGCCCGGTGATACGACATTCACCGAACCCTTCGGCGGTTTTGCGCTGGATACGGAATACTGGTGGCGTATGCGGGCTTCGGACGGGTACGAATATTCCGACTGGAGCGGCGCGTCATCATTTATTGCCCGCGATTCGTGTTCGTTGCAGTTGCCCGGCGACGCCGACAACAACGGCGATATCGATCAGGCCGACGCCGATTATATCTATGCCTATCTCTGCGAAGATGGACCTCCGCCCCCGGTCATGGCCAACGGCGATGCCGACGGTGACTGCGATATCGATAATCTCGATGTGTATTATATCGAGGCGTATGTCGGCCTCGGCCCCGGGCCGCCGCCGGTCGAGTGCACCTGTATCGAGCCGGCCTTCGGCGGTTGTTTCCAACCGTGTGACTGCTGGCCGGGTGAATCGAACAATGATGACGCTTTCGGGATCGGCGACGTGGTGTTCGTAATCAATTATATCTTCAAGACTGGTCCCCGGCCCATGCCCTACGAAACCTGCAGCTGTGATTTCAACGGTGATTGCATTTGCAACATCGGCGACGTCGTCGCGGGCATCAATTATATCTTCAAGAGCGGGCCCCCGTTTCCCAGCTGCGACGAGTGGCGTATCAATTGCGGCTGGCCGTTGTATAACAGTGATTGATCTGATTTTTCCGGGCATAACTTGTGCAGAGAAGCCCCCGCCATGGGGGCTTTTTTGCTGATACGGTTTGCGATGAAGTCACCTGTGGAACAATCCGGACAGCATAAAATTGCTTTGGCTTTTCGCGGATCGGTCATTATATACACGAATCAGACACAAGTGTTGTGCGGACCAGTAGCATGAGCGACGGAAGATGGGCATTAGCGACATAGCCGGGCGAAAGACATTTTTCGGGATTTCCTCGTTTCAGGCGCTGGCCATGTTTCGCCGGGGCTTGTTCTATAGTTATCTATCAATTTATCTGAGGTTTTACCTGGGGCTCAGCGTCACCGAGACGACGTTTTTCGCGACCTTCCCCATGGTTTGCAATATCCTGTTTCAGAATTTCGTCTGGGGGAGAATTTCCGACAAGTATCAGAAACGCCGGACGCTGATTATCATCGGCGAAATCTCTGCGGCGATAAGCACGGTTCTGGTGTGGTACATTCACACTCTTCCCGGAAGCCGTCATAGTTCGGGATATGTTATCATCCTGGGACTGTCCTTTGTCGAGATTTTCTGGTCGATGTCGAATGTTGGGTGGAGCGCTCTTTTGTCCGATCTTTATCCCGCCGATGAACGGGCCGGTTTGCAGGGCAGGTTGCAGAGCGTCGGTGCGATGGGCCGGTTTATCGGGGTCTGGGTCGGCGGTTTTCTTTACGACGGCCTGCCCTTCGTCTATGAGGGCTGGGGATTTCGAAGCGGCGCATTATTCTTTATTGCATCGGCGGCGATGCTTCTATCGACGATCCCCATGCTGTTTCTCCCCGAAGGCGGCGCCGGAGAGCGATCGGAAAGTCGGTCGGCGGGCAATCCCATCCTGGCCTTTTTCGGGATCGATTTCAGCGATTCGTCTTCCAAGCGATTTCTCGTGTTCTTGCTGGCGATGATATTCATCTTCTTCGGATTGAATATGGTCGTGCTTCTGGTGGCGCAGTATTTGACCCTCGATACGGGATTCGACGTATCCAGCCGCATGCTCAGCTATATTATTAATACCGCAACGGTAGCGATATTGATTGTCGGGTTGTTTATCGGTCGACTGTCGCGATTGATGCGGGATGAATATTTGCTATTGGTCGGCACCGCGACGGCAATCATCTATTTGATTGGGTTCGCGCTGGCCGAGAGCCTGCCAGTGATTTTTGTCACTTATTTTCTGGCGGGAACGGCGCAGGCCATAATCATGGCGTCGTCATATTCTTATGCCGCACGACTGATTCCTCCGGAGAAACGCGGCAAACAGTTCGCGATGTTCAATGCCGCCATGTTTCTCAGTTGGGGATTACCGGGAACGTTCATTGCCGGGCCGTTGGTGGACCGGCTGATTGCGCTGGGTTACGGTCAGGTATTTTCTTATCGCATGGCTTTCGTTGCTGGGGCGGTGTTGATCCTGGTCGGTGTGGCCGTGTTGTTATTCGATATCAAAAGAAATAATAAGAACAGACTTGATGCGACCGCTTGATTATGATTCGGATTATGATTCCTTCGCCAGCTTTTCGATTTCCGCCAGCAGGGCCGATTCCAAGTCGGATTCCTTGACCTTGCGGAGGGCCTTCGCCTTCAGGAAAAGCTGACCCTCCCCCCTGCCGCCGGCGATGCCAACATCGGCCGATTTGGCCTCGCCGGGCCCGTTGACGACGCACCCCATGACGGCCACCCGGAGCGGCGTTTTGATGTGCCGCGTCTTCTCCTCGATCCGTTGCGCCAAGCCGACAATATCGATCTGCGCCCGCCCGCAGGTCGGGCATGAAATGACCTCGACGCCCTCGCGTTTGAGCTCGAGCGCTTTGAGAATCTGCTTGCCGACGCGGATCTCCTCGACCGGGTCGGACGTCAGCGACACCCGGATAGTATCGCCGATGCCCCGCGCCAGAATCGAGCCGATGCCGACGGCCGATTTTATCGTTCCCGAAAACATCGGCCCGGCCTCGGTAATACCTACATGGAAGGGATACTCGACCAGTTCGGCCAGCATCCTATGGGCCGCGATGGTTACGGCGACGTTGGTCGATTTCATGGCGATGATGGTGTCGTGGAAATCGAGCTTTTCCAGGATTTCCAGTTCGCGCAGGGCGGCGGCGACCAGCGCGCGGGGGTCGTCGTGGCCGAATTCGTTCAGCAAATCCTCCGGCAGCGAGCCGGAATTGACTCCGATGCGGATGGGGATTTCGGCGTCCTGCGCAGCCTTGACGACCTCGGCGACTTTCCAATCCTCGCCGATATTGCCGGGATTGATCCGCACTTTGTCGACGCCATGCTTGATCGCCTTGAGCGCCAGAGTATGTGAAAAATGGATATCGGCGACCAGCGGAATCGCGATCTGCTTTTTGATTTTCCCGAGGCTGTTGGCGGCTTTGGCGTTGAGCACGGCGACGCGGACGATTTCGCATCCGGCTTCTTCGAGCCTTTTGATCTGGGCGACAGTGGCCGAGACATTGGCGGTATCGGTGTTGGTCATCGATTGCACCGATACCGGAAACCCGCCGCCGACGATGACATTGCCGACTTTGACGGCGCGCGATTTGCGGCGCGTGACGGGATAATCAATGGCGAGGCCGTCGATGAGCTTTCGCCAATCTTTCCCGATATGTGACTTACTTCTTGACATGGCCGACTCCACAGGACTTAATTTAGTGCTGTTACGCCAAAAGACAACCGAAAGTTGAGACGATTTGGACTATAAAAAACTCATTATCTATCTCATTATTATACTCATGGGTGTGGGAGTCTGGTTCAAAAGGAAACAGGACGAAGGACGTCAATTGGCCGATTCCGAGCGTTTTGCCGAGGTGTATGCCGCGACCACGGTGGTGGCCGAGTTATATCG
>CAZJWR010000036.1:3686-40167 GCA_964549765.1 uncultured Ignavibacteriales bacterium
GCCTTCATCGTAGCTTATCCGCACAAAATATATCCCCGGCGGCGCCGCGCGCCCCTCTCGATCGCATCCATTCCACGTCATACGGGCGCGGAAAGGCGGAGATACGTCAGCGATTCTTTGTCCAATGACGTTATAAACGGCAATTTCGCGCACAGCGCGGAAATTATCGTCGGCGATATTCACCGATTTGAAGCAGGGGTTGGGATATATTTTGACTGGGTCATCATTTTTCGATACGCCCTCTCCGCCATCGCCGTCGGCGCTGGTCTGGCCCGTCTGAGGATACAGTGACCATACCATGAATGGGTAGTACCGGTTTTCTTCATCCGCGAGTATAATCATGACGTCCGTCGTATCATCGGGCGGCATTAGTACCGCGCCCGAGATCATTTTCGTTTCATGCCCGCCCAGCAGCACCGTATCGGTCTCGAAAATCGTCGATCCGTGGTCGTACGTCAGCCCTAAAAGGATCGGTTCCGAAACCAGATTGATGATATGGAGCATCGCCGACTGATTCATTTTGGAATCCGGGAAGACGATGTCGGCCAGAATCGGCGGTGATTTGGATTTTTCCAGCGGCACCACCCATGCCGAATCATCGACAATGCCGGCATAACAGGAACGGATGCTTACGGAATCGAAGTCCGCCGCGGTCAGACGGCAAATCAGAGTATCCGTATCGGCATGAAAGAAATCGGCGGCAACGGTATCGCCAAGGAAACCGGAGATCAAGAAGGAGTCGGGCGGATTATCGGCGGTCATGCGGCGTCGCCAGCCCACGTCCACGACGGTATCAAGCGGGACCACCCCCAATAGCCGCTGCCGAAAGACCGGGAGATAATAGAGACTATCCCATGTCGGGCCGCTTCCGTCATCGAAGCCCAGCAACGCTGGGGGATCGTCCTGGCGCCTTATCCGGCCCATAATTTGCGGCGCCAACGGCGTTAAAACCGCCCACTGAAAAACCTGCCAGAGCCCGCCGGGTGTCATACGAGACAGGTGAAGAGGCTGTTCGTACCATTCATTGAGACACGGCTCTCCGCCGCACAATTGTCCGGGTCCGCCGTAAAGCGGCGGTTCCAGCGGCCCCCCATCGGAATCGGATTCATAGACAGCCACGCGGAACGGACTGTATTGATCTCCCGGTTCGCCGACGTATTGATCGGTCAATGACATTTTTGTTCGGATCGATTCCAAAAACGCCGCAAACGGAACCCTGAAATTCACTGCCACGGCGTACGAGCCCGAACCTTCCCCGCCCACGATGCAGCGGCTTTCCGAATCATCGTCGTACCCCTGCTCATAGCAATTGATTTCCGGGTGAATCCAGTAGATAATCAAGGAAGAATCCGGTCCGATCATAACCCCGCCGCGGTCGGGCGGCGCCGCCGCCCCCAGTGAGGCGATAGCGATGCCTAAAAACGCGAGCGCCCCTGTTCTCATTCACACCCCCGATACCAATTGTTTAGTATGGATTAGATATTATTGGCGATTACCGCCCGTGTGTCAAGGCCGGCGGAGGATTTATTTCGCTGATTTTCGGTTTTTTTGATTCTCCGGCCACCGTCGGTTCGGATAAAAAAACATCTCACGAGATCCCCCGCCAATGATATTTTAGCAGATTTTTATTGCCAAACCGGACCCAAAAGCCCCATTTTTACGCATGGCTTATAGCGCCAAGCAAATATCGCTGGGCGGAATCATCGCGGCTCTCTACTTCGTCATCACCATAACACCGGGTATTTCCGCCATCAGTTTCGGCCAATTTCAGATTCGTATCGCCGAGGCCCTGACCGTTCTCCCCTATTTATATCCGGGCGCCATCTGGGGGCTTTTTGTCGGCTGTCTCCTGGCCAATGTTTTCGGCCCGTTCGGCATTCAGGACGTCATTTTCGGTTCTTCCATAACGCTGATCGCTGCATGGCTGACCTACCTGACCCGGAAGACCGACCGACCGTACCTGGCCGCACTGCCGCCAGTCGTACTCAACGCCCTCGGCGTTTCGGCGTACCTGCATATGTTATTTGGCGAACCGTATTGGGTATTCGTCGCGACTATCGGCGTTGGAGAGGTGATCGCCTGCTACGGACTCGGCTATCCGCTTCTGGTCTTTCTCCTTCATCGAGAAAAATCTTTTACTTGACAGATTTCGCACCCCACGATACGTTCCGTACTACTTGCGAACCGGGCGACAATGCGGGGACGTGCCAATTCCATCCATAAACACCGGGACGGCCTCCAACATGCCCATACCGCGGACGGTTGTTATGGCCAATAGACTGATCATATTCGAGGACGAGAAATACGCCGATTTCTACCCCATCACCCTGAGTCGGCCGGTTTTCTGCCTGTTGTGCGGCGCCGCTCAATTATGGGAAAAGATCGCCCTGCGGTTTCCCGATTACGAGCCGGTTTTCTCCTGCCGATCCGAACTGGCGTCGTTGCTCCGTGCCGAAACCGGTCACAAAGTGAATAAGATCGACTACGAGAAAGGCGACCGGCTGGTATTCGTAAACGGCCGCCTGCGACTCGGCGACAAATTGACCGAGGAGCTGAAAAACGCCACCGGCAATCGGATTTATCATCACGGCGGACTTACCGTGGCGGTGGTCATTTCGGATCCGCTGGACAAAGAACCCGATTCCGACGTCCGGTTCACCGGTGAAGGCGCTTCGGAAGCCTTGGGGATCAAAGCCGATATCATCGCCGGCGAATTCGAGTTTTTCGATCACCTGTGGGACTGCGTGAACTTGAACGGCAGCGAAATCAGCCTTGATTATACCACCCGCTTCCCCGAGGTTAAAATCAAGCGCATGCTTTCGGAGGCCACAATCGATCCCAGCGCGCGGATACTTTCCGACGATAACCTGTACATCGCTCCCGGCGCCGAAATCTGCGCCGGAGCCGTCATCGACAACCGCGAAGGCCCGGTCGTCATCGATAGTCAGGCAGTGGTCGGGCCGCTATCGTTTATCGAAGGACCCTGTTATATCGGACCCGGGACGCATATTTTCCGGGGGAATATCCGCGCCGGATGTTCCTTCGGCCCGGCTTGCCGGGTCGGCGGCGAGGTCGAGGCATCCATTTTTCACAGTTACTCCAACAAATACCACGATGGTTTCATGGGACACGGTTATATCGGCAGTTGGGTCAATCTGGGCGCCATGACGACCAATTCCGATCTCAAAAACAACTATAAGAATATCGCCGTCACGATAAACGGCCGGACTATCGATTCCGGTCAGATGAAGATCGGTTCGTATTTCGGGGATCACAGCAAAACCGGCATCGGGACCCTGATAAACACCGGTGTTTCGATCGGCTTCTCCTGCAATATTTACGGTGGCACATTGGTAACGTCGCGCGAAGTGCTGTCGTTCAGCTGGGGCGACGAACGGGGTTATGATATTTACCGTTTGGACAAGGCGATTGAAGTGGCCCGGGCAGTCATGGCCCGGCGTAAAATAGAATTCGGCGCCGATCACGAACGTTTGTTCGCGGAAATCTACGAGAAAACGACCGCCGGGAGATAGAAGTATACCGCCCGATGTGAATGAAACCGACCCCGCAGCCGATATCATCGGCTAGGGCTTAATTCCTTGACAGCATAAGGAGTTGGGCGTATTTTGTAGAGTTAAATGAGTCGACTTTGAGGAGATTAGATGCCCGAACTTCGAAAAGACCCCATTATCGGCCGCTGGGTAATAATCTCGACTGAACGCGGCAAGCGTCCGTCGCATTTCGGCCAGACTGAAAAAACCTTGTCCCCCAAGGCATGCCCGTTTTGCCCCGGTAATGAATCCGCCACGCCGAGAGAAATTATCGCCTTCCGGTCCGATGGCTCCAAAGCCAACGAACCAGGATGGTCGCTTCGAGTAGTATCCAACAAATATCCGGCCTTGATCATCGAGGGCAATCTCGACCGCGAACCGATGGGAATTTATGATCGCATGAACGGCATCGGGGCGCATGAAGTCATTATCGAAACCCCCGACCACGATCATGACCTGGTCGACCTGCCGCTGCAGCAGATCAAGGACGTCCTGTGGGCCTATCGGGAACGCAGCCTGGATCTGCAGCGGGATCCCCGCTTCAAGTATATCCTGATTTTTAAAAACCAGGGAGAAGCCGCCGGGGCATCGGTGGAACACAGCCACAGCCAGCTGATCGCAACGCCGATTATCCCCAAGCGGGTGGCGGAGGAATTGGTCGGGGCCAAGAAATATTTCGATTACAAGGAACGCTGTATATTCTGCGATATCATCCGGCAGGAGATAAACGATCAGGAACGGATCGTGTGCGAGAACGATTCCTTCATCGCCTATTCGCCGTACGCCAGCCGTTTTCCGTTCGAAATCTGGCTAATGCCCAAGGCGCATATCTGCCATTATATCGAGACCGATATTGACATGCATGACGAACTGGCATCCATTCTCAGGCAGATACTGGCCCGTCTCAAGGAGGGTTTGGCCAACCCGTCATACAACTATATCCTGCACACCGCTCCGGTCGGCAGCGAATATAGGGATTTTTATCACTGGCATATCGAGATCATTCCCAAATTGACCAAGGTCGCCGGTTTCGAATGGGGGACGGGCTTCTATATCAATCCGACCCGCCCCGAGGATGCGGCCAAATTCCTGAGGGACCTGCCCATACCGAAGAAAACCGTATCCGTGTAGGCAAGGGAGCGCCCGGCCGATGACACAACTCAAGGTGCTGTTCGCCTCACCCGAGGTCGTCCCGTTCGTGAAGACCGGCGGCCTGGCGGACGTCTCCGGCATGCTGCCTCGCGTTCTGGCGGAAATGGGTCATACGGTGGCGGTGGTCCTGCCGAAATACAGCGTCATCCCCGATGAACTGATGCGAAACGCCGTGGCCGGGCCGTCGGTCGATCTGCCGATCGGCGACGGTCGGGAAACGATGAAGCTGTATCGCATGTCCGATAATGCGACGTCGCTGGAATATTTTTTCATCGATCATACCGATTATTTCGACCGCGCTTCTCTGTATGTCGATCCCGATACCGGCGAGGATTATCCCGACAATCATATCCGGTTCAGCGCCTTTTGCCGGGCGATACTGGAACTGGCGAAAATAATCGATTGGCGGCCTGATATTATCCACGCCAATGACTGGCAGACCGGATTGCTTCCGGTCTACCTGGCGACGACCCGCAAGGACGACCCGTTTTTCGCGTCCACGAAAACCGTCTTCACCATTCATAATCTCGCCTATCAAGGAAAATTTCCGGCGGAGGCGTTTGCGGATTTGCAACTGCCGGCTGAATTGTACTACCCGACCGGCCCGTTCGAATTCTACGGCCAGGTGAATCTCATGAAGGCGGCGATATCGTATGCTACGCGGATAAACACGGTGTCCGAACGGTACGCGGTGGAGATACAAACGTCACCGGAGTACGGCGCAGGTCTCGAAGGGGTTCTCGCGTCCCGGACGCAGGATGTTTTCGGCATAATCAACGGCGTCGATTATTCGGACTGGTCGCCGTCCCGCGATGCACTCATTCCGCATCGGTACGGCATTACCAACCTCTCGGGCAAACGGGCCGATAAGGTGGAACTGGTCAATCGCCTCGGCCTGCCGCTTCGCGACCATGTGCCCTTGATCGGCATGATTACGCGCCTGGCCGACCAGAAGGGTCTCGACCTGATCGAGGCCGCCGCCGATAACCTATCTGCGCTCGACATGCAGATGGTCATACTCGGCACCGGCGACCCGAAATATCATGAGCTATTGCAGAGCCTGGAGGAGCAGTACCCCGACAAGCTCCGAGTGCTTTTGAAGTATGATAACGAGATGGCTCATTGGATTGAGGCCGGGGCCGACCTGTTTCTGATGCCGTCGCGCTATGAACCATGCGGGCTGAATCAGCTTTACAGTCTGAAATACGGCACGCTTCCGATCGTCCGCGACACCGGCGGATTGGCGGATACCATCGACGATATCGATCCCAAGGCGGGAACCGGGACGGGTTTTGTCTTCGAGGAGTATGAGTCCAAGGCAATGCTGACGGCTATCCGGCGCGCCATAAATCTGTTTGGACGCAAGCGAATTTGGCGCAGGATCATGAAGCAGGCCATGACGCGGGATTATTCGTGGAGGCGGTCGGCGGAAAAATACGTTGAGCTTTACCGCAAGGCCCTGACCGGATAGCAGTCGATCAAGTGACTTCCAAAAAGAAAAAACAAGCCGCCAAGCCCCGCCGCGCGCGACGGCTGTATTTGCCCCCATGGCTGGGCTATGGCTTGCTGGTCGTCGCAATTATTGTCCATATCGGCCTGGTCTTTCATTTCAATTTTACCCAGGATGACGCCTTCATTACCTTCCGCTACGCCGCGAATTTCCTGAACGGTCATGGACTGGTTTACAACGCTGGGGAACGGGTTGAAGGCTTTACCAATTTCTTCTGGACGATACTGATGATCATGGGCGGGCGATTTGGATTCGATTACGTCCTTTTCTCCAAAATTTTGGGTGTGCTTTTCGGGATTGCCACACTTGTGCTTGCTTTTTTCTTCGCGCGCGAGTTTTTCCGCGATCTCTCCCCGGGTTATCAGGCGACCTTGGCCGGGCTATCCTGCCTGGCGTTGGGATCGGTCTACTCTTTTGCCTATTGGACGGTCGCGGGGCTGGAAACGGCGGCATTTGCCTTTATGGTATTAGCATCGTTGTATTTGTACATTCGTCGATCTCTGTTGGCAGCGGCATGTCTGGTGCTGGCGACACTTCTGCGGCCCGAGGGCGGGCTGGTATTCGTATTTATTCTTCTCCATGAGATCATCTCCCGGCGGTCGTTGACATCTTTCGCCCGCACTCTGTTTGTTCTTTATGCGCTATTCCTTCTGCCGCTGGCCGGATTCAAACTGCTCTATTACAAATCACTGCTTCCAAATCCATTCTACGCCAAGACCAGTTTCAACCTGAAACAGTTGACGAACGGATTGGATTATGCCGGTCGCTTTTTCTGGCATTATCTGGCCGCTGGAGTGTTCGTCGTGCCAGTCATTTTTCTCTTCCGCAAAATCCCAACGGCATTGCGCGTGACCCTATCCTTCCTGCTCGTGTATACTTTGTACATAATCTTCATTGGCGGCGACGTGCTCAAGGTGCATCGGTTCTTCGTGCCGCTTTTTGCCCTGATTATCCCCACGGTTGTATATGGATTCCACCATATCGCGAAGGGCAAAGCATATTTTCTTCTGGGAATCGCGGCGTTGATAATCTGGCAATTGGTGATCCCGCGCGATTACGTCAGCGGCTTCAACCGCCGGGAGATTGGATTCGCCAGCAAGATGGATCAATTTACCCGCCATTTGCTTGCCACCGATTCCAGCAATTTTTCGCTGGCGGTGAGCACAATCGGCCTAGTTGGGTACCGCCTGCTCGATCACACTGTTATCGATATGCTCGGCCTGACCGATTCCACCATCGCACGGCATCCCGAACCGTATATCGAGGGACTCGAGACAACCTGGCGCGAATCCAACTTCAACAGCGAATATCTCCTCTCGCGTCAGCCGGACTATATCCTCTTTTCGACCGGCTCCAAACCGTCGGCTCCGGCGGAACGGGCTCTGTTTCTCTACAGCACTTTTTTGAACGACTACCGTACGATCGGGTTCTATTTCGGGGGATTGATGCATGTCGCCTATAAGCGATATTTCCCGGTCGATACGCCGGTTACTTCCGACATTGACGTCGAGTTCGTGCAGGCCTTCAACGAGGGAATGAATTACGCGCGAACGGGGCAGTACCCGCAGGCGCTGGCAGCCTATGAACAGGCCGTCAAACACGGCCCCAATCCGCCGTATCCATATGTTTTTTACTACGTGTCCGAGGTCCTCCGGCAGCAGGGCAACCCGGAAGCCGCCTATGCCGCTCTCAAAAAGGGGGCCGAGCTTGATACCCTCGTATACGAGATATACAAAGACCTCTACGCGTTCGAATACCGCATGAGGGATTACGCTGCCGCCGATGAATATCGCCGCCGGGTGGCGTCACTGGTGCCTTGGTATATGCCCCGGCTCGACAGCCTTGTCGGCCGGACGAGGTGAAGCTGCCTGACAAGGCACATGCGAATTTCCGATGATTGTTAGCGCGAAGGTGAGACGGCCTTGACTCATGGTCTGCCGGCCAACTACATCCCACCCGTGCAAGGCAGGGGTGGGGCACCGACGCTCTCTTTCTTGAAATATGCATTTTGGGGACAGCCCAAAATGCCCCGCGTGCAGCCATAGTAGTCATTGACTTCTGATTTTGCATATAATCCTCATCCGGTGCAAAAAAGGGGTTGACAGGGTGTCGGGCGGTTATATATTTTAGATGCTTAATAAGCGGGAATAGCTCAGTTGGTAGAGCACCACCTTGCCAAGGTGGCTGTCGCGAGTTCGAGCCTCGTTTCCCGCTTATATTTTTAGGCGGCATAGCCAAGTGGTAAGGCGAAGGTCTGCAAAACCTTTATTCTCCGGTTCGAATCCGGATGCCGCCTTTTTTTCACGGCCGGTTTCATCTCGCCCGGCCCTCCGTCTGAGGACGAATCCGTTGGACAAACATCGATCCCTTCATATATTCGCATCAAGGAGTCATATCCATGTTAACGGGAATACATTTCCTGCTGTCCTACGCCTGCACGAGTGAGTGCGATCATTGTTTTCTTTATTGCAGCCCGAATTCCGAGGGGACATTTACAATCGCTCAGATCAAGAACGTGCTGGCGGAAGCACAGAAAATAGGGTCAGTTGAATGGATTTATTTCGAGGGCGGCGAGCCGTTTCTTTTTTATCCGATTCTTGTCGCAGGTCTGCGGCTTGCAAAAGCCAAGGGATTCAAGACAGGTATCGTGACGAATTGCTATTGGGCTACCGCCATCGAAGACTCTATGCTCTGGATGGCGCCTTTCCGGGAGGCCGGTATCGATGATTTGAGCGTCAGCGACGATGAGTTTCATCACGGGGAGGTTGTGGAGACGCCGGCAAAACGGGCGGCGTTGGCTGCCGAACGTCTCGGCCTACCGGCAAGTTCGATATGCATAAGCAAGCCGGTCATTTCGGCATCTCCGGGCAAGAAGGGCGAGCCGGTTATCGGCGGCGGAGCTTTATTCAAGGGCCGAGCGGCCGACAAACTCACCGAGGGACTCCCGACCAAACCGCCGGATTCGTTTCGGGAATGCAGCCATGAGGAACTGGAACATCCCTCGCGGGTCCATATCGACGCCTTCGGGCACGTTCATGTCTGCCAGGGAGTGAGTATCGGGAATATGTGGGAGATGCCGCTATCGCAGATAATCGCCCGATATAATGCATCCGATCATCCCATCTGCGGCCCGCTTATTCGCGGCGGCCCGGCGGAATTGGCGCGAGTCCATGAGATGACCTTCGACCATGGCTTCGTCGATGAATGCCGCATGTGCTTCACCGTCCGACGGGCATTGTTGGATAAGTATCCCGATCTCCTTGCCCCCCGGCAAGTCTACGGGGTGTAGAATATCAGTCCGTCGAATTGAGTATCACCAACAGTCGCTCAATTGCAAGCAGCTATGGGCCGCCGGCTTTACGACCGGCAGGCGCGCCTTATTCGAATGAAATCACTTATCGCACAGCAAACTGCGGGGCACAGGGCATGACCTCCGGCCGATATAGACAACCCGCCGATGTTCGTTTTTGATGATTGGATGGCTGCTGGGCAGACACGAAACGCGTAGATCCGCAAACCCAAAAAGCCCCCGTAATTCGGAACGCGTAAATACATATTCGGATATAGCCGTGATCATCGGACGCTGGGCAATATTCAGGGGAATCAACAGTATATCGGCAATTCGCCGATGACCATGGGGAAAGCATTCCTGAGAATAACTCACCCATTCTTCTGAATTCGCCTTTATCAATGAGAGTCGGTGCGTGATCTTTCCAATCCGAACGATCGGTATCCATACATCAATAACAAGATAGCCGCCGGGCTTGAGAGACCGGGCAATTCGCCGGAAAAGACGTCGTTGTCGGGCGCGGGATTTCACGTGGACCAAGCCGTTGTACGGAATACAAACAAGATCGAAAGGCATATCATCGGGGCGGGGAAAATCAAGAAAATCGCATCGGCGGATTTCGATCGGGAGTGCTGCGCCGGAATCTTTGACCTTTCTCCGCAGTATCTCCAACATATCATCACTTGAATCCAAGGCCAGATAGTATCTACTCGACCCTGCCAATGGAATACTCAGCGAGCCGGTACCGCAGCCCAATTCGGCAATCCGTGCCGTTGTTGGGTCTATGAGCGAACAATAAAAGGAGACTTCCGGGCTTACATCGTCGCGAAGGCTATCATATGATTGAGCATGTTTGTCGCAGTAGTCGTCGACGATGTCAAAATCCCCCGACGCCGCCAAAGCTCGGAAATCGGGCAACCAGTTGTTGAGCATAACCCATACCAGCACGTTTTCATTTAATCGGGATCAGACTTGGATAACAGTCTATGACTTCAGCCATATTCATTCAATTCAATGTCAATAATTATTCGCCGGTATTGTCGGAAGCGGGTTTCAGGTCCAGCTCGATAATCGGGGTGTCGGTGTCGACCTGGTCGCCGACGGAGAAATTAACGACTTTTACCGTTCCCTTGGCCCTGGCGACCACGATATGTTCCATCTTCATCGCCTCGACGATGACCAGATGCTGTTTGACGTCAACCGCATCCCCCGCCGCGACCATCAACTTGACGACCTTGCCCGGCATCGGCGCGAATGCTTTGGTGGGATCGGCGTCGACTCCGCCGCCGGCGCCGCTCGCGCCGTTTTCATCCGATGGCGTGGCGAATTCGTAGAGGATGCCGTCGATATCGACGAAGGTCTTGTCGCCATCAGTGGCGGCAAATATTTCCTTGACTTCGATGCCGTTCCGCAAGAACAACCGTCCATCGGGGGTGTAGTCTATCTGGATGGCTTGCTCGCCGTCGCCGAAGGTAGCCAAGCGCTTGTCGTTGAGTTCGACCGTGCGGGTTTCGCCTTTGTATGTGAATTCGTACATCATGATTGCGTTTCTCCGATGCGCCAGGCGCCCATGGTCAGCCAGGGGTTGTAATCGCGTTTGACTTGTTCCCCCGCGGCGGCAGTTCCCGTCTTGCCGTTGGCATTTATCACTGCCGCCGCCGCCAGCGCCGTGCGCAGATTGCCGTCGATGTCTTCCTTCCAGTCGGCGAAATGGTTCGGGATGAAATTGGTGTAGGTCTCCCCCGATACGAATTTGGGGTGGGCAATGATGTCGGCCAGATATTTGATGGAATGCCGAAGGCCGAGGATTTTGTAATCGGTCAGGGCCCGGATCATCCGCGCCCGCGCGACGTCGCGATCCTGCCCCCAGACGATCAGCTTGGAAAGGATCGGATCATAGTCGATGCCGACCGTGGAATATTGCGCCACTCCGGAATCGACGCGCACGCCGGGGCCGGTCGGTTCGCGATAGAGCAAAATCTTGCCGATAGACGGCATAAAATTGTTGGCGGCGTCTTCGGCGTAGACACGGCATTCGATAGCATGGCCGCGCTGGCTGAGATTGTCGAAATTCTTCGAAAGCGGAAAGCCCGAAGCAATGCGAATCTGTTCGGCAACGAGATCGACGCCGACGACTTCTTCGGTGACAGGATGTTCGACCTGGATGCGAGTATTCATTTCGAGGAAATAGAACTTGCCCCGGGTATCGAGCAGAAATTCCACCGTTCCGGCGTTGTAGTAGTTGGCAGCTTCGGCAACGGCCACGGCGGCTTCGCCCATGCATTTGCGAAGTTCGGGCGTGACGGCTGTCGACGGCGTTTCTTCGACGATCTTTTGATGGCGGCGCTGAATGGAACATTCACGCTCGAATACATGCACGGTTTTGCCGTGCCGGTCGGCGATGACCTGAAATTCGATATGGCGCGGATCGACGATATATTTTTCGAGATAGACGGTATCATCACCAAAGGCCGATTTGGCTTCGCGTCGGGCGCCGTCCACAGCAGTTTTGAGATCGGCGGGATCATTGACAACCCGCATGCCTTTACCACCGCCGCCCGCGGCCGCTTTGATCAATACCGGATAGCCGGCGATATCGGCGGCTTTGCGGAACTCATCGAGGCTATTCCCGGAGCCTTCCATGCCGGGGATCAGCGGCACGCCGGCGTTGGCCATTTTGTTGCGCGACTCGACCTTGTTCCCCATCAGGCGGATCGATTCCGGCGATGATCCGATGAAGACGGTGCCGTTGTCCTCGCAGGCCTGCGCGAAGTTGGGATTTTCGGCCAGGAAGCCGTAACCGGGATGGATCGCTTCCGCGCCCGATTTTTTGGCGACATCAATCAGCTTGTCGATGTTGAGATACGATTCCAATGGAGGAGGCGGGCCGATTTCGTACGATTCGTCGCCCATCAGAGTGTGCACGGCGTATTGATCGGCGGTCGAGTAAACCGTCACGGTTTTGATACCCAGCGTACGGCAGGCGCGCAGCACGCGGACGGCGATTTCGCCCCGGTTGGCAACGAGAATTTTCTTCAGCAGTTCCGGCATGATGTCATTTCACCCAGTTTGGTTTGCGTTTGTTCAAAAAGGCGTCCATCCCCTCCTGACCCTCATCCGATTTACGCAGCGTCGCGATCATTTCGGCGGTGTACTTTTTAAATTCATCGGGAGTCATGTGGGGAACGTTGGTGATCAATTCCTTGGCCATTTTGATGGCGTTCGGTCCGGATGACAGGAGAGTGGTGATCAGTTTGTCGATTTCCTCATCGAGCTTGTCGTCAGGATAGTACCGGTCGACCAGGCCGATCCGGTAGGCGTCGGCGGCGGTCAATCTTTCGCCCGAGATGAAAAACTCGCGCGCTTTGCCCTGGCCGATTTTGCGGATGACATAGGGCCCGATGCAGGCGGGAACAACGCCGATTTTGACTTCGGAGAATGAAAATTTGGCCGATTCGGCGGCCACGGCGATATCGCATACGGCCACGAACCCGGTACCGCCGCCGATGGCTGCGCCATTGATGCGTCCCACGATCGGGAACGGCATGGTGTAGATCAGCCAGAACAGTTCGGCCAGCGCGAGCGATTCTTCGAGGTTTTTTTCGAAGCTGTAATCCTTGACGCGGCGCATCCAGTTGAGATCGGCGCCGGCGCAGAATGATTTGCCTTCGCCGGTCAGGACGACGACCCGCAGGTTCTTATCTTCCTTCAAGGACGTAAACAAATCGGTCATTTCATAGATTAGGGTGTCGTTGAAAGCGTTGTGAATTTCCGGGCGGCAGAAGCTGACCCGCGCGATCGGCCCGTCTTTGATGAGTTTGACTGTTTCGTATGTCTGTGCCATTATTATCCTACATTCTGAAGACACCGAAGTTGTGATCGGGGATATGTTTGTTCAGCGACATTGCCACCCCCAAGGCCAGCGCCTGCCGCGTTTCATTCATATCGACGATGCCGTCATCCCACAGTCGGGCGGTGGCAAAATACGGCGAGGATTCGTGTTCGTACTGGTCGAGAATCGGCTGTTTGATCTTTTGTATTTCCTCTTCGGTCAATGTTTTTCCTTTACGGGCGGCGATGGCCACGCGAACGTCGGCCAGCACGCCGGCGGCTTGTTCCCCGCCCATGACGGCGATCTTGGCCATCGGCCACATCCACAACAGGCGCGGTTCGTAGCCCCGGCCGCACATGGCGTAGTTTCCGGCGCCGTATGAACCGCCGACGATGATAGTAAATTTGGGTACCTGAGCGTTGGCCACGGCATGGACGAATTTGGCACCGTCGCGGGCGATGCCGCCGTGTTCGTACTGCTTGCCAACGATAAATCCGGTGATATTTTGCAGGAAAATGAGGGGGATTTTTCGAATCGCGCATAGTTCGATAAAATGCGCGCCTTTCATCGACGATTCGGAAAACAGAATACCGTTGTTACCAAGGATACCGACGGGATATCCCATGATGCGGGCGAAGCCGCATACCAGCGTCACGCCGTACAGTTCTTTGAATTCATGGAAGCGCGAGCCGTCGACCAGCCGGGCGATGACTTCGCGGACGTCATACGGTTTGCGGATATCGTTGGGGACGACGCCGTACAATTCCTCGGGATCATAGTGCGGCTCCTCGGGCTCGGCGATATCGAGCGGGAATTTACGTTTTCGATCCAAGTTTTCGACGATGTTACGAGCGATGGAAATGGCGTGGGCGTCGTTCTGCGCATAATGATCGGCCACGCCGGAAATGCGGCAATGGACGTCGGCGCCGCCCAGGTCTTCGGCGCTCACCTCTTCCCCGGTGGCTGCTTTTACGAGCGGCGGGCCGCCGATAAAGATCGTCCCCTGCTTGCGGACGATGACCGTCTCATCCGACATGGCGGGAACGTACGCACCGCCCGCCGTGCACAAGCCCATAACGACGGCGATCTGGGGAATGCCTCGCGCTGAGAGCTGGGCCTGGTTGAAAAAGATGTGGCCGAAATGTTCCTTGTCGGCGAAGACGCCGGCTTGCTGGGGCAGGAATATGCCGCCAGAGTCGACGAGATAAATACAGGGAAGGTTGTTTTCCAAGGCAACATCCTGCGCCCGGATATGCTTTTTGATCGTTTCAGGCACGTAGGTGCCGCCTTTGACGGTAGCGTCGTTGACGACGATCATGCATTCCCGGCCGTGGACGATACCGATGCCAGTGAGGACTCCGGCACTCGGCATTTCGCCGTCGTACAGGCCATAGGCGGCCAAGGGTGACAGCTCCAAAAAGGGCGTATTGCGATCGAGAAGCCGTTCGAGGCGTTCTCGTGGCAGCAACTTGCCGCGTTCGGTGTGAAGTTTGCGGGCCTTCTCGGAGCCGCCTTTTTTTATTTCCGCCAATCGCTCTTTGTATATCCGGGACGCTTCCCGGTTGAGCTTATCGTTTGTTTTGAAGTCATCGGACTGCGTGTTGATCTTGGATTCGATTCGAAACATGATTACCTGCTCTATTGTCGGGTGCCGTTCCCTTTCGGAATTATCGAAAGTGGAGCTTTAACTTTCATCTGTAACAACGCTTGCGACAGCGTCTTTCCCTGCGGATCAATCATCAGGGACTGCGTCCCGCCGCCGCCCAGCGTTTTGTGTAAAAGGAAATTCAGACCGGCGAGATTGTCAAGCCTGAAACGTTCGACCTCGCCCTTGACGGTGTCGCCGAAGAATTTCTTGACACGGTCGGCCGTCAGGTAATCCACCAGCCAATCGTAACTCTGCGCCGAACGGGCCAGAACGCCGATATTGCACGTGTCGCCCTTATCGCCCGACCGGGCATAGCATAGATCGCGCAGGAGGATGACTTTTTCGCGACCCGGGTCTTTGGACCTGACGCGTTCCGGTGTCGGCAAATCCAAAGCTTCCGCGAATCGGCCCAAACGGATGGGGAAATTGATTTCAAAAAATCTCTCCTCGCCGTCCGTGCAGATGCACAGCGTTTTTGCTTTCACGCGCGAACGATGAATCAATGCCGGCCAGTACGCGATGACCTGCTTCGGCTTTGGACGGCCGCCCGTGGTGACGGCCATCCCGGCGGGTCCGCTGAGTATCAACGTCGGCATGGCAATACCGAAACGGCGGACTTTATCATATTCATGATCGCGGACGCTGAACCGCAAGAGGATTTCGTTGGATTCACCGGATGATAATCCTTCCGGCCAGATCGATCCCGAACCGATTATTTCGGTGCGAGTTTCTTCGAACTTGTGATCGAGTTTCTTCCAAAAGATGTCGGCGATGACTTCGGCCTTTTTATATGTATCCGGGCCGGAGACGAGTATCATCCCCGACGCCTTCCAGCCGTCTTCGAATGACATCGAAACTTTGAGGTATTCAGGTTCCGGACGGCCCTTGATGCCGGAGATGCGAACGCAATCATCGCCCAGATCTTTGAGCCGGATGGTATCGAAGCGGGCGACGCCGTCCGGCGAGATGTAGTTGGCGGGGTCGCCCATCTCGTAGACCAGTTGTTCTTTGATCGATTTTTCGGAGACGACGCCGCCGGTGCCGGGGTGTTTGGTGACAGTGAATTCGCCTGACGGTTCCATCTCGATGATGGGGTATCCGATGTTGTGATACGATTCGACCTCCTGCCAGTCGGTCAGGTTACCGCCGGAGGCCTGCGCGCCGCATTCGATAATGTGCCCGGCGATGATCCCGGCGGCCATTTTGTCCCAGTCATCCATCGCCCAGCCGAATTCATGAATCATCGGCGCCAGGGTCAGGCCGGTATCGGTGACACGGCCGCAGACAACGATATGGCAGCCCTCGTCGAGCGCCTTGACGACCGGCTCGGAACCGAGGTAGATATTGGCGGTGCCGATCCGGGAGCGAACGTCGAGGAAATTCTCGCCCGTCTCCATGTTTTCGAATTTTTCGCCTGCGGCAGTTAGCTCGTACAGCTTGTCCGAAATATCGTCGCCGTAGACGATGCCGACTTTGAGATCGAGTTTCTTCTTCTGGGCAAGTCGGATTATTTCTCGGCTCAGCCCGACCGGATTGATGCCCCCGGCGTTGGTGATCACCCGGACTTTTTTCTTGCAGATCAGCGGGAGGCAATCATCGAGTTGATGCAGAAAGTCGACGGCGTATCCCAGATCGGGATTTTGTTTGCGCTGGCGCTGAAGGATCGACATGGTGATTTCGGCGAGGAAATCCGTGGAGATATAATCGAGCTTCCCGCCCGTCAATTGCCGCCGCAGAGCCGACAGATCGTCGCCCCAGTATCCTCCGGCGTTGCCTATGCGGATTTTCCGCTTCACGATATCAGTCGTTCCTCATGTTGATCCGCTTGTACGTTGGCCGCGTACATCATCCGAGTTGTTTTCCAACGTCAGCCCGAAACGATGATCGCCCCGGTTCGTTGTATACCGGGCAACTACATCCCACCCGCGCACGGCACGGGTGGGCCACCGAAACTAAATCACGTGAATTCGAGGCGTACGGGACAGCCTTTCCGGGACCGTCCCATACGAGCGCCTAATACCACTTCGGGACGAATTTATATGAATAACTGAGCACGCCGTGGCTGCCGTCGACCTGAATCTTGCGGAACTCCAGGCGGACTTTCATCCCGATCTTGATTTTCTCCACTTCGCAGTCGGCGATCTGCGCCATCATCTGGAGGCCGTCGTCGAATTTCGCGATCCCGATGGCATACGGCGCCTGATCGGAAAACTGCGACGCCGGGGTGCGGATCACCGTAAAGGTTTGCAGAATCGCCTCCTCCGGCAGAGTATAATTTTCGAATTTGCGGCTGCCACATTCCTTGCAGACCAGTCGCGGCGGATAATACCGCGTCCCGCATTTGGTGCATTTGGCCGCTTCGAGGCGGTACCGCTGAGGCATCTCTCGCCAGATTCGTGCTGGAAACATCACGCCACCTCCAGGATATGAACCACCGCAGACGCGCCCGAACCGCCCATGTTCTGGGCCATCCCGACTTTGGGATTGCCCTTGATCTGGCGGCCGTTTTCGGCTTCGCCGCGAAGCTGTTTTACGATTTCCACGACCTGCCCGATGCCGGTCGCGCCGACCGGATGGCCCTTGGCTTTGAGGCCGCCCGATGTATTGACCGGGATTTTGCCGTCGAGAGCCGTCAGGCCGTCGGCGGCAGCCTTGGCGCCCTGGCCGGGCTTGAATAATCCGAGCGATTCGGTCACGATGATTTCGGCGATCGAGAAGCAGTCGTGCACCTCGATCAAATCAACATTATCGATTTTCTTGCCGGCCATTTTCAGCGCCCGCTCTCCGGCGAGTTCGGTCGATTTGAGCGATGTCAGCGTTTCGCGCTGATGGAGAGCGATAGTGTCGGTCGCCATGCCGGAACCGATGATCTTGATGATCGGCTTTTTCAGTTTTTTGGCGATATCGACCGTGGTCAGTATGACCGCCGCCGCGCCGTCGGTGATCGGCGAGCAGTCGAGAATATGCAGTGGATCGGCCACCATCACGCCGTTTTCTACGTCCTTGAGTTTGATCGGGAACGGATACTGAGCGTAGGGATTTTTCGATCCGTTCAGATGAGCCTTATAAGGGACGGCGGACAACTGCGCCCGCGTCGTTTTGTATTTCTTCATATAGGCGCGAGCCATCATCGCATACAGCCCCGGGAAGGTCACGCCGTGGAACACCTCGTAATCCTGATCGGCGGCCGTGGCCAAGGCGTATGTCGCGCCGTCACCGGAAACGTCGGTCATTTTCTCGACGCCGCCGGCCATGACGATATCGGACATGCCCGACGCGACTTCCATGTAGGCCTGCCGGAAGGACAGTCCGCCCGACGCGCAGGCCGATTCGACGTGCGCCGCCGGAATATGTTTCTGGCCGATATAGTCGGCCATAATCGCGCCGACGTGTTCCTGGCCGACGAACAATCCGCCGGACATGCATCCGACATACAACGAATCTATATGATCAACGCCGGCATCATCGATGGCATTGAGGGCGGCTTCGGAGAAAATGTTGCGGAACGATTTTTCCCACAACTCGCCCCATTTCATTATGCCGATGCCAATTACGGCTACTTCTCTCATCTCCGTCTCCTCCTACTTGTTCTTCAGGATTTTGTGGCGGTACTTGGCGTACGTGCCGTAATCGACATAGAACTGGTTTTCATCGAGCAGTTTGACCGTGTGCACGGCCTTATCGCGCACATCGTTGATGCGGTCAGTGACCCGCCAGACAAAGGCGTCGGAGCCGGCCCCGGACCCGTAGGAAATCATGAGGATCATATCGCCTGGTTTGGAGACGTCGAGGGTCGAGGTCAGCCCCAGCGGCGACGAACCCGAGTAGGTGTTGCCCAGACGCGGGGTCAGCCAGCCGGGTGTGATCTGCTCCTTCTTGAATCCGAGCATCTTGCCGACGCGGAGCGGAAACTTGCCGTTGGGCTGATGAAACACGACGTATTTGAAATCTCCCGGTTTCATGTTCGCTTTTTTCAGGATGCCCACCGCCGCGCCGCTGATGGTGCGGAAATAGGCCGGTTCGCCGGTGAAACGGCCGCCGTGCTGCGGGTAAAATTCGTGCTCCCGTCGCCAGAAATCGGGCGTATCGGTCATGAATGAAAACGTGTGGACAGCTTCGGCGATGACGTTTTTCGTGCCCATGATAAAGGCCGCCGCCCCCGCCGACGCGGAGTATTCCAGGGCGTCTCCCGGAGCGCCCTGCGACGTGTCGGCGCCCACCGCGAGGGCATATTTCATATATCCCGATTTGACCAGGGCCAGCGTGACGAACATCGCCTCTGACCCGGCCTTGCAAGCAAATTCGAAATCGGCGCAATGGCAGTCCGGCACGCAGCCGATCGCCTCGGCCACGGTCGTTCCCGACGGTTTCACGGCGTACGGATGCGATTCCGATCCGACATAAACCGCCCCGATGTCCTTGGGGTCGATTTCCGCCCGGCGGATGGCATTCTTGGCCGCTTCGACCGAAAGGGTAATGGTATCGATATCCGGTGTCGGCACCGATTTTTGTTCGAGCATCAGGCCCCGCTTGTAGCTGGGAGCATCCGCTCCCCAGACCTTGGCGATTTCCTCGACTTTTATGCGATGCCGAGGAATCATCGCTCCGTATCCAACTATTCCAACCATGCAGCTACCTCAACTCATTTTGATCTATAGGTTATCGTGTTCTCTATTCTTCGTTTTTCGCGCCGCGCGCAAAGATTCAAAGTATATAACGATTTACGCCAAAAGGCAAGAGGCAGAGTGAATTTTTGCAATTAGTCCGAACGGTAGAGCATTGTTGCCACCGGATTCGGCGATGGCAGGCGGCTCAGGAGCGAACGCTTGGGGGAAATTCGGCTAATACCTATACTCTTGCGCGTGATGCTCGCACAGCCACAAATAGTGCTCCACAACTTTCCAGCGCCTTTAAGAAATCGCAATAAATTTGTTGACGCTGCATTTTGCTCAGCATATTATGAGGTAATAATTGTCTGATTTTTCACACTTCAACTCTGTACCGATCTCAAGGAGGAATCGATGAGAAATTTCATCCTTCTGACCGTGCTGTTGTCGCTTCTGGCCTTCGCCGCCATGGTCGATCAGACCCGCGCCGGAAACCCCCGGGGCTATAATTTCTTCGTCGCCGGTGAATTCGGCTTCGCGGTGTCGCCCGAAGTATTCACCGATTACTATTCCATCGGGTACGGATTCAGTCTGGGACTGGAATACCCGGCCAGCCCGAATTGGTCCATAATCGGCCTCCTGGATCTCAAATTTTTCAGCCCCGACGGCGGCATGATTGCGGACTGGTGGACCGATGAAGGCGAATATCCCGGGTCGTCTAATATCGATGTCAGCGAGGGGAGCCTGACGGCCGGGACGATTGCTTTTCTCGGTAAAGGAAGTTTGAAAACCGAAGGCTCCCGCTTTTTCCCTTACATCAAAGGCGGCTTCGGGATAACCATCGCCGGGGCCGATGAGATAAAAGTCGTGTATACGCCCCAATATAGTTCTACTCCTGAGACTGCCTGGCAGGCGGGCGCCGGCAGCGAAACCAATCTTTGCGTTATACTTGGCCTCGGGGTCGAGAAGGTCCTGGGCAACGGCAACAGTTCCCTCTTTGTCGATGCCGGGCTTCACATGATTTTGCAGGAGCAAGCCAATCCGACCGTTGCCCCCATCACTGTCGGATTTAAGTTCTAAGGTTTCGGCAAAACTGAAATCTATTCGAGGCGGCGGTTTCATGTTTGTCGAAATTCCTCGGATGCCGAAGGAAATCATTGCGGTCATACAGGCTGTCAGCAATTGAATTGTTGTTGTTATGCTGTCAGGATATCCTAAATTGCCGATGATATAGTGTATGGCTATTGATTTTCGAACGGGAGAGTGAAGACTTAGCGTGGAACCCAGCCAATTGATTCCCGGCGTCAACGACGCCTTGCAGAGTCCCGAATGGTCGCTGCAATTGCGTTTCTTCCTGGCCCTGGCGATTGCGTTTCTAATCGGACTGGAACGGGAAAGCGCCGGCGCCAAACGCCCGCGCGTTTTCGCCGGCGTCCGCACCTATTCCCTGCTCGGCGTGTACGGCTTCGGCTGCGCCTGGCTGTTTCATATCGGTGTGACGTGGGCGATGCCGATGGGAATGTTGTCGGTAGCGGTGCTGGTCGTAATCGCATATCTGGCAAAGCTCAAAGAGGATCATATCGGCTGGACGAGCGAGGTCGCCGCACTCCTGACGTTCATCGTCGGCGCCCTGAGTCTGCTGGCCGAAATCTGGGTACCGATGGCGCTGGGCATCGTGGGGACGTTTTTACTCTCAGAAAAAGCCCGGTTCGAGAATTTCGTCGAAAATCTCAACAAAGCCGAATTCCTTGCCGTCGTCAAATTCCTCCTGGTCACGGTGATCATCCTCCCGGTGCTTCCCAATCGCGAATTTACGCAGTTCAACTTGAATCCCCGGCATATCTGGCAGATCGTGATATTGGTTTCGGCCATCGGATTCGCCGGTTATATGCTGGCGAAGAGATTCGGCACCCGCGTGGGGCTTTGGCTGTCCGGCCTTCTGGGAGGTATCGTATCCAGCACGGCGGTGAGTCTGGCGGCAGGCCGGATCGCGCAGAAATCGCCCGATAAAACCGGCCATGCCCTGCAAGCCTCGATTCTGGCCGGGAGCGTCATGTATTTGCGCATTCTTATCCTGATCTGGTTTATCAAACCGTCGTTCGTACCCTACATCTGGTGGAAACTGGTGTCTCTCTCCCTTATCGGGTTCGCCCTTTCGCTGAGGGTTAAATCGACTCAGCCGACTCCTGAGCGGACGGCCGTGCAGACGCCGCCGAACCCGTTCGAGATTCGCCCGGCGCTGATTTTTGCCGTGTTATTCGTCGTTCTCTCCATCATCACCAGCCTGGCCAAACAATATTACGGCGAGGCCGGGGTGCTGGTTCTGGCGGGGCTGACCGGCTTCACCGATATCGATCCGTTTATTCTGTCGGTCGTCAATCAGGCAGCGAAATTTCAGTCGGTCATCGTCGCCGCCATCCTGATCGCCATGATGAGCAACACCATCGTGAAGGGATTCTATTTTGGATTCCTATCCAAGCGGCTGCGGTGGGAAACCGCCTGGCGATATGCCGCCTGGGCGCTTTTGCACCTCCCCATAATCTTCCTTTTTTCTTGATATAAGACGGCATCGTCGGCGGTTCTGCATCAATAAGAATATGTGAGCGAAGACTATTCCGATTCGTCATCGGATGACGGCAATTCGTCGAATTTCGCGGAATAGATGAAAAACACGCCCGCAAGGAATATCGCCAGGGCAATCGCCATGCCGAGCCATCGTGCGGAATAAACGACATACAGCAGCAGATACAGCGACAGGCAGAAACAAAAAAGAAAGAAGATCGGGATAAGACGCGACACACCGAAAAGACGCGAGCGACTGACCCGGCGGTAGTCCGGCAGATAATGGGCGAGATCGTATCGTTTCAAAATCAAGTCCGCCGCATCCCGATGGGCCTTCAGGGAACGCTGGATATCGACGACGAACAGCAATCCGAACAACGAGACGATAGCGACGAACCCGATGCCGAGCCAGTCGGCTTCCGGATACGGACCTTCCGGAATAAACGCCAGCGCCCCGCCGAAAAGAAAAAGGTACACCAGGGTAAACCATAGACGCTGATTTTCGAGATGCCTGACGATCGCATTATGCTGCTCATAGATGCCCCTCGCCAATTCTCGACGATCATTGCTTGATCCGTTCATGATTCGAAGTCCCCGCGCCAGAGTGATCTGCTGTAAGTATGGAAGACGCGCCGTCGAAGTCAAGTTTTATTACAGGTCATTTATTTCTGATACATTGGAGGGAGGTACAGAATGACTTGACATTTACTTGCCTGGATCTCACATTACCGCAGGCATAATTAATTCAATTTTATTTTTCAAACGATCGAAAGGACGGGTGTCATGCGTACGTATACCGTCATGCCGGGCGATACTCTGGGCGGGATCGCGCGGCAATTCTACACCGACGCCGGCCTGCATAAGCAACTGGCGGCGTTCAATGGCATCACCGATCCGAACCGAATCTATCCCGGCCAGATTATCGAATTGCCCGCAAAATCGGTTTTGATCGGCGGGCCGGCGACGACGCCTGCGGCGCAGCGGGAGATCGAACCGCCGCACGGGCTGGATCAGATCGTGGCCGTGTTCGGAGACATTTTCGAATTCATCGGGCCGGACGGCGTGCCGGACCCGGGATGGGAATCGGACTACCTGACCAGAACGGCGTTGCCGTTTTCGATTCGTCTGTCGTGGGATCAGACCAAGGTCGTGAGGAATTTGTACTGCCACAAGAAACTGGCCGGGATTTTCCCGGAGGTGTTCGCCGAGATCGAACGGAGCGGGCTGCGCGACAAAATCAAAACCTTCGGCGGCTGTTTCAATTATCGCACCAAACGCAACGGCAGCAAGATTTCCACCCATAGCTGGGCGATCGCCATCGACCTGAACCCCACGTCGAATCTGATGGGAACCAGGGGCGACATGGACGAGGGCGTTATCGAAATTTTTCGGGGATACGGATTCACGTGGGGCGGCGACTGGTCGGGCCGGAGCAAGGACCCGATGCATTTTCAGTTTTGCAGCGGATATTGACTGCCCAAAGGCAACCTGCGGCCGGGAAAACACGTATTATAACTAAAGACGTCGGGGATTGCGATTTCGACGACATCGCACGATTGAACCCGGGGACCGGATGCACTTGACTTTTCAAACGAAAGCGGGATGAACCCATGGGCAAGCGGCAATCCAATCTTGATTTTCGCGGCATGGCGCTCGTTTTCAGGATCAGGGATCACTTTGCGCCGCGCCAGAAAATCATCCAGGATATCGATATCAAACCCGGATATCGTGTACTCGATTACGGGTGCGGCCCCGGAGGATATATCCCGGCTGTGGCCGAGATGGTCGGGCCGTCCGGTATTATCTATGCCGCCGACGTTCATCCTCTGGCAAAAGAATATGTCGAGAATATCGCCGCCAGAAACCATCTCGGTAATGTCCGGTTCATCGAAACTGATTGCGACACCGGCCTTGCGGATCGAAGCATTGATGTCGTGCTCTTGTTCGATATCCTGCACGATTTGGACAAACCAGACCGGATCCTGGTCGAACTCGGCCGGGTGCTCAAACCGGACGGGATACTTTTTGCGAGCGATCATCATCTGAAAGAAGACGAATTGATTGCGAGAATCCAACATTCAGGGCTGTTTCAATTTTCGGGAAAAGGCAAGTACGTCTTGTCTTTCACCCCTGTGCCACGTGAGATATAATATCGGCACCGCCCGGCGCGCGACGCCGGGCCGGTTGCGGATATAATCTATCGACGGCTGAATCAGCCGTTCTCTTTCTTGAATTTCCCGAGCACCGTCAGGACTTCGTCGATATCGCGCGAGGTATGATCGGCGCAGACCTGGAACCTGATCGTCTCGTCCCCCTTGGGAACGACCGGATAATTGAGTCCCGTGGCGAGAATACCGTTATCCCGGAGATACGCGACCAGCCGCCGGGTGCGTTCGGTATCCCGCACCAGAAGCGGCACGACCGGATGCGGGCTGGGGATGGTTTCATATCCGAGGTCGATCAGCCCCTGTTCGAACTTTTTGGTCATCTCGCCCAAATGCTTCAGCAATTTTCTTCCGTCGTCGCTGTTGAGGATTTCGACCGCTTCCAGCGCGGCGGTGGCTTCGGAGGGCGTGATGGGATTGGTATAAATATAGAACGGGTTTCTCTCGCGAAGGAAACGGATGATGCGTTCGTCGGCCGCGACATAGCCGCCGTTGACACCGAAGGCCTTGCCGAGGGTGGCGACGATGATATCGATATGCTTGGCCCCGGTCACTTCCTCGGTGCCTCGTCCGGTGGCTCCATAGGCGCCGACGCCGTGGGAATCATCGACGACCAGCACGATATCCTTCGGAAATTGATCGTTGTATTTGGCGGTGATCTCGGACATTTTCGCCAGCGGCGCATAGTCTCCGCGCATGCTGAACACGCCGTCGGTGACGACGATGAGATTCTCGCACTGGCCGATGGATTCCTTGATGCGCCGTTCCATTTCGTCCAGGTCGAGGTGCTTGAAGATTTTCTTGTCCTTGGGGCGGGCCAGTTTCATGGCGTTGATGATGCAGTTATGGTTCAGTTCGTCGCTGACGATAATCGTCTCCGGCGTGGTCAGCGTCACGACAACACCCAGCATGGTCGTATAGGCCGAACTGTGCAGCATGCAACCGCCGCGGCCGTGGAATTCCGCCAGGCGCTTTTCCAGCTTCAGATGCGGCCGGTAGGTGCCGCTAATGAAGCGCACCGCGCCGGGCCCAACCCCGAAATCATCGGAGCCGTCCTCCTCGGCCTTGCGCATCCGCTTGAGAAACTGCAAGCCGAGATAGGAGTTGGAATTCATGCGGATGAATTCCTTGTCGCCGTGTCCGTCCAGCAAAAAACGCGGGCCATGATCGTCCTTGGCCTTTTTCACCTTCACCACGACCTGTTCGTCGCCTTTGGTGATACCGAACTTTACCAGTTCATCGACCTGTTCCTGCAAATATCGGGCGAAATTTTCCACGGGCATCGGTCTCTCTCCTCGTTATCAATATTTCTTTTCGGCCAGTTTGGATATCTTCTCGCCGACCTTGCCGATCATATCGGCGGTCATGGTTTCGAGATCGTAGTGCGGATCCCATCCCCACTCTTCGCGCGCCGCTGAATCGTCCATCGAATCGGGCCAGGCATCGGCGATTTTCTGCCGGGACGGATCGACCTCATAGGCGATCTCGAATTCCGGAATATGCCGGCGGATTTCGTCGGCCAAAACCTCCGGCGTGAAGCTCATGGCCGTTATATTATACGCATTGCGGTGCACCAGCCGCGACGGTTCGGCTTCCATGAGTTCGATCATGGACTTGACCGCATCCGGCATGTACATCATGTCCAGCGAGGTGTCGGCACTGAGATAGCAGCTATACCGCTTATGCTTGATGGCGTCGAAAAAAATCTCGACGGCGTAATCGGTCGTGCCGCCGCCCGGTTCGGTTTCATAGGATATCAGGCCGGGAAAGCGGACGCCCCGGGTGTCGACCCTGAACCGTTTGAAATAGTAATCGCACAGCAGTTCCCCAGTCAGCTTGGACACGCCGTACATCGTCTCCGGGCGCATGATCGTCTCCTGCGGCGTCCGGTGTTTCGGCGTCGAGGGGCCGAAGGCACCGATCGAGCTGGGGAAAAACAGGGCGCACCGATACTGGCGGGCGGCTTCGAGCATATTGTACAAACCGCCGACGTTGACGTGCCACGCCACCGCCGGGCGGGTTTCGCCGATGGCCGACAGGATGGCCGCCAGGTGATAGATGGTGTCGACTTGATACTGCTGCATGACCCGGGTGATGTGGTGCTCGTCGAGAACGTCGAGGAACTCGAATGGGCCGGAATCGCGTAATGTCTTGTCGTCCGGCATCCGGATATCGGTGGCGATCACCCGCTCTTCCCCGTATTTCTTGCGCAGCGCCACCGTCAGTTCCGATCCGATCTGACCGATCGCACCCGTGATGAGAAAAGTCGTCATCTCGTGTAACCCTTACTTGCCAAAAGCGCTCTACCCTCTTACGCTCCGGCCCGTGGAGCACGGCCGGCATTATCAAAAGGCATATATACGAATTCGGAAAAGGGAAATCAAGAGGCGCTCTCGAGAATCGACCGTCACTGTTGCTTTATCCAGGCGGCGATATTGTCGATGACCGTTTCATCGACGGGCGCGGCGTTTTCCGGGGGCTTGGTGACGCCGATGGTCACCGAATCGGAAGCCGGTTGATACCAATGATTCAGGCCGTCATACAATTTGAACTGTACGTTTTTCCGGCCGGACAGGGTCTTCTCCCAGATGGCAAAATCCGATGCGGCGGTTTCCTTGTCCCGGCCGCCCTGGAGAATGAGAAACGGCTTATTCATCTGTTTGGCGGCTGCGACACCATTGTTGTCCATGAGATCGTACCAGACCCGGGCGGGTGCAAAAAAGAGAATTTGTTCGGGCGGGACTTTCCTGTCGACCAGCCGCCGAACGAGGTCTTTGGCGTCTTTTTCAATTTCCTTGTGCGCAGTCGGACCGCCGGGTATATCGGTCATACTTTCCAAGAGCGTTTCGTCCGGCGGACGGGCGGCGGCCGAAAGCAGAATGACGCCGGCCAGGTTGCTATCACGCCGGGCGACCAGCGGCGCGACGAATCCTCCGAGGGCATGCCCGGCGAGAAAAATTCTGGTGGTATCGAGCAGGTCAGGCTCCATCCTGACATATGCGATAATCGCGGAGAGGTCATCGAGCAGGTATTTATCGAGATCGAAATTCGCGACCACATCCGGCCCCAGCGTGAAGGCGCGGCTGTCGAAACGAATCGAGGCTATCCCTTTGGAGGCCAGGCCCCAAGCGATATCGCGAAACGGTTTGGCGTCCCCGATCGATTCGTCACGGTCGCGCAGGCTGAAGCCGCTGTAGAGGATTACGACTGGATTCGGCTCATTGGTCCTCGCTGTAGTCATCGATATATTCAGCGGGTACTCCCCCTGCATGGTAAAGTCAACCTCGCTGAAGGCGCTGGTATCGATGTAAGCCGGGATAGTGCCGCCGGCGGCCGGCGCGACCAGCGCGGCGCAGATCAACACAATAGCTGCCATCCAATTTTTCATATCCGATCTCGTATTCTCCGCATTATAGATCTTTACAGGTTATACAAGATCAAAGTCGATCCGTCAACGGAAATCAGCGGCAAAATAGTTCAACAAAGCGCGACCACGGCTGTGCAATGGAGTTCATATGGCCTCGTGCGAAGTATAATTTCGTTGGATTTTTCCATCCCGGTGGCGTTTTTTTCGCTTAAATTCGCATCACCACGGACTCTCGTAGAGATGCGACGCGCCACGATCACGGCCTGCTCGGCATGGGCGCACGTCTTCGCAAGCGGCTAAAAAAGTAAGCGAAACAGCGAAAAGAGGATTGTCCATCATAGGGCGCCGATCGACGATCGGCGCCTTTTTTTGTCTGCCGGATAGTTTCAAGTGACAATTACGCCGGGTGCGACGGAGTCACGCCGGTATACCGCAGGACATCTGCCCTCGGTATATAAGCGTGAAGTGATGATTCGACCAAGAAAAAAAGCGGGCGATGGGGGTCGAACCCACGACGTTCAGCTTGGGAAGCTGACATTCTACCGCTGAATTACGCCCGCTTGGATCGTTAATCTGTCACGGCAAATCTAACGCGCGCCGGCGTCGCTGTCAAGACACAAAACACGGATCGGCGCCCAAATGAGCGGGTGGCGGATCGGCGAATAAACGGAACTGGAATAGCGGATTATTTGATCATTTTTCTTGTCGGCGGCAGACGAAAAAAATATATTTTTTAATCTGTAATTCACAGATTCAGCATGGCAAGGAGGAATTTATGACAATGCGAACGGTTCTTCTCTCGCTGGCGATCTGTGCGCTGGCAGCGCCGCTGGCCGCACAGCAAGCCGAAGCGCCTGTCGGAACTGTTGCTTCATCGGCCATCACCGGAATGATCAATGTATCCCTGCACAACACGACCGCCGGTATGGGATATTTCTGCGCGAAGGACAACGGCGGATTTGAAAATTTTACCGGGATCTCTTACACCAAACTGGCCTGCAAGGGCTGCCATGCCGCGCCGGCGGTCAGAATGTACAACGATTCCGGCTATGTGAATCTGCTGACGTGGAACAAGGAAACCGGCAAAAGGGAGCATATGTCCGGTGTCATCCCCGTCCCGAAAGACTGGCCGACAGCGTTCAAGATCGATTTCGTCGCGCGGGAAAACGATACCGGGGCGTGGATTTTCCAGCAGCACGGCCCCAGCGAGAACGGCACTCAGATGATCATCGGTGAACCGCTGACGAAAATGCCGAAGATGTAAAACAGGAATTGGGAATACCTTGCACCCGGGGGCCGTGTGCTCCCGGGTTATTTTTTTCAATAATGCGAACTACGGCTCCCGATACGGGTCGTCCATTTTCCAGCGATCCTCGACCTTTTTGCCGGTCAGACGGACGACGAGGATGGATATTTCATAGAGGATATAGAGCGGCCCGGCAAGCATCACTTGGCTGAACACGTCGGGCGGCGTCAGAATGGCGCCGAGGATAACCATCGCGATGACGGCGTATCGCCGCCCCTTGCTCATGAATTTGTAGTCGATCACGCCCATGCGGCCAAGGATAAACGACGCCACCGGCAGTTCGAAGACGATCCCAAAAGCCAGCACCATCATGCCGACGAAACTGATATAATCGCCGATCATGATCATCGGTTTCATATTTTCGGTGGCGAACCCGAGCAGAAATTTTATAGCAATCGGAATAACATAGAAGAAGCAGAAGCTGCCGCCGATCAGGAAAAATATTGTTGCCGACAGGACAATCGGAATGGCGATTTTGGCTTCGCTCTTATACAACCCCGGCCCGACAAACATCCATAATTGGTAGAAAAGCACCGGCACCGCCGCAATCGCCCCTACGAAAATCGAAATCTTCATCCGCACCATAAAGGCCTCGGTCGGGGCTTTGAAATAAACGCCGACGATGTTCAGCGGCGCGGAGACGATATTGACCAGTTTGTCGGAGAAGAAATAGGCGGCGATGGCAAAGATGACGACCGCCGCCAGGGATTTGAGGATCCGGCGGCGCAGTTCCTCGAGATGATCGAGGAAACTCATTTCTCTTTCCGGCGGTTTGAACGGCATCTCGAAGGAATTAAATACCGCTTTTGACCGGTCTTGTCAATCTGATTTGGCGACGACCGTCCCTCTTCGGGCGGCTTAGAACTGCGTCACGCAAACCGGTTTGCGCGGCACGGAGAATATCTTCGTCACGGTATCGAGATAGTCTCTATTCGAGATCTCGGCCCGGCCGTATTCGTATAGCTTATCGAACGGCACCACGCCCATGACCAGCGACGAATAATCGGCGACATCGAGGGTGATTTCGGCGTCGACGGCCCCGCGCGATTTTACCTGCGGTCGGCCGTTGTCGAAATGGACGACATAACTGCCCGCGTGTTTCGGATAGAAGCTGTCATCGACGGTGATTTTCAGACGGCAGGTCTGGCCGTTGAAATCGTGGCTCTTGAGACGCCGGAAAAGATCGACCGTGTCGATCACGCGGTACATGATCCCGATTCCCTGCGTATTGGTTTCGTGCCCGACGGGAAAAATCAGGCGACCGGAATCGGTGCGGGCATCGTGCGGCACAAAATGGAAAAGATCGTCCTGGGTTTTATGGCTGATGCAGTGCACCTGGTCCGACTGCGACTGGAGAAAGGCGATCAATTCGAGAAATGCCTCGCGGTTTTCATAGATAAACTCGATCACATTCATCTCGACATATAGCCAGTTGTCGTCTTTGCTGGTCTTAAAGGAATAAGCGATGAACCCCTCGATCTTATTTCGCTTCTTGCAGGCGATGATAATATTGCCGGGCCGGGTCAGAGCCCTGATGTAGGTTTTGGTTCGGCGGAAAAGGCCGTGGGTTTTCGCCGTTACCCGGTGATAGCAGGCGTCGAGCGCGGCGTGGTCCTTCTTGGTGGCGAAAACGATATGCTCTTTCGATAATCCCTTCGGCAATTCACCCGGCTTGATCCGGTATTCGTTGATTTTGGTGCCATAGCCGAAACCCATCTTGTGATAAAAATCGGGACGGAACGCATACAAAGCGAGCATGGGGGTTTTCCGTCTGGCATAATAGTCCATATAATATTGCACCATCTCCTTGCAGACGTGCTCCTTCTTGTGCGTCAAATCGACCGCCACCAGCCCGAGGCCGCCGAGGGGAATATCCACCGATAGCATGTGCATGGTGAAATCGAACAGCCGCATCACGCCGTGCATTTTCCTGTTCTTAAACAGGCCGTACAGGTGAATTTCCGGATCGGTCTGCTCGATGCTCCATATCCGCTCCTTGGAGCGGTTCTTTTCGACGTCGGAGATGATTTTCATACCGGGATAGGCGTTGCTGACGATATCGATCATGGTGTCGAGATCGCGGCGATTCAGCTTTCTGATAGTGCTCATGCAATTGCCCTTCTGCATGTCCCCAAGGAGGATGAACGTTTTTATCAAATAGACGGTGATTTACTTCAGGAGTTTCGATAGTTCTTCGAGAAATTCCGTCGTATCGGCAAATTTACGGTAGACCGAGGCGAACCGGACGTATGCGATCTGGTCAACCTCCTTGAGTTTCTCCATGACCAATTCGCCGATATATTTCGACGTCACTTCGTTTCGCGAAAGCTCATTGAGCTGCGCCTCGATTTCGGATACTATCGCCTCGATTTTTTTTCCGCCGACCGGCCGTTTATTGCAGGCCAGCTTGATCCCGTGGGCGACTTTCTGCCGGTCGAACGGTTCCCGGCGTTCATCCGATTTGATCACGGTCAGGGTAACGGCTTCGATATATTCATAGGTGGTGAATCGTTCGTTGCAGCCGAGACATTCCCGCCTCCGGCGCACCGCCCGACCATCCTGAACCGGCCGGGAATCGACCACCTTATTTTCTTCGTTTCCGCAATACGGGCATTTCATCGATCACAACCTGTTGTGTTTATTCAATTCGAACTGTGTATATATTACGCCGAAGCTCAGCGGCGCGCAACTTCTATTTCGAGGCGTTCGCGGTCGGTCGATCGGAATTTCTCCCACGCCGAACCCTCACGAACGGCGATCTCCAGATGCCCGCCCGATCCGATATAGGCCAGCAGTTCCCCGCGACGCACATCGGAAAATGTTTGGCGAACCGGGCCGATGGTCGTCTCCCCCACCCGGACGACGGCTTTATCAAAAAGGTCGTCATGTCGAATACTGGAGATGATATTGCCGAAGCGATCGATCCAGACGACGCGCCCGGCTATGCTATTCTCGCCATATTTCGGTAGTGTTCCGGCGAGGCCGACTATCTTGGTCACAGCCCGTCCCAGGCACGAGGGATCGACGCCGCGACTCAGATAGGCCGCCGCCGGCGCCATGATATCCCTGCCGTGGAACACCGGCGATATATCAGCCAGCGCGTATTTGCGGTCGGTCACGGTGTGGATGGAAATAATATCATCGTCGGATATAAACGACACGAGACCGTTGTCGGGGGCGATAAATTGATATCGGTCGGTGGAGACGGCGATGATCCGGCGGCGGCTGCCGACGCCGGGATCGATGATGGCGACGTGGATGGTTCCCGGAGGGAAATAACAGTAATGGGTTTTGAGCAGATACCAGGCACCGGGGATGTCGCCCGGTTCGATTTCATGACTGATCGGCACCACCCGGGCTTCGGGGTTTATCCCGGCGATGACACCCTCCAACACGGCCTGGTAGCCATCGGCGAGGCCGAAATCGGTCGTCAATGTGATTATAGGTCCCATCGGTTGAATCCAAGATCGGGGTCTTTGGTGCGCGTGAGTCGGCCGGGGACAACCTGAATAAATATCTCCAGTGTCACGGCGACTATCCCGGAAAAGAAATGCCCGCCCAGAAGGTTTTGGTCGGGCCCGGCTATGGCGACGTGAGCATGCACGAAAGGCTCGTTATCGAGCCATGAGATATTTCCGGTCAGTGAAACGACTTCGACCGCCGCATCGAAATGACCGCGGCGATACACATTCGTTTGGGTGTCGAAATACCCCAGTTCGACTTCGCGGATTGATCCGATGCCCTGCAGAAACCCACACGGGACGTTGTTGTTTTTCACGAAGGCGGCGAGAGAAGTAACCGCTTCCTCGCCGCGATCCAGCCGCACCACATACCCGCCGGCGACCTCGCGCGACTTCATTTACGCTTCGGTTTCTTCCTTCTTCTCTTCGTTCTCCCCCTCTTCGCCGCCTTCCTCGTCGTCCTCGTCCTCGATATCCTCGTCGAGGTCCAATTCGTCTTCGACGACGATTTCCTTTCCGGCCAGCCAATCGAGGTAGTCCTTGTTTCCGGCCACGATATCGGTGACAAGAATCTCGGGAACCTCATAGGGGTGAATTTCGCGCACACGGCTGATCATCGACTCGGTTTGTTCCGCCGTTCCCTTGACCAGAAGCAGGGCCTCGGTGGCTCGTTCGACGTGCCCCTCCCATCGGTAAAGCGAGGTGACTTTGCCGATAATATTGACGCAGGCGGCAAGATTTTCTTCAACCAGCGTGTTGGCGATTCGCTCGGCGACCTCGGCCGGAGCAGTGATATACGTGATGCGGTGTTCGCTCATGTTTGTAGCTTTCTCTTTAAAACCGTTTCGACGGATTCTACTTTTCCACTCAATCGGTTGCGGGCGCCCTTGCGGTCGTCGATGACAATCGAAACATAAACGCGATTGTTCGATCGCCGCATCGTATTGCGGCACTTCTTGATCAGCGCCATAACCGCGTCCCACTCGCCCTCGACGACGGTCGCCATGGGCGTGAACTTGTAAGAAAGGCCTGATTTATCGACAATGTCAAGTATTTTTGCGACATCTCCGGACAGCGATTCTCGGGCGCCCACCGGAAATACAGAAAACTGTGCCAGCATTGGTCAATCCTCATTTGCGCAACGGTTATATCTCGTATAACCTTATACGCAAGAATAACCGAATTCTCAGCTTTGCCGTTCCACGTAGAGCGGAAAACGTTGGCACAGCCCGTTGACGTCTTCGGCCACTTTCGCGTACATATCTTTGTCGCCAAGGTTGGCGATGACCCGGTCGATAAATCCGGCGATCTCCTCCATTTCCGGCTCTTTCATGCCGCGCGTCGTCAGGGCTGGCGTCCCCAGCCGAATCCCCGACGTGACGAACGGTTTTTCGGGATCGAACGGCACGGTGTTTTTATTGGCCGTGATATTCGCCTGATCCAGGGCCTTTTCGACCATCTTGCCGGTGATGTTTTTACCATCGGCCCGCTTCTTGTCGATAAAGGACATCAGCATTAGGTGCGTATCGGTTCCGTCGGAAACGAGCTTATGACCGCGTTTCATTAGACCGCCGGCCAGAGCCTTCGCATTGGCAACGATCTGTTTCTGATACTCATTGAATTCCGGCTGCAGGGCTTCTTGAAAAGCCACCGCTTTAGCGGCAATGATGTGCATCAGCGGACCGCCCTGGATCCCCGGCATCACCGTCCGGTCGAGATCGGCGGCGTATTTTTCCTTGCACATGATCATCCCGCCGCGCGGTCCGCGGAGAGTTTTATGCGTCGTCGTCGTGACGAAATCGGCGTAGGGGACCGGCGAGGGATGCAGTCCGGCCACGATCAGCCCGGCGATATGGGCGATATCGACCATCAGCAGCGCTCCGGCGGCGTCGGCGGCGTCGCGGAATTTCTGAAAATCGAGCGTCCGGGGATATGCCGAGGCGCCGGCCACGATCAGCTTCGGTTTTACCTTTTCGGCCTGTTCGATGAGTTTGTCGTAATCGATGACCTCGGTATCGGGCTCCACTTGATAAGGGACGATGTTGAAGAACATCCCGGTGAAATTGATGGGATGGCCGTGCGTCAGGTGTCCGCCGTGCGCGAGATCAAGCCCCATAAACGTATCGCCCGGCTTGAGAATGGAGAAATAGACGGCCATATTCGCCTGTGACCCCGAATGCGGCTGCACGTTGACATGCTCGGCGTCGAACAGCCTCTTGGCCCGATCGCGCGCGAGATTCTCGGCGACGTCCACATATTCGCAGCCACCGTAATACCTCTTGCCCGGGTATCCCTCGGCGTATTTATTGGTCATCACCCCGCCGGCCGCTTCGAGAACTGCCTCGGACACGAAATTCTCGGAGGCGATCAGTTCCAGCTTGAAGGCCTGACGTTTGGCTTCGCTGATCAGGGCTTCATACAACTCCGGATCTTCTTTTTTGATATATGACACGTGCTATCCCTTCCTGATTATTCCGTTATTCCGGAATGGGGGATTTTGGCCAACCGCCTCGTATGGCGGCCGCCTTCGAACTTTGTCTCAAGCCATTCTTTCAAAATGTCTTGTAATTGACTTTCGTTCACATACTTGGAAGCAAGAGTCAAAACGTTGGAATCGTTGTGCGCTCGCGCGAGGCGGGCCATTTCGGGACTCAGTGCGATCGTCGCCCGAACGCCGTCGACCTTATTGGCCGCCATGGTGACGCCGTTGCCCGTCCAGCAGATGGCGATGCCCCGGTCGGCTTTCTTTCCCGCGACCGCCTCACCGACCTGGATGGCATAATCGGAATAATCGACGGATTCGGTAGAATCGGTTCCGAAATCAACGACTTCGTGTCCCCACGATTCGAGCAGCGCCTTAATCTTTTCCTTTAGCTCGAACCCTTTATGGTCGGCGCCGATAGCGATTTTCATATCAGCCCTCCCTCAGGTTTTGATCGTCGTCGCGGCGGGCACATAGGTCAGCCACTCGTATTTGTCTTCGGTTTTGCCCTCAACGATATTGAAAAACAGCCGCTGCAACTCTCTGGTGATACGTCCGGCGCGCCCTTCACCGATGGTAATATCGTCGATCTTGGAAATCGGTGTGATTTCGGCGGCTGATCCGGTGAAGAAGACCTCATCGGCGATATAAAGCGCCTCGCGCGGAATCGGTTCCTCGATGACTTTCAGCCCCAGTTCATCGGCCAATCTGATAACCGTGCGGCGGGTAATGCCCGGCAGCACCGAACAGCCGAAAGACGGCGTAATCAGCGTGTCCTTGTCGCGGCCGTATCGCACCAGAAAGATATTTTCGCCCGAGCCTTCCGACACCATGCCGTGCACGTCGAGCGCGATTCCCTCGACATAGCCGTGCGAGATCGCCTCGAGCTTTATCAATATTGAATTCATGTAGTTGGCGCCGGCCTTGGCCATCATCGGCATCGTATTGGGCGCATTGCGCTGCCACGAAGATACACAGACCGAAACGCCCTTCTCCATGGCCTCTTCGCCCAGATATTTGCCCCAGGGCCAGGCGGCGATGGTCATTTCGACCGGGCAGTTGCGAGGATCGACGCCGAGATTTTCATAGCCGCGGTAAACAACCGGACGGATGTAGCACGATTCCAGTTTGTTGACGGCGATCAGATCCAGCACGGCCTGATTGATGGTGTCTTTGCTGAAAGGTATCTCCATCCGGTATATTTTGGCCGAATTGAAAAGGCGATCGGTGTGCTCGTAAAGCCGGAAACAGGCCGGGCCCTTGGGGGTTTTATAGCAGCGCTGTCCCTCAAACACCGAACTCCCATAATGTATGACATGTGATAAAACATGTATCTTGGCGTCGTCCCAATTGACGAATTTCCCATTCATCCAGATTTTATCGACTTTATTGAAAGCCATGTTCTCTACTCCCTCGCTACGTAGTTTTAAACCGTTAGCCGATTATAACATATGCGAATGCAGTTTTCAAGGTCAAAATCATGATGAAGCGTGTTCGGTTGTGTCAAGGTTATTGTGTAAATTCGGTCATGGGCATATCCGGGTGATAG
>CAZJWR010000037.1:0-39268 GCA_964549765.1 uncultured Ignavibacteriales bacterium
CGACGTAATTGACGCTCTGAGCGGGGTTGCTCAGCAGCCGAAGATGATATTGAAGGATAAGCATGACGTCGATACGAATATTTATTGTGGCATGGGCGTTGACGTCGGTCTTTCGTCTTCTTTATGGATTAAGATGCCTGTCAGGTTTGATATAACAGAATGCGGTGAGGTTTTGACAGCGCACTTTACAAGAGTCGTACCGGATGGTGATATAATATGGCTCCCCAAGAACATCATAGGCTAAGTTTCGATTATGATCAAGATAGGGACGTGCTATACGCCTATATTGATTATTCTCGTCCTGCGATTTGCGAGGAGACGCCGAATGGGATTTTGATCCGGCGAGATATGGATACGAATGAAGTAATTGGATTTACTATAGTTAATTATTCCAGAAAAAAAAGGCTGGGATTGCTCAAAAATATTCCCTATTTTCCCGGCGTCGAGCTCCCCTTTTAGTCATACGATTCATGGTATTCTCCCGGGTACCCCATAGCTTGCTATGGGATTGGTCTGATCGTAATAAAAAGGCCGGCAGATGAGAGCGTCTGCCGGTCACGGCACAAGGGCTTACACCATGTTAAGGCCAGATTGCGACCATTTTCTTGAGCGCTCAGCGCACTGTTCCGCCACGAATAACTCACCCTGATATACCACATTGAATCCCTTCTCCACCAAGTATAACAACCTGTCCAGGTCTATGATCGACCTGCAGATATCGCTATCAGCAGAGTGTCTCGCAACTGCCTCGAACTCATCCGGACTACTTACACTCTTGCCCGCCTCGCTTCGGGGATAAGCGTTGCGCGAGTACTTGTCGGAAAAGTAGTAACCGGCGTATCTTTCCTTACTTCTAATCCATCCGTAGAACCGGTTTTTAAATCTGAAGAATCGATTCATGTAACTGAAACGTTTGATTATCGATATGTTACCACCGATGTTGTCGTGGCAGCAGGTTCGGCACATCAGATACTTCGCCCGGGAACGTATGGCATAGTCCATAGCCGCATCCGTGACTGAGCCACACGCCCCGAAGAAAACCACTGCCGTTGGTTGTACCTCCAACTGAGTATTGAAGATATCATCTTTCATAAAAGAGTAATTTGGGGGAAGCGTGCGCCGCTTTACGAGCCGATAGAACCTGTCCCAATCCGGATTGATATCCGTGCCAATGACCTTGATATTCGGGAGCCGCGCCGCAAGGTCACATGCATCCCGACCGAAGACGCACGCCGGATTAACAATTGTCATGTTGCCGGATTCGTGATCGGCAAGCTCCTGGACGATTATATTCCGGAGGTAAGCATCCCGTCGACCTCGAAAGAATTGTCCCCGGACTGAGGTATAGGGGAAATACTGTTTCGGAAAGCCGGGAAATCTCTTATCGCATAATGCCGTCAGTGAACTGGTATGCTGGTTGATTCCTCTGCATTCAGCGTCCGGTTGAATGATGTGTCCTTTTCGAAACAAGTCGAGCAGTCCGTCGAGAGCAGCCAAGGGCAGTTCGCCATAAACATCTGTCACGATTTATTCTCCATCCCAGTCAATCAGAGCATCATATAAGTTGACCACGGAATTGTAATATTTCGATATACGTCTTTTCACATCTGAAGTTACATGTTTGCCGGTATGAATGGCCGAGCGGCCCATCATTTATGATGGATTATTCGCGCGGGTGCCCTACAGCTTTGCTGTGGGATTAGTGCTATTTCTTCGGCTGCCGCTCTTCGAAATAGATTTTACTGTCCGGATAATCTATCAATAAGTTATAGCGTGTCAAAATCTCCGCACCCAAAAGTCCTTCAACACCGCCGATCTCCGTGAATCCCTCGGGTCGAGGAGCGATATAGACCTCCGGATGAGACACGAATACACCGTCGAATTTCAACGAATCGGCGCTGCCCGCCTTGATGGAGCGATGTCCGCCGATGCCGAAAGATTCCATATCGGCCGGATCAAAGCGGAGGTCATCGGCCAGCTTGTAAAACCACCGGTAATTGCTATACAGGAAAAGCTCAAAGTTTGCGCCCAGATCGATAATCATCCTGATCGGCCGGCCGTCAAGGCTCATCTCTTTCCCCGCCGCGTGATGTGACAAATCGATCGACACCGGTGTCCCCGCTCCGGCGACGTCGGCCGAATCATCGGCATAAAGCACGATTCGTTTTTTATCGAAATCGATTCGCATGGGGAAATCCATGAAGAAATCGTATCCCAGCAATCCATCGATCGACCGGAAAAGGTCCCCGGTTTCCTCGTTCCCGTATAACACCTCGAGCCGACTCGGATACCAGACCAGTTCCCCCATCTCAATGGAATCGACAGGAGCGAATTTAAACACAACGTCTCCGGCAATTCCGTTCGTACTGGTGCTGCCTATTGTTTCGAGCGCTAATTTTTTGGCCAACTTCTGCGTAATCAGGCAACCGCTGGCCCCGGTATCGAGGAGGAAATGGCATTTCTTCGTACCATTGATACGCGCCGCCACGATGACCCACGACTTTTTCATCTTGAATTTGACGAGCGCCGAATCGTTCCCTCCGATAAAGCGGTATCGGCTTTTGGCAAGTTTCGGGTCCGGCATCGAAAAAATGGAATCGGGAATCGCTTCGTTGATCTTTATGTCTGTTATTTTATAAACCAACGAATGCCCGGTGCCCACCAATTCCGAGCGATGCTGAAAGGCTCTCTCAACTCCGGCGACCTTCCTGAAGTCGAACCGAAAGGAGAGAACCTGATGCCTGGGGTTGAAATATCGGATACAGTCCATTCGCCCTGATTCGGCGTCGATATATGCGTGCGTCGAATCTCCGAACCGGGGAAACATGGCCAGTTGATAATGCTTTCTTCCATCTATAACCGTATCATGGCGCAATTCATAGTGGCCGTAGATTTTTTGGTCGAGAAGGTATAAATAACCGTCGAAGTACAGGTCGCTGAATATCGACGCGCTGTCCTCGGAGTCGCCCGTCGTTGCCGAGCCCGAATTTTTGCGGACCCAAAGAGTATCACCATCGTTGCCGATCGCCCACGACCCAAAACCCATGTCAACATGCTGATAGGCGTGGTCGGGAAATATATAGGAGCACTCCAACTGTCCCTTGTCACCGTCCTGATCGACCTCATCTTTCATGGAAATGGATTTTATGGCGGCGATCGAATCCAGATCGCCGACGGCGCGTTGATGGAGGGCGATGATGGAATCCAGCTTGGCCGATGATGTCTGCGAAGACGCAATCGGGCATAGGAAAAATATACTCAGGGTTGTCAGTACGAATCCCCGCGACATGTTTCTGCGGGGACAATATTTAAATGTGTACTCCGAATGACGAAGCATGCGGCGAAATATCATAGCTACCTCCCAATATCCAAACAATATTGGAATAGTCATGAAATGTCAACCCCAAATCTGCCCGCGGAACCGATTTTAAGTCCGGGTGGCCCACAGCTTTGCTGCGGGCTTGGTTTGATCCCCAAAAGAAAGCCGGCAGACGAGGGCGCCTGCCAGCCACAAAATAATCGCCGCGGGTGGCCCATCATTTATGATGGGTTATTTCCCCTGCTGCTTCTCATCATATCGAGGGAAACGTTCTCTGGAGAGCAATAGGCCGTTGTCGCCGCCCATGAATATCTTCTGCCCGGTCACGAAGACGGCACGTAGATTGTCATTATATCCGCAGTTTTCCACGTTGTGCCGGTCGCCGCTGTCATAGAAATACATCACCAAACCATCCTGGCCCACCGCGACGCCGGAGAATTTGTCGAACATCTCCACGGCGTAAAGATTCTTGGTGATATCGACCGGAACCTCTTCCCAATTTCTTCCATGATCGACCGATCGGGCAAACAGCCCCTTGTACCCTACCATGAAACCCCAATCATCGATAAAATCGAAATTGAACCCCAGCCGATTGCCCTCATAACCGCCCTTGAAATATCGGAGGCCGTTGTTGATGGAATGGAACGCTTTTTTGGCGGCGAGCAAATAGACTTTCCTGGGCGGATAAATAGCCAAATCGGTGTATCCGTTGCCCAGGCGATACCCGTGCTTTTTCCACGTCTTGCCGTAGTCGCGGCTTTCGAACACCACTCCCACCGATTTGGACATGCTGTTTTGATCGTTGCCGCAAATGATAATTGAACTGTCATTGGTGATGCCGACACCGACGAGGTCGTATTTGATGTTCAGGGAGATGTCCTGCCAGGTGGCGCCGCCATTGGTCGATTTCATCAACAGTCCGCGTTCACCCACGAGATACCCCTGCCGTCCCTCAATACAGATATCGTGGATACTGCGGGATGTCGGTTCGGTCATCCGCCACGTCTTGCCGCCGTCGAACGTGCCGAGCACCTGCCCGGCCGAAGTTGCGGCCCAGCCCAGCTGATCGTTCATAAAATAGATCTGATTGATCGTCGCCGTGGTCGGAATATCTATTTTGGTATAGTCGGCGGCCAGGACGCTCCCGGCCAGAAGAATCAGCAGCACCGGTATCAGATGTTTCATGACAACTCCATTTTACGCTTGATAACCAAATCGCTCATCGTTACCATTTAACAGCAATGTACAACCGAAACGCGGGCCTGTCAAATGGCGACCGGCGCATCGACCGGACGGTTCAAACCTTGCGGTACGGCTGCTTATGATATTATACTCTCGGTATCGGCAGGAGAGCCATATCTTTTGCATGACGGAAAGGACGCAATGATTCGCTTCGATGATGTCGAATTCGTTTACGGCGGCCAACCCATATTTTCGGGGCTGTCCTTTCATCTGGAACGAGGCAAGTACCTGGTACTCTCCGGCCCCACCCGGTCGGGCAAAACCACCATCGTGCAACTAATCGCCGGGTTGATCCTGCCGGCGTCGGGAGAGGTCGCCGTCGGTGGCGAATCGACCCACACCGTTATTCATTCCCGCAAGCGTCTGCGCGAAATGCGCCGCAGAATTGGCGGTGTCGGCGGCATCTATTCGCTGCTGACCGATCGGACAATTCTGGAAAACGTCGGTCTTTCCTCCGAAATCGCCGGATTGCCCTCCCGGATCGCCCGAAAAAACGCTCTTGAAGCCTGCGCCAAATACCGGCTGACCCATGTCATCTCCCGGTATCCCGACCGGGTTTCCGAAGTTGAACGCCGCACGGCGTTGATGGCCCGGGCCGAAGCCGCTCGAAAAGACCTTATTGTCGCCGATTCCCCTACCGACGGCCTTGATCAGCAATCGGCCGCTTACATTCACGAGCGCTTGGCCGCCTTGCGCCTGGCGGGCATTACCATCCTGTATCTGACCTCCGGGGAGGGGCCGGAAAACGGACCCGATGAATATCTGCGGCTCAGTCGGGGAAGGGCCGAACCATGATACGCGCCGGTCGATTCTTACGGCAGATAAGCCGTCATATGAGGCGGGAAAAGCGTCTTTCCCTGGGGTCGTTTCTGGTGCTGGCGATTGTGTTGGTGCTGGTCGATCTTTTCTGGATCGCCTCGGGTACAATCAATAACGAATACCGGAAACTGCTCACGAACGTCCGTATGGAGGTCTTTTTGTCCGACACCATCCCCGATTCGGTGCTGACTGTGGTAAAAGACGCTCTGACGTCATTCGAAGGCGTATCGTCGATCGACTATATTTCCAAGGACGAGGCCGCCCGCCAATTGCAGAGCCAATTCGGGTCAGGGATACTCGATGGGCTCGACGAAAATCCGTTGCCGCGCTCATTTGTCCTGCATTTCAACCATCTCTTGCACCTCGGGGATCTGGACGCCATGGAATCCCGCCTGCAGCGCCTGGAAGGGGTCGACGGTGTCGAATTCGGCCGGCCCTGGATTCAAAAGATCGAGCACAGCGGAAAATTGCTGCGGCGGATCGGAATCATCGTCGGCACGCTTATTCTCTTCGTCGTGCTCCTGACGATGGCCAATACCAATCGCCTGACGGCCCGATCCAAATCGCGGGATTTTTTCCAGCTCAAACTTCTGGGCGCCGGACCGTCCTATGTGCTGTATCCGTTTCTGGCGGAGGGGTTTCTGTCGGCGTTCATCGCCGCCGCGCTGGGATGGGTGCTGGTCTATTATCTCGCCGATCAGGTGAGTTTCACGACCTTTGTGCTAGTGTTCCCCAATATACCGGATATCGTCATCTATTCGCTGGTGGCCGGTCTGACCGGCATGATCGGGGCCTATCTTGGCATCAGGAGGTTACTGATTTCATGATTGCCGCACGGCCGATACTACTGATGCTCATATGCATAATCACGGCGGCCGCTCTGTCGGCTGATGACGCTGACAAACTCCGTACCAACAAGCAGGAGTTGGACCGCATCAAGAAACAGCTAACCGACACCAAGCAGACAATTGACAGTCTTAATGAAGCCGAAGCCGACATACAGAAGACCATTTCGGGATACGGAGAACGAGTCGATCTCAACCGCAAGCTCGTTTCCAATATGGAGAAGAAACTGAAAGGCGTCCGCAAAGCGCGGGAAAGCGCCTCCGAAGTCCTGGCAAATACCGAACAGCGCCTTCGCCAGAAGCGGGCAGCGTATATCGGCGTGTTAGTGGATTATTATCGGCACCAAAAGACGGACACCGAATTCGATCCCTGGGACTACGAGCGGGTCATGGCGCAAGGCCGCCTGGTCCATTACCTGGCCTCCATCTCCGGCCGCACCACCCATGAAATAGTCCGGGCCGACGATTCGGTGCGGCTCTTGACGCAGCACGTCGACAGCCTGGAGCAGACCGGCGCCGATCTGGACCGGCAGCGCCGTCAGAAAAAGGCCAAAATAAACCTCGATCTGACGTTGAAACAGAAAGAAGAAACCAATCTCGGCAGTGTCCGCCGCCAGACCGATCTCATGCAGGATCGGCTGGTGTCTCTCTCGGCCACCGCTCAGCAGATGGAGGAAATCATCGCCGAGCTGGAACGAAACCAGGAAAAACGCCGTCAGGAACACGGTCCGGAAGAAAGGTTCCGGTCGGGTTCGTTCTCGCTGTCAAAAGGCTCGTTGCGGCCGCCTGTCAAAGGCAAAATCGTCTCTTCGTTCGGCTGGAAAAAAGATAAGATCACGAACCTGTCGTCATTCTCACCCGGCATCGACATTCAACCGTCTCCCGGCCACAAGAATATTATTTCCTGCGCCCCGGGGAGAGTTGTCTATGTCGGGACTCTGCGCGGGTACAATAAATTCGTGATTCTGGAGCACGACGACGGATATTATACTACTTACGCCGGTTTATCCAATGTCGCCGTGGAACTGGACGATCTGGTGAACAGTGGCGATCTGCTCGGCGTCCGGGGGGATGGCAACGTGCACTTCGAAATCCGTAAGGGGCGGGAACATCTCGATCCGGTAATGTGGCTGGATTTAAATGGATTTTAATTCGCTGGTAAATCAGAACCACGTTCGGCAGATTCTGACCCGAACCGCCGACCGCGATCAACTGCCCAACAGCTATCTGTTCTGCGGCCCGGAGGGAGTCGGCAAATGGGTGGCGGCCCTGGCTTTGACGGCGTATCTCAACTGCGCCGACAAGAAAGACGGCGATAGCTGCGGCGCCTGTCCCGCCTGCCGGCAGATTCAAAAACTTCAGTACCCCAATCTCCATATCGCCATCCCTACGCCGCCGTCGAAATCCGACAAGGAGGAATTGGAGAATTATTGGGAAATTCTCAAACAGAAAATTGCGGAGCCATATTCGCTCATTACCGGACGACGGCAGATGTCCATCCCCGTGGCGACCGTCCGCGAAATGCGCCGGAACCTGGCTCAGAAGGCGCCCCTGGCCGGAAAGCGAGTCGTGATTATCGAGCAGATGGACCGTATGATGATGACCTCGGCGGATGCTCTGCTGAAACTGGTCGAGGAACCGCCCGCCAAGACACTCATCATCATCACGACCTCACATGCCGAAAAACTCCTGCCGACTATCGTTTCCCGCTGTCGTCAGGTTCGCTTCGCGCATCTGCCCGAGGAAAAAATCGCCGGCCATCTTGCCGAATACGCCGGTCTCAGCGAAACCAAGGCGACCCTGCTGGCGCGGCTGGCGCGGGGATCGTTGGGACAGGCGCTGTATCTCGCCGCCGGCGACCACGAGCAGGATCGGGAAGTGGCCAAACTCATATTCAAGGGTATGTTTCATGCCCGGGCGATCGATCTCATCGCCGAAGCCGCCGACATCCTGCCATACAACGACAGATTCCGCCTCAATTGCATCATCGGCTTCTGGCAAACGCTGTTCCGCGACATCATCGTTCTCAAGAACGGCGAACAATCCCGCCTCCTTGTCAATGTCGATTTCATCGGTGAATTGGAGAAAATCGCCGCCCGCGAGATCCGGCAGGAAAGTCTTCTCGATCTTCCCGCTTTTCTCGGTTCGGTGATTGACGACATCAATCTCAATGTCGATACCTACTCCGCCGTCGGCGGGCTGATTATCGATATCCGGCGCCGGCTCGGGCTGGACAGCCAAAACCACTGATCCATTATCCCCGATTTCCGAATAGAAACGGACGCCGAAGCGCCCGTTTGATTCATCATGTACGACCGATCTGCTTTATCCGCCGCTTTCCGGCGTCGCAGGAGGGAGGGCCGGTTGCTGCGATGGCTTGATCTGAACCGGCGGTGTCGAAGGCATCGACGTCGGTGGCTGCTGTTGCAGCAACATCTGGGCGTTGCGGATAACGTCGTTGGCGATCGGATTGTCCTGGTGATACTGCTTGTACTCCTGCGCGACCTGCAGCATCTCATTCGGCCGTCGCTCCGATGCATATAGCGTCAGGAGGGTCCGGAAGGTGTTCTCGCTGTCCATGTTGATATCCCAGGCCGTCAGAAGATTCTCCTCGGCCTTGGCGTTGTCGCCGAGGATATAATAGGTCGTCCCGAGGAATTGGTAGAAGAATATGTTATTCGGATTCATATCGCGGAATCCGTGCAGGTAGGTCAGGAGCTCATTGACAGCTTCCTCGGCCTTGGCCGTGTCGCCCTCCGCAAGATACATATCCCGCTGCGATACCCGCGACCGCCAGTACGAGGGGATGGCCTCGCAGATACGATTGAGCAGCGAGTCGGCCATGGCGGAATCGGGCGAATGCGATACATACATATGAAAATCGAGCATCTTCTCGGGATACGTGAGCGCGATTCCGGTGGCGTTCTCATTTTGCTCGACGATCGTATCCGAAAGGTTGGTGTATTTGTAAACCTGGAAGAAAAGACTATCGCTCCGCGGGATATTATACGCCATCTTAGCGGTATCTGGCGTCAGCTTGACGATGATCCCCTCGCGATATAGCCGATCGGTCAGTTTCAATGGAGATTCCCGGACATTGCCGGATACAGACGAGAAGTAAATCGGGTATTCCCACTTGTTGGTCAGGATGATGTTTTCCATCATCAAAGTCGCGACCTTGAGCGCCTGCCCCTGATACAGCGTCGGGAAAAGATACGTGGCGTGTTTGCGGACAACGTCGTAGAACGGTTTCTTGGGTCGGGCAATCTCCTGGCCCTGAATGACCGTATCCTGCCACAGAATCTGATCATCGGTCAGCGAAATCGGCACGCGGGCGACAATACCGGGCGGCAAGCTCCTTTTTTTGGCCAGCGAATCGATATAATTCCGGACTTTTTTATCGGCTTCCACATTGATGAAATCCGTTTTCTGCACCAGTCGTCCGGTCTTGCTCATATCAAACGAAGCGTCGGCGGCTTTAGCCAGCGAATCAAGATTGTATCCGGCATTGACCGCCGACAGGAAATCGAGATTACTCAACTGCCACGTATACCAGTCGGTATTAAGGAGGGAGAAATTGACGACCCGCACGTCTTTTCGGAAATTGTAGGCCTCCTGGATACACCAGACCGGGAAAGTATCGTTGTCGCCGGACGTAAAGAGGATGGCGTTGGGCTCGCAGGAGCTCAGCAGATTATAGGCATAGCTATAAGCCATATAATTGTGCGATCGGTCGTTGGAGAAATAATTGGCGTGGGCGGGGATAATCGGTGTCAGCACCAGAATCGAGGCCGCGATAACCGCCATCCGGCTCTTCTTCTCGCCCATCTTGCTTGTCCCCGTTCGCACCAGTTCCATAATGCCGCCCATGCCCAAACCGATGGCCATCCCGAAAATTATAAAGGCGGGCGTGAAGAAATAGTCTCGGTCGCGGACTTCCTGATAGGCGTCGCCCGTATTCGGATTGTATTTGGTCCCGTCGGCGAAATTCATATACAAGACAAGCCCCACCGATGAGACCAGGAAAAATACAATGAAGATATAACCCCACGACGGTTTCCGGATCGCCATCACGATCATGCCCAGAACGCCGATGATGAAGAAAAGCGGAAACAGCGGCTTCGACGAGTACTGGTCTTTGAAAAAGCGTAAAAATCCCATGCGGGCATGGTCGCCGAACTGGTTTTCCCACGAGCCACGGCGATCGAACATCCGCTCCGTCATCGAGATATTCCCGTATTGCTTCCGGTCAAGGAAATTGACAAAAGTCGTGAAACTTCTCGACGGCGTATTCTCGTCGATAATGGGATGCCGCGTCGAGCGCACCGGAATGAAGATATGCACGGAAAAGCCGATAGTTCCGGCAATCATAATCAGCACTGCCAGCCGCCAGAGCTCCTTGCGGGTGGCGAAAAAGACCAGGGTCGCGATAACCGTCCAGATTATCAACCCCGCCAAAAACGGGTAAAACCCGATCATGATCGGCGATAGGGCCGCGAACGAAAGCAACACGGGCCAGTGAATCTTATTGCGGAGATAAAAGAGAACCCCGACGAATGCGATGGCGCTCAGTCCCAGAAAAATTTTGTAATTGGCATAGCTGCCGGTTAAAACCATTATCAGCAAGAGTTCGAATATGAAGAACCCGGCGATGACGCCCCAGTCATTATGCGTGGCGTCACGTTTGAGACTGAAGAAAACGGCGACGAACGGCACCACCAGGAATACCGTCAGGTGGATGCCGACCGACAACATGGCCAGAAAAGCCACCAGAAGCACGATCCGCTGACCTTGCGGGCGGTACCGGTAGTCGAACCATTTCAGGCCCAGCCAGAACATGGCCATCATCAGCAGCATGGAAAGACCGTACACTTCGGCCTCGACCGCGTTGTTCCAGTTGGTCTCGCCGAAGGCCATAAACAAGGCCCCGGTGATCCCGGCCACGTACGCGATCAGCCGTCCCAGACGATAATTCTTCATTCCGTCGTACCAGCTGGAGACGAGGCGTACAATCACCAGATAGGTGAACATGGCGGAAAACGTGGAGGAGACGACGGAAACGAAATTAACGCGGAAGGCGACATTGGACCCCAGGTGCAGCAGGTCGAAAACGCGCCCGACCAGGACAAACAGGGGCGATCCCGGGGGGTGAGGATTGCCGAGGATATGAGCGCAGGCGATGAACTCCCCGCAGTCCCAGTAACTCAGGGTCGGCGCGACTGTCAGACGATAGATGATGAAGCTGATTATGGCAACGAGTGCGGCCAAGAGGGCATTGGTCTTGTCGAATTCCTTCTTCTGTCCGGCGGCGGATTGATCCACAGCGGCCTCCTAAAGTAAAGCTATTCGTCGGTCGATATTTATACAAGCGGTGCCGACGTTCTTTCCAAAATAACGGATAAATATATGGATTCGTTGGCATTACACAAGCATTTTCGAAGCAAATCGCCGTAGCCGGCGATTGCTTGCGGAGGTAGCGGATGTTAGTCTGGAGCGCAATTCTGTTTCTGCTGGGTGTGGCGGCATTTTTGGATGCCCTGTTCAACTATGGCGAGATTTTTCGCAAAATAAACTCGGTTCTTTTTCTGCTGATTTCGCTGGCCATTCTGGTCCGTACGACGACCAAAATGAAAAACGCCCAAATCGAGCAATACGAGCAGAAGGTCGAGGAATTGGAACAAAAGGTCAACAACCTGAGCCGTCCCAAAGAAAAATCGCTGTACTGATTTTTCGGTCCGAGCAATAAAAGGGGGTTAAATGCGGCCGTCCGGTGTTTCCCGCCGGACGATGTCGCGAATTTCGGCGGTGAACGGATACGTCGGATATTTCTCGAGCAAATCCCGGTACATTTTCAACGCTTGTTCCTGCGTGTCGGATGACTGCAGGTAAATGTCCGCTTTCAGCTTCAATCCGTAGGGAAGAAAATACGATTCCGGGTATTGGGCCTGAAGGCTATCGACTGCGTCCGCGGCCGCCTGATACTGTTTCTGATCCTTGTACAATTCCGCCAGATGCACATAGGAAATCGGGGCCAGCGAGGGGATACCCACGCGGCAAATTTTCGTCAGATAAAATTCCAGCGAATCGGTTTCCTTGATGTAGCGGAAATACTCCGCCGATGCGAATAAGTCGGTCTGCTTGGGCGCATCATCGAGCGTTTCGCTGATGATCAGCGAATACTGGATGGCGTCATTGACGTAGAATCCGCGTGGATACCGGCTGATAATATGCCGGAAACGGGTTGCAGCATCCTTGAAATTCCCCTTGAAAAGGGAAATTTCGGCCTGTGCGAATTCGGTTTGCTCCGCCACGTCGGGCGGAAGCTCCAGTTTCATCAGGGAGGAATATAGGCTGTCGGCGAGATCGAGGTTATGCTCTCGGATGGCGATATCAGCCAGGGCCTGTTGCGCCTGAATCGCATACGGCCCACCGGGAACCGCCTGAATAACCTCATTCAGATATTCTTTGGCCTTGCTCATATCCCCCAAGTGATCTTTGTAGAGCAGGCCGATGTTCAGATTCGCTTCGGCCCGGTGCGCCGGGCGAATAAAATCTCCGGCAATCGACTGATACGCCGCCAGGGCGTCGTCGTAGCGGCCGGTAGCGATATCGGCCTCGGCGACCACGAATTGAACGCCGTTTTTCAATGGCGACCGTTCATGGTACCGCGCAAAATAATCCCAGGCCCTGAGAGTGTAATCATATTTTTTGCGGCGGTTGCATTCCTGCATGAAATACAAGATATCGACCCCGCTTCCCGGTTCGAGGCTGTCCCGGCCCAGAAAATACGCGAAGGCGTCATCGAATTTATCCTGTTCCATCAAGAGCTGACCGTAGATATTTTGCAGACGTTTGTTTTCCTTCCGGGCGGCGATCTGTCCGGCCAGGACAGCCATCACCGTATCCACCGATTCCGGATATCGCATAAGCGAGATCAACTGTTCCTCGCCGGTCTTGGCAGCGATGGAGTCTTTTTCCATGTATGCCAGATATTCCACGGCGGCGGCTCCGAACTGCCGTTGCGCCGCCAGCGCGTCACCCATGTGATCGGCGAGGAAATGCGGATCACCGGTGAGCACGCGCGCCGAATCGATCAGGTTCTGTTCCGTGTCGTAATGACCGAATTTGTGATAAATATCGGCGATCGCCGAATACGCTCGCTCTTTGTCGTCGGAGCTTTCGATCGCTTTATAAAAGTAAGGCGCGGCGGAATCGGGAAAACCCGATAGGATGTACGCCCGGCCCAAATCTCGATAGAGGGCGAACCCGGGCGGCTGGACTTCCGCGCGGCGCTGCAAAAAGAGAATCAGCTTGCTGTAATTTTTCGATTGCTCATAGCAGGTGGTCAAAAGCTGCAAAAGCGCCGGCGTCGGCGGGCTTTTCTCCATGATCGATTCCAACAGATCGGCGGCCCGGCCGTAATCGCCGAGCCGCATCAGCCGCTCAGCCTTATCCATGTCATTGGCGTCGGTAATCGGTTGGGGGCTCAGGACTTGGAACGAATCCCCCGGGGTTTGGTCGGGCAGCACCCCTTGAGCCGTCAGCGGGGCGGCCGTCCCAAGAATCGCCAGCAGCAAAATGAGGCCAAAGACCTTACTTGTCATTGTCGGTCTGTCCCATATTGGATATGGCCTTGAAATACGCCTTGATCTGCTGCTCGTACTGGCGGGGATATCCTTCCTGCAGATACCGGTTCAGCCGATCCTGCAGCGATTCCGATTTTTCGAGACCGTTGTCGTCCAGCGGCCCGGGCGATGCGCGCAGGATGTCCTCGGCCGTCACGGCCTGTCGTTCGCGGGTATAATCGCGGCGGTTGAGCGATTTCTGTACGTCGAGCATGCGCGAGTATATTTTCAGTTGACGATTAATTAGTTCCTCACCGGCCTGGCCGTCGTTGAGCATCTCCTGGATTTCCTTGGCATCGTTGGCCAAAGCGTCCAGTCGCCCCAGGATTTCACGGCGGTCGCCGAATTCCGCCTGCAATTCCTGCAAAGATTTCTGAACCGTGCCCTGCTCTCCGGCCAATCGCTTCAGAGCTTCGCGCTGACTATCTCCGAGCTTATCTCCCGGGTTGGGGCATTGCGATTTCGTCGCCTGATTGATCTGGCTCTGCTTCTGGCACATTGACTGCATCTTCATGCCGGGTTTGTCGCAGCTGCCGCCTTTATTGCATTGCTTCTGCTGATCCAGCCCGTCGAGGAGTTTGATCGAGGCCCGGTTGATATTGTACATGGCGTCGCGCTGCTGGGTCAGCGACGCCCGGCCCCGCCGGTCGCCGAGATTCTTGCAGGCGCCCGCCATCTCCCGCTGGCTCTGCTCCAGATAGGTGCGGATTTCCGCGGCCATAAACGGCGATTGCTTCGATATCTCATCGACCCGCTGTTTTAATGCTTCGACGGCGTCGCGCAGAATCTGCTGCTCCGAGGCCAGCTTGCCGATCGCCTCGCTGTCGTATGATTCGTCCTGAGAGGCGTTGTGTAAATCCTCCTGCTTCTCCGAAAGATAATTGGCGTCGTCGATCGCCTTACGGATATCGTCGGCCAATTGCTGGCCCTCACTGTCCGAGAGCGAAGCCATCAACTCGCCCATCTCATCCACCATGGAAAAGAGTTTCTTCGAAGCTTCCTGACCCTGAGTGAGTGCCGGTTCCTGCTCGGTCTTATTCAAGGACTGCTCCATCTGCTGCATATTCTGGCCGGCTTGGTTCTCCTTGACCGCGTCGGCGAACCGATTGTGCCCTTCGGAATCTTTGAAAGGGGAATCTTTCAGCAGTTCTTTGAGCTTATCCGCCTCCTTCTTGAGTGCGTCCATCTCCTTCTGAAGCTGCTGTTCGCGGTGCGCCAAGAGGGGGCTGTTTTCCTTGGTCAGATTTTCATCGGTGTCGACATTGACCCGGTTTTGTTCAAGGAGCATCTCCTGCGCCATCTTCAGCATGGCCGTCATTTTCTGCTGAATCTGCATACGCTTGAGAAGATCGATGCTCCGTTCCAGCCGTTTGAGCATCTCCTCCTGGCTGAGTTGGAAGTCCTTCATGGCCTGTTCGAGCTCTTCCTGGCTCATGTTCTTGAGCGCCTCATTCAGCTTCTTCATGGTCTCTTTCATTTCCGGCGTGGCCACTTCGTTGAACAGCTTCTGCAGTTCCGTCATTTTTTCCAGAAGTTGCTGCGAAACGAGATCGTTCTTCTGGAGCTTCTTGATCGATTCGTCCATATCCTTGGACATCTTTTCCAACTGATCGGCGGTCGATTGCTGCTTGTCGACGATATTTTCCAAATCCTTCTTCTGCTGCCAATCGAGTTTATTGGAGGCGCGGATTTCATCGGCCATCTGCTTTAACCGGTCGGCCATTTCTCGCTGTTCATGGAGAATCTTTTCCGCCTCGAATACACGGCCTTCCTGAGCGGTTTCCGTTTGCGAAACGATCTCGTCAATCGATGGCAAGCGCGCCGCATAAACACGGGTGCTGGTGATTTTTGGCCCTGAGACTTTGTCGTTGTCGGCCAGTTCGAAATGATAAAGAATATAATCCGACGGCATCAGCCCGAACGGTTCCAGATCCCAGTTGAAACTCACCTGACCCTCGTTTTCGATCTTATCCGAAAAGTTGACCACCGCCACGCGTTCCGGCCCCTTCCGGCCGCCCGCCACTACCTGATATTTGAGCACCAGCGAACTGAAACCGAAATCGTCGGAGATATTCAACTGAAACGGAATGTACATCGATTGATCAAGGTTGACGTCGAAGCCGGGGTAGAGGACGTCGATGATCGGATATTCGTCGGGGACGGCCGTGACCATGTATTCGATCGGATCGGGATTCTCCTCGCCCTGCTGATCGAGCAGCCGGATATGATAGGAAAAATCCTTATCGATGACGAAATTGGTTGAACCGGATTTGCCCGAAAAATCTACTTTCTGCTGAATGGAATCGTCGATTATCAGATATCCTTCCCGCACCTCACGATTTGCCATAATGTCGACCGTGGCGCGGCTGCCGACCAGAGCGGCAAACGAGCCGTCGTTTTCATCCATCGTCGTCGGTTCCAGGCGGGTATACGACGGATACGTGACCGTCACTTTCAACCCGGTGACGCGGGGGCGTTCCACGATATTCACGGCATAGATATCAGACTTGACATCGCCGGCCACGACATAATAGTCGAACGACCGCCGAACCTGCTTGAGTGTCATCGAAAACGGCAGGGAATCTCCTGAGGCCACGGAAAACCGTTCATACCGGGCGACATTCAGCTTTTCCGACTGCCAGCGCCCCTCGGCAAATCGATAGAAAATTTCCACCTTATCCGCCAGACCTGCGCCCATCATGGAGCCGCCGACCACAACATCGGAATATTTGACCCGTTCGGCGTTGCCCGGCGTCACCGTCAACGAAAAACCGGGGGGAGGCGCCACGACCGTGGTCGGCTGAGAATAGACGTCGATCGCCTTCGAAAAAATCCCCGGGATCAAAAAACCGACGATCACCACCAGCGCACCCATCGCCAGGCCTGAACGCAACTTCGTCCAGATCGGATAGCCGGAAACGATTTCGTTGAAATTAAGGCCCGAAGTCAACTGCATCGCCTGGCGTCCCGTCAGGTCGACCAGGGCTTTGGAAAAATTCGTCCTGCCCAGATCGATATCCCGAAACTGCAGCGCGGCTACGAGCCGGCCCTTGAGATCGGGATGATTTTTTTCGACGTCCAGTGCAGCATGAATGATATTTCCCCCGGAACTCACGGGGCCGAGGACAAAACGGTAAAAGGCGTAGATAATCGACCCGAATCCGATGACCAAAAGGCCGATTTTCAGGGGAACGGGGATGATGAAAAGCGAGGCCAGAGCGGATAATAGAAGCGTTATCCCCAGGCCGGTGCTGATCAATCCGATTACCCCGGCGATGAGAAGCACAAAGCGTTTCTTGATAATTGCCCCGCGAAGTCGTTTTTCCAGTTGCCTGATATCGTTCATGGCTGCTCCTCGGCTGGACCGACGTTATATTTATTTGACGGCAACGGCGAGTAGAAGTTTAGTATGCCATCGAATATGCTACGATATTAAGCCCCATTTTGAGGGCCTCAAGGCGCTTTTCCGGCGGATCGTTGTGGACCTGCGGATCTTCCCACCCGTCGCCGATATCGGACTCAAGGTCGTAAAACAGCACCAGTCGGCCGTCGATATTGATCCCCCACCCGGTCGCCGGCTTGCCGTCATGCTCGTGGATTTTCGGCACGCCGTTGGGGAAATCAAAAAAACTGTGATAGATCGGGTGATCGTACGGAATCTCCTCCAGTTTCTTCTCCGGGAACAGCGTCGCCACCGCCTCCCGAACCGACTTGTCCATGCCGTACGAATCGTTGATCAGCAGAAACCCTCCGCCCATCAGATAGGCCCGCAAGCGCTCGGCTTGGGCGTCGGTGAAACGAATCGTCCCATGCCCGGTGACGAAAAGAAACGGGTATGAAAACAGATCTTGATCCTCGATTTTTACCTCATGCTCTTCCATGTCGATCGGCCACCCGGTCTGTTCCTTTATGAATTGCAGCAGGTTGGGCAGGGACGAGCGACCCCAGTACCAATCGCCGCCGCCGTCGTAATGGAGACGCGCGATTTTGACCGCATAGGGATCGATCTTATCGACCTTCTCCTGTCGTAGTGGCTGCGGGGGGGGTGCCGTCAGTCGCTGCAAGACGTTATCCTGTGCGCCGACCGCTCCGGCCAATATCGCCACAGCTATTCCTATAGAGAAGAAAATTCTCATAACAGTATATATTATACAAGGAAAACGGCGATTTTTGCATAGGAAAATGCATCGCCGGTACGGAATTCGCCGATATAACTATCTATTTTTTCGGTCGCTATCGCCTATGGCATGTTCGCCGTCTGACGCGCCTTGGGCGCGTCTTCCTGCTGCTCGGCCGGGTCCGGTTCCGGGATATAGTCGTCTCGGCGAAACCATCCGCGAATCAGAAAATATGCTCCCAGGCCGACGCATAAGAGAAAGAATATCGACGAGGCAAAATAGACCACGGTGAATATCTCGGTCGATACCCGGCCCTGAAATTGACCGGGCAAAGCCCGCAGGGCGACCAGAGTAAGAAACGGATACAGGGCCAGATTCAGAAAATGTAGCCCCGATCGATACAGCTCCCTTTTCGTCATCCTGCGTATTCTGGTGTCCGGGCCGTGCTTTTGCAGAAACAGTATCCAGGCCAGCCGCGATTCCGGATGACGCAGGGCATACGATCCGGCAGCCTGCACGGCGATGGTCAAAAAGATCAACAAGCCGAGTATCTTGTCCCAGGTAAGAATAAAAATAGCGCTGACGACGAGGATATATGTCGCAAATGCGATACGTCCGGTCAAGGTATTCATAGTCCCTCGCAACAGGTTGAATATGCAACTCGTTGTTTATTTAGATCGGAATCGACCGGCCTTAGCTTGACGGCCGGCGGGAGAATTATTTCCGCGGTTCCAGGTGCAACGTGACGGAAATCAACTCGACGATATCGCGGCGCAGCTTTTCCTCGACCTCTTTGGCCGTATAATGGCTCTGGTCCAGGGTCAGGCTGCCGTCGAGGCGGATATCGCAAGACAGCGCCAGACCAGTCCGGTAGGGGATCAACACCAGGTTATGGCAATCCTCGACGTCCACAAACGACTCGATTATTGCCCTTACCTGCTCCGCGATCCGCTCGATGTTGTCGCCGGACTCGACCCGGGCCTGGGGTTCAATTTCATATGGCTGGGAATGTATGACAGCCTTATACAGATTGGGAATAGCCTCGTGGAGCTTTTGTTTGATCTCCTCCGCCCGGCTATGTGCCTCGCAAAGCGTGAGATTACCTGGCATTTCGACGTGCATGGAGGCGAAATAGCCGTCCTCGCTCTGGTTGATGATCAGATGATGAAGGGGCAGGCCGAAGGTCGAGACCACGAATCGAATCGTATCGGCCACCACCTCTGATTCTTTTGACACGGGATTGAAAGTCAGGGTAATGTCGGTGTCCGGAAGACGGCGTTTTAATTTCTCCCCAATCTGCTTCTTGAGGTCGCTGGCGCGGCTGAAGGTGAGCGAACGGTCGATATCGAGATCGAGCGCCCCGAAGGTGGTGCGGCCGTCGCTGCGAACCCGCAGGTTGGCGATCCGTAACACGTTCGGGAAACCGTTGACGATGACCCGGATGGTTTTTTCCATATCGGCTGGGGCCCGGTCGAGTAGGACATCGATCGCCTGCCGGGCCATCCGCACCGTGGCCGAGACGATAAATACGGCCACGCCCATGGCGGCCACGGAGTCGGCCCAGGGAACGCCCAGCTTGACCGCCGCCAAACCGATCAGCACCACCACCGAAGACAGGATATCGGTGGAAAAATTGAGGGCGTCGGCGGCCAGGGCCTGGCTCTTGTATTTTTTCGCCACCCGCGTAAGCGCCCGCACCCGGGTAATGTCGATGATGATGGCGCCGATGGTCACGATAAACGCCCAGATGTTGAGATGAACGGGATTGCCGCCGCTTATCAGCCGGTCGAGCGCCTCGTAAACGAAAAATCCGCAAATGGCCATGAGCATGACCGTCTCCGCCAGCGCCGCCAGCGATTCCACCTTGCCATGGCCGAAATGGTGTTCACGGTCGGCCGGTTTATCCGAGATACGGACTGCGAGATAGGTGATGGTCGAGGCAGTCAGGTCGAGAAAGGAATGCAGGGCGTCGGTCATGATCGCCAACGACCCGGTTACCGTCCCCACTACCGCCTTGCCGACGATCATGAAGACGGACGCCAGGATGGAGTACAGCGCCACCGCGCGTTTTTCTTTTCCGGAACGTTCTTCCATACCTCTGGTCCGCCTTATGCCCTCCTGCTCATGACCGCCGTAATCTACAATGAGAATGGCTGACAGGCAAAAGGATTATTGATCTCGAAATGGAATGGAAATGAAATAATAAGGAATCAGGCGGGCTCGGCGGCCTTTTCGGTCTGTTCGTGGTGTATTGGCAGATCGATCTTGAATGCCGTTCCCTGATCGGGGACGGATTCGACGGTGATACGGCCGTTGTGCTTGTCGATGATATTTTTGCACACCACCAGGCCGATGCCGTGACCGCTGTCTTTGGTCGTGAATTTTTCTTTGAACAGTTTCTGCAGATTTTCCTCGCTGATTCCTTTCCCGTGGTCGCGAATCGTCAGTCGAATCGTATCGTCGCCCATTTTGGCGATGGTGATTTCGATCTTCCGCGTTTTCGTGTCTAACGAGGCGTCGGCGGCGTTGTTGAGCAGATTGTAAAGGACCTGCTCGACCAATCCCTGATCCATCTCGGCCGTCAACGAATCGCATTCGGAATTGACCACGATATCAACCTCGCGGAACCGTTTTTGCGGCTGGAGGAAGTCGATGATGCGTGTCAGCAACTGATTGACGTCGACGGCCTTGAATGAGGCCTGCTTCAACGATGAATAATCCATCAAACCCTTGATGAAGCGGCTGATCTTGTCAAGGTGATCATTGATCGATTCCGAAAACCGTTCCAGCCCCTCGGTTACTCCCTTCTGCAGGCGCAGGTTCATCAACTGGAAATTGGCCACGACCACGCCCAGGTAGTTGTTCAACTCATGTCCGATCTCCGCCGACATCTGGCCGCGCGTGGCCATTTTTTCCATCTGGATGATTTGATCCTGCAGATATTCCAGCCGCCGGTAAGCCTCGCGCGAGTCGTGGAGCAACTGCAGGTTTTCCAAAGATATTGCCAGCTGGCTGGAAATGAAATTGAGGAACTGGGTATCGGAATCCTTGAGGTCGTATTCCGAGTGGGGATGAAAGAGGGTGATGAATCCCAGCGTTTTCTCCGACCGCATCAGTGGCGCGATCACCGCTGCCCCGGGCCGGAAATAGTGCCGGGGCAAAAACAATTCGCTGTTTGAGGCAAAGACGGCCGTTTCGGACAACGGATGCTCCGATTCGGTGCCCAGCAGGATCGGCGACTTTGTACCGGCGACCGCCTTCGAATCCTCCGTAGCGTACGGAAGGCGGACAAGCTCTTTGTTGGGTTGGGCCGTCCGCGTGGCCTCCATTAACGCGATTTCTTCTCGCCCCTGATCGAAATAGACGGCGATGCCGGCCTCGGCGTTGCTCTGGATGATGGCGAAGGAAAGCGACAGCCGGAGGAGAGAAGCCAGGTCGCCCGAGGCGTATATCAAATTTGACAAATCGGCGATTTTGTTGAGCTCCCGGGACAGGGTTGCCTTGGCGGCGGTCTGCTTCTGCTGGACGGCGCGGGTGATAGCCTGACGGATTTCGGACAGCTCGAACGGCTTCATTATGTAATCGTAAGCGCCCTCCTTGATGGCCTGCTTGGCCGTATCGAGGTTGGCGTACCCGGTCATGAAAATGACGCCGATGGTCGGCGCGATACGATGGATTTCCCGGACAAGGTCGATCCCGTTCATTTCCGGCATGCGGATGTCGGTGAGGATAAAATCGAAGGGTTGCTGCGAGGCCAGGTCGATCGCCTCCTTGGGAGACGACGTGGTCGTCACCGCGTACCCCTCGTCGGTCAGCGTATCCTCAACCAGGTTGAGGACGATCTGTTCGTCGTCGACGACCAGGATGCTGGCGCCGTTTTGCTCGTTATCGGCCAAAAGCGGAAGCTCCTTCTTTCCGGATGCGGTCGATCAATTCCCGCAGTTCCTTGACATCGAACGGCTTTTGGAAACAGCACAGCGCTCCCTCCGACCGGGCGCTCTGGGCGAGCTTGTCGGGGAAGCTATCGGTCATAATAATTTTCGACCGCGGTCGGGTGCGCAGGATTTCCCGAACCGTATCCAGTCCGTTCATTTTGGGCATATGGACATCGCACAGGATGACCGTGTAATCCTGCTTGCAGGCCATTGCCGCCCCCTCTTCGCCGTCCACGGCGGTATCCACCCGGTAGCCGGCGTCGGTCAGTATTTCCACCAGCATCTCTCTGATAATGGGCGAATCGTCTATGACCAGTATCTGATCCTGCCACCGCTCGTTGTTACTCATCTCTGCCATACTATCCTTCCAGGCACTTGCCGACTTCTTCACGCAGCTGCGCGATTGTGAATGGTTTGGATAGGAATCCATCGGCGCCGAGCCGGACGCACTCATTAGCGGTGTCGAGTGAGGTGTAGCCCGTTATGACGATTATCGGAATTTTGGGATTGAACTGCTTGGCGAAGCGAATGACCTCATCGCCTCCCTTTACCGGCATTTTGATGTCGGTGATGATTAAATTGGGCAAGACGTCGGGGATCTTGTCGATGGCATCCTGCCCGTTCACGGCGTGCTGGACGGAGTACTCCTCCAAAACCTCGGCCACAAAATCGCGTATAATGGCCTCATCGTCCACGACGAGAATGCGAATTTCATGCCCCATCGGCTTTTGTGCTCTCCGTTTTGCTATCGTCCGTCTCTGTATCTGTATCGGACGGCGACGACGATTTCTCCAGCGGCAGAATTATGGTGAAGGTCGTCCCGCATCCCTCGACCGATTCGACTTTGATCTCGCCGCCGTGCTCCTTGATAATACCGTAACTGACCGACAGCCCCAGCCCGGTGCCCTTGCCGATCGCCTTGGTCGTGAAGAACGGCTCGAAGATGTTTTTCTGAATCTCCAGGGGAATGCCGCAGCCGTCGTCGGTGAAGCTGATCTCGACGGCCCCGGAAAATTCGCCCAGGCCGGGTGAGTGCCGGGTGGTAATCAGGAGATGGCCGCCCTCGGACATGGCGTGCAGGGCGTTGATAATGATATTCGTGAACACCTGCTGCAGCAGTCCCGCATTGGCCTGGATGGTCGGGACCGTCTCCTGCAAATCGGTCGTCAGCGTCACCTTCTGCATGGTCAATTGATGTTCGATCAGGCTGATTGTTTCCAGCAGCACGGTATTGATATCGACGTCGGCCGTGTCGATCTTGGAGGACGACCGCGAGAACTTGAGCAGGTTCTGGACGATCGTCTTGCAGCGGCGGGACTGGGCCTCGATATCCTTGAGGTGTTTACGATAAGTCTCGAAATCCCGCTCGGTAATATCGCAGAACGGCTTCCGGGTCATTTTTTCCAGCGTATACTGGGCGTATCCCAGGATGCCACCCAGGGGATTGTTCAACTCGTGGGCGACACCGGCCGAAAGCTGCCCCACGGCCGCCATCTTCTCCGACTGGATCAATTGGGCTTGGGCGTCTTCCAGCTCGCGGGTGCGCTCGATGATCTTTTCCTCGAGGGTGCGGTTGTATTCCTCGATCTCCTTGCGCGATTCCTTGAGCGATCCGACCATGCTGTCGAAGGCCGTCGCCAGCTTGCCGATTTCGTCATGGCGGTCGAGGCCGATTTCCAGAGACAGATCGCCCTTGGCGATCTTTTCCGTGGCCTGCACCAGCCGTTCGATCGGTTTGATCACGATATTGACGAAGCCGAAGGTCAGCACCAGCGTCGCCGAGATGACCAGGAGAATAATGATAACGGCGGCCTTGATGTTGTTCCGGGTCTCCTTGATCGTGGCCGCCACCGAAATACCCAGCCGTACGTTGCCGATTACCTCGGTGATGACATGGCCGCGCGACTTGCCGATCGATCCCAGCATTTCCCGCGACACCATCGTCCGCGTCGTCACCACCGGATAGCACAGTTCGTAGAAATAGCCGTCGCCGTCGGGTTCCGCGATGGCCCGCACATTCAGAGAATCCTGCTCCTCGACCACGGGGAGATTTTCGGGGATGATGACGCCTTCCTTGGCTTCCGACGCCAGCACTTTGCCGTCCAGATTCTGTACCACGATGTAAGTTATGTCTTCCGCCTTGGCCGTAGCCCCGATCAGTTCGTCAAGGACGGCCTCGTTTTCGATAAACGTCCCGTACTCGCAGTTGACCGCCAGCACTTTGATGAGAGCGGACCCCTTGTTGAGCAGGCCTTTCTCGGCGGCTTCCATGTGTTTGGAAATCAGGTAATACGATACCAAGGCGCCGCTGGCGATGATCAGCAGCGAAATAGTGATGACGAATTTCACCCGAAGACTCAAGTTGTTGAATTTGCCGAAGAAGCTCATTTGATGACCTCCTTGGCAATGGCAAGCAGGTCCTCAGGGATGTCGACGGCGATCTGCTCGGCAGTCTTTTCATTGTATTTGAAGTAAATCACGCCCGGCGTGCTGACGGGAATTTTTCCCGGATCTTCACCCCGCAGTACGCGACGGGCGATTTCCCCAGCCTGCCGGCCGATATCCTTGAAATCGAAATCAAGCGTGAACAATCCGCCCGCCTCGACCAGACTCTGGGAAAACGCCATCATCGGTATGCGATTGCGGAGCGTCTGGAGAATGATATGCCGGGTCGACTGTGGCGTGTATACGATATGGTCGGCCACCGACCACAAGGCGTCGGAAACTTTGCAGAGAGAATCGATAGCGCCGGGGATGTCCTTCTCGCTTTTGATCTTGACCGAGATCAATTTGATGCCCAGCGCCTGCGCCGCGATTTTCGCCTGCCGAATGACATTCTCCGTCTCGTCGGAATAGATGACGCCCATGCGGCGAATATTGCCGACCACCCGCTGGAAATACTTGAATTGAATATCCGGGGGAATGTCCAGTGCCGCGCCGGTGATGCGGCCGCCGGGACGATACATGGAATTGACGAATCCCGACGCCATGGGATTGATGACGGTGGCGAAAATGATCGGCTTGTGCGGGAAATTCTTGGAGATCGCCGAGGTGGCGTATGATCCCACGGTGATGAACAATTCGGGATTGAAGGCCCGCAGGTTCTTGGCGATGGCCGAATCGATGTCGGGGTGCCCGCTCAGGGTTGCATCCTTGAATTCGATCGTCAGGTCCGACCGGTCGAACGACTGCTTGATGCCCTTGATGGTCCGGAGGGTGGAAGATTCGTCGTCGATGGACACGATCGCGATTCGCTGGCCCGCCTGCGCCCGTGCCGGGCAGAGTATGAGCAGGACGGCCAGAGCCGCCAGGGCCGCGGCCACACCGGCAGTCATGCCGCGGTGGCCGTCGTTTTCGCGCGTATATGCAGGTGTGACTATCGTATTCACAAAAATGTTATCGTCCTGATTGCAATACCCGTAACCGGCGCAGTCTTTTCCCCTTATGGAACCGCCTTGTCTCCAGCAGGTTGCACTTAGACATCATATCGGCCTGTCGATCCGATATCTTTACCGATCCGTCGCATAAAAGCTATGCTTTTCCGCGGAGATCGCCTTTTCCGATTTCATGTGCATTGTCGGGACGGCGCGGCGGCTTTTTCTATTATTGTGAACCGAATATTTCCACTAAAGGAAGAGTCCGGAATACCGATATCCAAACAGAGAAGCCCGAACCATAAGTGCATGTATTATCCGCGAGTAACAACGTTCGATGGGCAGGGAAAGAAGAATAAATCAATATAAAACGGAGGAATTCGGCTTGCTGGCACTAAAAAAATATGCGATACCGCTGATGCCGCTGCTTGCCATGCTGCTCTGGTGTTCCACTGCCACAGCCAGTACCACCGGGAAAATAGCCGGTATCGTCACCAATGCGGAAACGGGAGAACCGTTACAGGGGGCCACGATCCGAGTCCAGGGAAACCAGATGGCGACCGAAACCGATTCGGATGGCGAATTCTACATCATTAGTGTGCCGGTCGGCGAATACTCGCTGGCCGTATCGATGCTCGGTTACGAAACCGTTATCCTCAAGAATGTACGAGTGCTGATGGATTTGACCACCCCGGTCGAATTTGAAATTAACTCCAGCCCCATACAGATGGATCGGGCCGTAACCGTGGTGGCGACCCGCCCTCTCATCCTGCGTGACAAAACCTCGTCCGGGTCGATCGTCACCCGCGATGAGATTGCGTATCTGGCCAACGCGCGTAACGTGACCACCGTGCTGTCCAATATGACCGGAACGGTCGTGGACGCCGACAGCAGTTTGCACGTTCGCGGCGGCCGCAACGGCTCGGTCTCGTATTTCTTTGACGGCTTTTCCATCCAGGACCCGTTCAACGGGAACCTGGGGATGCGTATCGTCCCCGACGCCCTCGAGGAACTATCGCTGACCTCCGGCGGTCTGGCCCCGGAATACGGCGAAGCCCTGTCGGGTGTCGTCAACGCCATCACCCGGGAAGGCGGGGAGCAGTTTCACGGAAGGGTAAAAGTCTATGATGGGGCCACCGACCGCTACGACGTGAATGCCGGGACCTTCAGCGGCCTCAACCGGACCCACAACGACGGCGTCATGATGGATTTATCCGGCCCGGTGGCCCGCCTCGGCGACCGCCTGACGACGTTTTTCGGCGCTGTCGAATATGTCAACAACGACGGCTACCTGCCGCATTCGGCCCAGAAACTGTTCTCGGGCGTTGGCAAGCTGGTCATGTTCCCCACCGTGAACACGAAACTGACCTTCAATAGCTCCTACTATTTCCAGGATCGCCAGCGCTATGTTCACCGCGACGTCAACGGCCGCTCCTATGATTTCAACCTCGACGGTCTGGGTAAGATCGAGAACGAAGCCTATTTGCTGGGCGTCAAGGGTAATTACAACAAGTCGGCCAACACCGTCATTTCGGCCAGCGCCAACTACTTCCGCACCAAGACCCGGCAGGCCCCGGAACAGCTATTCGACCTCCATTGGGATCAATGGCCGGGATATCATGTCGATAGTCTGGGAAATTATGATGGATGGATCGATGATTCCAACTATGTCGTCAATCCCGATGATTATCTCGGAATCGGCTTTACGACCGGGGACGATTACTATCCCTACTTCTTGGAACGGATCGCTGCCTACACCGGCGGCAAATTCTCGGTGCTGTCCCAGGTCGACAAATTCAATCAGATCAAATTCGGCGGCGATCTGCGCCGCTATGGACTCCACTGGGACAACCGGCAATTCTTCAATTCGAAACCGTACGGTGAAACTTATGACGCCAACCCGTGGTTCGGGGCCGGATATCTCCAGGATAAAATCGAGCTGGTCGACATGATCGTCAATATCGGCGTCCGTTTCGACTATCTCTACAGCGACGTCGAGTACTGGCATAACCCGATTGCCAAGGATTACAAGAAGAAATCCAAGGCCAAGGTGCAGTGGTCGCCACGACTGGGTATTTCCCACCCGGTCAGCGAAAACTCAGTCCTACATTTCAACTACGGTTACCTGTTCCAGCCGCCCTCGGCCCGGCTGATGTACACCAACCTCCAGGGCGATCTGGAAACCGGCTACCCCTTGATCGGCAATCCCGATCTGGAAGCGGAAAAGACCATCTACTACGAACTGGGCTTGACTCAGGTCGTCAACGACAATCTGCGCCTGAACCTGACCACCTATTATCGTGACATCAAGAACATGATCGGCGCCCGTGAAGTGATCGACGAAGACCTCAACCATTACACGGTTTTCACCAATTCCGATTACGGCTCGGCCAAGGGATTCGATCTGGCCGTGTCCAGCATCCATGGCCGGCTGTTTAACTGGTCCATGAACTATTCGTATCTGATCGCGCGCGGCAACGCCTCCGATCCGTACGAGTGGTACTATGACTACTATACGGTCGAAGACAATCCGCCCACGATTCCGACCCGCGAATATCCGCTGGCTTATGATCAGCGCCATAGCCTGACGGCCGTGGCCGACTTCCGCGTCCATCGCGGCGAAAAACTCGACTTTCTCGGCTGGACCGTCCCCGATGCCTGGGGCGTCAATGTTCTCGCTCGCTACGGGTCGGGCCTGACTTATACCAAGACCGATACTCAGGGCAGACGGTTGGGCGCGCTCAACGGCGAGCATATGCCCTACACACTCCGCTTCGACCTGCGCTTCAACAAGAATTTCTATTTCGCGCCGGCCGGAGGGTCCTTCCTGTCGATGTTTATCGAGGTCGAGAATCTGTTCGATCGCCGCAATATCGTCGAAGTCTATCCGTCCACGGGCGAGCCTGACGATGACGCCAGCCAGGAATCTCTGGTTTCCTCGATTCCCGAGGAGGGCCTCTGGCGCGAATTATACGATAAAGATCCCCAGCATTACGATCATCCGCGTCAGCTCCGGATGGGGATGGAATTCAATTTCTAACGGCTTTGCCAAAACGAGGATGAATGATGATGAAGGGTTTCAATATACACATCGGGCTTACCGTCACGGCGCTGCTGGTCCTGGCAAGCCTCGCCTGGCCGGCTGAACAGACGGCGCAATTGCCGGCCCCCGGCGTGATCGATCAGATCGTCCACGACCGCGGCAATATCGTGACCACCGTCCAGAATTTCGGATATATCGGCGGATACTCCTGGGCCGGGCGGCCCTCGGGTCGCTGGCCGGCCAACACGAACCACGATTATCTGGCCGAAATGCGCTTTTGGATCGGCGGCATCAATGACGCCGGCGATACCCTGCTGGACAACACCGCCGATGATTTCAATCCGATCCCCAGTTGGATCGCCGGAAGTCTGACCCCCGATATCCGGCTGTCGACAGATCCCGAACGGTATGATTATGACGCCTCCGATACCGTCGGCGCCGGGATCGGCTATCCGGCCAACGGCTGGCGCGTCTGGGATCCCGTTAACGAGGAATGGGTGTACAACCAGGTGTATAGCTTTATCGATTCCACTTTCCATGAAGGCGGCCCGCTCGGCGTCCAGGAATCGGTGACCCGGTTCGCCGACGACGCTCTCGGATATCCCATCATGGGTCTCGAAGTCACCCAGACCATCCGGCAGTGGAATTACAAATACAACAAAGACATGATCTTTTTCACGCTGCAGATCAAGAACGCCAGTTCGGAAAACTACCACGACGTGGCCATCGGCCTCTACTGCGACTTCGATGTCGGCGGTCCCGATCCGGCTACGGGCGAAAACGGTCGTTTGGGCGACCTGGTGGCCTATGATCCGTCGCTCGATCTGGCCTGGACCTACGATGAGGACGGCTACGATCCCGGTTGGGGACCGACCGTCGTCACCGGCGTTATGGGGACGGTGATTCTTTCCACTCCCGGCGACGTCGGGATGACGTCGTTCAACACCGGTCAGTGGGAATTTCTGCCCCAGACCGACAAGGGCCGGTATGAAATGATCGACAATACCGAATTCGATCAGTCTCTGCCGCCCACTGATCAATACTATGTCCAGGCGGTGCGGGGCATCGATCTCCCGGCGGGCGAAACCGTCCAGTTCGATTTTGCCCTCGTCGCCGCTCCGACGGCCGAATATCTCGCCACCACCGCCGAACGGGCCAAGGCGCTGTATGATCAGTACTACATCGGCCCCAAACCGCCCGACCCGCCCACGACGAAAGTGACCGCCGGAGACGGCGTGATCAGGTTGCATTGGGACGACGCGGCCGAGAATTCCATCGAGCCGACCACCGGCCAGACGGATTTCAAAGGATACAAAATTTTCCGCAGCACCGACCGCGGCGTGTCTTGGGGGACGTTGACGAACAACCCGGATGATTCCAAAGGACCGGATTACTATCCGCTGGCCCTGTATCTTCCCGACGACCTCGGCCGTATCGGTCACACGTATGTCGACAGCAATTTGACGAACGGTATGGAATACTGGTATTCAATTGTCGCCTATGACACCGGCAGCACTGCTTCCGAACCCCTGCAGAACGACCGCGGGAATCCGGAATCGGCCACGAACACGGTCCGGGTCGTCCCCCGTGATGATCCCATTGGATACCTGACTCCGCAGTCGACCATGAAGCATAGCTATACCGGTAACTGGCAGCAATCGGACGACGCCGTATCCGTATACGTCATCGACGAATCTGCCGTGACCGGCCATGACTATACCGTGTCCTTTGCCGATGATTGCGCTCAATTATTCTGGTATCTGATCGATGCCAACACCAATGATACCATCCTGGCCGACCAGGATCAGCTCGACGGCCTGCCCGGCACTTATCCCCTCGCCGACGGTATGCAGGTTGTCGTTCAGACCGCGCGTGTTCCCAATGCGCTGTATCAGTCCCAGTTCGCGATTCCCGGCCAACAGTCGATGGATGTGATCGCCGAACAGTTCGATCCGACAGTGGGATGTAACGAGTATTTCCGGAACGACGTGGAAATCAGGTTTACCGCGACAGGATCGGTAGCGTACGAATGGTTTACCGGTGCTCCCATTAACGTGCCTTTCGAGGTGTGGAATGTCAGCACCGATACCCAGCTGGGGAGCTGGGTCGTCGACTGGAGCGAAGACGGCGGGTGGACGATCGCGGACATGGATTATATCATTTTGACCGGCTTCGACTACGACAACGGCAACTTCCACCCCGAGGCGCTGCCCGATTATCTGACATGGCTGACCGCCCTCGATCCGGCCAGCGTGCCGGCCGATGGCGACGCGTGGATGATCGAAGGGCCGCGCCTGCCATCGCCGGAAGATCAGTTCGACTTCTCGTCGCGCAAGATCGTCGCTTCGACCGCATCCCAGAATCTGAAAAAGATAAAAGTCGTGCCCAATCCCTATCTCGGCTACGCCAAATGGGAAACCCATTCGGGCGAGCACAAAATTCAGTTCGCCGATATCCCCGACAACTGTACGATCCGGATATACACGCTGGCGGGCGAACTGATCCGGACTATCGATCACAACGACGGGACCGGCACCGAGGATTGGGATATGCTCTCCGAGGCGGGCCGCGGCATCGCCTCCGGCGTGTACCTGTACCACGTTGAGAGCCAATATGGAAATTTCACCGGCAAATTTGCCGTAATTAAATAAGCCGGGGGAGAGACATGAAGAAAACAATTACCTGTTGTATTGCGTTCCTGCTGGTCTGCGGCGTCGCTGCGACGGCCGCCGATTATACCAAGACCGGATCGGCCGGCGCTCAATTCCTTAAGATCGGCGTCGGCTCCCGCTACCAGGGCCTCGGCGAGGCATCGGTCGCGATTGTCGATGACGCCTACAGTCTGTACTGGAACCCGGCCGGCCTGGCCAATATCGACGGCACTCACGTCACCTTCACCAATGTCAACTGGATCACCGACATCACGCTTAACTATATCGCCGTCGGCACCCGTCTCGAGGATTTCGGGACCATTGGCTTCGCCGCCACGCTGTTGTCCATGGGCGACATGGAGGTGACCACGGTCGACCAGCGCGACGGAACCGGCGAGATGTTTTCGGCCTCTAGCTTTGCGCTCACCGCCGGGTATGCCAAATACCTGACCAACCGGCTGGCATTCGGCGCCTCGATTAAATACGTGTACGAGAAAATCTACCGTGAATCCGCCGGCGGCGTCGCCTTCGATTTCGGCACCCAACTTCACACCGGGTTCCGGTCGCTGCGGATCGGCATGAATATCTCCAACCTCGGTCCGGAAATGAAATTCTCCGGGCCGGATCTCGACGTGACCGTCCCCATCGATGGCGGCTCATCCACCATCGGCGACGTAACTGTCGATCCCTATGATATGCCGCTGACCTTCCGTCTCGGGGTGGCCTTCGATTTCGTCAACGACTTTAATAATCGCTGGACAATGGCGATCGAAGCCAAGCACCCGAACGACAACGAACAGCAGGCCTCGCTGGGGACCGAATACTGCTACCAGGAGAAATATTTCCTGCGGGCGGGATATAAACTCAATTACGATGAACAGGGTCTCACCTTCGGCGGCGGGCTCAACGCTCCCTTGGGCGAACACAACACCTTAGTGATCGATTATGCGTGGTCGGATTTCGGGCGTCTCGAATCGGTGCATAGATTCTCGCTGGGCTTCAAATTCTAAACGTCCGATCTTATCTATAGAGAAAACCCGCCTCCAAAGGCGGGTTTTTTTTTGCTGGCAATCAATTGACGATACCCGACCATCGGTATGGGCGAATCCCCATATGATTCGAATATGTCCATGGCCGGGGATCGTTTCTGAAGGGCGGTATTTCATTGACAGGCAATGCGTTTCCAGATGTTTCTTTTCCGGCAGGGTGTTTGCAAACCTGCTTTAGCAGAAAAGGAGTCGTTATGTCGGAACGGATTACCAATAATCAGGCAAGCGCCGACATCGTGCGCCATATCAATATTTCGCACCGGGCACTGCTGAAAACGATGGAAAAACTCTCTTCAGGGTTGCGTATCAACCAGGCCTCGGATGATCCGAGCGGACTGGTCATATCGGAACAGATGCGGGCACGGATCGCCAGCCTCAACCGGGAAATCGAAAACACCACGGAAACCATACGGAAATACAACACGGCCGATGCCACTGCCGGTCAATTGAGATCGATTTTGCATGGTATCCGGTCCATGGCGGTAGTGGCCGCCGACGCGACCACCGATGAAGCCGGCCGCGAGGCATATGCCGCCGCCGCCCGGCGCGCCGCGGCCAATTACGATCGGATTATTCAGACCGCCGCCTTCAACGGCGCCCAGCTTTTGGACGGCAGTCCGGGGGCTCTGGCGAATATCTCGCCCCTCGATAATATCGATTTGACCGATCCCGAATCCGCCGCACAGACTCTTTTGCAGGTGGATCAGGCCCTATTGGAACTCAACCGGGCCCGCGTCGATATCGGCTTGACACAAAAGTACGATCTTGAATCACGCCGATCCAATCTCGAAGTTACCGCGCAAAATCTGACCGCTGCCGAATCGGAAATTCGCGACACAGATTATGCCCTGACCGTGGTCGATATGATCCGCGACGAAATCCGACTCAAAGCCGGCATCGCCCTCCTGGCGCACGCCGACGTCACCCAGCGAGCCGTGCTGTCGCTTCTGGGCGACTGATCCGGCGCCCTCCTTCCCGGATCAGCCCCAAAAGAAAACCGCCGTCCTCTTGCGAGAACGGCGGTTTTTATTAACAGGGGGTTGGTATCAGACTTTATGCCGGCGTTTTGTAATACCGCGTCACCTTGCCGGCCTTCAGGCACGACGTGCAGACTTTCATCTTCTTGGGCGTACCGTCGATTTTCGTCCGGATCGACTGCAGGTTCGGGTTCCAGCGCCGTTTGGTTCTATTCTGGGCGTGCGAAACCGAATTACCGAAACTCGGTTGCTTGCCGCATATTTCACATACTTTCGCCATATTCGTACTCTCTCTCCATCATCAAGTGCCTTAACCTATAGGAAAATCCGTCTTTGTCAAGCGATTTTTTATCCGTTTTTTCCACCGCCGCAATCCGGTGCATAATCGCCCAATACCGGTATATTCGGCACAATCGGCCATTCCGTTCACATCCGAGTTCACCATTGATAACGTTCATTGTCTATTGACGGTTTCCCGAAATCGACGTATTTTTCAGCGGAGGAGATGCGTCATGCCCGCCAATTTGCCGCCACAGTACTACGAACTGGAGCGGACCTTCAAGGCCGAACGGGATCCCCGTGAAAAGCTGCGCCTGGCCCAGGAGCTTTTGGCGATGATGCCCAAGCACAAGGGCACCGACAAGCTCCAGGCGGAAATGAAAGCCAAAATCTCCAAGCTCAAAAAACAGCTTGATTCGGGCCAACGCAAAGGCGGTGGCCCCAGCCGCACTGAACAGCCCGACCATATCGAAAAAGAAGGCGCGGGGCAGGTGGTCTTTATCGGACCGCCCAATTCGGGCAAATCGTCGCTTCTGGACACCCTCACCAACGCCAAGCCCGTTGTCGCCGATTATCCCTTCGCCACCCGCGAACCGCAGGCGGGCATGATGCCTTACGAGACGATCAGCATCCAGCTCATCGACACGCCGCCGATTTCGCCCGACCTGTTCGAAACATATCTGCTGGGCATCATTCGCAACGCCGACCTGGTCTGCATGATCTGCGGCGTCGGCGATTCCGGCTGCGAGGGCGGCGTCCGGTTCGTTTTCGACAAGCTGGCCGAACGGCGCGTGATTCTCGTGCCCAAAATCCCTGAACGGAAGGATATCGAGGACGCCGGCCTGGCGTACAAGAAGACGATTCTGGTGGCGCACAAAATCTACGACGAGCAGGGCGTGGAGCGGGCGCAGCGGCTGGCCGAGATGTATCCCGGATTCACGATCGTGAAAACGTCGATTCTTGACGACGACAGCATGGAACAATTCAAGCGCGAGATTTACCGGGGGCTGGATATTATCCGCGTCTATACTAAAGCCATCGGCCACGATCCCGATTATACCGACCCGATCATTCTCAAGCCCAACGCGACCGTCGAGGATGCGGCGCTGACGCTGCACAAGGATTTTGCGCGCAAATTGCAGTACGCCAAAATCTGGGGGGCGGGCAAATTCGACGGCCAGCGGGTCAACAAGGGCTACGTCCTCACCGACGGCGACGTTATCGAGTTTCATATATAGCCGTTTCCTTGGTCGGAATTTCCCATCCCGAGTTTCTTTCCTGCGGAATTCTATCGTCCCCGGCCTTTCTCCCAGAGATGCCCTCACCCCCGGCCCCTCTCCCGGGGAGAGGGGAGAGATGTCGAAAATTCGTCGGACAAGTAAGGGCAGCATGGGGTTACGGGGAATTGGGTTCGGTTGTTCATTTTTACTTCTTCAAAGACTACCAATGCGTAAATTGGTGGCACTAATATTGTCGACAATGACTTACGGCGAATTGGCTTCGTTTTGTCAAATTTACTGTTTGTCAGGCTGCCGTTTTTATTTGGGGCGGTGGCCCACCTCAGCTTTGCGGGGGTGGGTTTATATTTTCTTTCTGACCCACGGAATCCAATGGGTGCCGCACCGCTCGCGGTGCGAATTCTGTGTTTGAGAATCGCTTCCGGCATAGGCATAGGCGCTCCTTTATCGCAAGGCCTCTATATATCGGCCCCGCGCGACAAACTGCATCGATCTGCTCCTAAATTCATCGGGTTGGTGCAGGAGTTTGCATGATGGGCATTTATTGATGGAGAGTCACTTATCCCACAGCAAAGCTGTGGGGCACCCGGCCGTATTATGTCCATAATCAAGGGCATTTCGCCCGAGCCGTCCGCCCGGAATTTGGATTTGCGAGACGGCTACGTCCAGACAACTGTGGGGCATGAAGGTGCGCCTGCAAAGGAAAACATGACTTAAGGAGAAATAACACCATGAAGCTGCGAAAAGAAGAATTACCGGTCGCGTTGGAAATGCCGGTCGCGACATTTCGCGTGGGCGAATGGGACGATACGTCGGTGGCATATGTCACGTTGAAAGCCGGCGCGGATGCCACCCCGCTGTTGGAGGGACTCCCCGGCGACCTCTGCCAGTGTCCTCATTGGGGCTATATGCTCACCGGGGCAATCCATCTCCGGTACAGCGACGGCAAGGAAGAAGTGTGCCGGGCGGGCGAAATGTTCTATTGGCCGGCCGGGCATACGGTCTGGGTCGAAGAAGACACCTCCTTCGTGGAATTCAGCCCCCGGAAGGAATTAAAGAAAGTCTACGATCATATCGGCAAGAAAGTCGAATCAATGGCCTAAGCCCCATCAATCGATCGCAAAAGCCCCCGCATCTCCGGGGGCTTTTTTATCGGCAATTGGCGTCCTGAGATAGCGGGGCGGAAGTCTCCGGCTTCCGGCATCAGTGGCAGGTGTCGGGGGCATCGGCCTAACCTACCTATCCGCATGATACCATGCACTGTACCTAATTTAATTTGAACCCACGCCACAAAACGGTATACGGTCCTACCTTACATTGGCACATTACTTCTCGAAATTCGCGGCCTTCAGTCGGTAAGAATTCACGGTGACGCATCCATTCGATCAATTCGCTCAATCTATCAACCGATTTTATCTTTTCTGTGAATAAGTATTCATCCACAGCTGGAACCATTTGCTCGACGTCATGACTTGATCCCGCAAATTCGCGCATCACAACACATCCAGCAAAAGAAATGTCCGAATGGAAGTTCAAATTGGGAAAGCACCTGTCCCATATTATGTGCGGTTCGCGAATGGCGATCTCTAATAATTTCCGCACTTGCCTAACACCCTTTCTTTCTCTCTCCGCTCTACTATATTTTTCATGAAGCTCCCCCGCGCCGATCACCCATTTCGTTTCGACAATCAGGGCTGAAAGCGAAACCTCATCATAAATTAAAAGATCAATATCCGGGATATCTCCCTTTATTTTGCGGCGAGTCACGTACTTCCATTTTTTTGAAATTACTTTACAAATGTCGTTTTGCATTGTGGGTTCCAACAAATCAGATGTTTGGCTATATTCATTTTCATATCTACGCGCAAGTAATTGGCGCAGGTTTCTCTCATGATTGAGACTCTGATATAAATGTGGCAAAAGCAATATATACTTCCGATTTAAGATTATAAATGGCTGCAGCGCGGGATCACGCTGGGCAAAATCAAAATCATAAATCATCAACTTATGCATATCTGCCAATTCATTGATTGTGACGTCCTCCAATAGAGTGGCCAATATTTGGAGCCAGTATTCAAACTCATAGATTATTACAGAAGGTCGGGTGTTAATTTCCCCTATGTCTTCGTAATTATAACTGAGTACGATTACACATATTGTGGTAATAATATTCCACAATTTGCGGAAAGATGTTATCTTTATATTCCTAAACTGCCATTCCGCTGGGAGAGTATATGCGCCATTTTCCAGTTGCGCTACGAATTCACAGAAATATGCAATATCGTCTTTGATGGCAGCTATGTCAAATCTACCCTTTGAATAACGCAATCCTTTGAGTAAACGCATGTAAGTATCGTGGAGGTTTTTATTGGAATTAATATCGCTCCACACACTTTTCTGACTCGTATATGCCTTCTTTCCTGCGATTATTAGATCGAGAGCATCGTATCGTAATTCTTCGCGGTCACCGGAAAATTCGATTTTGAATTCATCGACAATTCTTACTTCGGCATGTTCATGCTTGTACGTCATAAATGCACATTCGATCAAATCATAATCGAGTGCATTTGTAACCAAATCCTTCGCCTTGCTGAGTCGACCGATATTGATGGTCGAGGGTGGGTTGAATGGCCTACCTTCATTACCTTTAATGCCGTCCTTTGTCATCCAATAAAGGCAATATTTAAGAGAATATTTAAGCCTATCAAGTATTGCATGCCATTTAAAATTATCATATGGTACCATTTCACGGTTCTCATAACAAATGGATTCATGTGCCTGGCAGATGTTCCAGATTCCATAGAATGTTGGTTCTTTCAATGCCGGATGATCATAAATAAATTGGTCGAGCCTTTTTTTAAATTCCCCAACTAATTCGTCCATTGAAAGACCCGCCTCCTGATTCGATAATTCACATTCATAGGTAGGAATAATATGATGACATTGTAATTATCGCAAGTAGTTTTATTGACAGATATTTTAGGTCAAGCGGCGTTCTGTAGATGACGGATGTCCTCGTCAGCCATATGGTGTTGTAGAACAGATATCCTCCGCGGCGAACCAGCTACGTATCTAGATAGGGGCCGGGGGTACGGGTAAGTCAGAGCTACCAAGGGTCAGGTTTCCGTGCGCGGCACATGTCCACATGTGCCCGCGGCCCGGCAGATGTGGGCCCGCCTTGGCGGACCGGGCACCGATGCCGGGCAGCTCATCGTTTATAATGGGATTACTTGCTCAAGTTATGCTGTCTTATAACCGCCGCGAATAGCAAACCACGCCTGGAAAAATTCGAAGCCTGCCTACTTCGTCAAGCCCGCGGCGGCGAGCTGATTGGCCTGCTCGTGCTCGCGGAGACTTTCGATCAACTCATCCAGGCCGCCGTCGAGAATCGAATTCAGGCGGTACAACGTCAGACCGATACGATGATCGGTGACGCGCCCCTGTGGAAAATTGTAGGTGCGGATTTTGGCCGAGCGGTCGCCGGTTGATACCATCGACTTGCGCTGGGCGGCGATTTTTTCATCCTGCTCGCGAATAGCCTGGTCCAGCAGACGGGCGCGCAAGACCTTCATCGCCTTGTTCTTGTTTTTCAACTGGGATTTTTCATCCTGGCAGGTGACGACCAGGCCGGTCGGAAGATGGGTGATGCGCACCGCCGAATCGGTCGTGTTGACCGACTGCCCGCCGGGGCCGCTGCTGCGATAGACATCTACCTTGAGGTCGGCTTCCTTGATGGTGATATCGACGTCCTCGGCCTCCGGCAGCACCGCCACCGACGCCGCCGAGGTGTGGATACGTCCCGAACTTTCGGTCACCGGCACGCGCTGGACCCGATGCACGCCCGATTCGAATTTGAGCTTGGAATAGGCGCCGTCGCCGGAGATGCCGAAGATGATTTCCTTTATGCCGCCCACGCCGGTGGGGCTGACCGACAGCGGTTCGATTTTCCACCCCTGGTCTTCGGCATAGCGGCTGTACATACGGTACAGGTCGGCGGCGAACAACGCCGCTTCCTCGCCGCCGGTGCCGGCCCGGATTTCGACGACGACGTCTTTGTCGTCGTTGGGATCGCGCGGCAGGAGCATCACCCGCAATTTTTCCTCGATCTCCTCTATGGCGGCCTCGTTTTCCTCGAGTTCGGCCCGGGCCATTTCGACCAGGTCGTTGTCCTCGTCGGCCTCGATGATTTCGCGCGCGCCCTCGACGTCCTTGAGCAGTTTGCGATATTTCCGGGCGATCTCGACGATTTCTTCCAGATGCCGCCGTTCCCGCGACAGCGTTTTCAGGCGGTTCTGGTCCGTGAGCACTTCGGGCTTCATCAGGTCGTCGGAGACTTCCCGGTATCGTTTTTCGAATTTGTCCAGCAGTTCCAGCATCGGTTACCTCGTAAAGGGAATATACCCTGCCATTATGGATACCTCAAGCCGTTTTGCATATGCAAATGGGGGTTGTCGGGACGATGGGCGTCGTTAGACAGGCACTCGTTTGACCAACAGGTTCGACTGATCGATCTTCATGACCGTTTCCAGGGCGACGATAGCGACTTCGAGTTGATCGTAAGACGGTTCGCGGGTAGTGATATTCTGAATCCAGAGGCCGGGGGAGATCAGGATTTTGGTGATTTTGGAATCGCGCGTCCGTCCGGACAGTTTCAGCAGTTCGTAGGAGGCTCCAGCGACCAGCGGCAGAAGGGCGAAATGCACGGCGAAACGCGTCAAAAGCGGCGGCGGATGACCGGCCATCAGGGCGAAGAC
>CAZJWR010000038.1:0-38552 GCA_964549765.1 uncultured Ignavibacteriales bacterium
AGCATACCAAAACTCAAATTAAATGTCAAGATAATTACGACGCACTACACTAGCCGGATCTTCCAAAAATTCGGCCATCGGCTCAAATGGCCAATTCGGCCTATTATTTGCGAACCAACTTCTCCAATATCTCTTTGCATCAGTTGCAAAATCACCTCTAAAAGCGCTTTTGCCGACTTTGCCAGGAATCGGCCGCGCACGGCCATCTTTTCCTATAGACATGGGTGCGCCCGTTTCCGTGTCAGTTATCTTTGCAAGTCTATAAACATCCTTCTTTGCGCTGATCCCAAATTTCGATATCGCCGCAGTTAAGAACGCATTCTTGAACGCTTCTGCTTCAAAGGCATGTCCCAATATGCTATTGCATTTTCTGCATGATATGCGAGGTTTGAACCATCCGCCGAGGCTCTCGGGTATAAGATGAGATTTCGTTAGATCATTCTTCTCGCCACACCAAATACATATATCTGATCTTAGAGTTTCCCCCATAATCGCAATATTTGGCGCAGGGATCATATTCCCGATATAATTTTTCTGCTCCCCCATCACACCCCCAGCTCCTTCTTCAAATACTGGCCGGTGTAGGATTTTGAGATGCGGGCGACCTCCTCGGGCGAACCGAATGCGATAACCTGCCCGCCGTCATCGCCTCCCTCCGGCCCCAAATCGATGATGTGATCCGCCGTTTTGATCACATCCATGTTGTGCTCGATCACCAACACCGTGTTGCCCCGGTCGACCAGCGTCTTGAGGACATTCAGCAGCATCCGTATGTCCTCGAAATGAAGCCCGGTGGTCGGCTCATCGAGGATATACAACGTCCGTCCCGTGGCCGTCTTGGACAACTCCGTCGACAACTTGACCCGCTGGGCTTCGCCGCCCGATAGCGTCGTCGCCTGCTGGCCGAGATGGATGTACCCCAGGCCGACGTTCTTGAGCGTCGTCAGTTTGCGGCGGATGTTGGGGATGTTCGAGAAAAATTCCAGCGCTTCATCTACCGTCATATCCAGCACATCCGAAACGGTCTGGCCCTTGTAGGTGATTTCCAGCGTTTCGCGGTTGTACCGTTTGCCTTTGCATTCCTCGCAAGGAACATAGACATCCGGGAGAAAATGCATTTCGATTTTGATGATGCCGTCGCCCTGGCAGGCCTCGCATCGCCCCCCCTTGACGTTGAACGAAAACCGCCCCGGCAGATAACCGCGCGCCTTGGATTCCGGAAGGTTGGAAAACAGTTCGCGGATCGGTGTGAACGTTCCGGTATACGTCGCCGGGTTGGACCTCGGCGTCCGGCCGATCGGCGACTGATCGATATCGATCACCTTGTCGATATGTTCCAACCCTTTTATGCCGCCGTATGGCAGCGGCGCCTGGCGGGAATTATAAAAATGCCGGGCAAGAATACGATACAGGGTTTCGTTGATCAGCGTCGATTTGCCCGATCCCGACACGCCCGTCACGCAGATGAATACGCCCAGCGGGATTTCGATGGTGACGTTCTTGAGATTGTTCCCCGACGCCTTGATAAGCTGGAGCCGTTTGCCGTTGCCGTTGATCCGTTTTTTGGGGATGGGAATTCTCTTTTTGCCCGAAAGGTACTGCCCGGTCAGCGATTTCGGCGCCCGTTTGATCACCGACGGCCGCCCCGCCGCGACCACTTCTCCCCCCAAATTGCCGGCGCCCGGCCCCAGATCGACCACGTAATCGGCAGAAAGGATTGTGTCGCGGTCATGCTCGACCACCAGCACGGTGTTGCCGAGATTGCGGAGTTCGCACAACGTCGCCAGCAGGCGGTTGTTGTCGCGCTGGTGGAGACCGATCGACGGTTCGTCGAGAATATACAGCACGCCCACCAGCCGCGACCCGATTTGTGTTGCCAGACGGATACGCTGAGCCTCGCCGCCGGACAGGGTCGAGGCCGCGCGGGCCAGCGTCAGGTAATCGAGGCCGACGTTGACCAGAAAACCAAGCCGCTCGCGAAGCTCTTTGAGTATCTGCCGGGCTATCAATTCCTGCGTCTTGGTTAATTTGAGCGATTCGAAAAATTTCTTGCTGTCCTTGATCGACATCTCCGTGACACGATAGATATTCAATCCGTCGATCAGCACCGATAGCGCTTCGCGTTTCAGGCGCGTCCCGGAACAGGCCGGGCACGGCGAAATCGACATAAAATGCTCGATCCACGACCGCACCCCCTCCGATTCGGTCTGACGATAGCGCCGTTCCAACTGCCTGACAACACCTTCGAAATTGGTCTCATACTCGCCCGAACCGCGTCCCCCCGCATGTTCATAGTGGAAACTGATTTCCTGGCGGCCGGAACCGTACATGATGACCTTCTGCACGTCCGGCGGGATTTTTTCGAATGGCGTCGTCAGCTTGAACTTGTAATGTTCCGCCAGGCCACGCAGCATATACCGGTACCAGTTGGCCGAATCGGATGCCCACGGGACGATGGCGCCGTCGAGAATTGATTTAATTTTATCCGGCACGACCAGATCCGGATCGACTTCCATTTTGCTGCCCAGACCGTCGCAGACCGGGCAGGCTCCGAACGGTGAGTTGAACGAAAACAGGCGCGGGGTCGGTTCCTCGTACGAAATATTGCAGTCAAGGCAGGCGTACTGCTCCGAAAACAGGTATTCCTTGCCGCCGGCCTCGATGATGACGGTTCCCTGCGCGACTTTAAGCGCCGTCTCTATCGAATCAGCCAGACGCCGCGTGGCCTTGGGGCGCACCACCAGACGATCGACGACGGCCTCGATGGTATGTTTCTTCTTCTTATCGAGCTCGATGTCGTCCTCGACTTCGTAAACCTTGCCGTCGACGCGCAATCGGACGAAACCCTGCTTGCGCGCATCCTCGATTATGTCCCGATGTTCGCCCTTGCGGCCCCGGACGAGCGGTGCGAGGATGATGATCCGGGTACCTTCATCGAAGGCCATCGCCGAATCGACGATTTGCGTTACCGTCTGCTGGGTGATCGGTTTGCCGCAATTGTAGCAGTGCGGGACGCCGATGCGGGCATAGAGAAGCCGCAGGTAGTCGTAGATTTCCGTCACGGTGCCGACGGTGGATCTCGGATTTTTGGCCGACGTGCGCTGTTCGATGGAAATCGCGGGCGATAGTCCTTCGATGAAGTCGACATCGGGCTTTTCCATCAGACCCAGGAATTGCCGCGCGTAGGCCGACAGCGACTCGACATAGCGCCGCTGACCCTCGGCGTAGATGGTATCGAACGCCAGGGACGATTTTCCCGACCCCGACAGGCCGGTGATGACGGTCAATTTGTTGCGCGGGATTTTGACCGAGATATCTTTCAGGTTGTGTTCCCGCGCCCCTTTTATATACAGATGTTGTGAATTTGCCATAAGTCCATTCTAACCGATTTATTCGTAGCGGCTTCGGGCGGAGTGATCCATTTACCCCACTCTATCCCGATGCCATCACGCCCTGTTTAACGCTACATTTTCCATTTCGTTCCGCCGGCAAAATCCACCCGCCCGGTTTGCGGGCTCCCCTCCGGATTGTGACTAACCCGGAAATATAGGGGAAAATTCGCGCAGCGTCAAAGATTATTTAGATTGTCTACATCACTTCTTGGGATTGAGAGAATCCTCTGTGCATACCGAATCCGGCCGGTCAATTCGAACAATTCCGATCTCGCCGGAAAACCCGGCACGGAATCTTCGGCGCAGCATTACGGCCTATATAATAATTCGCCTGAGGCGAGCGCCCTTTGTACGCGTCACACTAATAGGAAAATGATTAACGGGGCGGTGGGTTCTAAAAGCGGTGGCGGTCGTTGCGGTCCCGGTCGCGGCGCGTTCCCGGCGGATTGGCCTCGTTGACCCGCAAAATGCGGCCGTTGAAATCCTGACCGTCGAGGGCGTCTTTGGCTTTGTCGGCTTCGTCGGGGCTGCTCATCTCGACAAATCCGAATCCCTTGCCGTCGAGGATATTGACGTTGACGACACGGCCGTAATTGTCGAACAGGCTTTTGAGTTCATCGTTGGTGGTCGAATACTTCAGGTTGCCCACGTACAGTTTGCTGCCTTGCATCTCAGGCTCCTTCGTTTGACCGGTATACTCCGGTTCGATGTATGGTGTTTGCGGAAAACCCTCCCGGAAAGCGGATGCCGCCCTGCAAAAGTCCACACAGTCGGACACGGGCACCGGCCGTTATAATGCCATATGCTATATAATCAATATCGCTATTGATGTCAAGAGGTTACCGATCGGGCCGGCGCGATCACTGCCGGGTGATGCTGCCCAGGCCGTTGAGCGCCGCCAGCTTGTAGGCTTCCGACATGGTCGGAAAATTGAAGACGGTTTTGATGAAATAGTCGATTGTGCCGCCGAAAGTCATCACCGCCTGCCCGATATGGATCAGGTCGGTGGCGCTCTCGCCGATGATATGCACGCCGAACAGCTTTTTGGTTTCGGGGCAGAAAATGAGTTTCAGTTCGCCGTCGTGATCGCCGGCGATCTGACCCCGCGCCAGTTCATAGAACCGGGCGATGCCGGTTTCATAGGGGATGCCCTTTCGAGTGAGACTTTCCTCGGTCTCGCCCACAATCGACACCTCGGGGATGGTATAGATGCCGTACGGTAATAGCTTATTAAGCTCCATGTCCTTGTTTTCAAAAGCATGCTGGGCGGCCAGACGGCCCTGATCCATGGACACCGACGCCAGCGATGGAAAGCCGATGATGTCCCCCACGGCATAGATCTTGTCCACGCTGGTCTGGAAATGATCGTTGACATTGATGAGACCGCGATTGTCGATTTTGACTCCTACTTTGTCGACCCCCAGAGTTTTGGTATTCCCCACGCGGCCGAGAGCGAAGAGGATTTTGTCGGCGATGATCTTGCGTCCGGCCTTACTTGAGAAGTGCATCTCATCGTCGATTTTCTCGACACTCTCCATATGGTCGCCCAGGATGACCTTGATCCGGTTTTTGCGCATAAGAAACGTCAGGGTTTCCGAAATTTCCCGGTCGAGAAACGGCAGCAGGTGTTCCCGGCCCTCGATGACGGTGACGCGGACGCCGAGATGCGCAAAAATGCAGGCGTATTCACAGCCGATAACACCGCCGCCGACAATGATCATGGAACGGGGGATCCGGTCCAGCTTTAATATCGTCTCACCGTCGAAGACATGAGTGTCGTCGAAGGTAATACCGGGATGGCGGTACGGCCGCGACCCGGCGGCAATGATGATGAAATCGGTCTCCAGCACGCGGCTGTTTCCGGTTTCGTCCATTACCTCCACCTGGTTCGGTGTTATCAAGCGTCCGCGTCCGCTAACCACGGTAATGCCGTTGCGCATCAGGTTGTTTTGGATCACGTCGATTTCATTCTGGATGACATGCTCGGTGCGATACATCAATTCGGCGATGGTGACATCGCTTTTGACGCTGCAGACGACGCCGTACACTGACCGTTGCCGTAGACCGGATAGGTACAGCACCGTTTCGCGGAGAGTTTTGGACGGCATCGTGCCGGTATGCACGCAAACGCCTCCGACCACGCCGCGCGATTCGACGACGCAGACTTTTTTGCGATAATGGGCCGCCTGTATGGCGGCTTTTTCACCGGCCGGCCCCGAGCCGATGACGACCAAATCGTATTTTTCCACCGGTCGCCTTTCGTCCCATCAGGTTTGCTGCAAGATCATAATTTATGGTCTGCAGCGATCAAAATCAACTCTCCAATTGCACGACATCGACACCGAAACCGCGTTCCACTATATTTACGTAATGAAATGCGCGATTCCGGGGAAGATGTACAATACCGGAAACGCCTTCTGTGGCAGCCGGGAGGCTTATGACGATGACGCCGGGTTCTCAGAGAATTACGAAACCTCGAATCGTCGAATATTGTCCTTTTTGGTTGACAGATATTCATCATTTGCATAGATAGTCTATATGGACTACGGCAAAATCGTATCTACCGGCTGGAAACAGGCTTGGCGGTATAAAACGCTCTGGATATTCGGCTTTTTTATCTCCGGCGGCGGTTTCGGCTTTATGGGCGATATCGGAAATAAATTCAAGATCGAGCGCCCCTTTAATCTCAATCTGCCCGACGTCGAAAACTTGCTGGTGGGACATCTCGCCCTGATTCTGCTTCTGATCGCCGCGGGCCTTCTCGCACTTCTCGTTTGGATTGTGCTCAGCACAATTTCTGTGGGCGGACTGATCGACGCCGCCGGGCAGCTCAAGCGAGGCGAGATATACAGCTTTGGCCGAGCCTTCAAGATCGGGGCGCATTATTTCTGGCGAATTTTCGGGATCGGAATCCTGACCTTCATCGTCGGTTTCGCTTTCGTCATAATGCTGATTATTTTCGGCGTCATCGCCTTCAAAATCGCCACCGCTCTCGGAGTTCTCTCGCTGCTGGTTTTGATTCCCATACTGATAATCGCGATATTCTTGCTGAGTATCACGCTGTCCATGGCTCACCGGTATATAATCCTTGAGGACCGAAAAGTATTCGACGCCATCGGTGACGGTTTTACCCTGTGGAAATCCCACCTCGGGCCGTCGCTGTTGTATACCCTCATCTATATCGCCATCAGCATCGGCGTCGCGATGGGAACGTTCATCGTCTTCGTTTTTGCCGTCATGCCCTTTATCGCCGTGGCCTTCGTCAACCTCATCGTCGCGATAATCCTCGGCGTGCCGGTGGTGTTGCTTATTCTTCTCGTCGTCGACGGCCTGACCGGATCGGCCATGCATCTGATGTCGACCGAGTTTTATTTTCAACTCCTGGAGGAAGGGAAGCCGGCGGCCGCGCCGCCGATGACGGACGCCGGTACTGTGCCGCCGCCACCACCACCGCCGCCACCACCGTTACCGGAGAATCCCTGATACCATCGTGGCTCTTCGTCTAAAATACCGGCTCGTCCTGCCGGCGCTGGTGCTCTTTCTGATCCCCGCGCTCGCCCCCGCTCAATCCCAGACCGGGGCGATCCCCCGGGTCAATATGGTCATCGACAATTACGATTACATGATCTCGCTTTTCCCCGATAATTACGCCAGCCGACGGGAGACGATCAAGGCCTGCTCGACGATAGCCCCCGAGGCGGAATCGCTCAAAGTGTTCTGGGACGAACTCGGCGAATATGTATTGTCCTATATGTCTCATTATGCGGGTATCGATTGGGTCGAGCCGCAATTCGACATTTACATCGTTAAGTATTACCCGGATTACGCCTGCTGTCGTCCGATGACGATTCCCCTGGCCGGCAAAAAGAACGGCGACCGCATCATCGCTGTTGGTCACGGGCTGTCGCAGTATATCACCCTGTTTCAGCAGCTGGCCAAGCGCCTGCTGGAGCAGGCCTTTATGCCGGGCGGATCGCCCTATTATATCGCCAATCATCCATTGATGCGGAAAACCCCGCGACGGTTCGACGTCATGGCCGATCTTCTCGCTCTGCAAACGCTGGCCGATTTCAAGAATATCGATTCGGTTATGGCCGTCTTCAAATCAGCCGAATGGCGGCGGCGCGAACCGGGCCAGCCTATTCTGCTGGATTATTTTTGGGGCAAATGGGTATTGTCCGGCGACAGCACCCTGGCGTCTCTGATTGCCGCTGAACCGTACGGGTCGAAACTGGTGGCGCTGACCCGGCCGCCGGTGGTGCGCACGACGGCGAACGTCCACTGGGGGAATCATCAACTGCAGCCGCCGACCGGAGGCAAATTGGGCCTGTCGGTTGCCCGCGACCGCTCCGGCTTCTTCCGCGTGGTGAGGATCGATACGCTCAGGCTGGCCTACCTTTCGGGCCTGCGCAAAGACGATTTGATCCGCAATATCAACGGCGTTGCCCCCCGCACCATCAAGGAGCTGTTCACTCTGATGCTCGATAACCTCAAAGAAGGCGCCCACGTCAACATCGTCCGCAATGATGAGCCCTCAGCCGTGATCGTCTACCCCTGGGAAGATTTCGATACCGAACCGTCCCCGTCCGAATAATTCCCCGAATCCAATTTTTGTCGACTTCCCGATTGACCGTAAAAATTCCCGCCTTCTATCCGATAACGAACATATAAGCTCAACACGATGCGGGAGAGTTCATGAAAACACCATCGCCATTACCATCGCTGGTCGAACGCAAACTATACGACGATAAGCGGGCATATCAGCTCGCCGACGGCGTCTGGTGGGTGGGATACCGGCCCGCCGGGCATCACAGTTCCCATAACCCCATTCTGCTGATCGACGGCGACGAAGCCGTTCTGATCAACCCGGGCTCCCGGGCCGACGATCATCATCGCCGGGTGAAGGAAAAGGTCGTTTCGTTGATCGATCCGAAAAAAATCGGCCATATTGTAATCCTGCACGAATCACCGGACTGGTGCGCCTCACTGCCGCTGTTCGAAAAACTGGCCGGCCGGAACGTGAAAATCTATGCCCCGCCCGCCGCGGCGCAGGCGATCACTTTCTACGGATGCAAATCTTCCGTGATAGCGCTGAGCGAAGGCGAAGGCATCATCCTCGGGTCCGGACGCACCGTGGACTATTTCGACATGCCCGACTTGCATTCGGCCGGGTATGGATTTCTGCACGATTCCAAGACGGGAACCGTGTTTTCGGGGAATATTCTTGGCTACCCGGCGGGGGAATGGAACCTGTACGCGCCCTCCGAAGGCTGGGAATCGCTGACCCCCTGCGGCACCAAACCGCCGTGGTCCAAAAAGGCCCACCTCCGCGCATTGAACAAAATCGAACGGCTTTCGCCGGAACGCCTTTGCCCCCAGCACGGGCCGATTTTCGAAGATGATATCGACAAATATATCGAGGCCGCCCGAATGTACGATACCGGCCAAGCGTAAACGACAAGATATCCCCCCTCCCATGGGTCGTCTTTCGGGGCGGCCCTTTTTTTATAATTTGGCAGCCTTGGTCACGATCCCGAAAAAAGCGACAGCCGCAAACCGAATTGGTTGATCGGCCCGGCGGCGAAGGTACCGTAGATGCGTTGATAATTCACCGACAGCGAACGAAAAATCGGTTTCACGATGGACAGCTCGATATAATAATCATGGTCTTCGTATAGATCGAGATTCCAGTTGAAATCTCCTGTGAATTCGATGATGAAGTCGGTTCCGATATTGAATTGATTGATCGAAATTACCTGAAGAGTCGTCCCTCTAAATCCACCCTGATCTTCCATGTTTCGGAAAAGCGAGATTTCATTGGTGATCGGCGTTACGGGCGAGTTGACCTCGACCGCCTCCGATGATAGTGATTGACCTTGGATGCTCTCAGGCCGGAATATCACGAGCATCAGCAGGGCGACAGATATACCGAATATGGTCTTCATACGCCTCCCGTCATATTTTCACGAACCGATTGATGCGGAAAATCCAAAGATAAGGAATACTGCCGCGCGGCGCAATCGCCAAGCGTCCTCTTTTTGTATTCCCAAATCGAGCCGCGGCGCTAATACGGCAGGATTACCGTCGAAATTGGGTTGAACCGGAGTAGAAATTCTGTTTATATTATCTGTATGAGCGCTGCAAGGAAAATATCCCGGTATTTGGCGGTATTCGCCGAATTATGGGCTTTTATCCGATTTCGCAAGCGGTATTGGCTGTTGCCTATCCTGATCTTTCTGTTTTTGCTGTCGTTATTCATCGTTCTGGTCGAGGGTTCGGCGGTGGCCCCGTTTATCTATACGTTGTTCTGACCGAGGTCGGCCAATGCCCCGTCCTGGAAATATCCAATGATGAAAGTTACCCTGAAAAATTACATCGTCTGGCCGCTGGCGTCGGTGGCGGTGTTTGTCCTCATCGCCGAGGCGACCTTGCATATTGTTGGCGTGAATCCCCATCCCAAAGGACACGATTTTATCGTCAACCGCGCTCTGGATTATCCCGAGGTTTTCCTGAAGGACCACTATCTTTTCTGGCGTTTGCGTCCGGACCGGACGGTGGCGTCGGCTTTCTTCGAGGGGAAATCATATCATATCAATCGTCAGGGATTTCGCGACGATGATTTCCAGCACGACAAATCGGGGCTGCGCGTAGCGGTGCTGGGGAATTCCTGCAGCTTCGGCTGGGGCATGGACGACGACGAGACCTTCGCCGACCGCCTTCAGACCATGCTTCGCAGCCAGCCCGGTTTGGAGAACGCCGAAGTGTACAATTTCTCTGTGCCCGGATATAGCTCTTATCAGGGGAAAATCAATTATCGAGAAAATGTCGTTCCGTATCATCCCGATCTCGTGCTGGTGACGTTCGGCTGGAACGATCATTGGATTGCCGCCGATGGCCGCGCTGACAAGGACCAGAAAATGCCGCCGGAAGCCCTGCTCGATGTCTATAATACCGTCAGCCGACTGCGTTTGTATCGCTGGTTCAAGAGCCTATGGTTTTCGGCCTGGTCCCCCGGCGATACCGTCGCCTTTTCGATGGCATCCACTCGCGTTAGCCTCCCCGATTTCAAAGACAACTTGGGGGAAATCATCGGCATGGCCCGCGAGGACGGCGCTCGAGTCATACTCCTGACATCACCGATCCCATCTTCCGATCAGTACTATCATTCGCGCCGGGAACTGGCGACCTACCGGCTCCATGGCTTTTTCAACGACATGACCCGCGAAGCCGCGGCGACCTTTGGAACGGAGTTGGTTGATTTGGCGGCGATCTTCGATCGAAAAACCGAATTGTTCGACGACGTCGATCATGACCCGTATCATTACAACAGCCGGGGCCACGAGCTGGCCGCAGAGGAAATTCTCCCGGCCGTGATGTCGCTTATCGACACGAACACCGTTCGCTAAATCCCTCCGACAACTCCATTTTGTCTTGCCAAAAGCAGGCCTTTTCTCTACCGTACGATATGCCGATATACATGAGGGAGCGGTAATACCATGAAACGTCAGGGCAAAAAAATACTTATCACCGGAGCGGGCGGATTCATCGGATCGCACGTGACCGAGTATCTGCTGGACGCCGGCGCCGACGTAACCGCGTTTCTGCGATACACCTCTACCGGCGCGATCGGCCGCCTCGCCGAACTGAAGCCGAGCGCGCGGCGCAGACTTTCTCTCGTGTACGGTGATATACGGAACCGCGACGACGTTGTCCGGGCCGTCTCCGGCCGCGATATCATTATCCACTTGGCCGCCCAGATCGCTATACCGTATTCGTACATATCGCCCGCCGATTTTCTTAACGTCAACGCCACCGGAACAATGAATATAATTGCGGCCGGACGTGAGGCAAAAGTCCGGCGGATCGTGCATCTTTCGACGTCCGAAGTGTACGGGTCGGCGCAATACGTTCCCATCGACGAAAAGCATCCCCTGGTGGCGCAGTCACCCTACGCGGCGTCAAAAATCGCCGCCGACAAGGTAGCGGAGTCGTTTCATCGGTCTTTCGGAATCCCGGTCGTGATCGCCCGCCCGTTTAACGCCTATGGCCCCCGACAATCGGCTCGCGCCGTCATCCCGACGATCATCCTGCAGGCGCTTCGGGGAAAGACGATAAAATTAGGCAATACCGACACCCGGCGTGATTTGAATTTCGTCGGCGATACCGCCTCGGCGCTGGCGAAAATGGCTCTGTCTTCGAAAGGCGCGGGGGAGCACTTCAATATCGCCACCGGGAGGGATTATTCCATCGCGCAACTGGTCGAGTTTGTCGCCGACATCCTGGGCAAAAACCTGGCCATCAAGACCGACCGCCGCCGGATTCGTCCCCGGGGATCGGAAGTCACGCGTTTGCGGGGGGACGGCTCCCGCGCCGCCAGAACTTTCAAGTTTGGCAGGCGAACCGATATTAGAAGCGGATTGAAGAAAACCATCGCCTACTATGAGGCGAACATCGATACTTTTTCCGATGAGGATTATCAAATCTGATGAAAGCAGTCATTCTGGCCGGAGGCAAGGGTTCCCGTCTGGAGCCGTACACGCATGTTTTCCCCAAACCGCTGATGCCGATCGGCAGTCGCCCGATTCTGGAAATTGTTCTGCGCCAACTGGCTCGGGCCGGTATCCAAGAAGCTACCCTGACAGTAGGGCATCAGGCCGCCAAGCTGATGAAAATGGTCACCGCCGCCGGAGAATTCGATCTCAGGATAAAATATTCCGAGGAAAAGACGCCTCTGGGAACAGCCGGACCGCTCCGCCGTATCAGCGGGCTGGGACCCGATTTCCTGGTTCTCAACGGCGACGTCCTCACCGATCTCGATTTCAAGAAATTTATCGCTTTTCACAAAAAGAATGGCGCCATCGCGACCATCGCCGCCTTCCGACGCGACGTGCATATCGATTTCGGAGTTATCGAAACCGACGGCGACGACGTAATTGACTATTATGAAAAACCCTTGATCGAATCGCTGGTATCGATGGGCGTGTACGCCTTCAGGCGGGACATTTTGAAATTTATCCCCGCCCGGGGACCGTTCGATTTTCCCGACCTAGTGCATAAGCTGCTCGATCAAAACCTCCACCCCGCGGTGTACCGACATCGCGGCGAATGGCTTGACATCGGGCGTCCCGATGATTATAAAAGGGCGATTGAAGTCTTTTTTGCCAAAGGAGCTCGATTTCCGGGGACAAAAGGTAAATCATTCACCCGTCGGCGTCGATAATTGATATAGAATCATCAACTTGGATCGGAGTCGCACAAAATCATGAAATATCTTATCACCGGCGGAGCCGGCTTCATCGGCAGTAATATTGCGATCGAACTCCTGAAACGGGGCGAAACCGTCCGCGTTATGGATAATTTCGCCACCGGCCGCCGGATCAATATCGAAACGGTTCTCGATCAGATCGAACTGATCGACGGCGACGTCCGCGACTTCTGGACCGTGGCCGAAGCGGTCGATGGCTTGGATTATGTCCTGCACCAGGCCGCCTTGCCATCGGTTATCCGTTCGGTCAGCAATCCTCTGACATCGAACGCCGTAAATATCGACGGGACGCTCAATATACTGGAAGCCTCACGGCAGGCCGGCGTCAGGCGCGTGGTGTTCGCGTGCTCGTCGTCGGTGTACGGCGAATCGGAATCGCTGCCCAAAATCGAAACCCTGAAGCCCGATCCGCTTTCGCCCTATGCCATAACCAAGCTGGCCGGCGAGCAGTATTGCAAAGTATATTACCGGCTCTACGGCCTGGAAACGGTGGCTCTGCGGTATTTCAATATTTTCGGACCGAGGCAGGATCCCGGCAGTCAATATTCGGCAGTCATTCCCAAATTCATCCGGGCCATTCTCGACGGCAAAAAACCGGTCGTGTACGGCGACGGGGAACAGTCGCGCGATTTCACCTATATCGCCAACGCCGTTTCGGCCAATTTGAAAGCCTGCACCGCCCCGGCCGCTCCGGGCAACAGCTACAATATCGCCTGCGGCCAGCGCTTCACCCTCAATCAGTTGCTGGACCTGCTGGCGGAGATATCCGGCAAAAAGGTGACGGCCCAGTTCGTCGATCCCCGCCCCGGCGATATCAAGCATTCCCTGGCCGATATCGAGGCCGCCAAACGGGACCTGGGATACGCGGTGGAGTTCGATTTTAAATCGGGCCTCAAAGAGACCTTTGCCTGGTTCACGAAAATCTTTTCCGAAAGCACTCCTGTCGGAGGCATCAAACTCGATTAGCAGAGGGAAGGTTTCGCTCGCCCGCGTTTAATCCGAGAGTTGATTCTCGGATGGTTCGTTTGGTTCCGGCGAAATCATGGCGCGTATTATCGACAATTATGGTTGCGTATCGAGCCAATAACCCATATCCTTATTCAGATAATAGACAAAAAGGGCATCGCGGCAGGCATAGAAATGGCGAGCAGTGATCGAATCGAAGCATTTTTCAAAAATATTTCCGGCGGGCGGGTGCTCGATATCGCCACCGGGGCCGGTGGATTCGTCGAATTTCTCAAGGATACGCTCCAGGATTATTCGGAAATAATCGGGGTTGACGTTTCGGGCAAGGGTTTCGCGGCGGCGCAGGAAAAATTCGCCGATGACATGATCCGCTTCATGGCCATGGATGCCTCGGCGCTGGCGTTCGATGATGCCTCGTTCGATACGGTCACCATCTCCAATTCACTGCATCATCTGCCCGATATCAGCTGCGTTCTCAAAGAAATGTATCGCGTCCTTCGACCGGGAGGCCGAATCATTGTCGTCGAGATGTTCCGGGATAATCAAACTCCGGCCCAGTTGTCACATGTTCTCATCCATCATTGGTGGGCGCGGGTGAACCGCCTGGAGGGGATCATCCATTATCCGACTCTCACCCGGCAGCAGATTGTCGGTCACGTCAGGGGCCTTGGGATGCAGTCGTTGGAAACATTCGATCATACCGATTCCAAAACCGATCCTCACGACCGGCAAACGCTTGAAGAAATTGAGCGGATTACCAACGACTACCTGGCAAAGATCGAAAAAGACCCCGACCAGAAAGTCCTTTATCGGGACGGGAAATCGCTTCTGGAACGCGCCCGGAATATCGGTTTCGCCTGGGCCACCGAGGTGATTGTCATCGGAACCAAGTAGCCGGCGAAAGCCACTTCCCTAATGGCCGATCTCGGGCAGCGCACCTTCCTTGAAAATGTAATTTATCAGAACCAAGGCGTCGCCGAGGTCAAGGCCGTCTATGCCGACGAGATCGCCCGCGTCAGGGCATAACGGAACCGGCCCATTGCGGTAGAGATAGGAAATGATAACCACGGGATCGCCGATATCGACGGAGCCGTCTCCGTTCGCATCACCGGCCAGAAAACCGCGAATGACCACGGAGCCAGTAACGACAAACGGGGTTCCGTCGGAGAAATCGCCGGACACGGTATATCCGTATGAGGCGGTACCCCACAGCGCCCCGTACCCGCGTACGAATTCCCGCAGATCGAAAGTGAATTTGGCGGCGTCACCCGCGAAATCGGGATCGTCGCCGATGATTTCTGATGATAACGGTGTCAAGGAATCGTTGATTTTGACCGTCGCAAGCTCGATATCGTCCGGACTGTAGGGCGGATCGAAATTGCCGAGGGAAACGTAGCCGTCATGGGGTTCGATGTAATAGGCAAAATAAAATTTCATTGGATCCGGTTCGATCACGGCGCGGGCCATAAGGAGGCTATTGATAAACAGACTTATATTGTTCGAGGCGTCGTTGGCGATAGCCACGTCCAGGTCGCCGTCGCCGTTAATATCGGCGGCACACACCCCGACGCTGCGGTCGCCCGCGTTATAGGTTTGTTCGATCGAAAAATTCCCGGCGCCGTCATTGAGCATCACCGTCAATTGCCCCGTGAAATTGAGGCTTGCCGCCAGATCGATATCGCCGTCATTATCAAGATCGACGGGAACGACCTGATCGCCCCAGTCGGGAACCGTATACCCAATCGGATTCGGGAACGTGCCGTCGCCGTTATTCAGGAAAATTGAAATTTTGCTCTGGAAAAGATCGGTCGCGACCAAATCGGCGTCCCCGTCGCCGTCGAAATCGGCGCTGTTGATATAATTGCGCGACGTTCCAGACCCGATCTGCCCGCCGGGATGGAACGTCCCGTCCCCGTCGTTGATCAGCAAATCGACGCCGTACGGCCCGCCCACGGCCAGGTCGGGAAATCGATCTCCATCGAGATCGGCGGGACATACGGTATTGCCGGCGTCGGAGACAGGGTAATCGGCTTTGGGAAAAAAGCTCCCGTCGCCCTTATTGATGAGTACCGATGCATTGGTGGTGAGAATATTGGATATCACCAAGTCCAGATCGCCGTCGCGGTCCAAATCGGCAGCCCGAACGTCGGTCGGAAGCAAACCAACGGTCGGCGAACTGGTATTGGTAAAGGCGGCGTGGCCGTCGTTTTTCAGCACCGTGACGGTGCTCCCGGATCGGTTGGCCGCCACGAGATCGGGATCGCCGTCGCCATCCAGGTCGGCGGCGCATATCGAATATGGACCCTCGCCGGTATGCAGGGCGATTTGCGGCCCGAATACGCCGCCGCCGCCCATATTCAGGAGGACGGAGATACTATCGTTGAGTGCGCCGGGGTCGCCTTGGTTGGCTACGGCCAAATCGATTCTGCCGTCGCCGTCGAAATCGGCGGCAACGACGCCTTTCGGCCTATTCAGGCCGGGGTAATTGATTCTGGTGTCGAGCAGTCCACCGAAAACCGAGCCGCAAAGAATTAAAAGGGAGACTGCCACTGCCACGCCGATTATTGTCCGTCCGCGTTTCATATATGCCTCCGGCAGGATTGGATTTACCACTATGTAGGTTTCAAGCAGTAGCAGTTGTTTCGGATACAGTATAATACATTTTGGGGACGATACAACCCCAAAATGGCCCTGTCGGGACGATAGTGAATCTGTGGGATTCAGGAGATGCCCAATTACAACTCGCGATTATCCGAAAAAGACCGATCGTCTGATCACTTATGGAAGACGAATTCGATTCGCCGGTTCAGGGCGCGGCCCTCGGCGGTATCATTCAAAGCGACGAAATTGGTTTCGCCCTTGCCGACCGAGGTCATTCTTTCGGCGGCGATCCCCTCGCTTTCCAGCCAGTCGCGCATCCGGTTGGCCCGTTTTTGGGATAGCACCAAATTTGCCTCGGACGTTCCGATATTGTCGGTGTAGCCGGATATATCGATTTTCACATTGGCCAGGATTTTCAATTTTCGTATCAGCGGCTGCAATCGTTCCCGGGTGCGCGGATCGACTTCAAATGAGCCTGACTGGTAATCGACATTGACACGCATCGTATCTCGCAGGAAAGCGATATCAATACAGCCCCGTTGATCGACCTCGATTCCTGAAGCGGTGCGGGGACAATCGTCCAAGCCGTCATAGACGCCGTCGCCGTCGGAATCAAGCGGGCATCCGGCCTCATCGACGACTGCGCCGATCGGCCCCGAACGGCAACTGTCGCGATAGTCAGGCACGCCGTCAAAATCGGCGTCCACCGGGCAGCCGTAGATATCGACAAATCCCGCGGCCGCCGGAGGCGTTTTTGAGCAGGCGTCGATCCCGTCCGGGACGCCGTCGGCATCCGCGTCAAGGGGACAGCCCGATCTGTCGACAATCGCACCCGCGAGCGTTCCGGGGCAACGGTCATTCTTATCCTCGACGCCGTCTCCGTCGGTGTCGTCCTCGGCTAGCCGGGGCCGTTCGGTGGCTTCGACGCGCGACCATGATTGTGTCGACGGCCAGTATTCGGCAGACGGCTTTGCCGCGCTTCCCTTGCCACCGAACCGGTACGCCAATGCCAGCGTCGCCCGCATCATCATCCGGCCCCGGGCGTCATTGACCGAATCGGCAAACGACGTCCCGATACCGGTGAGATAATCGATGCCAGCCATGAGAGTCAGGGAAAAGCGGCGGGAAATATCCGCCTCCGCCCCGGCCATACCTGATATGAACAACTCAGCGGCGCTGAAATCGACCCGGTTACCTCGTTCGCCGATAGTCTGGACTACGGTATCGCCGACCGGGTCGCTGTATTTCCATATCAGATAGCCCATCCCGACGCCGATCAGCGGGCGGACGGTGTTATCCGATGTCAGGTTGTAGTCGAAATCGAGGCCGACCCGGAGCGACGTAGAGGCACGCTTTGCGAGGTCTTTATCAGGGAAGAAACCGAAATGACCGGACAGCGTCGAATCGCTGTAGTTTTTTTCGGAGAGCAGACTCACGTTTGCCGTCACCCGTTCGTTGCCGATACCGAACGTGGCGCCCCAGAGATGATTGAAGCCGAAATACGGCTTTTCCCCGGCTTTCAGATTACCGAGACCATAAACAACGCCGAACCGATACATCGAAGCCGCCTCTGCCGATCCGGCAACGGTAATGGCAATCAACAAGGCAATGCCGATGTGGGTGATAATCGACCGCATTGGTGTATGGTGAACAAATGAAGCGAAGAAATCAATAAAAATATGACAACCTATTCGGAGGCGACTTCGAGAAGATGAAAGGCGGCGCCATAGAGCGGCAGATTGGTATCGACCACGACCCACCGCGGAATTGCCTCCAGCAGCTTTTGATGCTTGCCCTTATCGGCGAACACCTTTGAGAATCTGCTCTTATTCAGAAGCGGCAGAAGACGCGGCGCAATGCCGCCGCCGAAATACGCCCCGCCGGTCGCCAGGCATTTCAGGGCCATGTTGCCGCCCTCGGCGGCCAGAATATCGAAAAACAAATCGACGGCTCGCATACTGAGTGGGTCATGATCCTTCACCGCCCTATCGGCTACCAGCGCTCCCGGCCAGTCGTCAAGTTTTTTCTCCGTAGCATCATCGATTTTATTGCCGCTTTCGGAGACAAGAAATCGGAATATATTATTGATCCCCGGTCCGGAGAGAAGGTCCTCAGACGACACCCTCGCCTGTCTTTCCTTGAGAAAATGCCATAGTCGGTCGGTTGTCCCGTCGAACGGCGCGAAATCGGCATGACCGCCCTCCGATGCCATGGGGATATACCCACCGTCAACGGCATGCACGATGCATTCACCCAACCCGGTGCCGGGGGATATCAAAACGCGGTTGACGGTTATCGCAGCTTCCCCGCCTCCGATTTTTTCGAGACCGTCGACGGGCGCGACCTCCAGACCGTATCCGGCAGCAGCCAGATCATTATGCAGATGGACTCTTTTGATATCGAACCGGTCGCTCAATTCGCCGCCGTCGACGACCCATTCGAGATTGGTCATGCGGCATCGGTTGTTGTCGACCACGCCGGCGACAGAAATCCCCAGCCCGTCGATATTTTCGTCGGGTACGGTGCTGAGATAGGCGGCGAGAACGGCATCAAAAGACGCATGGTCTTGGTTGAGGAAGAGATGCGACGAACTCAGCGCAACCTGACCGTCCTGCATCTCGGCCAGGGCCACGGCTGACTTCGTGCCACCGATGTCTGCTACGATATGCATATAGATAGAGTACGGGAGCGCATATGCACATGTCAAGCGACAAAATGAAGCTGTCCCGGTGGATCGTAGGATGAATTATCGAGATTCGTCCGCCGGGCCGAATATATGAGGCATAGCGGGATTGTGCCAATCACCCGGGTACAATTTGAGGAAGCGCCCCTGCCGTCCCCGCCATTCACAAACGCGATATCATCTTCCCCACATCGGCGAGACCGGATACCGGATCAAGCCCGAGATTGACATGAATGATGGGCCGCTTCCGTTTCTTCATCGCTTTGATATCACCGGCCGCCTGCGCCTTGATCAGCCGCCTGAAGCTGATATTCATAGTCGGGATGTCATAATCGGTCGCATACTCGCGATCCAGAATCAGAAAGTGTCCTTTCTGGCATCCCCCTTTGAACAACTGTCCGGTGGAATGCAAATACCTCGGACCATAACCGCGCAGCGAAACAATGCTGTATTTTTCATCGAGCGTCTTTCGCAAAGCGGCTATCTTTTGCTCGATTTTATCATCCCGATCGGTGTAGCACAAAATTGCCAGATAATCTCCGGCGCGAATATTGGCAAGGAACGATCGGAACAACTCCTCCGCCGTCATCCGGCGCCGCCGGTCGGCGCCCTTAATCGCATCGATCGACACGATGGCGGCATTGCCGACGGCCGCGATGGGCGTGAGCGGCACATTCTTGCGGGGTCCACGCGGTGCTCGCATGATGGCGAGCGTGTTCTTTTTCGATTCGGCCACATTCGGTTCATCGAACGGATCGACGCCGAGAATAATCGCCGCCACCGTCGTGGCCATCTCCCATTTGAGCACTTCCGCGCCCAGAGCGGCCGCATCAGGCAAGATGATGGACGCCACCGGTACGCGATCATTGAGATCGGGGAATGATCGGCCCCGGGCTTCACCCTTGAGGGAGAATCGGACATAGACCAGATCGTCGGATTTTCCGGCGTCGTTGACACGCCCTTCGATCGGAATAATCCCCTTGCCGTCCTTGCCGGTCGATTCGGCCAGCAGCTGTTCCAGCCAGGGAATGAACGGGGCCAGCGCGGGATCGGTAATAAATTGCACCTTATCGCGGCCGGCTTTGGCGCCGACGGCAAGAAGCGCCCCCAGCGCCACGGCATGGCAATCACCGTCGCGTTCTTTCATGAAATCCAGCCGCTCATGGCCCGCCTGCACCAGCGCCTTCAGGTCCGCGCCCGTGAACGCTCCCGGCGCCAGACCGAAATACGACAACGCCGAATAGCGTCCCCCGATGTCACCGGGATTGAGAAATACGTCGCGAAACCGGTTGCGCCGAGCGATGCGATGTAGTTCCGAACCGTCATCCGTCACGGCGACGAAATATTGACCGACCTTGAGCGGCCGCGATTCCTTGATCTTGCGGAAGAAATACCGAAACTGCGACATCGTCTCCAGCGTCTCCCCGGACTTGGAGGATACGAAGAAAAAAGTATGAAGCAAATCTATATGCTTGAGAAGTCGTTCCAGCCGATCCGGCGACGTGGTATCCAAAATCTCATATGATTTCAGCCAGTGCTTGCGTCCGAAAATATTTCCCATAACTTCGGGAAAAAGAGACGACCCGCCCATCCCCAACACCAGGACATGCCGATAACCGTCCTTCCTCACCTGCGCCGCCAAACGTTCGACTCGGTCTAATTCGGCCGGCATCGTCTCCACGACGTCGATCCATCCCAGGCGGCCGGAAATCAGCTTCCGGTGCGCTTGCTTTTTTTGGCCGAAAACGGAGACGTTTCGCGCGGTAATCATCGTGACAGGACGTGCAGCCCGGGTTTTTCCCAATTGCCCCTCGAACGACTTGAGTAGCTCCCCGGGATGAATGGCCTGCTCTGAAATATACGTCATTGTCAGTCCCCCTTGAAACTCATTCCATAATGCAACGGTCTAATAATCGCAACTCCAATCGACATTGTCAAGAAAATAACGTCAATGCAATTTCACATTTTTTATATGCCCCCAAAAATTCGACAAACCGGCCGAAACGGCCGGGCTATTCGATCCAGATGACGGAATCCTCCGACCCCCACGGATTGGGCGCGTACTCCTCGGCGTCCGGGTCGTTCCACCATACCCCGTCGACAAGGTATTTGAATCGATATTTTCCCGGAGGGATTTCCAATTCCAGCTCAAAGCCGCGGGTTTCCATCCGGCGCAGCGGATGCGATGTTTCATTCCATTGATTAAAGTCGCCGACCAGAAATATCGTGCCGATATCCCTGCCGGGCCACACAAACTTGATCTTGCCGTTCTTGAGCTTATGATACGCCATGACACAACCCCCGCTTCATGCATCGTTCCCGCCGGAGCGCGAAGATACCCTCATTCACCGGCCGTCCCGGCGGCGCTTGCCGCCCGACGGCTTCAGGTTCGATATAAACGTCCCGATGCATAGCCCCGTTGTCCTCTACGGATCGCCCGCCGGCTCCGATAGTTTATACGCGCCTGAGGCCGGGCGCGATGACGGAATCCGGCACCGAACAACCGGCAAGCCCCCATCCGGTCTACCCGACCGGAATGGCCCTGATATCCCGGATCAATTTGGCCGGATCGGGATCGCCGAAGAAGGCCGACCCCATCACGAACACATCCGCCCCCGCCGTCAATAATTCCGGGGCCGTATCCCGGCCGACACCCCCGTCCACCTCCAGCAGGCAGGGCAGATTATTTCGTGTGATATACTCATGTAGCTGCGCCGCCCGCGCCGTCGACTCCGGTATATATTTTTGCCCGCTATACCCCGGAAATACCGACATCAAAAGCACCAGGTCGACTTCATGGAGATGCGGCAATATCGCCTCCACCGGCAGGTCGGGATTGAGCGATAGACCCACCTGGCAGTCCAAATCCCGCACTATTTTGATTTTTTCCCGGGGATCGGGAGCGACCTCAATATGAAACGTTATTTGATTGGCCCCGGCTTTGGCGAACGACTCGAAAAAATTCTCCGGATTGGTCACCATGAGATGAACGTCCAGATACAAATCGGATACGCGCCGCACCGCTTTGACCATATCCGGCCCCATGGTCAGGTTGGGACAAAAGTGCCCGTCCATGACATCAATGTGAAGCCAGTCGGCGCCGGCCCGTTTGGCCGCCGTGACGGCGTCGCCCATGCGGGCAAAATCGGCCGAAAGAATCGAGGGTGCGATTTTAATCATAGTAGACAAAATACGAACAAATCGCTGGTTTCTCAACCGGTTTATCATCGAATTCGGGTCGGGCAGGTCTCTTTTTCGGCATGGGCATGCTTTCGCTTGCGTTTCCGGATGATGCGAATTACCTTATGTGCGGAATATGAAACTGATGTACTCGCATATTATTAGGCTTCTGACCGCATCGGCGCTTGTGCTTTTCGCCTCGGCCGTTCACGCCCGGCCGCAGTTCCAATTCCCGGTCAATCCCGCAATGGACCCCGCGATCAGACCCAAACCGGTCATCGAAACTCCCAATGCCGGGCTGGAAGTACACAAGGTCAATCGTATGGCCCTGACTGTGACCAACAACGGATTCTTCGGCCGCGGATATCTCAGCGGGAATGCCGTCGACCCTGAAACCGGCCTGCCGGTCATGGCCTGCGAATATCCGATCAATTCCGACGTGGAATATTTATGGGTCGGCGGTCTCTGGATCGGCGCCGTCGCCGGCCATGACACGCTGGTTTCGACCGGCGCCGAAGGCTATTACGATATCGTCGAATTCTGGCCCGATGCCGGAGACAAAGGGCGCATGATCCGCCGATCGACTCAGCCTTTCTCCCTTAACTATTCGTCGGACGCCGTCTCCGAGGAAGACATCATCGCCGTCTATACCGACACCTTCACAAATGTATCCCTGGCCGGCATCGATCCGATCGATAACCGCCCCCATCGGCCCCTCAACGTCGAAGTCACCCAGCGGACGTACGCCTGGAGTTATCCCTACGCCGACGATTTCATTCTCTTCGATTTCAGCATCCGCAATATCGGCCGTTTTCCTCTGAAGCAAATGTACATCGGGTTCGTCGTCGACGCTGATGCCTATCACCTGTCGAAAGCCTGGGGACAGGAAAGCTGGCTGGACGATATCTGCGGCTACAAGGAAGCCATCCCCTCCCCGGTCTGGCCGGGATTCGAAGACACCATCCGGGTCGCCTGGGTGGCCGACAACGACGGCGATCCCGCCGATGGCCGGTACGATTTCACCTCGACGACCGGTGTCACCGCCACCCGGGTCATCCGCACGCCGTCGGACAGTCTCAAATATTCCTTCAACTGGTGGGTTACCGGCTACACGCCCAGTTCTGATTGGGGCCCTCGCCAGGTCACAGCCGACAAGCCGTATCGGGATTTCGGCCCGAATTTCGGCACGCCGTTGGGTGACCACAACAAATATTATATGCTCAGCACCCGGGAATTCGACTATGACCAACTGGAGTGCGCCGTTCCTCACACCGGCCAGGGATGGCTGCCGCCGTCGCGCGATGCTGAGGATTATGCCGACGGCCAGAACTCCATTTATCTTTTCAGCTTCGGGCCGTTCGACCTTCCCCCCGATTCGACCCTCCCGGTGACGCTGGCCTATGTCGGCGGTGAGAATTTTCATCATGACCCCGACGCCTTCGAGAATCTTTTCGATCCGTATAACCCCTACCCGTACATGAACCAGCTCGATTTTTCCAACCTCGGACTCAACAGCATGTGGGCCGAGTGGATATACGACAACCCCGGATACGATACCGACGGCGACGGCGATTCGGGGGCATATCGATGGATCGTCGATACCATCGGCACCGGCCAGGGCTCCGATTCGATGCGGATCGATTCCACCCGGGCCTGGTACAAAGGCGACGGCGTTCCTGATTTTCGCGGCGCGGCCCCGCCGCCGTCGCCGAAACTGCGCATCATCCCCGGCTTCGGCCAGTTGATTGTGCGCTGGAACGGCGAGGTGTCGGAAACATCGGTCGATATTTTTTCCGGCACGGAGGATTTCGAGGGCTACAAGGTCTATTACGGCGAAGATAACCGCTACAGCGATTTCGTCCTGCTGGCCTCGTATGATCGGCGCGATTACAACCGTTATCAGTATAACGCCGTCTTTGATCGGTGGGAGGAATCCGACGCTCCCCTGAGTTATGATTCTCTGGAGGTTATCTACGGCGCCGATTTCGACCCCGATCAGTACACCGAGCGAAACCCGATGTCGCCCGGCGATTCGCGCAACCCCGATGATCTCTACACCTATTTCACGCCGCAGTTCTGGAACCAGTCCGATCTCGGCGACCCGCACGGCATCCATAAGCTCTACCCCGACGCCGACCCCGATAATCCCGCCGACACGACAACGGACGGTTTCCTTCGGTATTACGAATACGAATACGTCATCGATAACCTATCACCGACCCGGCCGCTGTATATTTCCGTGACGGCCTTCGATTACGGAAGCCGCGTACATCAGCTGTCGGCGCTGGAAAGCTCGCTCTTATCCAACGCCACCATGGCCTATCCCCTGACGGCATCCGACGACGTCGAAAAACGCGCCCTGGAAGTCATCGTCTACCCCAATCCCTATCGGATCGACGGCGGCTATGCTCGCGCCGGATATGAAAACCGCGACCGCACCCGCTCGGCCGAACGCGCCCGCGTTATCAATTTCGCCAACTTGCCGTTGGTCTGCATCATCCGCATCTATACCCTAAGCGGCGATCTTGTCGATCAAATCGACCACAACCACCCCGGCGGCGGGCCTGACGCCCAGCATGAGTCGTGGGATATGCTGTCCCGCAACACGCAGGCCATTACGACGGGGATATACCTTTGGTCGGTGACATCCGACATGGGCGAACAGCTCGGCAAGCTGGTCATCATAAAGTAAGGCCCCACCGGGCAGTAACGACATCTGCGGGATCGCCGATGATAAATCCCCTAAGTTATCCACACTCCGATTCTTGAAAATTCCCGATTACCTTATGTTTCGCATGGCCTTACAATAAAATGGGTTCGGTCGTTCATTTTTAGTTTCCCGAATATCACCTCCATGCCCCGCAATAACTTCGTCGGTCGGGGTCCCTGCGCTCCCGCCAAATAAGAGTGGCCGTAGGTCGGGAGCCCTGCGCTCCCGATACCTGCCTCAACCTTTCCCGTTCCGGCGGGTCTTGGCGCGCCCTTGGCGCGGTGTGACCTGCCGGACCCTGTGTCCGGCCCGCCGGGGCGGGCTCTGTGGCCGGCAGATGTCCACATCTCCCGGCAGTCAATTTCGGGCGTACCCATAGACACACCTTTCTCTAATCGAGTCCCTCTACATATAGGCCCCGCGACACAAACTGCATCGATCCACTACAAATTTGGGGTGGAAACTGCAACGAATTGCCATCATGTAGTCTTGTAGGGCAGAAGTCCCCGACTTCTGCCAGGAAGTTAGCTGCTGTATCGCAGAAGTGTCCGACTTCTGCCATGAAATCTGCTCATAAAACCTCTTGCCATAATTGCAATAATATCATATCGTTTCTCAGACGTCGGACGAAGATCCCTGACTTTTGCCGACGATTGCATCGAGGCGTTTATCGCCGATCCGGGGGAGGCTGGTTTGTCCAAGTTTTTACGATTCCATCACGGTTCTGATACCTGCTTTGTAACATCGGTGACCAACATGCGAGCCCGATTCCTCGCCGACAACGCGGAATTGCTGATTGATGCCATGCAGCATCATGCCGATGCGGCTGGTTTCAATATCGTCGCTTATGCCATTCTCCCCGATCATCTGCATGCGCTGATTGAGTGTTGCGGCAATGACTTGTCCGAGATCATGCGGAAAATAAAACTCTCGTTCTCCAAACAATATCGCTTCTGTCTTGGGACCTCCCGAGGACATATCTGGCAGAAACGATTTTGGGATCATATCATTCGCGATCAGGGCGATATGAATCGGCATGTCGATTACATCCATTACAATCCGGTCAAGCACGGCTTGGTTGCAAGTCCGCATGATTGGACTTTTTCGACGTTTCACGAATATTACCGCGCCGGGTTTTATGATCGTAATTGGGGCCGGCGAGAAGTTGAGCTCGTAGGGGATTTCGGTGAGTGACATTCGGCATTGGAAAGAATGACAATAAATGAGCGAATGGAGTAGGGCAGATGTCTCCGACACCTGCCACCGATGGCAGAAGTCGGGGACTTCTGCCCTACGAACTATACGCCGATAAAAGAATTATCCAATCCCGAGATGATCCGAATTATTTTGCGGAAATTTCAGGGAATTTGCTGAATCGGCTGGGTCTATAGAACATATGGTGGGCAAGGCATGAATGAATTTTTCTTTGATTACTTCAGAGCTAGAGCTGACTTCGTTGAAAGTCAATGCTTAAAGCGAATTGAAGGGCTTATTCTGATGTGTTGCTATCTTGATTCTTTGGCTGGCTATCGATTTGGCAAAGGAAACCGGTACGTTCACTTCCGCGAATTTATTCTGGAATATTCGGGCAATGCGGAGATATGGAGAAGGATAAGTCTGCCATTGCTTATGGAATTTTTCCGTAATAGTAACAACCTGAAATGCTCCAATTTCATTCGGACGCTCGGTGTGAATAACCAAAGTTATCTTATGGCAGGGTATAACATCGATATAGATCTGCCCGCGCTTGAAAACAAAGCCAATGGAAAAATCATTACGCCATTTTCCGGTCAAATGAAAGATGTCATATCTCAATTTGAATACGTGCGTATACTCTGGAAGGAATATCGAAACTCAGCTGTACATGAGTCAAGTACCTACAAAGATGAGGCTCCCGATGTCTCGGGTGAAAATGAAGAACCATTTTATGCGCATGTAAACATATACGAGGATGGCCGCATTGCAAGAGATGAGATCAGATTTGCGATACCGAACGTTTTTATTCTTGCTAGTCTCCGTCGCTGCATCGATGACTTCAAAAAATATTTGCAGGATGGTAACATTGATTTGCGAAAAAACCTGAATCGTCAATGAATAAAGACAGCCGGTAGGGCAGGTGTCTCCGGCACCTGCCACCGATGGCAGAAGTCGGAGACTTCTGCCCTCGAAAAATCCAGTTTGTTTTCAATGCGTCCTATTGTGCAATTTTGTTCACCATCCATCCCATTTTTGTTGTGAATCGATGCAGTTTGTCGCGCGGGGCCTATTTATAGAGAGGGTTGAAGAAATATAGGAGCGTCTAGGCGAATGCCTGAAAATGCATCGGCGGTTCTAGCGTCGGGAAAGGATTTCCGACATCACTACGGTAAATACCCGATGATGAAATTCGCACCGCAAGCGGTGCGGCACCCACGCCCGCGAACTGTCCGGCACTGGCGGGCCCGAAGAGAATTTTGAAAACAGTAGATTTGACAAAACGAACCCAATTCGCCGGAACTCCTTGTCGGATATAATAGTGCAATCAATTTACCAATGCGCGATTTCCGGGAACGCAAAAATGAACAAACAAACCCATTTTGCTGTAACGCCATGTGGCCCTTACGGTAACCCGGAAGCTTGCATAATGGGGATGTGGATAACTTCGGATAAGCGTCATCTCTGCGGCAACAGGCCTGCGTAATGTAAGCCCGATCGATTGCCCGACTTATTTGCGGACGCGCTTGTCCAATTCGGATCGTATGGCAACGGCGAGAGCTTGCAGAGTCAGCGGTTTTTTGAGAAATTGGCCCGCTCCGAGAGCCAGAGCTTTTTTGACCCGATCCGTTTCGGCGAAACCCGACATCACAATAGCCGGCTGTTCCGGGCGGATTTCGAGGGCACGGCGATACAGTTTGGCGCCGTCGACCCCGTCGGGCATGACCATATCCAGCAGGAGAAGATCGTACTCACTTTCCCGCAGAAGCGCCAGCGCTTCGGCACTGCTTTCGGCGCCCCGGACGGTGTAGCCGAGTCGGCTCAGCATGGTCTGAGCGACATCCAGTTGAATATGGTCGTCGTCGACGACGAGGATGCGTTCGTTGCCGCCGACGATTTCGGCAGACACGCCATCGTCCGATTGTTCGCGGGTGACCGGCAGATAGATATAAAACACCGTTCCCTTTCCCGGCGAGCTTCCGACGTCCACGAATCCCTTATGGTCGTCGATCACGGCGTGGACAACACTCAGCCCCAGCCCCGAGCCGCGTTTCCGGTCAGTCGTCTTGGTGGTATAGAATGGATCGAAGATGTGCATCAGGATAGTTCCGGGAATGCCGATGCCGGTATCGGAAATGGTAATTTTGACATACTCGCCGACGGGAACCCGTCCGTATCGGCCGGTGGCTTTGTCGATGTACATGTTTTCGGTCCGGCACAACAAGCGTCCGCCTTCGGGCATGGCGTCGTAAGCGTTGTTGATGAGGTTGGAAAAGATTCGGTAAATTTGCGATGCTCCGCCGCTGATATTCATCAGGTCGTCGGCCAGATCCATATCCACCGTAATCGACGATCTCGGCGGAGGCAGATGTTCGAGTACATAGCCGATAATTTCGTTGACGTTGAATATTTCCCGGGTATAATGGCCGCGCCGGCCCAGTGTCAGCAGTTGCTGGTTGATATCGGCCATTTGTTCCGCCGCCCGTTCGATATCATCGAGATATGGAAGCACCGGTGATTCATCAGACAGGGATTCGCGGATGATATCGGGGTAAGCGATCAGCGGTCCCAAAAGATTATTGAAGTCATGAGCCACCTGGCCGGCGATGGTCCCGGCCATTTCCAGCCGCCCGGCCCGTTCGGCCGATTCCTGCAGCCATTTCATTTCGGTGATCTCGCGGGAGATGCCGCATATTCCGATGATCTCGCCGCCGTTGACTCGCATCGGCACCATGACGATATGAAAAGTCCTCTCCCGACCTTGGAGCGTTCTAACGATCTCGTCGCTGACGACGTCGCCGCCGAGGACCCGCTCTTCATGTTGCCAATTGATTTGGGCGTTTTCGGTCCCGAAGATATCTTCGTATCTCTTGCCGATAAACTGGGCGGCGGGGATATCCGGCAATCGGGCGAAACTGGGGTTGACCGCCACATACCTGCGCTCCCGGTCTTTGATATAGATGGCGTCCTGGGCGGTCTCGAACACGGCCCGGAACCGTTCTTCACTCTCGCGCAAAGCCAGCTCGGCCTGTTTCCACTCTTCGATATCGCGCGTCACCGACAGGATATAGCCGACGCCGTGGAGCTGGATGATTCGGGCCGATTGCAGGCCCGTATGTATCCGGCCGCCTTTGAGGCGGAACCTGGCTTCGAGATTGGTGACGTATCCATGTTGTTGAAGGGTGCTGGTCATCTTTTCGCGGTCGCGGCGATCGACCCAGATGTCGAGATCGAAAACCGTTTTCCCGACAAGCTCTTCGCGCGTATATCCGGTAATTTGCAGAAAGCCGTCATTTACATCGAGAAACAAACCGTCCTCGATGCGGCTGATGGCCATGGCGTCCGGACTGGTTTTGAACGCCACCCGAAAACGCTCCTCACTTTCACGCAGAGCCTCCTCCGCCAGGTTGCGTTCGGTGATATCCCGGATAATGACGATGACGTTGTCCGTTCCGGTGGCAGCCATCCGTGCCTCGTACTGGCGCAGCTCGCCTTCGACTTCCAACACATATTCGTAGCTTTCGCTTCCTCCGGAGGCGAGAACTTTTTCAATCGAGCTTTTCGTCAGTTTGGCCAGAGAGGGCGGGAGAACTTCATCGGCGGTTTTGCCAAGAAAACGCTCCGGCGGGACATACAGATCCTCACGACGGTCGGCCTTGTAGCTGACGAAGCGGCCGCTGCGGTCGATCTGGAAGAGGAGATCGGGAATGGCTTCAAGGATCGCCTTGCTCCGCTTCTCCTCATCGCCGCCGTCCATCCGTTCCGGACCGGATAGATGCAACTGCCACAATGGACTGTCGACCTGGGGCCAATCCCCGCGCTTCCATGCTTCGGTTTCGCGTATGAAGGCGTCCGCATTTCCGGCGGTCACCTCGGCAAAGCCGGTGTCGATGCCCTGAACCAGACTATCGCGGGCTTGAGCGCACAGGAAGGCAAAGGCGATTGTCACCGATCGCTCGATTTCAGGAGTATAGAAGGCATGTATCTCGCCGGTCCTGACGCGCTCAGCCGAAGAAACGTCGCCGCCCGCGGCTATGATCGGAATCGCGCCGGTTGGTTGTTTCTCCCCGAACGCCGCCAGCGCCGATACGATGCTGCAATCGCCGAACGCGATCACCGCGGCGATATTTTTGATACGCTGAAGACGGTTCCGGATTTTATCCGGCGGCACCGCATTGCCCTTTCCCGCAAGATCTATTTTAGGATAGCGGCGCATATGGAAACGACATCCCATTAGGCCGGCATATATGCGCGGAGAGGTATCCGTATCGGCCGCGACGAGGAGATTTCCGGAGCCGCCGATCAGTTCCACCGTACGCGCGGCCATCGCCGCCCCCATGCGAAACCAATCGGTGCCGAACGAAGCGATCGGATGCGCCGACGGCACGGTTCCCTCGACCGTCACAACGGCAATGCCGGCGTTGATGGCGGCGCCCAGCGCCTCGGCCGTCTCCGGCCGATCCGGGTACGCGATCATAATACCGGACACTTTTCGGTTGACGGCGTCACTAATAGCGGCGGTCCATTCGTCGCCCTCAATGACCTCCGCCGGAGAAATGCGGACGCCATACTTTTCGGCCAGGCGATCCAAGACTGGGCGAAGGCGGGCGCAATCGCCCGAAACATCGGCGCGACCGCTCATCCAAACATACTCATCCATCGTCGTCACCTCGTCGCCTTTCGGAGAACATAAACCCAACCACTCTGTTGACGCCAAAGACCCCGGCATTGGGGATTTTTTCACATTACGACAATTTCGGTGAGAATTCAAACAAATTCTATCGCCCGGTCTCCGATCGGCTTTTCGGCCCGAACGACGACGAACGATCCTCGGCCATGACCCGGTTCGACCGGTTCGCGATCAATGATGTCGTCCACGGCCCGGAAAACGGTCTGGGCAAAAGCCGGATTTTGGAAACCCGACCGCCGCAGAATCTCCAGAACCTCATCGCCGGAGAAGAAATGTACCTCGCGGAAATACTCTTCGGGGTCGTCGTCACGGGACGGCTGGGAATATTCCCGGCCCATCGGGCTGTCGCGTTCTACATAGCCGATGATAATTTTGCCGCCGGGAACAAGCATGCGATAGCATTCTCCGACTGCCGCCGGAACGTCGTCCAGCAGATGCAGAATCGTAATCATCGTGACATAATCGCATACGGCCGAACGAAGCGGCAGCCATTCCGCAGTTCCGGCGATCAGGTCTATGCCACGCGTGGCGGCGATATTCATCATGGCGGGTGAGGGATCAACCCCGACAGTGATTCCCAGCGGTTGGGCAAACCGTCCGGTGCCGACGCCGACCTCGATGCCCTTGCCGGATTTCGGGGCGAGTCTCCGAACAGCATTCAATTCGGCTTGATAGACATACGGATGCCGCTCGAACCAGCGGTCGTAATCGGCGGCGCGGGTTTGGTATGGATCGATTTTGGGCATGGCAATAATCGGACACGCCCCCCGTAAACGGTGCTAATGGGGGGATGATCCAGCGACCTATACGGACGGGATAGGCGGCTGCGGACGGCGGCAGATATGATTATTTGTCATGATCGATGACTTCGGCTTTGTCGCTGACATCGAGTTTCTTTCCGCCGATGAATTTCCCGGACAGCAGCCGGGTCACCGATGGCGCGATAAGGCCGCGGATCACGCCGTCCGTTTTGCGCAGATCGTTAGCAATCAATCCGACGATGGGGGCCGCGATCGAGGCGAAGCCAATGGTCTTCCCCTGCCGGGTGGAAAAGAATCCTCGGATTCGCCGGCGCATCATAACACCTCGCCCTTCTTGTGTCTTTTCCGGATTTGTCTGGGTCATGTTTACCGCTCCTGTCTACAGCAGCGCTTTCTCATAATAATATACGTAATTTCCCGAGAATGACAACGCTGTTTATTGTATCGGAGCCTTCGCCGCGGAAATAAGCTCAAAAAGGCCTTCTCTCGATCAGAGAAGGCCTTTCGTACTCGGGCAGGCTGGCGGGAACTTAGTGTGCAGCCAGCGGATCCAAACCAGTGGCGGATTTCTTCGGCGTCATAAACTCGATAGACGCATCGAGCAGATCCATGGCGTAGTCCGGGTTATGGATACCCATGGAACGATCCTCATGGACGAACAAGTAGTTGTACAGGGCACCCGCTGAATCGGCGGTGGCGACAGCCCGATCCTCGGTCGGCTCCAAAGAGGAGTCGGTCCCTGCATCATTCACCACCCATTCGAGTAAACCGGCGTCATTCAACAATCCGGCCAATTCCTCGAGTTTGGCCTCGACATCAACCTGCACGCTATCGTGGTCGAAACTATCCAGCGAACCGGCATGGCAGCCATTGGTCGTGTTGCAACCATTGGTATTTTCATATTCCTCCGCCTCGTCGGCCATATTGAAGGCATGGAAACCGGTGCTGTAGAGCCCCGGAGCCATATGGCAATGCAGGCAGCCGTCGGCTGCCGATCCGTGAGGTGACGGACCGCCCGAGACGCCACTGAACTCATAGGCATCGGTGCCCATCAGCATATCGGCCTGGACGCTGTGATGCGGTCCCCAGTGGTTGCTGAGAGTATCGTCATCCGCGACGAATGTGTTGACATTCTCACGGGCATGGTGGCAGGAAGCGCAGGTGTTGGCGTTTCCGCGATCGAATACCGTCCCGTCCTCAAGCGTCACCGCGGAGGCGACGCGAGGCTGCAGGGAGCCCGTGGAATGCGGTTTGTGGCAGGTGAAACAGGTGATGCGGGAGAAGTTTTCTCCTTCATACGGCACACCGGTCATCCTCGCAACGAATCCCTCATTGGTGTGACAATCTTCGCAGACGCGGTAGAAGGACTCATAATTGCGGTTGCGATTCCACGTATCGCCAGTACCGTGCTTGGACATCGAATATGACTGCTGGGCTTGTAGAATTTCCTGACCCGTCGGGCTGGAATCGTTGTGGCAGGTGAAACACGCCGCCGTCTGGCCCGGCGGAGGTTCCGATGATACTTCGTTGACGATTTTTCGCTCGCAGCCGCCGACGACAAGCAACAGCAGCGCCGCGAAAGCCAGCGTTAGAATGGCGTACTTCATAACCTCTCCTCTCTAGATCGCAAAACTTTTTATCAGATACACGTTTATTATATTTCCGGTGTAGTACTCGTCGGTCACCAGGAAGTTGTCGAAATTGTATACTTTGTACTTGGCTTCGATCTGATAGTCGCGGGGCAGGGTATACCGGGCACCCACATATCCCCCGATTTTTTCCAGGTTACGATCACGTTTGCTGCGGTAATAGGTGGCCCCGGCCCAGACCTGCACCTTGCGGTACTCGACCGGGTACACGGAACCGGTGAAGACGTGATCGTAAAATTCATAATCGTTCGGAATCGCCTCGGTGCGGTTATCGTAGCTGCCCTGATAGTACGAATAGGTCAGGGAAATCCGGCCGTAGGCCTCGCGGCTCAGGTTTACTTCGGCCGTGACCGCGTTATAGTCGACCCGGGTGTCGATCTCATCGTTGGTTTTGACCTTGCCCTGCCACGACAGCGCCACGTCGCCCCAGTCGGTTAATTTATAGCGAGCGCTTATTTGGTGGCGGGTAAGGTCTTCGTCCCCGACCAGCGTCTCACCATCGGTGACGGATTTATTGCGGAGCGCCAGGCGCGCCCGGATCAGCAGTTTGGGGAAGTACCGCAGCCATCCGTCGAAGAGATACCCGTCGGAGGACGTACGATTGTAGATATCGTCGGCGATACGATTTTCGTATCCGACCCGAAGGCCGCCGTATTTGGGCCAGTTGCGGCTGATCGAAGCGGTGCTGACATAATTGTCGACGGTAACGAGGCGGTTGGTTTCATCCGTCCGCGCTGCCATGAAGCGGCCTTCGAAGACATACTCGTGCGGGAGATACCACCGGGCGCCGCCCCATCCGGTGTTGTTTTTCAGGAAGACATATGGATCGTCGTGTTTATCCTCTCGATACTGATACCCGCCGGACAGCGCCAGCCGTTTGTAGAACGGAACCGGCGCAAAGGCGTTGACGCGAACCACCTGCGCTTCGCGGTCGCTATTGGCCATGGCGTCGTCGGTGAAATCGTACCGGCGGTATTCCGCGGTCAGGCTGCCCTTGGTGAAGGTTGCCTGGCCGCCGACGTTGAACGATTTATGCGAATAGTCGGTCGCGGTCAGCAGATGTTCGCCGAACGGCGGGATAATATATTCGTCCTGGCCGAATCTGTCGGTCTGCGAATACCCGCCGTAAATTTTGACCTGGCGGATCGGATAGACGTAGGCCTGCCCGCCGGTGGTCCGCCGCCGCGTGAATTTGTCGCCGTCGAAGTTGTATATGCGTCGGTATTGCTGGTTATTGAGCGAAATCCCGAACAGTCCCGGTTTGAACAGCGAGGCGTTCAGGTTGCGGTTGTTCAGGCTGATATTTTTCAGATCGGCCGACAGGTTCATGCCGTTGTTCATGAGATAGCGGAAATCTTCGAGTGATACCGACGGCCCCTCGTACAGGTTGTACGTTTCGTGGTTGACGCTGAGATTGCCATCTTCGTCGGTGATAACGTATCCCAAGCGGATTTTTCCGCCGCCGCTATCAGCAGCGTTGGCGACCGCGAACAGTATCCCGAGGATCATCCCCGCCATCGCGATATATCGTGCGTGCCTCATCGTCCATCCCTCTACTGGTTAAGGCTGTGACAGTTAAAGCAATGGCCTCCCCATCGGGCCTCGAGATTCGGGTCCAGGAAGATATTGCTGTCGAACGATCCGTGCACGGCGGTATGGCAAACAGTGCAGTCATAGCGCGCCCAGGCGTTGCCGTGCGCCTGATTGTAGAGATGCTTGGCCGGGACCATGTGGCATTGCCGGCATAACATCTGGCCCGGCTGTTTCAGCAGCCGATCGTTCTCGCTTCCATGCGGGGCGTGGCATTCGGTGCAGCCGCCGTTTTCCACCGAATAGGCGTTAACGGCGTCATGCTCGTACAAAAACGGCCCGGCCTGCTCCGGATGGCAGCTGCGGCAGGTGCCCTGCATCTGATAAGCCAGGTCGTCGCTTTGACGTTTGACGAATCGGTGGCAGCTCAGGCAGGTCACGAAACCGCCGCGGATGGGGTGGCTGGTCCGTCCCATTCCGTCGGTCACCTTGTCCTGATGGCATTTTTCACAGAATTTGGCGTTGTCATCCAGCAGAAGTTTGGGGCTGGTTCCATGAACCCGGTGACAGTCGGCGCAGTTCAATTCCTGCACGGCGTGGGCGTCCAAGCCGTAGTTGTCGAGCGCGACGTGCGCGACGTGGCACTGGGAACACAGTTGCACCGCGTCGTGGGCGGGCATTTCCGCCACCGTTTTGATGGTTTCGCGCGACGGGTTGTCGACGTGCTCGGCGGCGCCCTCGTGACATTTCTCGCAGGCGACCGGCACGGCGGGGTTTTCGATTTCGGAGGCCAGCCGATGAGGACCGTTGGCCAACGTCTTGTCCATGCCGTCGTGACACGTCAGACAGGTCGCGTCATCGACGGTCACGCCGTTATCGGACCGGGCGACCGAAAAGCAAACGCTTGCGGCCACGACCATGATAATCAGCGCCAGAGTATTGGGCTTTCTCATATGCCTGTACATTGACCCCATCGTCTCTATCCTTAACGATTAACTGGTTATTCCCTCATGCATAATCCGAGCGTATCATTTATCCCAGAGAAAATCAAGTAGAATTTCCCGTGCCGTATTTTCATTTTTTGCGCATGATGGTATTTCATAAATGATGTATTGTTTTTGTTATTTCTAACCCATTGAATGTAAATATGTTAACAATCGTATAATAGACTATATCGATCCATATATGATATAATTATTATTCACGGATAGGAAAGACCATAATGTATTCGAAATAGGGAGTTTTAGAAGCCATTTTATATTCGCGACAATGTTTGTCCCGTACCGAACGGGAGCCGCGGAATCAATTCATGGGCGGAATTCACCCGCCGAAATATTCATACTCTTAGCGGTCGGCCCGCACATTTTGCCCGGCAATCTCCGGCCTTGAGATATTCATAGGCGGCGGAAGCATGATTTTTCGACGTTTTGGTGACGAACCGTGAAGATTTTTCCTTCGGCTTCCGATTCAAGATGATGTGGGCGGAGAAGAATAAGTACTGAGTTATGAGAAAACTGATGACCATATGCGGAACCACCATCGGCGGCTGGCTGGGCTGGTGGCTGGGGATGCATCTCGGGATATTCATGGCCCTGGTGTTGAGCATGATCGGCACCGGCGCCGGGATGTATTTCGCCCGCCGTTTTTTCGAATTTTAGTCTAATCCTCACATTGAATTTTTTTGTCCCCGGTCGGGTCCGGCTCGTATTCTATTCAACAAAGCATTGAGAGGAACAGCTTATGCATACCAAAGTGGTCGTCATCACCGGGGCCAGCAGCGGCATCGGTGCGGCTTTGGCCCGATTGCTCGGCAGTCAGGGGCACCGGATTGTCCTGGCGGCTCGCCGGGAAAAGGAACTCAACGAAGTCGCCCAAAGTTCGGGAAGCGCCGCCCTGGCGGTGGTGACCGACGTCACCCGCCGGGCCGATATGCACCACCTGAAGGACGCGGCAATGGATCGATTCGGGAAGATCGACGTCTGGATCAACGACGCCGGCCGCGGCATCACCCGGTCCGTGCTTGAACTCACCGACGACGACGTCGATCAGATACTTCGCGTCAACTTGATATCCGCTTTGTACGGCATGCAGGTGATCGTGCCCTATTTTCAGGAGCAGGGGCGCGGCCACGTTATCAATATATCGTCGTTTTTGGGTGTGGTTCCGCTGGTCACGTTTCGGTCGATCTACTGCGCGGCCAAAGCGGCGCTCAATTCGCTGACGGCCACCTTACGCATGGAAATGCGGGCGAATTATCCCGACATACATGTTTCGCTGGTCATGCCGGGAGTGGTGACGAATGATTTCGGCAAAAACGCGTTGGGCGGGACACCGCAAATGCCGCCCGGCGCGCGGCGGACCATGCCCGGCCAGACGTCCGAGGAGGTCGCGGCGCTTATCGGCGGCCTGCTGGATCATCCGCAGTCCGAATTGTTCACCAATCCGGCGACGATTGAGATCGTCAAAAAATATCTGCAGAACAAAGACGCCTTCGAAGAGGGTATGCTGCAAAAAAAGTAAGGCGGTTGTAGGGGTAAGAGATGGGGAATAATTGTAGAGCGGCGGACGGTTGAGGAATGCCGCCAAAGCTCCTTCCCCATGGTGCGCGCGGCCCTGCCGCCACGCAATGTCCCCCTCGACGACAGGTATGATCGCGCGACATGGCAACGGGATTCCGCCGGATCGTCCGCGCGCGGCGAGCCGTTACGCGCGGGACCCGGCGGAACGAGTATAATCTCAGCCTCCGTGACAATCTCATCGCATCCGCCGCTCGTGAATTCCCTCAGCGCCGATCCGACGGCGCCGGCAACGGGAGTGATGCAATCACTCTATGGGAGTGAACAAATCATGTGTATTCAGAATACGGGATCCCTTACCTGTTCACAATGTATCGAAATTCGATCGTTCTGTCAACGATTTTATTTCTCGATGCGATCCTATTTGGTGCGGTGTCAGGAATAATTCCAGACACCGCTGACAGACTTATTGTCGTCGCCTTGGCTGGAACCATGGCGAGCTAAATTAGTGAGTAGACGATTCCGAGTCCGAGAGTCTGTTTTAGGCGTCCGCGCAGGTCGATTTGCTTGTCATAGAGAAACTGCAAATAGAAATTGACGGTGACAATCTTGCTGACTTTGGCCGAGAGAATATTTTCCCAGTTGACGTCGATCGCCTTCCAGTAATTCTCCTGCGGCGTGCCCTTCACCTCATCCTTCTTCGAGAAGATAAACGCCTTGAACATTGACAGTTTGCCGGTATACTGGATGTTTTTATGCAGGAGGAAATTGGCGTCGCTGACCCATTCGATGCCGCCGTCGGTAAGTGTTGAATCGTCGCGCTTATAGGTGGTTTCATTCGTTACCGTATCCTTTTCCGGCGCCAGACCTTTGACGATTATTTGGCGGACGGCAAAACCCAGGCGAGTGATGAGCTGATCGTCACCTTTGGCGTAGATCTGACGAGCAATACCACCCGATTCGGTGAGTTTGAGCGGCGAGAAAAAGCGATTCTCGCCTTCGACCGAGGCGTCCAGAAACTGCGATTCCAGACGGACGGCGACGTAGGGGTCGACCATCCAGCCCCTGGTCAGCCGGCCGACGTTTTCCCAATCGATCAGGTCGGTCGACTTTTGGGGCTTATCCCATTTTTTCTCCTCGGCGCCGGTGACCGGATCGGTCCGGATTCTCTGGGAAAGCGTCTGACCGAACGACAATTTGAGCCGGGACGTGTACACAAACGACGGTGAAAGGTGCTTTTCGGATAAGCCGTTGAGGTTGCTGACCCAACTGAACGACCCGGCTTCGCCGCCCGACCACGACTGGGAATAGGCGGTCTGAGTGGCGGTAAGATCGAACACCAGCGATTTTTTCCATCCGCTCGTGGTGCTGTCCTGCGCGTAGACGGCGGACGCGAAGAGAACAATCGCCATCAG
>CAZJWR010000039.1:0-545 GCA_964549765.1 uncultured Ignavibacteriales bacterium
GGGGATTGCAGAATGGGAAGATCACTTATCCCACAGCAGAGCTGTGGGGCACCCGCGCTGGAGTAGCTGCTGTGGGATTAAGAAACGGGTGGCGGGATCACACGGTCGTAGGTCGGGAGCCCTGTGCTCCCGGTATTTTGCTATTGGCGGACTCCCACTTCATCGGCCAAAGAAATATGTGATTGACAGGCGCATGCGACTCTCCATTCATACTAATAGGAAAACGCTGTCATTGCGAGGAGAACGCTCGCCGTAAGGCGAACGTTGGACGCGGCAATCTATCGTGTGATCATATGCCCAAGCAATATTATGTATATATCCTGACCAACTATACCCACAGCGTCCTCTACATCGGCGTGACGAACGACCTGAAACGACGAGTCTACGAGCATAAGAATGGCAGCAGCGGAACGTTTACACGCAAGTATCAAGTGAATCAACTGGTCTATTATGAGGTTTTCGAGGACATCTACGAAGCTATCAAACGGGAAAAACAACTCAAGGGCGGATCGCGCGATCGGAAGACGCGTTTGATCGATGGCATG
>CAZJWR010000039.1:645-37278 GCA_964549765.1 uncultured Ignavibacteriales bacterium
ATGGCCTGCCACGGCGGGTCATCGTCTGCAGTGAGATATTGGCGCACGGGGACGTGCGCCAATCACAAAACAACTCAAGGGCGGATCGCGCGATCGGAAGACGCGTTTGATCGATGGCATGAATCCCGAATGGGCCGATTTATATGAAGTGACTTAGTGATGCGTTGTGGCTATGGAAAATCCGTGGTCGGGATGCCACAGATTGCTTCGTTGCGGCTCGCCTTCGGCTCACCGCGCCTCGCAATGACACAGCTAAGTAGGGGGGGTCATGTGCATGGCCTGCCACGGCGGGTCATCGTCTGCAGTGAGATATTGGCGCACGGGGACGTACGCCAATCACAAATTATTGTCGGGAGCGCCCTTCGCAGCTCAGGGCCTTCGGCGGGGATCCCGACCTACAAGGATTTGGCGGCATGGGGGTGAGAGTATTTTGGCGGGCGCAGCCGGGGGTGCGGGTTTTATCCGACGCGGGCGGGTGAAAAAATCAGTTGAATTCGGGGCGGGGAAGTGCGATATTACCATTGATACCACATATAAGTCCGTAGTATTCTTAAAGAAAGGGATTATATGCTGATTAAAGACCTCCTCCAGGCCAAACCGCCACCGGTCACCGTGCACGTCAACCGGGAAATGGCCGACGCCATGCGCCTGCTGATCGACAACAACATCGGGTCGCTGATCGTCACCAACGATCAGGATCACCCGGTGGGAATCATCACCGAACGCGATATTTTTCACCTGGCTTTCCGGTATCGCGGGGATATGATGGACATGAAAGTGGGCGAAAATATGACCGACGATTTGGCGACAGCGTCGCCCGAAGACGACCTCGACCATATCGCCCGCCTGATGACCGAACGGCATATCCGCCACGTGCCGATTGTCGACCAGAACCAGCAGCTCTGCGGCATCGTCTCGATCGGCGACGTCGTCAAGGCGCGCCTGAACGAACCGGCCGTTTAGCCGGACAATATTTACACTATGGTATTCTTGCCCGCCGAATGATTTCCGGCGGGCGCTACGAAGCGGGGGCGATTTTTTATCTATTTATTCCGTCGGTTGCGGGCTCGCCGCGCCGGAATTTTGCAGCGACGCTATCGATGATGTGATGGCACCCTCCAGCGCCGGAAACGCCTGACCGGTGCAAACGTATTCCACCAGAAATTTTCCGCCCGACCGGGTCTGACCGAGCAATTTGTAATTGATCACCTGGTCGGTGTGATACAGGAAATAATATACGTCGAGGTTGTCGATCCGGTAATTTTCCGACATCACGCTCGACGGCGCCATGTGCGCGTCCAGAAATCCCGTGTAGCGTTTGGCCACGTCGGGCATGGGAACGTCGGCGTCGTTGATTTGGGCGACGTAGGCGATGGCGCCGTTGATCGAATCGATGTAGAGGGTAAGACAGTCGACGGGATAAAACTTGTCGAACAGTTCGGAGCCGGCCTGCATCCGGCGGAATGCCTGGAGGCGAGCGGAGTCGGCCACCTGCCATCCCAGCGGCGTGGAGATTTGCAGCCCCAGTTCGGGCACGACAATCGGCTGGCTGAGAAGCGAGCTGTCGAGTGCGAAGGGGGCGGTTTTGAAGGCGACCGTTTTGGTGCCCGAGCAGGACAGTGACGCCAGGAGCAGCGCGGAGGCGGCGATAATCGTCAGGCAGCGGACGGCAATTTCAGTCTTGTGCATGGTATATTCCTTGTTCGAGTTGGTCGGCAATCTACCCGCCGGCGGTTACATAATCCATCCGTATGTGAAACGGACTTATTCCCGAAACCATTTGACCCGACTCGGTTATCACTATATATTCGAGCCGTATCACCTTATTGCGATAAGGAGTCAGCCTATGCGTGCGCTGATAACCGGGATTACCGGACAGGACGGATCGTACCTGGCGGAGTTGCTGCTGTCGAAAAAGTACGAAGTGTACGGCATGGTCCGCCGTTCCTCGACGGAGACGTTCGAGCGGGTCAATCATATCCGCGACCGGATAAACATCGTCCAGGCCGATCTTTTGGACCAATTGTCGTTGATCACGATGATCGAGGCGATCAAGCCGGACGAGATCTACAACCTGGCGGCGCAGTCGTTCGTCCCGACGTCGTGGTCGCAGCCGGTGTTGACGGGCGAGTTCAACGCCATCGGCGTCACCCGGATGTTGGAGGCGATCCGTCTGGTGAACAAGAAAATCCGTTTTTACCAGGCGTCGTCGTCGGAGATGTTCGGCAAGGTACGCGAGGTGCCGCAGACCGAGATGACGCCGTTTTATCCCCGTTCGCCGTATGGCGTGGCCAAGGTGTACGGTCATTTTATTACCGTGAATTACCGTGAGAGTTACGATTTGCACACCACCAGCGGCATTTTGTTCAACCACGAATCGCCGCGGCGGGGTTTGGAGTTCGTGACGCGGAAGATCACCGACGGCGTGGCGCGGATCAAGCTGGGGCTGGCCGACAAACTGGCCTTGGGGAATCTCGACGCCAAACGCGACTGGGGATTTGCCGGGGATTATGTTCAGGCCATGTGGTTGATGCTGCAGCAGGATGATCCGACCGACTTTGTCATCGCCACTGGCCACAGTCATTCCGTCAAGGAATTCGTGGCCGAGGCGTTCGGGCACGTCGATTTGGAATGGGAAAAATATGTCGTGTCCGATCCGCGGTTCATGCGCCCGGCGGAGGTCGATTATCTCGTGGGGAATGCGTCCAAGGCGGCCAAGGAACTGGGATGGAAACCGGAGCATAGTTTCAGCGACCTGGTGCATAAGATGGTCGACACCGACCTGAAGCGGCTGGAGGGTTCCGGCAATTAAGGCGTATATCACCGGCATTTGCGGTTTCGCCGGATCGTGGCTGGCCGAGGAGCTGATCGCCGGCGGCTATCGTGTCCGGGGCGCGGCTCTTCCCGGGGAGTCGGACAGCAACGTGGCGCATCTGGGCCGCAAGGTGACTATCGACCGTTTCGATATCACCGATGCGGAAGCCTGCCGGCATTTCGTGGTCAAAGCGCGGCCGGATTTTCTATTTCACCTGGCGGCGTTTTCATCGGTGGGGCGGTCATTTTCCAAAGGCGACCTGACGTTCCGCGTCAATGTTTTCGGTACCTACAATATCCTCGAAGCCGTGCGCGGTCGAAAATGGCTGAAGAAGATGGTGCTGGTGAGTTCGTCGGATGTATACGGGCCGGTCGGGACGAAGGATTTGCCGCTGCGGCCGAATCATGTGCTCAATCCCGTTTCACCCTATGCCCAATCGAAGGCGGCCGCCGAATATCTGGCTCAGACTTATGCGGATCAATATGATGTTCCGGTCGTAACGGTGCGGTCATTCAACCATAGCGGCCCCCGGCAGAATCCCGATTTTGTCATTCCCGCTTTTTGCCGGAAAATCGTCGATGTCGAAGGGTCCGTCGGGAAGAAGACGGTCGCCACCGGGAATTTGTCGGCGCGACGCGACATTTCCGACGTAAGAGATATCGTGCGCGGATATCGCTTGCTGGCGGAGAAGGGAACGGCGGGAAAAGTGTATCATCTGTGTTGCGGTCGGGCATACCGCATCGGGGACCTGCTAAATCGTCTTATCGGACTTTCCGATATACGCATAAAAGTCACACGCGACCCGGCGTTGTATCGTAAAACGGATATTCCGTCGCTGCAGGGGAGTTTTTATTCGACCCGGAAGGACGTTGGATGGAAACCGAACATCGATATCGTCACGACGCTGTCCGATACCCTGCGTTACTGGCGCGAACGATGAATTGAGGGAGTCGATCATGAAGAAGAAGTTGCTGGATAAGATAAAAGACAAGAGCGCCCAGATCGGCATCATCGGTTTGGGGTATGTGGGCCTGCCGCTGGCGGTGGAGTATGCCGAGGGCGGCTACAAAGTCATGGGTTTCGATATCGACGCCGAGAAGGTGCGTATGGTCAATCGCGCAAAATCGTATATCGATGACATCTCCGATGCGCGTTTGAAGCCGATCGTCAAATCGGGACATCTCAGGGCCACCGTCGAACCCAAGGGATTGGCTCAGATGGATTGCATTTCGATATGCGTCCCGACCCCTCTGTCCAAGACGAAAGACCCGGATATCAGCTATATCCTGGCGGCGGTGAAATGGGTGCGGAAATATCTTCATAAAGAAACCCTGATTGTCCTGGAATCGACCACCTATCCCGGCACCACCGACGAGGTAATCAAACCGCTTTTAGAGGAAGGCGGTTTGAAGGCGGGAGTCGATTTTTATCTGGCCTTTTCTCCCGAGCGGGTCGATCCCGGGAATACGTCATACATGACGCACAACACGCCGCGCGTCGTCGGCGGCTCCACCCGGCGATGCACGCAGATCGCCAAAGTTTACTACGAGCAGGTTATCCCCAATATTCATGCCGTATCTTCCACTCAGGCGGCCGAGATGGTTAAACTTCTGGAGAATACGTTTCGGTCGGTGAATATCGGCATGGTCAACGAGATGGCCGTCATGTGCCATCGCCTCGGCCTCGACGTCTGGGAAATCATTAACGCCGCAGCCACCAAGCCGTTCGGATTTATGCCCTTTTATCCCGGCCCCGGATTGGGCGGCCATTGCATTCCGATCGATCCCCATTACCTGTCGTGGAAATTGAAAATGTTGAACTATTATGCCCGGTTTATCGAACTTGCCGGGGATATCAATTCGCATATGCCGGAATGGGTGGTGGACCGAATCGCGGCCCTCCTCAACGATCACGGCAAGGCCGTCAAAGGCTCCAAAATCGTCGTCCTCGGCGTGGCCTACAAGAAAAACATCAAGGACGTGCGTGAATCGCCGGCGCTGGATGTCATCAAGCTGCTGGAGGCGCAGGGGGCGCGGGTGGTGTACAACGATCCCTACGTCACTACGCTTCGCTGGGAAGACGGCGTCCGGAAATCTACCAAGCTGACGGACAATCTTCTGCGGGCCTCCGACGTGACGATTATCCTGACCGATCACACCGGTTACGATTATCCGTGGATCGTCAAGAATTCCCGGCTGGTGTTCGACACCCGCAATGCCACAGCTTTCGTGAAGGGGAACAAGAAGAAGATTCATAAGCTGTAAGCCAATTACTCTATCGGTCGCGGCGGTCGGATTCCCGGCCGCCGCCATCATTCGATATCATGGCCCGGCTCGCTTATAACCCCTTCATAACCGAATTTTCATAACCCTTGCATCGCGGATTTATACACGTATATTTTTGTATGCCGAAGAAGAGCCCCCATTTGCTGCTCGGAGCGCATGTGTCGATTGCCGGCGGGGTGTTCAACGCGCCCCATAACGGCAGAGAAGCGACCTGCGAGGTGGTACAGATATTCACCAAATCGTCCAACCAGTGGCGAGCCAAACCGCTCACCGACGAAGACGCCGAGAAATTTATCGCGGCACAGAAGGATACCGGCGTCATTGCCGTATGCGCTCATGACAGCTATTTGATCAACCTGGCGTCGCCGGACAAAGCGCTGTACGAGAAGTCGTATCGGGCCTTCTTAGAAGAAATGCGGCGATGCGATCTGCTGCACGTGCCCAATCTGGTGATGCATCCGGGGTCGCATGTGGGGAGCGGCGAGGCGGCCGGGTTGAAGCGGATCGCCGATTCGTTCAATCGGATGTTTGACGACGATCCCGACGGCAAAGTGACGATATGCCTCGAAACCACCGCCGGCCAGGGAACCAACCTCGGGTACACATTCGAGCAACTGGCGCAGATAATCGGCCTGATCGGCAATAAGAATCGCCTCGGGATATGCCTCGATACCTGCCATGTATTCGCCGCCGGTTACGCCATCGGTACGGAAAAAGATTATAATGGGACCATGAAGGCGTTCGACCGGATTCTCGGTCTAAAGAAATTGCGCATTATCCATGTCAACGATTCGAAGAAGGGGTTCGGCAGTAAAGTCGACCGACATGAGGATATCGGGAAGGGCGCTATCGGAAAAAAGCCGTTCGGATTTTTCCTGAACGATCCGAAGCTGGCCAAAATTCCGAAAATACTGGAGACACCCAAAAAATCGGCTGACGACGATATCCGGAATCTCAAGGTGTTGCGGTCGTTGGTCGCGAAGAAAGCAAAGGATACGAAATGAAAATCGGCATAATCGGTCTCCCGCAGTCCGGTAAAACAACCATATTCAACGCCGCCGCCGGCAAATCCGAGGCGGTGGGGGATTATTCCAAAGCCTCGCATCGCGCGATTATCAAAGTGCCGGATCGAAGGCTGGATCGTCTGGCGGAACTGGCCCAGCCCAAAAAGGTAACCCATGCCGAAATAGACTATCTCGATATATCGGCCTTTTCCGGCAAGGGCAAAGAAACCGACGCCGGGACTCTCGAAATTCCGGACGATCTGCATTACGCCGACGAGCTTATGCTGATTTTGGACTGCTTCTCGCCCACGTGCAGCCCGGAGCACAATTTTCGCCTGTTCATGGAGGAGATGATCCTGGCCGATCAGATCGTCATCGAGCGCAATATCGAAAAACGTTCCCGGACGGCGCAATTGACCGGGGATAAAATCGCCCAAAACGAAGTCAAGATACTCCAGAAATGCCTGGCGGCTCTGGAGGAATCCCTTCCGCTTTCCCGGGCCGATATGGCGGAGGATGAGGCCGAACTCATACGGAAATATTCCTTTTTGTCGATCAAACCGCTTCTGGTCGTGCTCAATATTGCCGAGGACGATATCGGGAAAGAAAACGCATGCATCGAGCGCGTCGGCGGAATGTCGATTCCGGGCATGGTGGAATTTCTCGCTATCTGCGGCAAGGTCGAAATGGAACTGGCCGCCCTCGACGCCGAAGACCGGGGGGCATTTCTCGACGATCTCGGCATCGAAAGCCCGGCCATGGAGCGATTGGTTCAGAAATCGTACGAACTTCTGGGGCTGATTTCGTTTTTCACGGTCGGTCCGCCGGAGGCTCGCGCCTGGACGATCAAGGAGGGCACGAAGGCTCCGCGAGCCGCCGGGCACGTGCATTCGGATATGGAGCGAGGTTTTATTCGGGCCGAAGTGATCACGTTCGAGGATTTCGATAAGTATGGATCGACCCATGCCTGCAAGGAAGCCGGCAAATATCACGTCGAGGGCAAGGACTATATCGTCCAGGACGGCGACGTGGTATTGTTCCGGTTCAATGTGTGAGGGAATTTGATTTCGGCGGGAATGTTTTCGGCTCGGCACCGCTCAACCGACTTTTTGCCGCGCGCGCCTCACATGCCGGTTTCCTGACACCTCCGCCGGGCGTCCCGGTCGACGTATGGGGTCGACCGGGATTCAATTGCACTGTTCTTATTCCGAAGCGGAGCGATCCTGACGGTAATCGTCGAGCAGCTTGGAATTTTTAAATCCTTGAAGCCGGGCGCGCGCCACGACGTCGTGCAAAGATTCGTTGGGCCGCATCGGAAATTTGCATAACCGCTGAATAGCCATCACTTTGTCCCGCTCGATGTCGCGCTTTTTCTGACCCAGGATATCGGCCTCGAGCATGGCCAAATCGTCCTCGTTATCGGACAGGAAAACGTCCCAGGCGTTGTGTGGAATCGATTCCAGCATAAGACGCACGTTGTGATAGAATCCCAGTCGATTGAGCATATCCTTTTTCATCGGCCTTACCACCTCAATTGATCGTTTACACCACTGCGAAACATTGTCATAATAGTCTTGGTTTATCCATCTAATGGTATAACCGCAATCGGCGGCGAGGGGTTCCGCAACAAATCGGTCAGAAATCCAAAATACGGCTCTGTCTTTTCCTGCCGCGGGCGCGCCGCGGGAACCGCCGGAACCCGGATTCGGTCCCGGTAATCCGCCCGACTTGGCGGCACAGAGCGAATTTTTGCGCGCCGCTCATAACCTGTTCGAGTGGAAACGGTTTTCTTCGTATCTACTGCGTCGAAAATCCCATGAGGGGCCTAAACTGCGCCGTGTCCGCTGCCGATACCTGAATAGAACAGAAATTATGCCGGTCGCACGCTGACGTGCGATCGGTTTTCAATTGAAAGGACGGACAGGTGCTCCTCACCGGACATTCAGAAAAAGACGCCGAGTATTATAACGGCATTTATCGGCAGGGATACGACACAAGCGGCTATCGGCCGCTGTACGACGTGGTTCTGGGCATCCTGCGGCAGATTCGTTCGCCGCGTGTGCTGGAGCTCGGCTGCGGGCTCGGCGATCTGGGCCGGATGATCATCGACGAGGGGTATCCCTATCGAGGATTCGATTTCAGCCCCGAGGCGATCGGCCAGTGTCGGCGTCTCAGTCCCGGGGCGGACTTCGCCGTCGGCGACATCTATGACCCCGAAGTTTACCGCCCGATCGACTACAATACGGTGGTCGCGCTGGAAGTTCTGGAGCATGTGGACGATCTGCGCGTCATGGACATGATCCCGCCCGGAGCGCGGTTCATCGCGTCGGTTCCCGATTATGACGACGCGGCTCATCTGCGGCTCTACCGCGATATTCAGCGGGATATCATCGACCGGTTCCGGCCCTATCTGCATGTGGTCGATGTCGCCACGGCCTCGGCGGATAATGCGTCGACCGGGGCGCGCCAATCGATCCATATTTTTTCGGCGATCCGGATTTTATCCTGATTTCGCGGCTGTTCGCATAGCGTGAGGGGCGGACGCGGCCGTCGCCGGGCGATTTTCGCATTTTTTCGGTGTTATCTCCAAACTAATTGTGTAATTTGTCGTCAATATACTGTAATTATTGGACGTAGGTATGTCTATACATGGTTGAACTACAGGAGAATCTATGAAGCGATCAATTCGAGTGTTCGGTATGTCGGCGGCGGTGGTGATTACGTGGATGCTAGCGTCGATGGCATCGGCAGCGGGTGGCAGCGGGGCTATTCCGCAGCGCAATGAGATCGAAAAGAAATTCCAGTGGCGGTTGGGAGATATATACGCCGATCAGGCGGCCTGGGATGCCGATTATGCTTTCGTGGAAACCAATTATCCACGGATCGAGGAGTTCCGGGGGCGATTGAGCGAATCGCCGGCGGTGCTGCTGCAATGTTTGAAGGTGAAAGACAGTCTGGAAATCGTCATCGGCAATCTCTACGTGTACGCCTATTTGAAATTGGACGAGGATAACCGGAAGAGCGAATATCAGGAGCTGGGCGGCCGGGCGAGCGCGCTGGACGCCAAATATTCGGAAGCGTCGTCCTTTATCGGCCCGGAGATTCTGGCGATGGATTCGGCGAAGATAATGGGATTTATCGCCCAGGACCCGGGGCTGGACGAGTATCGTTTCTACCTCGAAGATCAGATACGGCAGAAGGCCCATATCCTCAGTCCCGAAGAGGAAGGGATCCTGGCGCTGGCCGGGCCGCTGACGCAGGCGCCGATCAAGATTTTCAATATGATCGACAACGCCGACCACAAGCTGGGAACGATGATCGACAGCAAGGGCGACACGATCGATCTTACTTACGGGAGGTACACGCGGATTCTGAAGGGCACCGACCGCGATTTGCGGCGTATCGCCAACGACACGGTGCAGAATTCATGGATAAAGTACGTCAACACCCTAGCTACCGATCTCGGCGCGTCCATCGACAAGGATGAATTTTTGACCAAGGCGCGCAAATACAACACCGCCCTGGACTGGTCACTCGACCAGAACAACATTCCAACCTCGGTGTATCATAACCTGATCGACGCCGTCAACGCCAACCTGGGGACTGTCCACAAGCTGATGGCCCTGCGCAAGAAGGTTTTGGGTTATGACACGCTGTACACGTACGATCTGTCGGTTTCGCTGGCGCCGGAATACGACAAGGTATACAGCTACGAGGAAACCAAACAGCTGCTGCTGGAGGGCCTTAAGCCGCTCGGCAGTCAATACATCGCTGATTTCAAGAAGGGCCTGGAATCGGGATGGGTGGACGTCTTCGAAAACGAAGGAAAACGTTCGGGCGCGTACAGCTGGGGAACATATACATCGCATCCCTATATTCTCATGAACTTCGACAGCACCATCGAAAGCGTCTTCACGCTGGCCCACGAAATGGGTCACTCCATGAACAGCTTCTACACCAATCAGAATGAGCCGTACGTTTACCACAATTACCCGCTGTTCACGGCGGAAGTGGCCTCGACCTGCAACGAGGCGATCCTGATGAAGTATCTTCTCACCCATGCCCAGTCCAGGGAAGAGAAGATCATGCTGCTCAATCACTATATCAACCAGATCGACGGCACCTTCATCGCGCAGGCCATGTTCGCCGAGTTCGAACTTGCCATCCACGACCAGGTGGAAAGCGGCGGGGCGGTGTCGGTCGACTATTTCCGGAAGACTTACCGGGACATTTTCCAGAAATACTACGGCCCCGACCTGGTTATCGGCCCTAACAATGACATGGGCTGCCTGAAACTGTACCATTTCTACCGGACGTACTATGTGTATCAGTACGCCACCAGTTACGCCGCAGCGCAGGCGCTGTCGCAGAAAATTCTCGAAGGCGACCAGAAGGCGCTGCAGGCATACTTGGAGTTTCTAAAAACCGGTTCATCCAAATATCCGATCGACGTCCTCAAGGACGCGGGCGTGGACATGAACAGCCCCGAACCGATCGACCGGACACTCAAGCTGTTCGGCGAATTGATCGACCAGATGGATCAGTTGCTGAGCCAGAAGTAGGCGCTTCGGAGAAAAAGCACTCGGCCCGCCGGCGTCAACGCCGGCGGGTCGTTTTTATGGGGCGATTACTTACGATTTCGGTTTGATGATGATTCCCGAGCTGCTGTGCCCGTTCATGCGGATTTCAATCGGGGAATCGAATTTCAGGCGACGGGTAAGTGTTCTCTGCTTGTAGACCGGATGGGCGTTGAGCCAATCCCAGTTGAGGAATTCGCTTTCAGTATTGGCGTTCACGGTGAAATACCCGACCTGGAAGGCGTTGAGATTCTGGAAGAAATGTGTTCCCTGTGACGGAGCCACTTTGATTTCCCGGAATCCGGTCTCGACGATGGCGCGCGCTCCCGATATCTCATCCCAGGTGACGGGAATACCCAGCCACGGATCGGCCGACCCCCATCGACCGATGCCGATCAATAAATAGGGGCGGGCTTCCTCGGTCAATTCCAGGTTGAATTTGGCTACTTCGCGCGCCACCTCTACCAGGCGGGAGCGATCGAAGGTGTCGAAGTTCACCATGACGATGTCGCGCACGGTGGAGATAAGTCCGTTGCCGAGAACCTGCCCGCTGCGGCAGATCAGGCGGTCACCGGGGATGGCGTCCAGATCGAGTTGCTCCCGTTCGTGACTCACCACCATGGGACGAAGCTGGAGGACACGGAACTGCGTCGGCTGCCCTTTGGGCACCGACAAATTCACCGAAAATTCGATCTCGATCGGCGCGCTCATTCCCCACCGTGCCAAATCCAGCAGCCGGTCGAGGATGGCGGCTAGCGGAAAATAGTCGTATTTGAGTATCGAGGCGAAGCTGATGATGCGGAGGCCCTTTCGCGAAATGCCGTCGTAGATGGCGTCGTTGTCGGCCGAATACGTCGATCCGATGGTGCCCAGCACACCGTCCTTTTCGGCCATATGCAGACCGGGCTGTATCAGGCGGGGTTCGGCAAGCGGGGAATAATCGGCGTCCGGCGACGGTATATCGAGTGCAAAGAAATCGCGTTGAGAATAATTGATGACATCCTCCACCGACGAAAACTGCACCTGATGTTTCGGATATCGGGGGCAGAAACGAATGGTCAGGCCGCCTTCAACGACGATGACGCCGAGACCGAGAGCGATCGAAACGATGCCGTCGTCGGCTTTCATCGGTCCCACCGGATAGAAATTATGCGACCGGGCGACGCCGGAGATATCGGGATAAAAGCGGTTCTCATGATGACTGCCGACCAGCTTCTGGATAACCACCGCCATTTTTTCTTCTTCCAGGCGGTACGGCGTGGCTTTGAAATACCCCTTGGCCCGATTGTAGAACGTTGAGGCATAGACGCGCTTGATCGCCGAGAGCAACTCCTGCAGGCGGATGTCCAGATCACGGTGGTTGTTGGGCACCATGACCGTCTCGTATACCCCGGCGAACGGCTGGTACTGGGAATCCTCAAACAGGCTGGACGACCGCACCGCCAAGGGATAGGTGACGGTTTTCAGCATTTCCCGCAGCCAAGGGATGATATGATCCGGCAGCGGCGCTTTCAGGAACTCCATGAGGATTTTCGTATCGTCGGACGATTCCAGGGCGAAATCGCCCAGTTCGTTCCGCTCGACGAAACTGTCGAACACGTCGGTTTCAATAATGACTGTCGGCGGCACGTCGATACTGATGCCTTTGAATTCATCCCGAATCCGCGACATGTTCAGCAGCGTGTCCAAAAACGCCAGGCCGCGCCCCTTGCCGCCCAGCGAACCGCCGCCGAGGCGGGTGAAACCGCTTTCGGCATCGAACGTTTCGGGGTCGAAATCGACGATGGTACCGCGATGCTGAGATTGACTGTATTCGTGCAGGTACGATATGAGCGATTTGCGAAGTCCCGCGACCGACGAAAAGTCGGTCACTTTCTGCGGCCGCAACCGATGGGCCAGGTAAAATTCGGTGCGCGCCTTGAGCCAGTTCGAAAAATGATTCCGCTGGGCGTGAAAGATAAGGCTCTCGTCGGGAACGGTGTGGAGTTTTTCCTCGAGCTCGTGCAGGTTGTGGGCGCGGTCGACTTCGGTCCCGTCGGGCATGCAAAAGACGAAATCGCCGAAGCTGAAATATTGTTTCATGAACTGCCGCAATTGATGGAGCAGACGCGGCGAATTTTTCAACAGGAACGATGCCCCGACTTCGTGTGCGACCGCCTCCATCTCGGCTTTGTTCGACTGGAGCAGGATGGGGATGTCGGGATGGCTTTTTTTGACCTCCCCGGCGAATTCGACCCCGGCCCGGGGATCGGCGACGCCGAGGTGGGGGAATTGCACGTCGGATATGACGCCCAGGACCGTCTCGTGGTACGTCTGGAAATACTGCCACGCCTCCTCGTAGGTTTCGCACAGGAGGATTTTGGGGCGGGCCCGCATGCGGAGCATTTTGTGCGTTAGGTTGACGCCTTCCTCGATAACGCGGTGCGAATGCTTCATCAGTTCGGTGTAGATGATCGGCAAATAGGAGGAATAAAATTTGACGCTGTCCTCGATAAGGATAATCGACTGCACCCCGACCAGCTTGGTGTCGTGTTCAAGATTCCGCTTGTCCTCGATGGTCTTGATAATCGCCAGCAGGATGCGGAAATTGCCCTGCCAGAGGTAAACCTTGTCGAACGGCGTCACGTCGTGACGGCTGATGAGATCGTTCAATTCGCGGTTGTCGTAGGTGAGCAGAACCAGAGGCTTGCGGATGCCGGCGGCGCGGACGCGGCGGGCGAATTCAACGGCGTGCATGTCCTCGAGATGCAAGGTGGTCAGGATCAGATCGACGGGGGCGCCCCGGACGACCCGGTCGAGCGCTTGGCGGCCGCTGGAAACGCGGGTGATTTCCGGGGGATGGGACAGATTGAGTCCCATGTATTCGTTGACCAGCAGTTCATAGAGACCGCCCTCTTCGCCCAAGATGAACGAGTCGTAGAGGCTGGACACCATCAGCACATCGCGGATGCGGTATCGCATCAGTTCGTGGAAAGCGGCGAACCGGTTGCGATAGCTGCGGTCGAGGCTTTCCCGGTTGTTATCATTCATAGCCAGTTCTCGTTCCATGGGCCGTGCCACCTCAGAGGCGATGCTAGAATCAACTTCCCTTCAAGTTCGCGGCATTGTCATGTCATGCCCGTGAAGACGGGCATCCCCGGAGTAATTACCGGTCATGGATTCCCGCCTGCGCGGGAATGACACCTGCTTTTTTCAGCGCCTCAAGACAAAGCGTACTCGACTTTTCAACACGCCCGTCCGAGCCGGGCCGTTGACGGCAGGCGTGCGGACGCGAGCCGTGTACCTAAGATAGAAAACGGAGCGGACGATGTCCACTCCGTTTCCATGGTCGGAATATAAATCGGCTACAGGTCGGTTGAATCGAAGATCAGCCGAAAATTCCCTGATCCAGCATGGCGTCAGCGACTTTGATGAAACCGGCGATATTGGCGCCGTTGACATAGTTGCCCGGCGTGCCGTATTTCTCGGACGCCTGGACGCATGCGGAATGGATGCTCTTCATGATCCCGTGGAGTTTTTTGTCGACCTCCTCGCGGGACCAGGAATAGCGCATGCTGTTCTGCGACATTTCCAAGCCGGAGACGGCTACGCCGCCGGCGTTGGCCGCCTTGCCCGGGCCGTAGAGAGTCTTCTTTTCGAGGAAGACGTCGACCGCATCCGGGGTGGAGGGCATATTGGCGCCCTCGGAAACGACATACACACCGTTTTTGAGCAGATTCTCGGCGTCCTTCTTGTTGATTTCGTTCTGGGTCGCCGACGGGAAGGCGCAGTCGGCCTTGTGATCCCACAGGGGATTATGATCGACGCCGGAGGCGTCGGCCGGGTGATAGGACGCGCTGGGATACTTCTCGGCGTATTCTTTGATCCGGCCGCGGCGGAAATTCTTGAGCTCCATGACGAACTCGAGCTTCTTGCGGTCGATTCCCTCGGGATCGTAGATGTAGCCGCTGGAATCGGACAGAGTGACGGCCTTGCCGCCGAGGTCGAGGATTTTCTGGACGGTGTACTGGGCGACGTTGCCCGAGCCGGACACGAGGCAGATTTTGTTTTCGAGCTTCTCGCCGCGCGTGGCCAGCATTTCGCCCGCGAAATAGACGGCACCGTAACCGGTCGCCTCGGGACGAATCAGCGAACCGCCCCAGTTGAGGCCTTTGCCGGTCAGCACGCCGGTGAACTCGTCGCGGATTTTCTTATAGGTTCCGAACAGGAAGCCGATTTCGCGGCCGCCTACCCCGATGTCGCCGGCGGGAACGTCGGTGTTCGGGCCGATATGGCGATACAGTTCCATCATGAAGCTCTGGCAGAACCGCATCACTTCGTCATCGCTCTTGCCCTTGGGGTCAAAATCGGAGCCGCCCTTACCGCCGCCCATGGGGAGGGTGGTAAGGCTATTTTTAAAGACCTGCTCGAAGGCCAGGAACTTCAAAATACCGAGGTTGACCGAAGGGTGAAAACGCAGACCGCCCTTATAGGGGCCGATGGCGCTGTTCATTTCGATGCGGAACCCACGGTTGACGTGATATTCGCCCTGATCATCCATCCACGGCACGCGGAACATGATGAGCCGTTCGGGCTCGGCGATACGTTCCATGATCTTGGCTTTGCGGTATTCGGGATGTTTTTCCAAGACCAGGCTGGTCGATTCGACCACTTCCCGAACTGCTTGGTGGAATTCAGGTTCGGCCGGATTCTTGGCCTTTATCATGGCCATGAAATCATCTACGTATTTACTTGACATCTCAGACTCCTCTTGAATTGTCAGTTTGGGGGTGTCTAAATGGTTTGCATTATCCTGCTTTTTTTCGATTCATTTGTTAATCTACCTGTCTTTATCGCGACCGATTGTCATAAACGCAGAGATATCTTTGGCTTATGAGCAACCAAGCGCGATTTGCTGGCGTACGATACACTATTTGTCGGAATGCGCAATACCTGATAGTTGGTATAAATGTTGCGTAAATACCCTATTATACAATAAAAAGAAATGCATTAACGGTCAGGAAACTCAGAGATCAATTATCTTATTGCGAATACAATACTTAACGATATCGGTCACGTTTTTGGCCCGAAGTTTCTTCATGATCGCCGCCCGATGCGTTTCGGCGGTCTTGACGCTGATATGCAGGCGATCCGCGACTTCTTTGGTCGAAAAGCCGTCGGCCAGCAGGCGGCATATTTCCGTTTCGCGGCGGGTGAGCAGACCGCCGGTATCGTCAATATCAGTCGGTCGATTGACAAACTCCATGACCATTTCATGACCGGCCGGCCCGGTCAGATAATAATCTCCGGCGGCGACTTTGCGGATGGCGAAGACCAATTCCTTGAAATCGCAGTCCTGCAATAGATAGGCATGGGCGCCGACGGTGAACGCTTCGCGCATGAGGGTTTCGCTATGTTGGTTGGCGAGAAAGACCAATTCGGGCGGCTGGGGCGATTTGCGCATGCGCATCGCGGCGCTGATCCCGTCGAGGGTAGGCAGGTTGATATTGAGCACGACCACGTCGGGTTTGTTGGCGGCGACCATCTCGACTAATTCCAGGCCGTCGCCGCTGTCGCCGACGACGAGAATATTGATCTCGGTGGAAAAAAGCGCCAAGAGACCCTGGCGGAAAATTTTTCGTTCGTCGGCGATGACGATCCGGATTTCGCTCAGGTGTGCCGGTTGTATTCCCAATGATTTGGCCATTGTCTATCCTCCCCGCTCAAACGGGATAGGCGGAAGGTATGGTAAATCATGTGCGAAGGCAAGCCGGTTTCGCGCACGAACAACCGAGTCCGTTGAGGGATGATAAAACGTTCGGTAGTTGACAAACATCGTCGCAAGTGATATTGTCACGGTGAGAATAGCATCGCGGCGAGGATGGTAGTTCGTAGCTCCGGTTCCGCCGCGTAAACGTTGATACAAAGGCGTTTCGCATGAACGATCAAGCGATAAATCCGTTTGCAGCGGCCCAGAGGCAATTCGACAAGTATGCCGATTTTCTCGATCTCGGCGAGGGTATGCGGAATTTGCTGCGGAACGCGGTCCGCGAGTACCAATTCGCCATTCCGATTCATACCGACGACGGGGGAGCGAAAATATATCGGGGATTTCGCGTTCAGCACAACGACGCCCGCGGGCCGTGCAAGGGCGGGGTGCGGTTTCATCCCATGGAAACGATCGACCAAGTGCGGGCGCTGGCGATGTGGATGACATGGAAATGCGCCGTGGTCGATATTCCCCTGGGCGGCGGCATGGGCGGGGTCGTGTGCGACCCGCATACGCTGAGCGTCCGCGGCCAGGAACAGATTTGCCGGGGATGGGTGCGGCAGATGACCCGCGACGTCGGGCCGCTGATCGATATTCCCGAGCCGGACATCATGACGACGCCGCAGCATATGCTGTGGATGCTGGATGAGTTCGAGGCGCTCCACGGAGGCAAATATCCCGGTTTTATCACCGGTAAGCCGGTCGGCATGGGCGGTTCGCTGGGGCGCAAGGAAGCCACCGGATTCGGATTAGTATGCATGCTCCGGGAAGCGCTCAAGCAGATCGACGTCCGGCCGCAGGATACCGTCGCCGCTATTCAGGGTTTCGGCAGCGTCGCTCAGAACGTGTTTCGACTCTATAACCAAATTGGCGGAACGGTCGTCGCCGTATCGTGCTGGAATCAGCGCGAACAGCAGCCGTACACGTTCCGCAAAAGGGACGGTCTCGATTTCAAGGCGTTGTCATCAATCACCGACGATTTCGGTGAAATCAGCGCCGGGCGGGCGGCCGATATCGGCTGCGACGTGCTCGAGGGCGACGCCTGGCTGGAACAGGAGGTGGATATTCTCGTTCCGGCCGCGCTGGAACATCAGGTGACCGAGGCAAATGTCGGGAAAATTCATGACCGGGTGAAAATAATCGCCGAGGGAGCGCATGCGCCATTGACGGCGGAAGCGGATGAGATCATCGGCGGCCGGGATATTCTCATCATCCCCGATTTTATCGCTAACGCCGGGGGGGTGATATGCAGTTATTTCGAGCAGGTGCAGAGCAATATGAATTATTACTGGGAACGCGATGAGGTTCTCGGTAAGCTCGACGTCAAAATGACGGCGGCGTACAACGACGTGAGTGCATTCGCGGCCAAACGGAAACTGCGTCTCCGTGACGCCGCGCATATTATCGGTATATCGCGGGTGGCACAGGCCTGCCGCGACCGGGGCTGGGCGTAGGGCAGATATCCGCGCAGCGCCAAGAGCAGACGACAAAATGAAAAGGCCGGCGACGGGGGAATTCCCGTCCCGGCCTTTACCTATCCAGGTTTATCCCAGCATCCAAGGATTTTTATGCGTTCGTATCGATTGCAGGCTCGGGTGTTTCCGACGCGGACGGCATCCGCAGATTGTTGTACATCGCGACGAATTTATCGTATGCCTTTCCGTTGCCGTGTGGTTGGGATAATTCCGGCAGAACGTTGATATCGGTCAATGAGGCTTGGAACTCCTGCAGTTTCGTTTCGAAAGTGCTGATCAGGTCGGCGATGAAGGCCTGATAATCCACAGCCGGGGGAGCCGATGGCGGTTCTTCCGTCGCCATAGCGGCCATCTGGGGCGTAGATTCGGGAGTGTCTTCGGGGACGGTAATTTCGTCGGTTGGCGTATCCGGGCCGTTGTCGGCCTTGACGCCGAGCGCCGTTTTCAGGGACGAAACGAGATTTTCGAAATCGGAACGGATTTGATCCGTCAAAGCCGTTGCGTCACCGGAGCCGTCCGTGGCGTGTTGCGCCAGGGTGGAATCGAACGCCGCCAGCGCGTCGCCGATTCCCGTTGCCGTGCTCGCCTCCACATCGGGATTCTCCAATACGGTCTCCACCTGGCTGCCGATGGCATCCCGGAGGTCGGTCAAGCCCTGCTGTGCTGTCTGAGCATATTGCTCATGTTCCATGGCCGCGATTTCGTCGTGGAAATTTATGCGCAGACGCACGTCGGCCACGCCGTGAAAATGTCCGGCCTGTAACAGGCGCAGGACGCCTTTCATTTTGCCCCCATCGCCGTTTTGTTCTGCTACAGTGCCGACGGTTTCAACCTGCCCATTTGACAAAACGTCAGGAACACTGTTTATGGCGCTGTCTTGCGTGCCGTCATTCTCATCCGGCGTCGTGGCCGGTGTCGGCATTGTCGTCGTATAGGCGGATTGTCCGACCGGATCGATCATGGTAATTTTCTCCCGAAAAACAGGTCTTTTTCTCGTTATATATATCGGCCGGGAAGACCATCTGCTTCACCGGACACAGAGCGGGAAAATCGAGGTCCGAATAACGCCGGAATCGGTTGACATTTGAGGGATTTTTCCGCATGAAATAGCATTCGACAATGCAACCATAAGGCAAAGGACAAAGGAGAGTGAGATGAAAGGCAATCCGGAAGTCATAAAGAAACTCAATGCCCTGCTGGCCGACGAACTGACGGCCATCAACCAGTATATGGTCCATTCGGAAATGTGCGATAATTGGGGCTACGGCAAACTTCACCAGAAAATCGAAAAGCGGGCCATCGACGAAATGAAACACGCCGAGAAGCTCATCGCGCGGATTATTTTCTTCGACGGCGCCCCGACCGTCAGCAAACTCAACAAAATCACCATCGGAAAGGACGTCGAATCGCAATTTAAGGATGATTGGGCGGCCGAACAGGATGCCATTAAGAACTATAACGACGGCATCAAACTGGCGGTCAAGGCGGGCGACAACGGCACCCGCGAGATTTTGGAAGACATCCTCGAAGAGGAGGAGGATCATATCGATTGGCTCGAGGCCCAGCAGGATCAGATCAAGCAGATGGGCATTCAGAATTATCTCGTCGAGCAGGTCGATTGATTTATAGAATAATGTCCGATTTTATGCCCCGGGTTATTTCGATCCGGGGTTTTTTATTATCCCGATATATAATGTCAGGGGTCGATTGGGTTCCGGTCTACATGGCTGTCGGGTCACACCCGCTAAGGCGGGCAAGACCCGACAGAACGGGGGCGGTTGCTTATTTTTCGAGAAGCTGGGGGGTGACTTGCGAGGTCCGGTATTCGGACCACCACGGCGGCGCATAGAAGAATCCTATAACGAGTCCCTTGTCGGCCAATTTCAACAAATTCCTCAGAGACACATCAAGTGCATAGCAATTTGGACATATACCGGAATTATTTATCCCGAATGTTTGCCCCAGTATTCTCTCTGCGATTGTTCGGTGAACCGGGTTTTTGAGGTTGAGCAATATCTCGTATCTGGTCTCCAATTGTACTTCCGTAAGCGCGGCTCGATCAATTCCTCCCCGGTTGTCACTCAGTTTATTGGGTTTGGTATATGATTCGATTGGCACGGGCGCATCGATCAGCACATGGGTAAATTGCATCGGCTCACCGACCGTTATAAAGAAAACGCCATCCTGATCCCCTAACCCGGCGCACGTCACGTTGATCTCCAGCACGAATACGTTATTATCCGGTATCGTCACCGGAAACGTTACGGAATTCGAGTACGTGCAGTCAAATTGAACCGGCCATGATTCATAGTATAGGGTATCACCTTGGTCTCGCAACGGAAAGAGGCGGGCGGATAGGGTCCCGGATTCCTTGTCTTTGAAGTTCGGATGATGATAATACATCGTGTCGACGGTAAATGTAACCTTGATGGAAATTGGCACTTCCTTCGCCAAAGGTGTTATCGGTTCTATGGTTATGTCGAACGGGTGCGGTATCCCCGGTGGGCTTGCCAGACTATTATTTCCCGTGGCTGCCAAAATGACAACACTCACTGCAAGTAGCGCCCATTTTTGTACCATAGTTGTTTCTCCCTTCCTTGTCCTGCCACCCGCCTGGACTGGGGTATCCGACTAAACGGCGACGCTTTTACTAAAACGATACCAATGCCATGCACCATTGTCGAGGAATAATTCTATAAAAATGACGGTGAAATCCATATATCTGTGCAAATATTGCTGCGGGACAGAAAAACGTCAAGAGCCCGCTGGGCTCTTGACCTACACTACTAATCTACCATCGACTCCGTCCAATGCCTGTGTCATGTCCGGGAAAGAGGGCATCCATCTTTCTTCGATCATCATGGATTCCCGCCTGCGCGGGAATGACATTGAGTATGCGTTATTGCTATAGATAAGGCTTATCGGGCTTTTTCAACGCTCTCTGAAGGCACGTGGTACCCGGGGTATGAAGGGAATGATGAAAATATCGGATATGACGGCAGAACCCGTGGATGGCGATTACCGGGGTAAATTCCGTCTGCGTGGTGTCATCGCCGATAGATTGCTTCACCCGCAAAGGCGGGTTCGCAATGACAGGTGGTCACGCTGTTTTTCATCAAGGGTACCCCGGGTCTTCAGACCTGGGATTACTCGGTGTGCTCTATTCCCGCGTCTAAAGACGCGGGTACCCGGTCATCGTCTGCCCTTAAGAAAAAGGTCAGGAATTTATTTGGCTTCTGACCTGCAGTACTGTCGGGTCACACCCGCCTGTGGCGGGCAAGACCGGATAGAACCGGGAAAAGGATTATGGCTATGGCTCTTTTTTTGCCTACCACCTACATCCCACCCCAGCAAAACTGGGGTGGGCTACCGCGACTGATTGGCTTGGAATTCCGAAATATGCGAAATCAACGCTATCGGTGGCCGTTTTCCAGTTTGGCCAGGTCCATCGTCGTTTGAAGGACCGCGTCGGGATTGAGCGAAATCGAATCGATCCCATGCTCGAATAAGAACTTGGCGAAGTCGGGAAAATCGGACGGCGCCTGGCCGCAGATGCCGATCTTGCGTTTGTATTTTTTGGCGGTGCCGATCACCATCGCGACCATCCGTTTGACGGCTTCGTTGTTTTCGTTGCCGACATGCGCGATCCGGCCCGAATCGCGGTCGAGGCCGAGGGTGAGCTGGGTCAGGTCATTCGATCCGATGGAGAAACCGTCGAATATTTCGGCGAACTGATCGGCCAGGATGACATTGGACGGGATTTCGCACATGACATAAATTTCGAGCCCGTTTTCCCCCTGTTTCAGGCCATCGGTCGACATGATCTTGATGACCTTGCGGCCCTCATCCACCGTCCGGCAGAAGGGAATCATGACTTTGATGTTGGTCAGGCCCATGTCGTCGCGGACGCGCTTGAGCGCTTTGCATTCAAGGTCGAAAGCCGGGCGATATTTGGAATCGTAATAGCGCGAGGCGCCGCGCCATCCGATCATGGGGTTGCGCTCCTTCGGTTCGAATTCCCGTCCGCCGATGAGGTCGGCGTACTCATTGGAGCGGAAATCGGACAGCCGGACGATGACATCCTTGGGGTAGAACGCGGCGCCGATGGTGGCGATGCCCATGGCCAGTTTATCGACGTAATAATTTTTCTTGTTGCGGTACCCGTCAGTCAGTTCATCGATTTTCCGTTTGGCTTTTTTGTCGCCGAGGTGGGCGTGGTTGACCAGCGCCATGGGATGAATCTTGATAGCCGAGTTGATGATAAATTCCTGCCGGGCCAGTCCGACGCCGTCATTGGGAATCTGCGATGTTGCGAAGGCAAATTCGGGCGTTCCGAAGATCATCATGATTTTGGTTTCGCGCGGGCGCGCGATTTCATCCAGACGGGTTCGATGCACCCGATGCGCCACCTTGCCCGAATACACGTAGCCGACCTCGCCCTCGCAGCAACTGACGGTGATCGATTTTTCCCGGGGGATATCGGTGGTGGCGTTTTCCGCGCCGACGATGGCGGGGATGCCGAGTTCGCGGCTGACGATGGCGGCATGCGAGGTTCGTCCGCCTTCGTCGGTGACGATGGCCGAGGCGATTTTCATGATCGGCTCCCAGTCGGGGTCGGTCATATGCGTCACCAGCACGTCGCCTTTTCGGAAATGGCTGATATACTTGGAGTCTTTGATGACGCTGGCTCGTCCGAATCCCAGTCCGGCGCCGACGGCCGATCCGGCCGCGAGAACTTTGCCCCGCTTTGTCAGTCGGTACTGTTCCAGGACGCGTGAATCCCGGCGCATCGAAATCGTCTCGGGGCGAGCCTGGACGATGAACAGTTCACCCGATATGCCGTCACGAGCCCATTCGATATCCATCGGTTTATGGTACCCGGCCTGTTTCGAAAAATACTTTTCGATGACCACCGACCATCGCGCCAGATGCAGCACATCCTTGTCGTTGATGCAGAACCGGTTGCGGTCTTTTTCGGGCACCGAGACGGTTTTGGTCGCCTGACCGCCGGTGGCATAGACCATCTTGACCTTTTTCGAGCCCATCCGTTTGGAAATGATCGACGGATAGCCGTTTTCCAGAGTCGGTTTGTGGATATAGAATTCATCCGGGTTGGCCGCACCCTGCACGACGACTTCGCCGAGGCCGTACGAGGCATTGATCAACGTCATGTCCTTGTGTCCCGATTCGGTGTCGATGGAAAACATGACGCCCGACGCGCCTTTGTCGGAACGAACCATCTTCTGGACGCCGATTGACAGCGCTACCGACAGATGGTCGAAATGCTGATCTTCGCGATAGGATATCGCCCGGTCGGTGAAAATCGATGCGAAGCATTGCCGGCAGGCCTCGATCAGCCGCTTATAGCCGCGAATGTTGAGATAGGTATCCTGCTGTCCGGCGAATGATGCTTCGGCAAGGTCCTCGGCCGTGCCCGATGATCGCACCGCCACGTCGACGTTGGGGCCGTACTGTTTTTCCAGCTTGCGATAATTGTCGATGATCGCCTCTTCCAGATCGGCTGGAAAGGCGGCCTCCAGAATCATTTTGCGGATTTTGGCGCCGCGAATCTGAAGGTTGTAGATTTTGCCGGTATCGAGATCTTTGAGCGTTTCCTTGATACCGTCGCGGATGCCGGCGGAGTCGAGAAGATGAAAATAGGCCGCCGCCGTGATGGCGAAACCGTTGGGCACCTTGACGCCGCATTTGGAAAGATTACGGTACATTTCGCCGAGCGAGGCGTTTTTGCCGCCGACGATCGGCACGTCATTGATCCCGATTTCTGAAAACCACAGAATCAGGTCCCTGCGCTTGTCTTGATTTTTCCCCATGATTTCCCTCTGCAGAAATGGTCCCTGTCTTTGTCCCGTTTCAATATATACGGATTGACCGCTTATGGCTACATTAAATTCCGGGGTCGAGCCGATGATTTTAACGTTTCGCGAGCGATCCGGACCCACCCCGGACGGCCTCTGATTCAAGAATGACCGGGCGACTTGTTGACAAGCGCCGTATTTTGCATATTTTGGGGGCAGTATAAACATATAACTTTCTTTGAGATGGAGCCGTCGGTGGAAAAGCTGATATATCTCGACAACGCTGCGACCTCCTGGCCCAAGCCGGATGGCGTGTACAAATATATGATTGACTTCTACGAGTCGTGCGGGGTTAATCCCGGGCGAAGCGGGTTCGATAAGGCCATAGAGGCCGGCAATATCGTCGAGGATTTACGACGACGGCTGACCCATTTTTTCGGCGGCGATGAAATCGCGCCCGAACGGCTCTGCTTTTCCTACAACGCCACCGATGCGCTGAACCTGATTATCCAGGGGATGCTCGCGCCCGGCGACCATGTCGTGACGACCAATCTCGAACACAATTCGGTCATCCGCCCGATCAATCATCTGGTGCGCGATCGAGGCGTCTCGGCCACATATGTTCCGTTCGATAAGCAGGGATTCGTGCATCCGGACGACATCAAGAAGGCGATTAAGCCCAACACCCGGCTGGTAATCGTCAATCACGGCTCCAATGTTATCGGGACTATCCAGCCATTGGCGGAAATCGGCGTGATCTGCCAAAAAATGGAAGTGGCTTTCGCCGTCGATACGTCACAGACGGCCGGTAAAGTTCCCATCAACATGAAGCAGATGAATATCGATGTGCTGGCTTTTACCGGGCACAAATCGCTTCTCGGTTCGACCGGCATCGGCGGCCTGTGTGTCCGCGAACATCTCGATATCCGGCAGACCCGCAGCGGCGGTACCGGCGTGCGATCGGCGTATCCGTATCATCTCGAGGAATACCCGTACCGGATGGAATTCGGGACGCCCAACATGGTCGGCATCGCGTCCCTATGGGCGGCGCAGGAATGGATCGATAGACAGGGCGGCATCGGGCCAATTCATGAACGGGAGATGGGGCTGGCACAGCGCCTGGTCGACGGCCTGAAAAAAATCGACGGTGTTATTCTCTATTGTTGCGACAGTCTGGAAAATCATATCGCGACGCTGACGTTCAACGTCGACGGCCTCGAAGCGGGCGACGTCGGTATCATGCTCGACGTCGAGCACAATATCGCCACGCGCACCGGTCTGCATTGTGCGCCGCTGGTGCATCGGCAGTTGGGAATCGAGGAACTCCACGGCGGGGTGCGGTTCGGAATCGGGCCGTTCAACACCGAGGAGCATATCGACCATGCCATCGAGGCGGTTTCCGAAATCGCCGAGCGCGCCAAAACGATGAAGGCCGCCCGGGCGCACACCAAGGGGTAACATTCCCACATGATAAGATTGTCGGGAGCGTCCTTCACTTCGTTCAGGATCTTCGACCCTTCGTAAAACTCAGGACCTTCGGCGGAGCTCCCGACCTGCATTAGTTGAATATTGTTGCGGTCGACGCATGAAAGTCGACGACCGCGGCGATTATTTTCCGATGCTGCGGAGGACGGCCTGGGCGAATTCGATGGGCGAAACAAGACCGATAACGTGCTCCTCCTCGTTTATCACCGTATGCGGCACTCCCTGGACTTCGTATTTGACGGCCAGATGAGGAAATTCGGTGACCTCCACCATGTCGCCCGTGATGAAATCAGAGGCGATGGCGAATTGATGGGCCGTGCGGACCGCACGGGGGCAGTATGGTCACGTCGGGGTGATCAGCACCTGCATGCGGACCGGTTTGTCTACTTTGGCCAGTTCGGCGAGAACGTTATCGGGTAGACCGTGGCGCCGGAGGGAGACATCGACGATGGATTCAATGAGGCTGGAAAATTCGTACCCTGAGGGAACGCCGTATAATCGAATCCCGTAGTCCTTGTCGCCGAATATCGCCAGGGCCGGAATTTTATCGATTCCCATTTTTTCGGCCTCGGCCTCGTCTTTCACGAAATCTTTGACTTCGAGGGTGAGTTTGGGTGAGAGCGAGCAGACTTCCTCAACCATCTCATGCGTGATCTGGCAGTAATCGCATTCGACGTCCTGCGTGAACAGGACCAGCTTGACGGGGTTGGTGAGTTGCCCGAAGATTTCGGTCAGTTGTTTTCGATCATTGTCTTTCAGAATTGCCATAACCGCCTCCGATTCGACCTATATCTGCGAATTCACATATGGCAGTCGGTGCTGCGTCTGCGCCAAAGACGAGTGAAGTCGTTCTTTTTATATACGATACGCTGCAAACAAGGCGCACGTGGAGGCATTTGTCGGCGGGTGCTGGCCACCCGTCGTGCAGTCCATAGCCGTGGCTCATTGTCTGCGAGTCAACTACATCCCACACGTGCAAGGCACGCGTGGGCCACCGAGACTCAATTACTTGAAATGGGGATTTTGTGTTCCGGCAGGTCTTGATCCCGCCCGGCGGGATTGTGACCTGCCGGTGATTCATAACCACGAATTGTCGGGAGCGCCCTTCGTAAAACTCAGGACCTTCGGCGGGGCTCCCGACCTACAGCGATATGGGGGACTATTTTTCCGGTTCGTGGAAGATGATGGCCTGGAATTTGAACAGCTCGGCGTCGGATTTTTGATAGGCGTCGGTCGGCAGGCCGGCCTTGCGGCAGGTTTGCTGCAAAAACGTCGTTTTATCCCAGTTGTACTCAGTTGCGACCTGCGGCAGGAGCAAACCGCGATACGGGCCGCGCGAAATCATCAGGCCATCGCGCCCGACCTCGATCTCATCCAGCGAATTCACCTTTTGGAGCGGCGTCAACACCGATATTTCGATGTCGATGTCATCCAGTTCCGCCTTGGTCACCGGCGGGAAACGGGGATCGGCGACGGCGGCCTGGATGGCGCAATACGAAATGGTCTTGTACAGCGGCTGCATGGCGACCGTCTGTCCGATGCATCCCCGTAGTTGTTCGCGCTTATTCAGCGTCACGAAGGCGGCGCCGGGAACTTTGAGATTTTCGGATACGTCGAAATCGGGCGTATGGCCGGTGGTCAGGTATTCCTCGAGTGTTTGGCGGGCGATGTCGAGCAGCTTCGCCTTGTCCGCATCGGTGAGAGCCATCTTGGGCGGGAGGTTTTTATCGGACGATTTTTCGGTCTTTTTGGCTTTGGATGTTTTCTCGCCCGGGTCGTTCGCTTTGTAGATCACCGCGGCGACATAGCTGACAACCGAACTTTTGTCGCCGGTGACATCGCCGGAATCGCCATATTTGAGGACTTTCACTTTATCGGCGCCTTTGGCCTTGGCCGCTTCCAAAACGGCCACAACCGAACCGCCGCCGCACATCTGGGTTTTATCCTGGGACAGGTATTTTTCCAGGCGCGCAGGATCGAAATCCTCGAGGCATTCCAAGCCGAGTGAATCGTATTTCCAGCCTTCTTTGGCGGGCATATAATGCTGCCAATCGGTCGAGGCGATCATGATGGTCGAATCATCGAAGGGAACATCAATGAGGGCGTCGGCCAGCGTCTTGATGGCCTGATGGTCGGGGTAGCCCATGATGGCCGGGACGATGGTGAAATCGTGCAGGACGGTTTGCAGAAATGGCAGTTGGACTTCGAGGCAGTGTTCCATTTGATGAGCTTCGGGGATATCCTGGACGGCTTTGCTGTCTCCGAGCATGGCATTGCATAATTCATTGTTGCAAGGAACCAGCCCCAGCGGCGTCGACCATTGGACGTCGGGGCCGTAAACGGATATTCCCTGAAACCGATACCGATGCGAGGGACCGCACAGGATGACTTTGTTAATGTGCGAATTTTCCAGCAGTTTATAGGAGTATGCGGCTATCGGTCCCGAATAGACCAGTCCCGCATGCGGGACGATCAAGCCGATGATCTGCCCGTCGATTTCGGGAAGTCCCTGCACATTTTGAAGATAGCCGGTGACCATCTTTGAAAGATCGGCCTTCTCGGCGGGATAGAACGTCCCCGCCACCGCCGGCGGGCGGGTCGCCGCCGAGGCACCGAACGCGCACACGACGCTCAGCCCGATTATGCCCAGAATCATGCCCAGAATATTCATATCGTTTACCTCATTTCACCATCACGATACGGCCCGGCTCGTATACGGTCAAGGGAAAAAGCAGTTGACAGTTTGGCGCAATTTCGTTGTATAATATGCATATGAGCCGTGTCGCCGTCGTCATATATACCGCCAATCCCGACAACAAGTTCCTGGATCGGGATAAATACCGGATGATGCTGGAAGCATGCTTCCGGCTGCTGGCATCGGGCAATGATTATACGCCGCTTATAAAGCGTCTTTTTACCAAGGGCACAGTCGGAATGAAGACCAATTGCCTGGCGCGATCCAACCCGACCGCGCCTCCGCTGGTCGACGCCCTTTCCGACCTTCTGATAAAGGCGGCTGGAACAGCCGAAAACGATCTCATCGTATGGGAACGGACCAACCGCGAACTCAAGAACGCCGGGTTTACGCTCAATGCGTCATCGTTCGGGCGGCGCTGCCTGGGTACCGATACCACCGGCGTCGGCTATGACAACGATGAAATTCACAGTTTCGGGCAGGTCAATAGTCTGGTGACATCAATTTTGACGCGGATGGTCGATCATCATATCAACCTGGGGGTGCTCAAGCATCATTCCGTCGCCGGGATGTCGGCGGGACTAAAGAACATGTACGGCGCCATCAACAACCCCAACAAGTATCACGGTAACAATTGCAGTCCGTTTGCCGCCGACGTCAGCATGCTGGCGCCGATCCGCCAGAAACATCGCTTGACGATTATCGACGCCGTCCGGGTGCAATACGACAACGGGCCGGGGTTCGATGGCAGCAGGATGGCGGGGTATGGCGGGTTGATCGTCTCGGAAGATTCGGTGGCGGCTGATCGAATATCGCTGGAAATCCTAGAGCGGCTGCGTAAAACCAATGGCCGTCCGCCGCTGGCCGACACGGGCCAGGACGTGCGGTATCTGGTCGAAGGGCAGAAAATCGGTTTGGGGACAGACGATCTCGAAAAAATAGATATGCAGGCGGCGAGAGTGGATGACGACGGGAGGATGACACCGGGAGAACTGTTCTGATGGAACGACGCAGATTTCTCAAATGTATCGGATGCAGCGCCATCGCGGCGGCGGCGATGCAGACCGATCTTTTGCCGCGCGCTCTGGGCGGTCTGCAGAACGCCATGGCATTCACGTATACCGATGAGTTGGCCTCGGTCGAGGCACGGCATTATCGCAAGCTGGACGAGGGCGGCATCGAATGCGGCATCTGTCCCCGCAAATGCCGCATCACCGATCTTGAACGCGGCTATTGCGGCACTCGCGAGAATCGCAGCGACACATATTACACGCTGGTGTACGGTCTCCCGTGCGCCCTGAATATCGATCCGATCGAGAAGAAACCGTTGTTTCATTTTCATCCGGGGACGGACGCGTTTTCGCTGGCGACGGCGGGATGCAACGTCAACTGCAAATGCTGCCAGAACTGGGATATATCGCAATCACGGCCGGAACAGACCAAAAATATCAAGCTGCCGCCGTCGGATGCGGTCCGGGTATGCCGTGAAAACAAGGTCCCGACCATCGCCTATACGTATTCCGAACCGACCATCTTCTTCGAGTACATGTATGATATAGCCGAACTGGGGCATAAGCATGGCATCCGGTCGGTCATGATTTCCGGCGGATATATCCAGAAGGACCCGCTCGCGGAAGTTTTGCCGCAGCTCGATGCCGTCAAGATCGACCTCAAGGGCATTCGCGAGGAATATTATCGCGATTATGTCGACGGGGAATTGAAGCCGGTGCTGGAGGCGCTGGTGCAGATAAAAAATTCCGGGACGTGGCTGGAAGTCGTTTATCTGGTGATTCCGACGTTGAACGACACCGACGAGGAATTCCGCGACCTGGCCCGGTGGGTCAAAACCAACCTGGGCGCGGACGTACCGGTTCATTTCACCCGTTTTCATCCCATGTATTTGCTTAAACATCTGCCGCCGACACCGCAGGCGACGTTGCAGCGGGCATATGATACGGCGCGGGCGGAGGGATTGGAATTCGTCTATCTGGGGAACTTGGTCGGCCATCCGGCCGAATCGACCTATTGTCCCGGCTGCGGGGCGGTGTTGATCCACCGCTATGGATATCAGGTGACGATAAAGAATCTGAAGGGTAATCACTGCGGTTCATGCGGCCGCGAAATCCCCGGACGGTTCGGCTGAGATGAAACGGCAGGGGTTCATTCTCGGGTTGTTTTCGGTCGGGGGGCAGGTGCTTCTCCTGCGGGAACTGGTATCATCCCTCAACGGCGATGAATTGTTTATCGGCACGGCCCTGTGCGGCTGGCTTGTGGCTGTCGCTATCGGTGCATATGCCGGGGGGCGGCTCGGCCGGCGAGTTCGTCCCGAATGGTTGTTCGTAATCGGCGCGGTGCTTATTCCGATAATGATCGTCGCCGTGCGGCTGTCGCCGTTGACCGTGACCGATTTGACCGGTGAAATCGTCCCTTTCATCACATCAATAATCATCTCCATCGCGGCCATGTTCCCCCTGGGGCTGTTATCCGGCTGGCTGTTTCCGACCATCACCAATCGCGTTATTTTCCCGGTCACCGACGCCATTGTTATAGTTTACCTCTATGAGGGAATCGGCGCTTTTGTCGGTGGGATCGCCACGACGATTTTTGCCGGCGGGCTGGTATCGACGTTTACGCTGGGGGCGATCATCGGCATAATCGTTCTTGCTTCGGTATTCGTCACATCCCAGACGGCGCGGATCGTCGCGGTGTCGATTGTCGCCGTCATCCTCTCAGCGGGCGCAGCGATAATCGCGCCGGGCGTCGATCATACCATCGACGAATGGAAATATCGGCAGTACGATATATTGGCGTCGTTCGATACCCGTTACGGCCACGAGACAATTTTGTCGCGCGAGGGAAGCGTGACATTGATGACCGACAACACGATCGAAGCGGTCTATCCCGACGTGGAATCGGCGGAAAATCAACTGCTGGCGCCGTCGCTGTATCATCCCGGCGCCAAACGTATCCTGTATATCGGCCGACCGGAATTCGGCGTCGCCCAACTGGCCGATTCATTCAAAACAATGCGCATAACGGCGCTCGATCCGAGAAAACAACTGACTTCCATTCTCGAAAATATCATACCGATACAGGGGAACACTATTCTTATCGAGGGCGATCCCATCGCGTATCTGACGACGCACTCGATTGTACCCCGGTTTGACATAATCATCGTCAATGCCGGTGAGCCGGACGGTTATCAAGCCGCCCGGTTTTATTCACAGCAATTTTTCGGTGTCATCAACGGCTGGCTGGCCGATGACGGTATCCTGCTGATTCCCACGGGCTATGACACCGACCGCTATATCGCGCCGGAGAAGCAGGACGCGCTGGCCGTCATTCGTCGGACCCTGGCGGTGTCGTTTCCGCATGTTGGACTCTGGCCGGGGACGATGACGTTATTCATGGCGTCGCGGGAACGGGAGTTGGATGTGCCGATGGACAGCCTCGCCGCCCGGCTGGATCGTCTGGACTACATCCCGCAGTATGTGACGGCCGCCAATCTCAGGGATCGATTGAATATGATGAGCGTGGAACGTCTCGACGCCGCTGTTGCGGGCGGCGAACCGGAGACTGTCACACGGCCGGTCCTGCCTCATTATCAGGCGCTGTATCGTTCGTTGACCGACAGCGCCGACCGGGCGCTGCTGCATGCGGTGATGCATCGTCCGGTGTGGTTGATCGTCCTGCCGGCGGCCATACTCGGATTTTTCCTCGTGATGATCCGCGGAGTTCGTTCGCGCGCCCGGTATGGATTATTTCTGTACTTCATCGCCGGACTGGTATCGTTGTCACTGGAATTAATCTCGTTTTACATCTATCAAACCATGGCGGGATCGCTCTACGCCGAACTGGCGGCGCTGATCGGCGCGTTCATGCTCGGCCTGGCCGCCGGAACGTATTATTCGCATCGCATCGGCGATGGCCCGCTGGAATTCCCGGCGCTGATTATGCTGCTGGTGGCGGTCGCGATATTCATGGGCATGTATAACAGGATCGGCCCGGACGCGGCGCTGTATTTTCATGCCTGCTTTCTGTTCGTGACGGCGGTGGCGACGGCGACGTTGTTTGTGGGTGCGACCAATCGCTATTACGGCGAAATACTCGATGCCAACCGGGGGACGGGGTACGCATGGGAGTTGGTCGGATCGTCGATCGGCGCGTTGTTTACATTGACGCTGCTTCTTCCCGTAATCGGCCTGACGTGGCTTTTGATCGGGTTGATCATGACCGTGATTTTGGGATTTGCCGGCGCCGTGATCACCGCCGCCCGCGCCTGATTTGAAACCGCTATGACTGCTGGCTACCCTGCCGCAATTTACTTCTCTGAAGCAGAATTTGATTTTTGGCCGAACGCGATTCACCTACCGACGTGATATAGATCGCCGGCCGGTCGACCACCGGGCAGGCATACTCGCACGCACCGCATCCGGTACACAGATTGGGGTCGACATAGGGACGCTTGAGAGTCATCTCGTTGCCATTGCGGTCGACGAATGTTTCTTCTTTCAGATAAATCGACTTGGGCGAGGTCGGGCACCATTCCTCGCACACGATACAGGTTTTCCCCATCGCCCAGGGCAGGCAGCGGCCCCGGTCGAAAAAGGCGGTGCCGATCCGCACCGGCGGTTCGTTTTTATCACCGACCTTCTGCTTGATAGTCAGATGCAGGATCGCGCCGGTCGGACAGACCTGGGTGCAGAGCGTGCAGGTCGGTTCGCAATACCCGATGACCGGGATCAAAATCGGCGTCCAGATGCCTTCGGCGCCCGATTCCATGAAGGTCGGATGCAAGGCGTTATTGGGGCAGACGCGCATGCATTGGCCGCATCGGATACATTTGGCCAGAAAGGCGCTCTCATTGACGGAACCCGGCGGCCGGATCAGGCGCGGGTTGGGATTGGCGCCGAAAGCATCGCCGGAACGAATCAACGGGAAAAGGGCGACGCCGCCGAGAAACGACAACAGGACTTTTCGTCGGGTGACGTCCACTTTGGGTGTCGGAGCGGGATTGGCACGGGACGGTTCGTGCTGAGGGAAAAAGCGAAACGACAGCGCATCCTCGGGGCAGGCCGCCTGACAGTTAAGGCAGAGGTGGCATTCGGCCTGATGCCAGGTGTGGCCGACGTCGGGATTGTCACCGCCCTGGCAATGAAGGTTGCACATGGCGCATTGATTGCATTTGGATTCGTCCTTTTGCAGACCGAAGATCGCGTATCGTGAGAAGATGCCCAGCATCGCGCCCAACGGACAGATTCCCCGGCACCAGAAACGAATGAACAGGCGATTGAGAAGGAGGACGACGACGAAAAGCAACCCGATGGTGAGGATGGCGTGAAAATAGACCGGGCGATAATTCAGGACCAGCGGAGAGATGGTGTCGTATACCGACTGGGCGGCGTTGCCCAGCGGCGGATAGCCGATTGACTTGATCCATCCGACGACACCCAAAGCCGCCGATTGCACGGTCGGCAGGACGACCGTTCCGATGGATCGGGCCAAAAACGGCAGAGGATCGAGCAGACCGACCTGGAGCGTGCCCATCAGAGCAGCGCCGATGAAAAAGAAAAAGATATAGTATTTGATCCGCTGATATTTTTTGTAGCGATTTGATTCGATCTTACCCTTGCCCCGGTGAGTGATCCGTTCCGAGCGGATTTCGGATATCCAGTGGTTGAGCGATCCCATCGGGCATATCCATCCGCAGAAGAAGCGGCCCAGAAATATGGTCGGGATGAGAATTACCAGCGACCAGAGGAGACCTTCATAGACTGTCCAACTCGACAGCAGAGTTCCCAGCGCCGTCAGGGGATCGAATTGAAGAAACAGCGACACCGGATACGGCAAATGGATATCCGACCCATTCGCAACGCTGAAATCGACATCGAAATTGGTTTTGAGTATCAGCCAGAAGAAAATTACGAAGAAGACGATCTGCGACAGGCGGCGGAGATTTCTGACGGTTTTGATACTCATCAACTGAGCTCTTTGTAACCTGCGGCTTTATAGTCCAGATTGCCCAGGCCGGAACTTTGCGCCAGGACGATATGGCCTATTTTATCCGGCTGCATGTCGAGAAATTCGGCGGAGCGAGCGTCGGCGGCGACCTGATCGGTGGCGCAGATGACCGTATTTTTTATTGTAACATCGTCGAGCGATCCGCCGGTAGGGCCACCGCGCAACATGACGCGGGTGGCGTCGACGACAACCAGGGTCGGGGTGAAAAACGTCGCCAAATCGACGATGGATTGGTCTATCTGCTGATGAAGCTGATTGCGGCTGCCGCCGAGGATGCCGTACAGGTTTTTCATCCCGACGGTGCAGCGCGACAGGGAATGATTCTTGACGATCGGCATATTGATGAGGCGGTCGGTTTCGATGAAATGTTTCAGCACCGGCCAGGCAGTGAGCATCTTACCTCCAAGATCGACCGTGACCAGGTCCTCATCGCGGGGCAGGATGACTTTGGCGCCGGCCTTTTCGGCAGCTTCCTTGATGCCGGAACGCAGAAAACAGCGGGGCGCATAGTTGCAGGGAATGTCGGAGATGACGACTTCGGACGCGCCGGCGTCGAAACACAGCCGGACCATTTCGCCGACCAAGACCGGGTTGGTGTCGGCGCCCTGTTCGGGCGTGCGATCCCAGCCGATGTTGGGCTTGATGGTCACTTTCTCGCCGGGTTTGACGAATCGTTTGATGCCGCCGACGGCGTCCAGGGCCGCGTGGAGAGCGGCGATATGGTCAGCATTTTGTGCGAGGACAATTTTGGGCAGGCTGGAATCGGCAGCTACCTGAAAAGCAGGGTTCGCCTGGACCAGTTTCGCGTATGCGGACGATTCGCGGTTGTGAAAAAGGAATCCGACGCCTCCGGAAACGGCTGCCAGGGCCGCCGCCTGGCAGGTTTTCTTGATAAACTCACGTCGCTTCATCTCGGCCTCGCTGTATTATACGTTGGAGCATAATATACCGATTCACGCTCACCCCGGCAAGAGAAAGTGGATCGGCAACGGGGGGTGAATCCCAGAAGCTACGGGTACCCAGCGTCTTTAGACGCGGGAATACCGATTTGCCACGAGCCGATATCAGGCCTTGACTCTCGGGAGAATTATCATAAACTCAGGTCTGAAGACCTGGGGTCCCCTTGCTTTGCGAGAAGACAAAGAATGCCCGAAAGTTAACGACTGGAAAACACCATTCTCACCGTTTGCTAATATTCCCGGCGTTTCATGTCGCGACTGAAAGAAAGCCGGGAATAGCGAAACGGCGTTCCGGCGACAACTATTTATCAGGAGGGTGACTTAGTGAAACGGTTTACCATCAGCATATTCTTTCTGCTTCTCTTCGGGGCGACTACATATTCCTTTGGCGGAGACAGCAAATTCAATATCAAGGGCGATTTCCGGTATCGGCATGAATGGATCCAATTGGAAGATGCCAATGCCCGAACCCGCCAGCGTGTCCGCGCCCGCGTCAATATCGACGGCAAGGTCAACGACCAGACCAGGGTCGTGTTCGGTATCTCCAGCGGGAGTCCCGATCCGGTGTCGAACAATCAGACGTTGACCGACGGCTGGTCGAGCAAAGACGTTGTTCTCGATTTGGCCTACGTCGAATATAAATCGCAACGTTTTCCCGGCCTGTCGCTGATCGGCGGCAAGATGCATAATCCGTTTTATCTTCCCGGCGAATCGGAATTGATCTGGGATTCGGATATTCGGCAGGAGGGTATCGCGGCGCATTATTCGCGAGATTTCGATTCGGTGTCGATACTGCTGACCGGAGGCGGATTCTGGCTGGAAGAGCGCAGCAAGAGCAAGAATTCGTCTCTGCTTTCGGGGCAAGGCGTCTTGGAATATCATATTCCGGACGGCAAGAGCAGCGTCGCCGTGGGCGGAAGCTATTTCGGCTATGAAAACGTCAAGGGCTTTACGCCATTCTTCGATGCCGAGGACGCCTTCGGGAATACAACTGTTCCGGCAGTCGGTTCCAACGGGGATACCATCGAGGTTTACAAGTGGGATTTCGGTTTGATGGAGCTTTTTGCCGAAGCCGAAACGGAATTGGGCGTCGTGCCGGTGACGGTTATGAGCGATTATGTGAACAACACCGCCGCAGACAGTTTGAATGACGGCTGGCTGGTGGGAATTCGCGTGGGCAAGATTAAAAAGCTGAGTTCGCTGGCGATCAGATACATATATCGTGAAATCAAAAAAGACGCCGTGATCGGGATGTTCACCGATTCCGATTTCATCGGCGGCGGCACGAACGGCAAAGGGCATGAGATGGGAGCCGATGTGCAGGTGACATCGAGCACGACGTTGTCATTGACGTATTTCAACAACAAGACCCCGATCAGGGACGGCAAGACGTTCCAGCGCGTTCAGGTGGACGCCAAGTTCAAATTCTAAGACCTTCATATCACGACCTTTCCATATAGATGGGGGAATCGGATGATTCCCCTTTTTTTTGCATTGGCCCGGGGCAGACGAGGGCCCGCCGCTGCGGGTGACCCAACGCATTGATGAAAATAGGCATTGATTCAATCCCGTTGCTTGATTATGTTGAGGGGGCTGATGGGAATTCCAGCTTTGAGCCCACCATCGCGGAGGGAGGAGATGTGAACACCAATTCAGGGCAGGGCCAATCCCTGTCATTTGGCATTGTAAGATCAATCATGCTATTGTTTGTGCTGCTGAGTATGCTAATATGCAATTCATGCGTATGGATCT
>CAZJWR010000040.1:0-36497 GCA_964549765.1 uncultured Ignavibacteriales bacterium
CTCGCAAGGGGGCCAGGGCCAAGACGATCAATTTCGAGATCGACACGCTCCGGACGATATTCAACCTGGCTATCAAATGGGATTACCTCAAAGAGAACCCGACCCAGAAGGTCACGCGTCTTAAAGTCAGTGACTCTAAACCACCCCGGTTCCTGACCAAAGAAGAATGCCAGCGATTCCTTGACCATTGTCCGGAAGCTCTACGCCCAATCTACTTCACCTTCCTCAATACTGGCATGCGAAAAGCAGAACTGGAGAATCTTGAATGGGCCGATATTGACTTCGAGCGCCGCCGCATCAAGATCCGCCGTAAACCATTCTGGAAGCCAAAATCAGGGGAGAGGGAGATCGCGATCAATCAGCCATTGTTTGATCTCTTGACTGATCTCACGAAAGCAAATGACAGGGGTGTCAAAAGCAACTTCGTTTTCCCGCACACAGACGGCAGCAAGCTCAAAACGAAGCTTCGCCGGATGCTCATCCGCATCGCCAAAGAAGCCGGCATCGAAAACCTAACGACCCTCCACGCTCTTCGCCACACCTTCGCCAGCCAGCTGATTATGAAAGGCGTCGACCTCCCGACTGTCCAAAAACTCCTCGGCCATTCCGACATCCAGACGACGATGATATATTCTCACTTGGCTCCGGAACATTTAGCGGACGCCGTAAACAAGATTGGATTTGGAGATTGATTTCCAATCTTAATCTATATTCTGTGGAGGTTCAAAGCGGGGGCCGCTATTCGCTCAAGTGGAAAGCGTATTTGGGATCGTAACCATAAGACTATCTGCGTCTTAGCTCGAGATGGACCTTGATGGTGTACCCAGCGAAACCCGATCCTGCACGACCCTGAAAATCGTTAACGTAGACAGGAATTGCCGGATTGCCCATCAGTTCGAGCCTCGCCAAATGACTCCAAGGATCATACGGTCCAGTTCCAAGGAATTATTGGGAGGATGGGGACAGTCCTCCTTGAAAAACCGCCCATGGCGACACCTGCTATGGCGCAATGAGGAATGCCTCTGAACATACTCCCATGCTTGCCACGACTGTAGGATCTGGCCGTGGTTCTCCAGCAGGCACTTCATCTGGCACATTGATGTGGACGTTCAGCACTCGGAGCCGTTGACCTGAGTGGAATTCGTGCGCACCGCTCCCGGTTCGCAATAAGATTGGGGCACCACTCTCCAGGTGCGGCCCAGATTCAATTACTCCGTCCCAGCTGCTTGGCCCATGTTGATGAGTCAGTCTGACTTGAACGTCACCAAGGCCCGTTCCGGCTGAATCACGGATCGAACCTTCTCTGCCGTACAAATGCCAATACTCGTCACATAGGTGGCGCACAGGGCAGTATGCGCAGTTCTCAGAGATGGGACGCGCTTCAGGTGGAACATCCTGCAGATTATTCAGCGCTGTGGCCGTTCGCATCCGCAGTTCATCTTCTATGCGCCGGAGATCCGCCTTAGTCGGAGCCGCGACTTCCTTGTCGCCCTCCTCATAGGACACCACTAACCCGTTGGCCAGTCGCCCAGACGGATTAGCTTCGCGATCCAGCGCCCATAGTAGGGCGTACGTGAGTAGCTGCAGTTCGTACTCCTTCTTCGGTGCGCCCGTCTTGAAGTCTCGAATCTCACAGTAGGGCTCCGACACAGTAAGTAGGTCTACGATGCCACGCCAGCGCATCTCTGTTGAGCGCAGATCGACCTCTGCATGAGACCCGTTAGATAGCGGTCGGCGGGACTCATGTTTTAGCAGCGTCTCACGTTTTACCGAACTACCAGTAGAAGCCTCCAGATTTATGTGGGTGAGGAACCTCTGTACACTTGAACGTAGTTCTGGCACTCGAGCCGAAAGATATCGGCGGAATCCATCAAGGATCGGCGCCGCTCGCGGGTTCCCCCGATAAGCCCAAAGCGCTTCATCCATGCTTTTAAGGACGATGGCCGTAAAACCGCCAAGTTCCTTCAGTGTCGCAATTGCACTCTCGTGCAGCAAAGATGGGCAACATCTTGTTACAAGGGCACCCGTGATTTTCTGAAGACTGAGGTGTAAGACCGTTCCCTTCAGAACTGTCCGCTGAGGTAAACGGGGATAGCCGTGACTGCCCCGGGTTCCGATTATGACGGCAAGACTAAAGGCAGTGTTATGATATATTCATCTTCCAGCCCGGGTTCCCAATATATGAAAATCATGTTGCCCCTCAGTGTGGGTCAGGCGTGGTAATGCCCGGAGTGTCATGACATCGTCGACACCACATCGGTCCATGAAAAAGGAACGATTACTACGATGGCCGGCTCGTTTACTGAAGCTTATCGGCTTTATGAGTTATATGATAGCGGAACTGGCTGGTATACGGGGACGTATTCTCCCTGGATCAGACCCGGTGTTGGCTTCGTCAAAACGGTTCGCACGGAACAGGATGCCCTCAATTATCCAGACGGCCCGCTATTGACAGCCACATGGGAGTTGATAAGCGACCATGTCGCGAATTGATTCTTGCGGTGATGGTAAAATTATCAGTCTGGACGATACATTTGGGGAAAAGTATGCTATTAAATGCATGGGGACTCATTATGCCTAAAGAATATTAGATTGCAGAGGATACACCACAGCGGCTCGAGGATTGAGTACTAATCTGGATAGAAATTTTTGCCGTCACTACATAGCCAGGAAATATGCAATTCATGGAGGCCCGGCGCCCTGCTCCTTCTAAGGCGCTGTTATGCAACGTCAATGGAGGAAATGTTTCAGGAGAGGATCCAGAGCAAGTTCGGCAGCCGACGGACCCCGCACGATTTTGTCGGCATGATCAGCATATTTCCGCGATTCTTCCCGCTCTCCGAGGATGGCATAAATATGGGCCAGGTCATGAGCGATGGATCCATCGAACGCCGCTGGGTGGCGAAGCTCGTCGACGGTGGCACGGCATTCATCCTCCCGGCCAAGCAAAGCCATGTTTTTTGCGGCAAATGATTTGCCGATCAAAAAGGACGGATCGGATTGCAGTAGCTCCTGACAATGATTGCATGACTTTTTGAACCTGCGCTCAGCCTTCTCGGTCTGGCCATTCAGCAAATGCAGCAGACCAAGATAAAATTCGGCGACGAAAGCAATCTCCGGTTTTCCCGCTGCCACCTGCAATGCCCGCGACGCCTTGGACATGGCACCGTCGGCCAAATAATAATAACCTAACAGATACGGCGTATTGATGTCACCCCCGAGTTCCTGGGCCCGTTCAAGAAAGGAAATCGCCTGATCGATCCGACCGAGCTGATAATACGACATTCCCATGAAAGAATAGGCGCGCCCATAATCAGGACGCAGTTCCAAACATCGGGTAAAGCTGTTTATGGCCAGCTTGGATTCCTTGCGGTCGTAATGGACAAGCCCCTTCAGAAGAATGGTCTCAATATCCGTGGACTTGATAGATAGCGATTTGCGGACCCATTCGATGGCCTCGTCGTAGTCATACGAATCGGCGGCCAGCCAGCCGAGGGACCGGTATGCCTGAAAATATTCGCCGTTATAGGTCACTGCTTTCAAATAATGCGCTTTTGCCTCCTGCGGTTTGCCCATGACGTGCATAATCCTGCCCAGGGACCGGTAGGCCTCAGGAAGATGCGGCGATTTTTCAAGCGCCTTTTCAGCCCAGTCTCGGGCGATGGCAATGTTTCTTTCGCTTCGGTCATACCAATTCATGAATTCGGTGCAGTGGCAGTCGGAAAGCCCCACGTAGGCGAGGGCGTTCTCCGGGTCGTTGCGGAGTGCCTCTTGCAGAATATTGCGGGCATATTCGATGTCCTGCTTGGTGCATTTTACATAATAACTCCTTGCAAGCAGGTATAATTCAAATGCCTCAGGATTGGAGGTCGTGGATGTTTTGGCGGCGGGATCTCTGGGAATGAGCTTGACCTTTAATTCAACCAGCACGGTCTCCACGATCGCGTCGATAAGATCGAAGAGATTTCCCAGGGGACTCTCGAATTTATCACTCCAGACAACGGAATCATCATGCGACAGATACAGCGAGAAGTAGATGCGGACCCGATCGGCGAAACGCCGGATGGTACCATGCAGATAGTAATCCGCTCCCAGAAGGGCCCGGACGGCGTGGCCGTCGGTCAGTTTGTCGATATACGGTTCCATTTTTATCGGCGAGACCAAGTCCAGATCCTTCACTCCGGCCAGCCGGGAGTTGAATTCCTCGTTGAGGCCGTCGGCAAGCAGGCGGCTATCGGGATCGTCTTTTGGCGAGAGGAAGGGCAGGATTGCCAGCCGGCTTTGCAACGGAAGAAGATCGGGCCCAGCCTCCCAGGTTGCGGAGCATATGAGTTCCTTTACCTCATGGGCCGATCCCGGACGATCGCCGGGACTTTTGGCCAGCAGACGCATAATGACAGCCGATAACTGAGGCGACACATGAGACACAATTTTGTCGGGCGGGACCGGATCCTCATATAGTATTGAATAGACAATCGCCATATCGTGTTCGCCGACAAAAGGCCGCGTCCCCGTCACCAGTTCATAGAGTATGACGCCGAAGGCGAACAGGTCGCTGCGAATATCGTAAGGCTGCCCCTCGACCTGCTCCGGAGACATATACTGGAGTGTCCCGCGAACCTCCTTGATATCGGCCGCGATTTCGGCCGAGGCCGTGCGGGCGACGCCGAAGTCGATCAATTTGATATCGCCGTCCTTGTCGACGATGATGTTGTGGGGTTTCAGATCGGAATGAATGATCCCCTGGGAATGGATATAATCGAGCGCCTCAAGAATCTGACCGGCGTGACGCTGGACGGCCTCGATCTCAAGCCGGCCGGCCTTGATATGTTCGGCGAGTGTTTTCCCCTCAATATATTCGGCAACAATATAGGTCCTGCTGTCACGGTCAAACGAATCGATCAGGTGGACAACACGAACATGGTTCAGCGAAGCCAGTGCCACGATTTCCTTTTTTATGATCGCGGGATCACCTTCACCCGGATCAACCACCTTCACCGCAACCCGTCGACGCGATTCGGTGTCTTCGGCGAGAAACACCTTGCCCATCCCGCCGGCGCCGATCCAGTCGAGAAGGCGGTAACGGCCGACCATCGACCCGATGGCCATGACCGGCGCGGTCCGGGTTAAATCACCGTTATGATTTATCTCATTCAAGGCTGAATCCCCATGAAGATGAAGACTATTATCAATATAGGCACAACAGGGCTTTAAAATCAACAGAGAAAAAGCCGGGATCGGAAGGCTCTCAGCCGCACCCATGATGTGTTTGCTTACGGCTCATTGCACTGCAATAAAGGCCCCGAGCGGTTTGGGCGTAACCGGACGTTGTGCGCGTAGTCACCTTAGGCGCGTCCCGGATCACGATTCAATACGGCGGCGAAAGAGCAAAATGCCATAAGCCTAAGCCCGAAATGTGCTTGCTAATCAGAGCCTATGTTATATATTATCAGGAGCGAATCAAGAATACCTGGGAACGGCAAATGGGGCAATTACATCGTACGGTATTTTGGGAATCACTCGCAACGTGAGCCTTTTACATCTATAGTTTCCTGCCGGCTTGTATGCCGCTGGATACGGAAGGAGATTGTATGCGTGTGTTTATCTGTCTGTGCGCACTGTGTTTATTATTGGGGGTGTCGGTTTTTTCACAGACATGGGAAGAGACGAACGGACCGTATGGGGGACAGGCTCAATCCTTGCTTATAAACGCCGCCGGCGATCTTTTTGCGGGGACATACCCGGGTGTCTTCCGATCGACTGATAATGGGAATAACTGGATACGAATTGACGAGGGATTTGTATCTCCATATACTTCTGCCACCGACCTGGCACTTACCGGCAGCGGGCATATTCTGGTCGGCACCTACCACGGAGTCTACATATCCACCAATAACGGCGATAATTGGGAACAAATCAATAATTGCATGACCAACGACGATATAAGGGCCCTGGTCGTCAATGGCAATGGCGATATCTTTGCCGGGACGGAATCGTATGGCGTTTACCGCTCGACCGACGGAGGAGAAAACTGGTCTTTTGTAAACACTGGCCTGACAAACAGGAATATTCGGGACCTCGCCGTCAACAGCAGCGACGACCTTTTCGCGGCGACCTACGGCGGGGGCGTATTCCGATCCACAAATGATGGTGCCGGCTGGCAGGCAATCAATGCCGGGCTGACAGACACTATGACCGTGTCACTTGCCATTGACAGCAGCAACACTATTTTCGCTGGGACCGAGGGTGAAAGCGGGAGCATATTCCGTTCAACGAATAATGGAAGCAGCTGGCTGCGCGCAGATAGCGGAATATCGGGTATCTGTGTAAATGCGTTCGTATTCAACAGCGGCGGTGACGTTATCGCCGGAGCGTCACATGGGATTTACCTGTCTTCCGACAATGGCAATACCTGGGAAGCGATCAGCAGCGGGCTTGTAGGATACCCATTTGTCGAATGCCTAGCCATTAATACCAGTGATGACCTCTTTGCCTCAGCGAGAAACGGTGGTATGTATCGTTCCACCGATAATGGGAATAGCTGGCAGGTCATGAATAACGGCATGAACAATACATTTATACCCGCCATGGCAATCAATAGCAGCGGCGATCTCTTTGCAACGGGTAGTGGCCTCGGTCTATTCCGCTCAACGGATAATGGTGCCGACTGGCAACTGATAATCAATGGCCTCACCGATAGGGACGTCCGGGCGGTACAAGTGGACGGCGATGGCGATGTATTTGCAGCCACGTATGGCGGCGGCATATTCCGCTCGCTTGATAATGGAGACAGCTGGGAAAATGTCGCAAGTGGTTACGATAGCGGGCTGACAACTCCCCTGGTTCTTGATCTGGTTTGTGATAATAGCGATTACCTCTATGCTGGCGCCTGGGACGGTTGTTGTTGGGACGGCGGCGTGTTTCAATCAACTGATAATGGCGATACGTGGATAGAAAAGGACAACGGGCTGACAAACAACAACATACAGGCCATGACCGCTAATGACAATGATGATCTTTTTGTCGGGACCTACGCTAGCGGTGTCTTTCGCTCCACCAATTACGGTGGCAACTGGGTGCAAATCAACAATGGCTTGACAAACACCAACGTCAGGGCGCTGGCCGTCAATGAGAGCGGTTTCCTCTTTGCCGGGACAGAAGGGGGCGGCGTCTTCCGATCCACGAACAACGGAGGAAACTGGCTGCAAATTGATAATGGCCTTGTAAGTAACCAGGTTTATGCTCTGGTTGTAACCGATGGTGGCGTACTTTTTGCCGGGGGGGGCTTTAGCGGTGTCTTTCGCTCGACCAATAATGGAGATAGCTGGCATCCGATCGATGCCGGTCTCCCTGCATCCGTTTATTCATTCGCCGCCTACAGTAATACCGATCTATTTGCCGGGACGAATGGTCGCGGTGTCTATCGTCTTGATCTCACCGTCATTCCCCCCGAGATAATACTCGACCCGGGCAGTCTGAGTTACAGGGTCGGCGTCGGCGGATCATTGCCCGATGATTATTTGATTGTCACGAACAACGGCGATGGCGCGCTCAACTGGACGGCGAGCAATAGCAGTGGGTGGCTGAATATCGATCCGACCAGCGGTGTTGATAGCGGTGCAATCACCCTGACCTACACGATTGGTGGTTTGCCTTTGGGCACTTATTACGACACGATTGTTGTCTCCGATCCATATGCGAGCAACAGCCCGCAGATATCCACCCTCGAGGTCACAGTCTATGAAATTGTGCATCAGGTCACCACCCTGGCCGATGCCGGTATCGGGTCGCTGCGGTGGGCGATCAATCTTGCCAATAGCAATCCCGGCGTCGATACGATCACGTTTGCTGTCGACGGTACCATTATGCCCGATTCGGCATTGCCGCTGCTGACCGACAATGGGACGGCGATTTTGGGTTCAACGGCGCCCGGCGGGGCGCAATCGGTAATTCTCGACGGCACCAATACGTCAAGCGCCTCGGGCCTGATGATAATGAGTTCGCATAACCGGATCGAGGGACTGGACGTACGGAATTTCAATGACGGGATCGCCATAAACGGCACGGCCCGCGGTAATATCATCGGCCCCGATAACAGTATAACCGGATCTGCCGGAAACGGAGTATCGATTAACGGCGTCGCCGCCGACAGTAATCTGGTAATCGGTAATACGATCTCCGGCAACACTCTTCACGGTGTCTACCTCACCGGGACCGCCTTTAATCGCATCGGCGGTTATACGGAAGACGAGAATAACTCGATCTTCAACAACCAGCAGAGCGGGATATATATCTATGGCAATTCCGATTCCAACCAGGTTATCGGTAATCGTATTGGTGTCAACTTGGCGGGCGAGGAAGAGGGCAACCTAGGCGATGGCGTCGCCATCGATTTCAATTGTGACGGTGCCCGTGTCGATTCCAATCTGATCGCCGGTAACGGCGGGGACGGCATCATGGTGATCATAAACAGCCGACTCAACACCCTGACACGCAATATCATTTACGACAATGGTGGCATCGCCATCGACCTTGGCGATGATGGTGTTACCGTTAATGATCCGGGTGATTTGGATGATGGCCCGAATGCGCTCCTGAATTATCCGGAAGTCGACTCCGTTTTGATGAGTCCTGACAGTGCTTTTGCTCTCTTTGGAAAGACGGCGGAGAATGCCGTCGTGGAAATTTTTATGTCGCACCCGGCCGGGGACTCATTGCATCCGGCCGATACCCTGAGCGGGCACGGCCCGGCATATGACTATATTGGGCGTGATACTGCTGACGCAGCCGGCGATTTTGCGTATGAAATGCCCGGGACGATTCTGCCGTTTTCAATGATCACCATGACGGCAACCGACGGGACAGGGAATACCTCGGAGTTATCGGAGAATATACCCCTGATGCCGATGCCGATGATCATTGTCACCTATACCTTCAATCCCGAGAAGTCCGCTATGCTGCCGCAAAACGGAGTCAATATGATTGTCGAAGACCCCAGCGGCGACACCATCGGCCGGGACGCCGACAATAATCTGATCGATCAGATCCCGGGGGCCGCCTATATCATCACGATTGACGATGACGATTCGGTCTATATTCCCCATCCGATCATCGGTGATTATACTATTTCCTTCATTGCCGAAACGGGCGGGGGGACAGGATCGACATATGCGTCGATTATCCGGGTCGACGGCTCGCAACAGGTCGTCATCGATATCGATATTGTCCCGTCGACGGGTGAGATCAACACGGTTACCTATACCTTTGAAGAGGGAGGTGATTATATCAACGGGGATGCGACCGGTGATGGCAGCGTCAATATCGGCGATGCTGTCTTTACCATAAATTATATATTCAAGGGGGGACCGGCGCCGGAACCAATGGCCTCAGCTGATGCCAATTGCGACGTGTCCATAAATATCGCCGACGCCGTTTATGTCATCACCTACGTTTTCAAAGGAGGCCCGGCGCCCTGTGCGTTCGAGAGATAACAACAATGAGGTCCTTTGGGTAATCTAGTTGAGCACACGGACTATTATTGGTTAGCATTAGCCAGATCCTTCAGTTGTGCCAATCTTGTGCCAAGTACTCGACAAATCAGCCGAATTCATCAGTGACCAGCGATAAACAAATAAAAAATGGAAACTCATTGTCCGGTTTAGCGTTAGGGCCTATTCGGCTATATCTCAACGACTTATAAAAACCATCATCGGAGAATCCCAGCCTCTCCGCTGCCAGAAGGCAGTTTTAGGCTGCCGCGTAGTTGACCGGATTCTTTACTTTATAAGTCAAGCTCTAAATTCGTCCCAGCATCGAACTGGAAATCCATCGTGTTTTTGCTGTCGCTCGACTGACCGGATTTCCTGCTTCCAAACCAGATTCCAAAACTTATCCCGATTTGACGGTGTCCTTATCCGCTCTTCATCCTTTCGAGGTCGGATATTTTCCTCAGCCGGCGTTTGAATCGTTCGCTGCCCTTGTATCGAGCGGCCAGGAATGACTGCACCAGCTCCCACGCCAAATGCGATCCGATAACCCGGCCGCCGAGACAGATGACATTCATGTCGTCGTCCTCGACGCCCTGGTGCGCGGAATATATCTCGTGAATCATACCCGCCCGGACGCCCGCGATCTTATTGACGGCCACACAAGCCCCAACGCCGCTGCCGCAGACCGCGATGCCGCGTTCTACCGTACCGTCGGCGACGGCCCGGGCGAGAGGGACGACGTAGTCGGGGTAATCATCATCGGCATCATATTCCGCTGCGCCGAAATCGACCACATCATATCCGGCGTCCTCGAGTTTTCCCGATAGAAATTTCTTGAGTTCCAGTCCACCGTGATCGGCAGCCAAACCGACTCGCATGTCTATCTTTCCTCCCGTAATCGCCACGGCCCGCCGTCATCGATGTGACCGGGGGCCGCAATTCGTTTTGAAAATAGTACGGATGTCGCGGAAGTTACCGTTGGGCACAGTCGGCTGCCCGGTCCGCTGATACCTGCAATTACCATCCCCAAAATCGGCTATTCCCGCGTAATGTTTATGACAATGCGCGAGAGAATCCCTATCAAGTTCGGATAGAAAAGCGAAAGGAAGTGCACAATGGCCAAAGTAGCACGACAGATTGTGGAGAAGGCAGGAGTAGACGTCGGCAAGCTGCTGGACCTGCTGGTCAAAAACGCCGCGGCTGAACTGACGACGTTCTATTACTACACTATCTTGCGGGTGAATCTGATCGGCCTCGAAGGTGAAGGCATCAAGGAGATCGCCGAAGTCGCCCGAATCGAGGATCGCAATCATTTCGAAGCGTTGGTTCCCCGCATCTATGAACTCGGCGGCGAACTGCCCAGCGACATGAAAGTATTCCATGATCTTACGGCGTGTCCGCCGGCTTCCCTGCCCAAAGACCCGACCGACATCAAGGCGATGTTGACGGTTCTGGTGAATGCCGAACGGTGCGCCGTGGGCGGGTATAACCAGATCTGCAATATGACAGCAGGTAAGGATCATCGCACCTATGATTTGTCGCTGGCGATCCTGAATGAAGAGATCGAACACGAATCGTGGTTTTCCGAGTTTCTCGGAGAAGGCCCGTCGGGGCATTTCATGCGTCGCGGGGAGACGTCACCGTTCGTATCCAAATTCTTGCGGTAGGTTTGGTGTCGAAGGTATCTCGAGATAGCGACCCTTATTCTTATCTGATACCCTCGCCCCAGCCCCTCTCCCGGAGGGAGAGGGGCGGATGGGTCGCATAGAATGCCTATGTCTGGAACTGGTACTGTATCTTCATGAAATACTGACGCTCGGTAAGGCGCCAGCGCTCGACGCCGTCCAGCATATTGTCGACGTGACGATAATCGCTCGTTGATCCTAGGTAGAAGACCGAGAAAGATCCGAGTCGATACGTCAGCAGCGGGTCGAATTCCCACTTACGGCTTCTGCTGGTCGTCCCCTCGCTGCCGTCATACACGAGCAGATCGAAGCTGTTGTACTGGGCGACCAGTCGAAGCGACATTTGACGGCTCACCTGAAGGCGAAATCGCGTGCGCATGATAAGCTGTTTGAACAGGACATCCTTATTGTCGATGTGAACGCTCTGTACAAAACTGCAGGTCGGTTCGATAGACAGGCGGTCGATCGGTTTCAGATCGACCCCGGCGTAAAAGGCGGTCTGGTTGCCCTTGGTGTTCTGGAAATAGGCGATGTCGGGACCGTAGTGCATCCCCAGTTCGTATCCCACCGTGTTGCTTATTTGACTGGAGGTATTGAAGCCGGCCGTCCACAAATCCTTGAACAGCGTGCCCGCGTACATCTCTTCTCTCTGCTGGAAAGACACGCCGAGATATGTTTGAGCGAATTTGAACTGCGTGCCGAGCGAAGCGTTTATAAATTGCAACTTTCGAATCCCGTCGAAATCCCATCGCTGCAGGCTAAATAATTGTGGCGTGATCCGTTCGACGAACGTGCTTTCGGGATAGAACGTATACCAGGTGGATATCGAGAAATTGCGGTAGTTCATATAGGGATCAAACCCGATTTCCGTCCGGTACGACGGCGTGACCTGATTGTAATCGATGAGGAAATTCCAACTGCGGGAGTTGCGTTTCAGGCGGGTGATAAGGCCGGTTCCATAGAACGATTCGCCGTCGAACGCCACCGTATGCTTGCCGCCGTCGAAGGTCATGTCTCCCAGGAAGTAGTCCAGCGAATCCTCCCATCCGAGGGGAACGTCGCCTTCAAAGAAGGCGCTATGAGAATGATCATTGGGTTCGCGGGTGTGGCTGAGCACATACTGCCCGTCGATACCGTAGTTTTTGGACAGCCGAATGTCGCCGTCGAGGGCGACGATCGTTCCCGATCCACCCGCGCTGAACCGCCGGTCGCCGACGATAAAACCGACCTGATTGCCGTTGCCGATGGTGTGAAGACCGCGGACGACGTTGACTGTGCTTTTGCCGCCGTCGATCGTGATGTCGCCCTCATCGAGGGGAATGACGTAGGGAGACACGTCGTCGAGGGCGGAGAGAAATCCGATCGTCGTGCGATCCGACCGCGCGGTCAATTTGGCGGCGTATTCGGGATCATTGATCGACCGGCTGTAAAAAGAATTGAACAGGGTGCGGAAAATGTCCGACCCCTCCTGGAAAAACGGCCGCCGTTCCGGATAATAGAGGGCTATCGGCGAGTTGACGTCGATCTGGGCGGCGTCGGATTCGATCTGGCTGAAATCGGGATTGACGGCGCCGTCGATGATGATGTTCGACGTGACGGAATACTTGATCCCCACCGACGGACTTCCCATAATTTCGCCGTCGTCGAATTTGGATCCCGGATCGCGGCGATCTGGCAAATTCCCGGCCTCGCTGGCCACGAATGTCGGCAATATCTCCAACGACTGCTCCTGCCGGGGCATGGTGACGCCTTCCACCGTACCCCACTGGCAGGGGCCGCACCGTTCGTTCCGGTCATAGGCCGCCCAAGAATATTCGGTGTTGCTTTCGCGCGGGCGGCTCCGCCGAAAATCGGCCTTCCACGACTGGATGTCCTTGCTGGGCAAGCGGAGATTGGCGAGGGGGATGGCCATCTCCACCTGATAACCGGAATCGGTGATGTGAGCCGCCGAGACCCAGTTCAAATCGAATCCCGGATCGTCGCCGGAAATGCTGGACCAGAGGTTATCCCGCTGGATGCCGTGCGCGTTAACGAAAAACTCGTAGGCCCAGGATGCACTGGAGTAGGTGTCGAGCATCAGGCCGACGGCGTCATCGGACGGGAACTGGTCTCGCTGGCACATGGTGGCCCGAATCTGGCCGGGGTCGTCATGGCAGACAAAGGCCACGTACAGGTTGGCGCTGTCGTAGGTTACATAGACTTCCGTGAGGACATCCGGCTTGGTCATGTCTCCGGGATACCGTTCCACGAAATTCGCGGAACGGGCCGCCGTCCGCCAAGCCGGCTCCGCTATATTGCCGTCGATTTGCACCGGTGCGGTGGCAGGCGAGATATGCAAAGTTGGCTTAAAAACGGGCTGGAACGACGGTTCAGCCAACAAAAGTGAGGGCAGAAGGAACAGAGCGAGGGCGGTAATGGAAGCGCACAGGTAATGTGCGCGGAAGAAGCATTTCTTCATACTCCAGACCCTTTCCACAGGCAGAAAAGCCATCCAACAAAACCTAACCTCTTGTTATTTCTAAGAATGTTAATCACTTGCCCTAAATCCCAGGGCAGCGGGGCGAGGGTTTAAGCAGGACCATTTACCCCGTATATATGGTCAATTTTCTATACGAATAGTGGACAGGGAAGTTTTAAGAAAGTAGTAGGGTTAGAGATTAATTTCGCGCCGGGATTTATCATGAGTCAAGTATGCGCAACCGGGTCAAATCGCTTCGCCTCCCCTTTTGGTGGGGTGCCGTAAATACTCTATAAAATCGGGCCCATCGTGGCGAAGGCGATAATAATTGCTATGATCGCACCATCGAAAGCTGCCCCGATACCGAGTCCGATCCATTGGGCATAACCATAATCGACGGATTTAAATCGCTTGATATGGTCGATCCGTACCTCCGTGACGGTGTTGTCCTTCTTGATCAAAATGGATGATCGCGTGGGGATGGCGCCCAGTTGGGCCAATCCGAAAATACGCCCGCCGTCGATCGTATCGCCTGAGGACGTTTTGATAGCGTCTACGTCTTGCAACAGAAAGTTGAACGAATTAAGATCCTCGTCGCTTTTAATCGAACAGCATTCAAGGAGGGCGCGATCCGCCGTGGTTAATTGGCCGACATCTTTAGCTCCCGGAACCAGCTTCGATTTGGTGAACCATAAGTCGAAACCCTGAAATCGGCCGGCCATCGAAAATCCCGGATTGGTATAGACGGTGACCGGTTCGCCGATTGCGGGGAAGGGTATTCCCGGCAGGGAATCTCGCAAGGATGCAAGGGCGGCGTCGTAATCGGCGCTGTCCATGACTGCGATTCCGTCGAATTCGCCCTGATAGGTACTGTCGTCGAGGGTGATAACACAGATGTTATGGCCGTGGTCAACATATGCGGCCTGATGTACGGGTTCATCCCGATAGGTGGCATTGGAATGGTCGATAAGATAGCCGGTCATATAACCTATGCCGGAACAACCTGAGAGCTGCACGGCGGCCAAGCCGGCCAGGGCCAGGACCATACTTATTCGAGTGCGGTGTTTCATCTCATCCTCCTTGTCGGCAGGGGATTTCATATCCCTTGGGAATCAGCATGGAGAGTATTATACCTAGGACAAATCCGGACACCGCACCGATGTAATCGCCATGCCAAAATTCACCGGATTCGAAAGGACGGAGTCTCAGATGCGGACTGGTGGTTATCAACGCTTCGATATATACGCCTACTGCAAAACCGACCAACGTTCCCGCGGCGAGGTAAAGCGGTCTGACCCTGCCCTTGCGGTGATAGGTAACCGACGACACGTCACCGGCGAAGCAGGTGGTGGTGACTGGGCGGCCGGATGAAATCAAATATACGGTCAGTGCCTGTTGTGAAGGACTAACCGCAAGGAGATGCCCTTTGACGACCTCCCCATCTGTCTTCTCGATTTTGATTTTCTCATCCGGGGAAATCCTTTCTTCTATCGTCTGAATGCAATTCGATCCCGTATCCGCGCGAGTATAGACTGCGAACAAGATAAAAATCAGAATCGTCAAGGACGTGAGCCGGAGATGTGCAGTTGGACGTTTCATGTTAATACCCTCTTGTTAAGTTTTCCTCTGGCATTTTGTAGAACAAAAGCGATGCCGGTATTTTTCCGGGCCGAGTAATTTTGTAATTTTATGGCTGTCAACTGGATACGTTAACCGCGGGGAGATCCCATGCCCGCAGTCATGGATATCTTCTATATTTTTCCATTAGCAACTATCCATCGCGTCCTGCAATTCGCTGGAGTTTTCTGTTCAGGCAGGTTTTGGCTCCGAGTGCCGAGGGTGTGATCTATCGGCTATGACGAAACGTCAGTCTTGACAGCAGCGGCGGCGGGTGTATTTTGGGGGGATGAAGATCGTCGGGATAAGTAAGGAATCGCCGCTGTACGGCAAAATATCGCCGGGGGCGGAGTTGGTGTCGGTTAACGGACATCAGGTGGCCGATCATCTCGATTTCCAATTCCATAACACCGAGGATATCGTGCGGCTGGAAATCGTCGATGGCGGGCAGACGCGCCAGTTCATCATCGACGATCCCGCCTGCGGCGATCTGGGACTGACGTTCGAAGACGCCAAAATCCGCGTCTGCCATAACAAATGCATCTTCTGCTTCGTGCATCAGCAGCCCAAGGGTATGCGGCGCAGCCTGTATATCAAGGACGACGATTACCGGTACTCGTTCACGCACGGTAATTATGTGTCGCTGTCGGGGATGAGCGAAGCCGATTTTGCGCGGATTATCGCCATGCGCCTGTCGCCGCTGTATATCTCGGTGCATACCACCGACGACGATCTGCGGCCGTTCATGTTCGGCAATCGGCGGCTGGAACCGATCCTGCCGCAACTCGAACGGCTTATCGACGGCGGCATCCGCCTGCACACCCAGGCGGTAATCGTGCCCGGTGTCAACGACGGCATCCATCTGGAGAAGACAATCGAGGATCTGGCAAAACTGTCGCCGGGCGTCGATTCGCTGGCGGTCGTGCCGGTGGGGCTGACCAAATACCGCGAACGGCTCCCGAAATTACGGACATTCACCCGCGACGAATCCGCGGCGACAATCGATCTCGTGGAATCATACCACGAGGAATTCCTCGACCGGCTGGGAACGAGGTTTGTGTGGCCGTCGGATGAGTTATTCCTGAAAGCGGGACGGCCCATCCCACCATTCGGCTATTATGAAGAGATGCCGCAGTTCGAAAACGGCGTCGGCATGGTGCGGCAGTTTCTTGTCGATTTCAATCGTCGCAAACGGTATCTTCCCGGTCGAGTCAAAAATCCATTGCGATTGGAGATTGTCACCGGCCGTCTGGCCGGGCCGATAATCGAACGGGAAATTATGCCGTATCTGCGAAAGATAAAAAACTTGAAGGCTAACCTGACAAAGGTGGACAATCGGTTCTGGGGAAAGACGGTGACTGTCACCGGGCTTTTGACCGGCGGAGATATAGCCAAAGCAGTCAGGAAATCCGACGCCGATATCATTCTCCTGCCACCCAATTGCATCAACACCGATGAGGTTTTCCTCGACGACATGTCGCTGGATGAATTCAAAATCGCCGTCGGCCGCCCGGTGATCGTCGGGACGTATCAGATCGCCGGCGCCGTTCGCGCCGCGATTGCGATAGGGGAGAGGTAGTATGCCGTTGCCGATCGTATCCATCGTGGGACGACCCAATGTCGGGAAATCATCGCTGTTCAATCGCATGATAAAAAAGAAGCTGGCTGTGGTCGACAGCGAGTCCGGCGTCACCCGCGACCGCAATTTTTCGATATGCGACTGGGCCGGGCGCGAATTTTACCTGGTCGATACCGGTGGCATGGTCCCCGGCAGCCGGGACGCCATGGAGCGGTTGATTCTCGATCAGGCCCAGATCGCCACCGAACAGGCCGACGTTGTGCTCTATATTGTCGATTGTCAGACCGGCGTAACCGATATCGACGGGCGCATCGCGCGGGAATTGCTGCACACCAAAAAACCGGTGGTACTGGCCGTTAACAAATCCGACAACGAGCGATACGATCTGGAGGCGAACAGCTTCTACAACCTCGGGATTGAAACGATCTTCCCGGTCTCGGCGGCCAACGGTCGGGGCATGGGCGAGCTGCTCGATGAAATCATCGCCCTGCTTCCTGAAATGAAACCAGAAGAATCACCGCCGGATGAAATCCGCGTGGCGGTGGTTGGGCGGCCTAACGTCGGCAAATCGTCGTTCGTCAACTGTCTTCTCGGCGAGCAGCGCCAGATCGTATCGGAGGTCCCGGGGACGACGCGCGATTCGATTGACACCCCGATCCTGGTGGACGGCCGACGCTATGTGCTGATCGATACCGCCGGATTGCGCCGCCGCAGCCGGATCAAGGAAAGCATCGAATACTATACCACGCTGCGCACGATTCGGGCGATTCAACGCTGCGATGTGGCCGTGATTCTGCTTGACGCCACCGAGGGGCTGAACTTTCAGGAATTGAAAATCATCGAGGAGGTGGGCGAGGCCGGGCGGGGAATGGTCCTGGCGGTCAATAAGTGGGATATATTCGAAAAAGACGAACATTCCGCCGAAATATATGCCCGGCAGATCGCTGAGGCGGCGCCGACATACAGCTTTATTCCGTCAATTTTCATATCTTCCCTCACCGGGCAGCGGGTGCGCAAGACGTTGAAGCTGGTGGACAATGTCTATGCCGAATTCACCCGGCGTATCCCGACGTCGACGCTAAACGAATTTCTGGTCGAGGCCGTCCGCAAACAGCCGCCGCCGGCGACACAGGGCAAGTGGATCAAACTGCTCTATATGACCCAACCGGACACGGCCCCGCCGACGTTCGTGATATTCAGCAATTTTCCCCGGCTGATCAAAGAACCGTATATTCGCTATCTGACCAACCGCATGCGCGAGCAGTTCGGCTTCGAGGGCGCACCGCTGGTCATCAAGCTAAAGGCGCGAAAGAAGAAAGAGGAATCGGAATAAACCAATTTTCGGGCAATAGAAAAAGGCCGCCGGAGGCGGCCTTTTTGACGTCTGGGATTTTGTACACTATGCTCTTAAGTGTTTCGCCTTTTTGTCAATTGTCTACTTACGCAGTTTCCTGATACCACCGACGACAGCCAGCGCCGAACCGACCAGCAGAAGCGTGGTGGGTTCCGGAATGGTCGGAGGAGGAATACGACCCTTCTCACCGTCGTGCGAAGGGGGCACAAATTTGAATTTCCCGTCAGATTCCCGATGGTACCCGTAGGCATCGAAATGCAGGAAATCGTACGAGGTGCTGATGTCGAATTTGAAGATCTTTCCGGGAGCGGTGTCGGCATATTCGCCCGGTTGTGTGTTGTGCACCGTCTCGGGATACGTGTTCACCAGGCTGGAGATATAAAGCTCCGTGTATTTGGTCGGATAAATGCCGTGACCGGGATACGAACCCTGGTTGTCGCCCCATGAAGGCGGCGTACCGTTCATGAAAGTATTGAAATCGGCGCCGTCGATAGACAGGGCGCCCGTTACCGGATCCTGACCGTCGGCCAGCGCCACGACCAGGGTAAGGTCGTAGATCGGCTTGGAGTCAGTATTGGCGGCAATAACCCAGAGTTCAAAATCGCTTGCACCGGTAACCCAGGTTTCTGTCGAGGCGTCCCATGTAGCGTCAGGGATGTAAATCTGCAGGGCCGGGATGGCCAAGGCTGCCTGAGACAGCATCGCTGTGAGAACAACCGTCGCAGTCAGAACAAGCAGTCTCTTCATTGAATAAATCCTCGCGTTTAGAGTACTGTCCATGCCGATAGAGTAGCAAACGGCATACCGTGGTGAGTCGTAAAAGGGAATTTCGTAAAGCGCGAGTAAGGTGTTATTGTGCAACAGATTGCGGTTTTCTTGGGGAAGTTGCTATTTGGTAGTCGGTTAGGCTTTTATAATTTTCCGGCGAATATTGTCCAGCGTCTGGACAGTTGCCCGCTGCTTTGGGGGCCGGAATTCTCGGCCCAAAGCGGTCAATTCTCTCATCGATTGAACTATTTCCTTGAATGGCAATATGATAACGGCGGGCAAGGATAACGGCCATCTATTTCACCACGATTTGTGGGATTGTCAGCGGTCTGTACATCCTTTCGATGCCGCGAAAATTTAGCCTCCCCGCGCCGCGAAATCCTGAGATCATTGACTTGCTTAATTGGAAAATGACCAGAAAAATCATAAATTTCTGCCGCCGAAGGCCGACAATTATAAGGCAGAGAAGCTGTTATCGGAGTGCCAACGAAATGTACACCGGCGAACTTCCGCCCATCGAGGACAGGCTATTTGACCTCGAAAAAAAGCTCGAAGCCAAACAACAGGAATCGCAAAATCTTGCCGATATCGCATCGGTCATCACCTCGATTCTTGATATCGAGGCGGTCCTAGCGGCGGCTATGGAGATCAGCATCCGTCAGGTGGCGGGTGAAGTCGGGGCTGTTGTGCTCGTCGCGGATGGCAGGCTGGACGTCAAAATCTCCTGGGGCGTCGAATCGGAATTGCTGGATTCGCTCATGTTCGACAATGGCGAGACCATGATCGCCCATACCTTGCGGACAAAGGAAACGCTCTCCGACAACGCTTGCCGAGTCCGGGGGACGACTCGCGTCACTGTCCGGAATGCGCTGGTGTCGCCGATCATCACCAAGGGAAACGCCATGGGGGCGATTGTCATCCTTAATTGCGAGGACGAGTCCGGTTTCTCCGTGCAGGACGCCGCCAATCTGGAAATGATTTGCAAGTTCACTTCGGTCGCCATCGAAAACGCTACATTATTTCGAGAATCGCTGGAAAAACAAAAGATCGAACAGGAACTGGATCTGGCGCGTCAGGTGCAGGCGACCTTCCTTCCGGAAGATACGGCGTTCGACGGCGTGAGGGTCGAGGCCATGTACATTCCCGCCCGGCAGGTAGGCGGCGATTATTATGACCTGATACCGCTTCCCGGCGGCCGGCTCTTTTTCCTGATTGGCGACGTTACCAACAAAGGCGTCCCGGCAGCTCTGGTGATGACGTCGGTCTATTCCATTATCCGCTCGTCGATCACGTCCGACCGGTCGGTCAAAATCACTGATTTGATGGTTCACCTCAATGATATCATGTGCAGCGATATCATCAAAAGCCACGGCATGTTCATCACATTGTTCATGGCCTGTCTCGATCCTGCCGGAGGATACCTGGAGTACTGCAACGGGGGACACCCGCCGCCGTTTTACCTGCGATCGGCCGGGGGAGAGGTGATTCCGTTGAAAGACGGCGGGCCGTTGGTCGGCCAGTTCCCGGGGACTGTCTACCGCTCGCGCCGGATCGATGTCGGCAAGGGAGATCGTATCTTCTGTTACACCGACGGGGTGATCGAGGCCGCCGACCGTGAGGGCCAGCTTTACGGCATCCGCCGGCTGAAAGATTTCGTCGTCGCCGGGGCGACCATGGACGCCCGGAATTTCACGCACGCCGTCAAATCCGAAATCGATCATTTCAGCCGGGGCGCCGACGGGGAATCCGTGGACGATTACACCACCATTGTCATCGATATCACCGACCCGTCCCCGCTCCCAGCCCGATACGAATTGACCTACGTCTCGCGACTGGACGAGTTGGAAAGGATGTACGCCGACATCGACCGGATTTGTGCGCACCACGACATCCCGGACGAAACCGTCAACCCCATCCGGGTGGCGGTATCGGAGGCGATGACCAACGCCGTAATTCACGCTCACGCCGGCGATACCTCTAAAAAAATCGTCATAACGGTCGAAATATATACTGATAGACTGGAGGTGCGGGTCGCCGACGAAGGCGAGGGCCTGGCCGACCATACTGGCATCGATTTTGACCCGGTCGGCCTTCCCGACGATGAAAGCGGCCGGGGACTCGGCCTGATCAAATATTTGATGGACGAGGTCGACGTAGACCTTCGGAAGGAAGGGGGCGCCGTGATACGAATGGTCAAAATGCTGGCGAGGGTAAGCACATAATGGAGGACGACATGGATATAAAATGTGTTGAGAGAGGCACGGTCACCCAATTGACATTAACGGGCAAGCTCGACCTGATGAATGCCGTTGAGGCCAAGGAGACGGTCAAGACGCTTCTGGGACGCGACCGGACGATGATCCATATCGACATGAAAGGCGTCGATTTCATCAACAGCTCAGGCCTGGGCGCGATGGTATCGATGTTGAAGGAAATCCGCATACGCCAAGGTCGGTTGACTCTGTCCAACCTGGCGCCGTACATCGTGGAGATTTTCGATATCACGCAGTTGTCGAATGTCTTCGAGATCTACGATACGGTCGAAGAGGCGATGGTTAGCTACGGCGGCATAGCCGTCGGACCGTGAATGGGAGCGGGACGAAGCATAGCATGTTCTCGGGCACGCACAACGATCATCGAAACTCCGCGGGCGGCGACGGTCACGGTGACAGCCGGCTGGCAATAAGGGAAATGACATGGAAAAATATCGCATATTGGTCGTCGACGATGAACTGTTGATCCGCGATCTGCTGTACGATTTTTTCAGCAGCCAGGGGTGGGACATCGTGGTCGCCGACGGCGGCAATAAGGCCGTCCAGTATCTGAAGAATCAACAATTCGACCTGGTCCTGACCGATATCAAGATGCCGGATATGGACGGGCTCGATCTAACGGGGAAAATCCGCAGTCTTTACCCGGATCTGCCGGTGATCATCATGACCGGATTCCCCTCGTTCGATTCGGCGGTTGCGGCGCTCCGCAACAAGGTCGAGGACTATGTCGTCAAGCCGTTCAATATTAACCAGCTATTTAAGGTCGCCAAGAAGGCGGTCGAGGAACGGCGTCAGGCGGCAGGCGTCGGCGAGGATTAATGACTAAGCGGAGAGTATGACATGAGAACCGACGACGGCATTCTCGTTATCGATTCCGATGAAACCATCCGGGACCTGCTGGGCGAATTTTTCGGGGCCCAGGGCAACCGGGTCTATCCCGTCGAAAACACGACCGAGGCGCTGCGCATCATCGATACCTTTCCGACGCCGGTTGCCTTGATCGACATCGGTCTGGGAAGCGCCTGCCCGCCCGACCAGATCGATCGCCTGCGACAGGCCGATCCCGATCTGAAGATAATTCTCCTGTCGGGGAACCCGACGGTGGAATCGGTCATCGACGCTTTGCGGATGAGAGTGTTCGATTTCGTCGTCAAGCCGTTCTGCCTGAAGGACCTGAAAGGTATCGTCAACCGCGCCCTGACCGAATCCCATGGGCGGACCACCGCCCGCATCATGCGCCGGCGGATCGATATGCTCGAAGAGATGCTGCACCGGCACGGACTGACACCGCCCGAGGGCAGCGTATCCGGGACCGGCGCCATATCTGAGGGAGATCGATCGGTTGTGGCAGCCGAAACCGGACACGGTCGGCGCGGGAAAACGGAGGGGAGGTCTTGAGCTGTCCCCGAATATTGATCGTCGACGATTCGCCGACGATGCGAAGAATTATTATCAATACGCTCCATACTATCGGTTATACAGACACTGCCGAGGCATCAAGCGGCCGCGAAGCTCTTCAGGCATTAAAAGAAAATTCGTTTGACCTGATAATCACAGATTGGATGATGCCCGGGTTGGACGGCGTCACCCTGACCTGTATGTTGCGGCGGTCCGAGGAATTTTACCGAATGCCCATTTTGATGGTGACGGCCAAGTCGGTCGATGTGGATATTATGGCCGCGGTGAAGGCTGGAGTCAACGGGTATCTGGTCAAGCCGTTCACTATCGATACGCTGAAAGAGAAAGTCGACCAGATTCTCTCCGGGGTATGACTCTTCTCGCCAACCCTAGGGATTGCGTCGCACTCGACATCACAGTATTCATCGTCAGCAAATATCGGTATCCAGTCCCACTTTTTTTTGTTGATTGAATTTTATGAGCGGCGGATATTTAGCATGCTATGGAAGGCGCAAGAGAAATATCGCGGACAGGGACGTCCAAGGCCGACGTGGTTCAATTCAAAGAGTCCTTCGAGACGTTCAATAAAATCATCAATAATCTGCAGCGTCAATACCTGTCGCTCGAAACCGAATACGGCGAACAGGGGCGGCGGCTGGAAGAAATCAACCGGCAGCTACGGCAGACGATCAGCGATAACCGGGAAGTGACATCATTCCTGAATTCGATATTGACATCGCTGACATCGGGCGTGGTCGCCGTCGATAAGAACGGTCTCATATCTCATTTCAACCCGGCCGCCGAACGAATTACCGGCATCGCCGCAGCCAAGGCATTGGGGAAGAAATACGACGAGGTGATGCCGGCCCAAACGGGCGGACGTTATTCGGCCTTGGATACTGTCATGTCCGGCGCGGAATTCGATTCCGAAGAAAAGACGATTATCAACAGCGCCGGCGACGAAATCCCGGTTTCCGTTTCAACGTCTCTCTTGCGGGACAGCGATCTCGAATGCCGCGGGGCGGTCGAGATATTTTTCGATCTTACCAAGATCAAGAAGCTCGAGGCCGAGATGAACCGGATTCAAACCCTGGCGGCTCTGGGCGAAATGGCCGCGACCGTCGCCCATGAGGTGCGCAACCCGCTGGGCGGGATCGGCGGTTTCGCCTGTTTGTTGCGGCGCGAGGTCGAGGATGATGAGTCCAAACTGAAATGGGTCGATAAGATTATCGCCGGAGTGGAAAGTTTGAATCGCACCGTGACGGCCCTTCTGGATTACACCCGCCGTGATCAACTAAACTTGCGGAAAGTATCGCTCACCCGGTTGATAGAGGACAGTGCCGAGTATGAGCGCGCCAACGAAGAGGCTGGCCGGCCCGATATCGCCATCGACGTCGAAATCGAAAACGATGATCTCCGGGTGACTTGTGATTCGCACCTGATGCGACAGGTGCTGTTGAATCTGTTGCGAAACAGCCGGGAGGCGATGCCGGGCGGAGGGCGCGTCGTGCTCCGGGCCGGACGGGTCGACGAGCCGGAGACGGGGATATGGATCACTATCGAGGATACCGGCGAGGGCGTCCCGGAAGATATTCGCGATAAAATATTCCGCCCCTTTTTCTCGACAAAAACCGAACGCAGCGGCAGCGGCCTCGGCCTCGCCTGCGTATGGAAAATCATCCAGAGCCATCAGGGTACGATAACGGTCGATTCGGAGGTAGGGCGCGGCACGGTTTTCACCATCGTCCTGCCGTCGGATTAGCGCAATGAGGTAAATCATGAAGCTGAATATTCTGGTCGTCGATGATGACAAGCTGGTCAATGAATTTATCGCCGAAACGTTGCAACGGACACGCCATGAGGTCAGCACGGCGTACTCGGGCGAGGAGGCGAAGGCGCTTCTCGAACAGAACGCTTATGATATCGTTCTGACCGACCTGAAAATGCACAAAGTTTCCGGGATGGATTTGTTGAAAATCGTCAAAGAACGGACGCCGGAGGCGGTCGTGATCATGATTACCGCCTTCGGATCGGTCAAGAACGCCGTCGAGGCCATGAAACTCGGCGCTTTCGATTATCTTATCAAGCCATCCTCTCCGGACGAAATCGAATTGGTCATCAATCGCGCCCATGATCATCTCGCGATCCGTTCGGAAAATCGTCGCCTCCGGGCCGAAGCCCAGGATAAATACAAGGAACTCATCGGCGAGGCCACCCGGATGCGCGAAATCAAACAGCTCATCGATGAAATCGCCTCGCAGCGATCGACGGTACTGATCAGCGGGGAATCGGGCACGGGCAAGGAATTGATCGCGCGCGCCATCCATTATCAATCCGACCGGGCCGAGATGCCGTTTGTCAAGCTGAACTGCGCGGCGCTTCCGGAGGGATTGATCGAATCCGAATTATTCGGTCATGAAAAAGGCGCCTTTACCGGCGCCGATCGCCAAAAGCGCGGGAAATTCGAGATGGCCGACGGCGGCACCATCCTGCTGGATGAAATCTCGGAAATACCGGTCAATCTCCAGGGGAAAATGCTCCGCGTGCTGCAGGAACGCGAATTCGAGCGGGTCGGGTCGGTGACGCCGATTCAGGTGGATGTGCGCGTTCTGGCAACGACGAATCGCGTCCTTAAAAGGGAAATCGCCGAGGGCAAATTCCGCGAAGACCTGTTTTTCCGTCTCAATGTTATCCCGATCGATGTCCCGGCGCTGCGAGAACGTCCCGAGGACATCCCTCTCTTGGCGGCGCATTTCATTAACCGGTACAACGAGGAAACCGGCAAGGATATCCGCGCTATCGATGATGCCGCGATGCGGCTGTTTGCCAAATATCACTGGCCGGGTAATGTCCGCGAATTGGAGAATTTCATCGAGCGGGCGGTGGTGATATCCAAAGAGCGCATGCTGGGCGTGAAGGATTTCCCGCCGTCGCTGGTTTTGGGACGCGCCGGGGAAAACGGCGGCGAACTGAAAGCCGGGATGAGCGTCCATGAGGCGGAGAAGATTTTGATATTGCGGACGCTGGAGGATCAGGGTGGCAATCGCACCCGCGCCGCCGAATTGCTGGGCATCAACCCGCGGACCCTGCGCAACAAGCTCCATGAATACGGCGTCATCGAATCATCCGAGAATTGATTCGCTCCTGAAACTCACAAGCCGCGGGTCGGGAGCCCCGTGCTCCCGACTCGGCGCTCTCTGAAATAACCGTTAAATTCGCCGCAAAATCATCTTGAATCGTTAATTGACAATTGACATCAATTTATCGTATCTTGATATGGTTCATGAATTCGCCGCCATTATAATTCGGGATTGCGGCGTATTTTGAGGTGATGATTTCATTTATGGTTGGAATTCGATTCAAGAATTTATTCGTTCGCATTATCCCCGCAGTGATGATTGCCGTAGCGGTTCTCGCCGGCAGCGTATGGGCGCAGGGAGCGATCGAGCTTCAGAGCGGATGGCGGGCGTTGGCCGACAGCCTGATGGAACCGGGGATATTCGCCCGGCCGCAAATCTGCCCCGAGGATTCCTCGTATGTCGCCTACGAATTGCACACCGACTCCGGCGTGAAACTTTTTCTGTACAACGCCCGAACCGGCACAAGCCGGCAAATTATTCCAAAGCGCGCCTTCGGTCAATCAGCCGATTCGACGGCCGACAGTAGCATTTCACTCCCGATCTCCTGCGGACAGCTGGCGTGGAGCCCGAAGGCGGTGGACGGCGAATTTTGGGCGGCCTATATCGTCCGTCAGGGAAATAAATCCGACTTGTATCTCTACGAGGCGCGCTCGGCGAGAAGCCATCTTTTGTGGCGCGGCATCGAGACGCCGGATGAAACCGCAAAAGCCTGGGGCAATCCGCAATGGTCGCCTGACGGGCTTTGTCTGGCTCTCACCGTTGTCACCGGGACCGATTCCGATATCCGGGTCATATGCGATTTAGGTAATAAACTTAAAGATCGCATCGACGGTATTCCGTCGCAGGATTTCCAATCGCTGGTTTCCGGGGCGGGCAGGCAATTCGATCCCGTCTGGTGCCCGGTCGCCGGTTCGGGCCTCGTGGCGTATTCCGAGCAGGACGGAATCGACGGGCGCTTTCATATCAGGATATATGATATTTATCGCGGGCGGTCCTATGGTATGATCGCCGAGGATACCGCGCGGGATTATTTCGGCCCGTCTTGGGGTATGGGCGGCAGGCGTTTGGCGTTCCTGTATCATCCGAACATTTACCGATTATTGGACGACAGCCTCAACCCCCGTTTGGGTTCATGCGATTTCGGCGCGGCGTCGATCGATTTCTTCGGAGATTCGATTATCATGCGGCCCATCTTGGTCGACACGATTCGCGCCGATCGAATTAGCGTCGTGCCGAATTCCGACGTGTTTTCCGGGCCGGAATGGCTGCCGGGAGGGCGGAACCTGATCGTGACGTCGGAAAACGAACGCGGGCAGTACCGGATGCGGACCATATCCTTCCCGGAGATGTTTCCTCGCGATGATCGCACCGATTACGGCACGCGCGGTTTCGGCGGCGTTCGGCTGCCCTATCCGCGCGACATCGACGTCCACAACCGGAATATCGCTTTCGTTTTCAACCGGCCATCCGAATCGCGGCTTTTGATCGGTACATTGGAACCGAATCTCGCGTTTGTATCCTCGATAGACGGTCTGACCATCGATCGCGCCCGGCAAATCTGGTGGGACAGTTACGCGCAGCAGACCGAGGCGCGGCATGGATTCGCAAGCCGGGTGTGGGATTTCCTATGGTCGCCGGTGGGAGGGGCGGATATCGGCATCAATAGACCGATTATCCCGATTGCGGGCGGTATCGTCGCCCTGGCGGTGATTGCCGGCGGCAACGGAGGCGGCGGCGAAGCGGTCCCGCCGGGTCGGGACTGGACCCCGCCCGATTTTCCTGCCAAACGGAATCATCCCGGTATCCATTTCGAGGTGGGATTATGACCCGCCACATGGATGCAAGACGCCTTTGCCGGGATTTGCTGTTCCTGCTGATTTTCTTGGTAATGACTTCGGCGGCGTACGGTCAAGGGAGCATTTTCGGGTCGGTTACAAACTCGGATGCGTCCGTACCGGCAAATGGGGAGATGAGCTTCTTCGGATACCTCGATAATACCGACGAGGAGATTCGGATTGAGACGAGCGTAGGAGCGGGATACGATGCCGGTAATTGGTTCGACGATTTCCAGAACTATCTGACTGAAGCTCCGGGCAATCCCTATGCGTATCATTTCTACAATATTGCCAACGGCGAGGGGTTTGTTCTGTCGAAGCTTATTCCCAATAATTCATTTCAGCAAGAAGATATCCTCCTTGCGCCGGTCGTCTGGCCGGCTGCGCCACAGGGATTGGCCGGGCAGGCGTTATCCACGTCTGCGATATTGATTACCTGGAACGGCGATCCGTCATTGACATATCACGTCTACCGTCGAGCAGGTACATCCGATGGTTCATTCTTTAGAATAGATGACCCGACAGGCTCGCTGGCTTCACCGGGCGTTCAGGACAGCTTCTATATAGATGCGACTGCCCTCGATTCCCTGTACAACTATCTCATCATCGCCCAGGATACATCCGGCAATTTGAGCCCTCATTCAGATTTTATAACTGTCGATGGCGCCGTGCCGGTCGCGCCGGTCATTGCTTCCATTACGCCCGACAGCGGTTATCCTATCGGCGGGATGCCGATCACGATTTATGGCAGCGGGTTCGATCCTGCCGGAATGACCGCGACCATCGGCGACAGCACCGTCACTTCCCTAACAGTCGTTTCCCCCTACGAAATCACCGGCATCACCCCGCCCGGCCTACCGGGAGTCGCGGATGTTGTCGTGACAAATATAGCTTCAGGGATGTCATCCGATCCGCTTGTTGGCGGATTTCTCTACATCGGAAACGAATCGCCGGTCGTGGCTGGGATTCCGGATTCCACGATTGTCGAAGGAGACTCCTTTGGGCCGATCAACCTCAATGATTATGTCACCGATCCGGATAACGCCGATTCGGAAATGGTCTGGACGTACTCGGGCGCTTCCGAATTGATTGTTAATATAGATATCGATCGCATCGCGATCATTTCCGCTCCGAATCCGGACTGGTTCGGCGTGGATACGATCGTTTTCCGCGCCACCGATCCCGGCGGCCAGTTCGGTGAAGATACGGCCGTTTATACGATCACGCCCGTCAACGATACGCCGGTGGTGGCCGGTATTCTCGATCAGACGATTGACGAGGGCGCATCATTCGTGCCGGTCACGCTTGACGATTACGTCGTCGATCCGGATAACGCCGATTCGGAAATGGTCTGGACGTACTCGGGGAATGCCGAATTAACCGTTGACATAGATGTTAACCGTGTCGCAACCATATCGACTCCGAATCCGAATTGGTTTGGAGCAGATACTATCGTTTTCCGCGCGACCGATCCCGGTGGATTATTCGGCGAGGATACTGCGATTTATACGGTAACGGCCGTTAATGATTCTCCGCTGGTGGCCGGGATACCGGATCAGACCATTGACGAGGGCGGGACTTTTGCGCCGGACAGCCTTGATGTATACGTTTTCGACCCGGATAATGCACCCGACGAAATGACCTGGTCATATTCCGGCAACGGTGAATTGATCGTCGATATCAATCCCAGTCGGATCGCATCCGTTACGACGCCCGATTCGAATTGGTTCGGAACGCAGTTGATCGTATTCCGCGCCACCGATCCCGGAGGGGCTTACGGCGATGATACGGTTACATATACCGTCATGCCGGTTAACGATACGCCGATAGTCGCGGATATTCCGGATCAATCCATCTCCGAGGGCGGCGCTTTCGCCCCCGATACGCTGGATAATTATGTCTCCGACGTGGATAACGCCGATTCGGAAATGGTCTGGACCTACTCAGGCGCTGCGGAATTAACCGTCGACATAGATATCAATCGGATCGCAACCATATCCGCTCCGAATCCGGACTGGTATGGGGTAGATACAATTGTCTTTCGCGCCACCGATCCGGGCGGGCTGTTCGGCGAAGATACGTCAATCTATATGATCAACCCCGTCAATGATACTCCGCAGGTTGCGGATATCCCGGATCAAACGATCGACGAAGGTGGAACATTCGATACTGTCAATCTCGATGATTATGTATTCGACCCGGATAACGCCGATTCGGAATTGGTTTGGACGTACTCGGGGAATCTTGAACTGAACGTGAATATAAACCCGGACCGGAAAGCGGCGGTGACGCCGCCGAGCGCCGAATGGTCCGGTTCCGAGACGATCATATTCCGAGCGATCGATCCCGGCGGCGCCTTCGGCGAAGACACGGCGATTTACACGGTCACGGCGGTGAACGATTCTCCTCTGGTCGCGAATATTCCGGATCAATCCATTTCCGAGGGCGGCACTTTCGCCCCCGATACGCTCGATAATTATGTTTCCGATCCCGATAACACACCGGACGAAATGACCTGGTCGTATTCGGGCAACGGCGAGTTGATCGTCGATATCGACGCCAATCGTATTGCCACCGTATCGACGCCCAATCCAAATTGGTTCGGGTCCGAACAAATCGTCTTTCGGGCCACCGACCCCGACGGAGCGTTTGGCGAGGATACCGCCATATTCACCGTCATCGGCGTCAACAATCCGCCGTTGGTGAGCGGCATCCCGGATCAGACTATCGCCGAAGGCGGTACGTTCACCGGGGTCGCACTCGATAATTATGTCACTGATCCGGATAATCCCGATTCGGCCATGACTTGGTCGTATTCGGGCAATAACGATCTGAGCGTCGCTATCGATGCCAATCGCATAGCGACGATTACGACGCCGAATAAGGACTGGTTCGGCGCCGATACGATTATTTTCCGTGCGACCGACCCGGATAGTCTGTTCGACCAGGATACGGCGATATTCACGGTGACGCCGGTGAATGATGCGCCGGTTGTCAGTGGCATTCCCGATCAGGCCATTATCGGCGACACGGATTTTGCGGCGATAACCCTTGATAATTATGCGAGCGACATCGATGGATCCGTTTCCGATCTGTCGTGGAGCTTCAGCGGCGAGACCGATTTATCAATTTCGATCATGAACCGCATCGCGATTGTCTCGATACCCGATTCCAGTTGGGTGGGATCGGAAGCGATCAGATTTCGTGCGACGGACACCGGCTTGGCCTACGATCAAGATACAGCTAATTTCGTCCATGTCGCCGCGGATATGCCTGAGAATGATTTCCATACGGTCCTCATCAATCACCCCGATTCGCTGATGTTCTCAATCGCCACGCCGCCGGGGTTTGCCGTAGATGCGCCGCAGATTATCCCAACGCAGCCCTCGGTCGTCGTGCGTCGAGCCGACGGTTCGCCGATAGATGCTGTGATACCCGCCAATGCGACCACCGACTATTGGGTGGTGTGGACTCCGGCCGATACGATGACAGGGCCGGGAAGCATCTCGATTTCATCGATATCGCTCGACAATGCAACATTCCTGCCGCTGAACGGACGGGGGGTGATGCTCGATATTCTGCCGCCGTTCGCGCAACATGATTTCGGCGATGTCAACCGGGTCGACCGCCGCGCCGCCGATACGCTTGATATTCAGGCCGATATCGTCGGCAATATCGACGGAAGAATATCCGGTGTGGTCGTGCGCGGAGATTCGACCGAATTCACCGCGTTGGCGCCGCTTGTCGGAGATTCCCTTGCGACGGGAACGACTCTAAGGCTCGCAGTCCTGGCGTATCCGAGGAATCTCGGGATCAGGTCGGCCGAAGTCTGGATTCGATACGAGGTCGATCTGCCCGACGGCCTCGCCCTTGACAGCATCATGCTGATAGACTTGACGGCGTCCGGTGTCGATCCGGGATGCGTCATTGCCGAAAACGTTGTCGATTTCGGCGAACGGAAAATAGGGGAGACGCATTCGTTGACGTTTACGATTTCGAACGCGTCGACCGTGCCGGAAGTGATCGACAGCCTGTACTTCATGATATATAAAAATATATTCATCATCGATACTGCGGTCACCCGGCCGTTGTTCCTGCCGCCGGGGGACACCGATATCACCGTATTTTTTGTGCCGCTATCCGCACAGCCGTATTCGGCGCAGCTTTATGTTACAGATTCGCTGGCGAGCGGCAATTGCAGCCCGCCCACTATGCAGGGGACCGGAGTGGCGGATTATGTTCATTGGAGCGTCCAGCCGGCGATCAATTTCGGATCGGTCAAACTGTGCGATTCGGCGGTGTATACCGGCTATTGGATACGCAACCGGACAGCGACCGACACCCTCATTATCGATACGATCATGATAGACAGCTCGTCGTGGTTTGTTATCGATCCCGATCCGGCGACGCTGACAGACGCCGAATACCGGCCATCGGATTCGATCAAATTCAGCCGCATCGCCTTTCACCCGCGCGACTTATTGACGCCCCAATCGTTCGCGATGACGCTGGTGTACCACGTCGATACCGTCGGCGCCCCGATCGATACGCTCAGGATTATCCCCGTCTCCAACGCCGGAGGCTGCGCCGGACGGCTCACGGTGGCATCGGCAATTGCTTTCGATACCGTCGATATCAATCTTTATGATCTCGATACGCTGGTATTGACCAATCCCGGAAGCTGTTCTCTCGATATTGACAGCATCACCGTCCAAGGTCAGGGCTTTGCCCTGCCCGGTTTCTCCGCGCCGCGCTCGATCCCCGCGGGCGGCACGCTCAGGATCACGGCGCGATTCGATCCGACCAATCTGGGGTTGCATACGGGACAGTTGACGATTTATCACGACGGATACGTGGGAGGATTCGATCCCGACACCGATTGTCCGCTCGAATCTCAGGATGAAGTTCAATTGAGCGGATATTCGATAGATATTTCGCCGCCGGCGATATCATTGGTGTTGATTGCCGACTGCGGGCGAAGAATTGACCTGAATATTTCGGACATAGGTTCAGGTGTCGATTCCGCCTATTCGCTCTGGCGGGCGGGAAATTCCTCCGGCGGATTTATGCCCACCGGCAATGATCTTGTGAATATCTCGGGCGACTGGTGGCAGCTGACGTTTTCCGATAGCGATATGCCGCCTGATTCGGTGGCCATGATCGGCTATGAACTTGTCGTCTATGCGACCGATTTCGAAGGCCTGACCGATACTCTAACGGCGTCGATCCCCGGATGTATTCCGTACGAGGACGGGGCGGCGATGATCGCCGGCCCCACGTGGCTGGGCGGAAACGGGCGGGATACCCTGTGGCACCTGGTTTCGTTCCCGGGGCATCTGCCGTCATACCGCGCCGACAGCATCTTCGAGATGCTCAGCGGTATGCCTCCCTCGACCGAAGCCGACAATGACACCTGGCGGCTTTATGAATATCGCAATCAATCATTTGCTTCTATTACCACCGATAGTCCGAATCAGCGCGTACTTCCCGGCAAGGGATACTGGTTCCGGCACTTCTTCGCCCTCGATACACTGCGGCTCGACACGGCCGGGCTGGCATCCACCTGGCCGACATACACGCCCTTTTCCATTCGGCTGGCGTACGGCTGGAATTTGATCGGGAGCCCGTTCCTGTTCCCGGTTTCCATCGATGAACGACTGCTCGATGTCAACAAAGTGAGTTCCTTCGTAAGTCAGGCGCGCCCGGCCGTATCCGGCGGCGGGGGATGGTGGGACATTGCCGACACCGCCGCGTCGCTGCCGCAATTGATGCCCTGGCAGGGATATGCCATCCGGTGCGAGGACCCGGCGGGATATACGATCTATCTTGACCCGCACTACAATCCGGTTCAGGGTGTCAGCTCCCGGGATTCATGGACGGGGGCGATATTCCTGCGATCCGGCGGCCATGTCATCGGGCGCGTTGACGTCGGGATCAATCCCGTGGCCGACGACGGCGTCGATATTCGCGATATTCGGCCGATAGATTTCTTTGCCGCCAAAACGAACCTCGTTCTCACCGACAAGATCAGCGGAGATTTTATCCGGGATGTCAGAAATGACGGACGGCTTCAGGTATGGCGGCTCGATTATAGTCAGGCCGGGAATGATGCTTCGGATATTTCATGGACAGCGGCGCCGCTGCCGCGCGACAGCATGACGCTGGCGTTGCGAGATATCGTCACCGATACCGTTGTCGATATGACGGCCAATAGCTCCTATCGTATCGAAAATCCTAGCCAGATGCCTTCCGGCAGATTGGTAATATATCTCGGTGATAAATCTGCCGTCGAGGCGGCTATCAACGAACAAATGACAACGGCGCCCGCGTCATATAAGCTCTACCAGAACTATCCCAATCCCTTCAATCCCGCCACGACTATTGCCTATGATCTGTCGTCGCCGGCGTATGTGAATCTCGTCATCTTTGACATAACCGGCCGCAAAATACGGACCCTGCAAAGCGGTTACCGCGAGGCCGGGAGCTATCAGGTCATTTGGGACGGCCGCGACGACGAGGGGAAACGAGCCGCCAGCGGAATCTATCTGTATCGCCTCCAGGCAGATAAATTCACTCAAACCCGAAAACTCATGCTTCTGAAATAAGCCGATAGGGCCTTTTGAACCGTCAGCCCACGTTATTTTGCTAACACATTATAAATTAATAAGATAGCGCGATTGAAAAACGACGGTTGCAGTTAAGATATCATTTTTCGCTTCCGATATACACATAGAGATCATTTTCGCGCCGGCCCCCGCCGATTCCGGACAATGAATTCCGGCCGGTCGCCGTTCCTGACAACACGACAAACTGTATTTCAAGGATAACGTTATGGAAGAGAAAAGAAAAACCGCGCGGTGGCAGACCGCCGACTACGGCAAAGATGAAACGCGGTGGGTAAAGGGTTACTTCAGGGTTTACGACCGAATAACCGACAAATCATTGGGTTACATGGTCGACATTTCATCCGAGGGGATGAAGATCCTGAGCCGCATATTCATCCGGGAAAACACCACCTACCAAATCCGCGTAGAACTTCCCGAAGAAGTCAAAGGTAGTGATCAGCTCATCGTCGATGTCCGGAGCGTCTGGTGTGAGCGCGATCCCGAATCGGAACACTATCGGGCCGGATTCGCGTTCGTCTCGACCTTCCCTCACCACGAGGAAATCATCCGGCTCCTGTTCGAACGGCGGAATGATCGAGAAGAGGAGACGCCCGAACCGGTTGAGACGCCGGCGCAGGAAGAACTTTAATAGCCCGCCCTGAATCTTCGCAAATGTCCGACCGCCGGCCGAACGACCGGCGGTCGATTTTCATTCGGACCTAAGTCTATCGGGCCTAATCATGAGCTGAGAAGGTCACGATCACCTCTCCGGAATCGACCCGGAACGAACTCCCGAAACCGCTGGAACTGGTCGCGTAAAAGTCGAATTGTCCCGCCTTCACCAATGCCTTTAGCCGATCCAGCCCGGTGATAATCGTCAGCGACTTCTTATACGTAATCTTCGTCTTTCCCGGCGGCACTTGAAGATCGTTTATGACTTTGGTTGCGGTCGTCGGCACGCTGGCCGGACTCGATGACGGGCCGCTGTACTTGTCGACATAAGCGTTGAACGTGACGTTTCCGGATTCGCCGCTGGTGATATATAGGACCATGCCGACGGCGTCGATGAAATCGATCTGGTCGCCGTGTTCCTTCCAGGTGGCGTTGTCGGTCAGGTTCACCTGCTGGAAGTAGAAATCATTCTGCATCGTGAACTTGATCGGTTCGCGGATGACGAATGTTGCCGACAGCAGACATCCCGCGATTATGACCGCGGCCAGAAGCAGGCCGGTCGCCGGGAGATATCGTATATATTTCTTCATGTCATAACCCTCCTCAGTTTCCGACCTTAAAGTAATAGGTTAATCCGCCGCTGATATAGACGGCTTTTTTCGATCCCTTTTCCTGCGGGGCGACCACGGCCGTGCCTCGAATGTCAATATCGAACGTCGGTGCAAAGCCGTAGCCGACGCCCAGTCCGGCCGAATACCCCAGCTTGCTTTCGTCATAGCCGGTATCGTCGTTTTTGATCGAATAGATCGACGCACCGACGAATCCAAACGGCTTCACACCGACTATCCCCGGCAGGTTGCCGACGAGGGCGTTGATGCCGTAGGACGTGATCTTGGAACCCTCGATACCAAGATCGATTCCTCGGATAACGTCGGGGTTGCCCCATTTGCCGAAGGTGATATTTGGTTCGGCGACGAAGATCGACAGGACCCGGATACGCCCCATGACGCCGAATGCTGTGCCGGTTCCCTGATCGTCCTGCGCGATGGGAATATTCCAGCCGCCGAAGGCGCCGACGCCGAGCCGAATTCCCTGCGCCTCGGCCAGGGGCGACAGCAGAACGACCAGACATGTAACGAGTAAGACTCTTCGCATATTCTTACCTCCGTTGCATTGGTATGTTTGAGAACTCGAATTGTCCGTTGCATTGACCCAGATAAACACGAATTGCGTTGTATGAAAATATACGGAAGAGATATTCTTTTGCATAGTCAAAAATACCGTATTTCGCATAAGGCCAAGCGGGGACGTCGGGCAGCTGGGTGCCGCACCGCTGTTTGTGGGCGGCCAGCCGCGCCGGGCTCTCGTCTGCCCCCGGTTAATAACGGGTGGGTGGTCTGCAGCTTCAGCTGCAGGAATTCGTGGTTGGCGTACCTCCCGGTGCGCCAACAAAAGAGCTGACAGACGGGGACGTGCGCCAGCCACAACAAATTCCGTGTCATTGCGAGGAAGCCGATCGCCGCAGGCGAACGGCTGACGAAGCAATCTTTGGAATCCCTACCATATCGCCCCGCCTGATATTCCGTGTTTGGCCAAAATAGGACACAATTATGATTGACAAATTC